>CACOQN010000036.1 GCA_902629285.1 uncultured Pelagibacteraceae bacterium | reverse complement strand
TTTTGCCAAATAAATATGAGACCACCCATTATGCCACCAAACTTCTTTTTTTAACTCGAAGTCATATTTTTTTTCGTGAGATTTACCTTCTAAATGTTTAACTTTTGCATCAGTTATCATATAAATATTTTTGTTTAATTTTTTTAATCTCCAACATAGCTCAGTATCGTCGTATTGAAGAAATATTTTATCATCAAAAATATTTTTATCTTCAAAAAAGCTTTTTCTTATAAAAATTGCATTTCCATTTGAATAATCTATTTTAATTTCATTAGTAGCTATATTTTTAATTGCTTCTCCATTAAAATAACCAAAATCGTTTGAAATTTTATTATTTTCTCTAATCGTAAGCGGAAATATTAAAGGACATTCTTTTCTTCTGAATGCAAAATTCTGTAATTCCTCAATACATTTCGTCATTGGAAATGTGTCAGGATTAATTAAAAATACAAATTCAGATTTTACTAAGCTAATTCCGAAATTTGCAGCCTTTGGGTACCCTGCATCATAACCCATTAAATAACAGTCTATATTACTGAAATTCTTTTCAATTTTTTGTTTAAAAGATTCTCTATTTGAATTCTCGATAACAATAATTTTGTGAGCATCGCCAAGATTATTTATGCAATCATCAATTATACTGTCACTTAAAAAAGTTACTATTACTATCGTTGTATTACTTTTTGAGGACAATTGATCCATTATAATCTATTTGTGGTTGAAATATTTTATATTTTTTAAATTTATTTAAAATTTTTTTTTTAGTTTTATAGTTCATTACCATAAAAATAAAACCACCATTTCCTGCACCTAATAATTTACCACCATAACATCCGTCACTTATCAAACTTTTGTAGAGTTTATTGATTTTCGTATTTGATATTTTATCACTCAATTTAATTTTTAATTTCCAACTATTATCAAACAAATTTCCGACTGATTCTAAATTATTATTTTTTTTTAATAAATTTATAAATTTATTAACATTTTTTTTTAATTGTACCAAGTTGTGATAATTTTTTTTAAAATTTTTTTTTTGTTTTTTAAGTATATTTTTAGAAAGCCTTTTTTGACCTGTATAAATTAAAAGGCTATTTTTAAGTAGTTTTTGGATTTTATTGTTAATCTTTAAGGTGTTTAATTTTACTGTAGAATTTTTTCTATAAATAAAATGTTTTATACCTCCTAAAGACGAAATATATTGATCTTGTTTTCCTAAGTCTTCTTTTAGTGAATGCTCAATCTTAAATGCCAAATTTGCAATTGCTTCTTTTGACATTTTTTTATTTTTTAATATTAAAACTGCTCTAATTAATCCTACTGTAAATGCACTGGATGAGCCAAGGCCAGTGTTCGCAGGTATATCTGAAATAGTACTAATGTATAGTGGGTCTTTAATTTTAAAATAATTTAAAATCGACTTTACTCTCTTATTTTTCATGTCATTAAGAAAATTTACATTTTCAGTTTTTGAGTAATTTATTCTATATTTTTCATCATAATTATTATGTGTTTTTATAATCACATAAACATATTTATTAATCGCTACGCTTAGGGTTTGTCCAAATTCTTTTTTGAAAAAATATGGAATATCAGTACCACCTCCAAAAAAAGAAATTCTTAAAGGAGTTCTGGTAATTATAAGGTCTCTATTATTCATCATTTTTATTTTTTATATATTTTTCTAAGGGAATTTTAATCAAATTTTTATTTTCAATTAAATTTGAGACTTTTTTTCCTAAAAAATAGCAGTCAGTTGATGAATTATAAGCAGCCATTATATCTCTTTTATCATCACCAATATATATAGTTTGATCCAATAAAAATTTGAATTTTTTAGCAGCTTTTAAAAACATACCAGGATTTGGTTTTCTTTGAAAAGAGTTGGACAAAAAATGATCAGTATTAATAAAAATTTTTTTCAAGATTATTTGTTTTTTTTTTAATAATTTCACTAATTTTGAATTTATCTTATTTAATTTATTTTTACTTAGTACACCTGTTGATATTCCTGCTTGATTTGAGATGCAAATATATTTAATGTTTTTATATTTTTTTAATAAGTTAATTAATTTTAAATTTAAGTAAATTTCTTTCTCGTTAGTAATA
>CACOQN010000035.1 GCA_902629285.1 uncultured Pelagibacteraceae bacterium | reverse complement strand
TAGCATTAATAAGAGCTTATAGATTAAGAGGTCACTTGTTGGCAGATCTTGATCCATTAGAAATGAGAGAGTCTGAGTATTTAGATGAACTTCATCCAGATTTTTATGGTTTTAAAAAAGAAAATTATAACAAAAAAATTTTTCTTAATGGTGTAATCAATCTTAAATATGCAAACATAAGAGAAATACTTAAGTTTATGAAGAAGACCTATTGTGGAAAAATAGGTTATGAGTTCATGCATATTTCAAACCCAGTTGAAAGAAAGTGGTTTAGAGACAGAATAGAGCAAGATAAAAATGCACTTCAATTTACAAAAAATGGTAAAGAGGCCATTTTAAATAAATTAGTTCAGGCAGAAGGTTTTGAAAAATTTTTAGCCACTAAGTATGTTGGAACAAAAAGGTTTGGTTTGGACGGTGGAGAAAGTTTAATACCTGCCTTAGAACAAATAATAAAAATTGGTGGTCAAAATCATATTAAAGAAGTTAAAATAGGAATGTCCCACAGAGGTAGGCTTAATGTTTTAGCAAATGTTTTGCAAAAGTCTTATAAGAAAATTTTTAATGAATTTGCAGGTGAATTAAGTTCTGACGTAGAAGATAGTGCTGGTGACGTGAAATATCATCTTGGGGCGTCTTCAGATAGAGAATTTGATGGAAACTCTGTACATGTGAGTTTAACAGATAATCCTTCTCACTTAGAAGCTGTAAACCCAGTTGTTTTAGGACAAACAAGAGCTAAACAATTTTTTCATAAAGATAAAGAGAGAAATAAAGTTATACCTATTCTCATTCATGGAGATGCAGCTTTTGCTGGCCAAGGAGTTGTAGCAGAATGTTTTGCAATGTCTGGATTACCGGGACATAACACTGGTGGAACAATTCACATTATTGTAAATAATCAAATTGGATTTACTACAAGCCCAAGATTTGCTAGGTCCTCACCGTATCCATCAGATGTTGCAAAAATGGTAGAGGCACCTATTCTTCATGTTAATGGAGATGATCCAGAAGCAGTTGTTTATGCAACTAGAATAGCAACAGAGTTTCGATTAAAATTTAACAGAGACGTAGTAATTGACTTAATTTGCTATAGAAGGTTTGGACATAATGAGGGAGATGAACCTTCATTCACTCAACCTTTAATGTATAAAAAAATTAGGTCACACCCTAGTGTTTATAAAATTTATGGTAATAAGTTAGTAAATGAAAACTCTATAACTCAAGAAATATTAAATCAAAATGTCAAATCATTTAAAGATTTACTTGCTGAACAATATAAGAGTGCAAAAGATTATAAGCCTAAAATAGAGTGGTTTGAAGGAACATGGTCGAGATATAAACCTGAAAGAGGAAAAGATAAAAGAGGAGTAACAGGTTATGACGAAGATAAATTAAAATTAATATCAAACAAAATAAATTTTATCCCTGAAGATAAAAATATTCACAAAACTATAACTAAAATTTTTAATTCTAGAAAAAAAAATATTGAAAAAGGTACTGAAATTGATTGGTCTTCAGCAGAGGCTCTTGCATTTGGATCTTTACTCGATGAGGGATACCCAGTTAGACTTGTAGGTCAAGACTCTGGTAGAGGTACATTTAGTCAAAGACATTCTGTGTTAAGAAATCAATTAGATAATTCTAGATATGTGCCACTCAATAATATTTCTAAAAGTCAAAAACAATTTGAGGTAGTAGATAGTTTTTTATCTGAGCTTGCAGTTTTAGGATTTGAATATGGTTACAGTCTTGTAGAGCCAAATACTCTTACACTTTGGGAAGCACAATTTGGTGACTTTGCAAATGGTGCTCAAGTAGTAATTGATCAATTTATTGCATCTGGAGAAAGAAAATGGAATAGGGCATCTGGTATAGTAATGTTATTACCTCATGGGTATGAAGGACAAGGACCAGAACACTCTTCAGCAAGATTAGAGAGATTTTTACAATTATGCTCAAACGATAATATGCAAGTAATGAATTGCACAACTCCAGCAAATTATTTTCACGCTTTAAGAAGACAAATGCATAGAAGTTTTAGGAAGCCGCTAATTATTATGACACCAAAATCATTGTTAAGAAATAAATATTGTGTTTCAAATTTAGAAGATTTTAATAA
>CACOQN010000034.1 GCA_902629285.1 uncultured Pelagibacteraceae bacterium | reverse complement strand
TTCAACTTCATATTCATCCCATGAGGTTTCAAGTAATTCAATAATATATTTAATATCCTCACCTTCTGGATCTACAAAATCTAAAAATTCTTTATCGGTAAACATTTCTTTAATTGAAAAAGAATTTGCATAAATATATGAGCCGAAAAAGTCTATATCCGTTTGCAATTGTGCTTCAATTTCTGACTGTGCTAAATACTCTTTTTCTACTCTGTATCTTTCTTCAATTAATAATAAATTCTGGTAAGTATCCATTGCTGTTTGGAAGGAAGATTTTAATCTACTATAATCTTTGTCGTCTATCTGCAAATATAAAAGTTGATTTTGTTTGTCTGAAATTTTTTTTTCAATAAAAAATGAAATTCCTGCAGTGCTTATTGCAAATATACATAAAAAAATTCCTAAATTAATAAATTTAAGAGCTTGTTTTTTATTTTTACTTAGATAACTAAGATAGGAGCTTAAAATAGCTAATCTAAATAATTTCATATTAATTATATTTTTTTTATTTCTGTTTCTTTTGATTTCTTCGATTGTAATTTTTTAAAATGCGAATGAAGTGCAATTGTAAAAATAGCTAACATTCCTAATATGATGAAATGTCCAGGGTAGCTTAAAAAATTATAAAAACCGTGTGCTAAATATGGAATTAATAAACTTAAGATTAAATACTTATATTTTGCTGTAAATGAATAAAGACCAAAGTAAAATCCCATAACAACACCACAAAGTCCATGTAAAGGTATAGCTGAATAAGATCTCCAAATCGCCATTTGATTTGGATCTATGTCCCACTCTTTAGCCCAATAAAATACATAATCATAATTCTCATATGTTGCAAATCCTAGTGAAACAGTAACTCCATAAACTATTCCATCCATTGGTTCGTTAAATTCACTACGTCTAAGTACAATAAAATACAAAACTAAAAACTTTAATAATTCCTCAACCCAAGCTGCAGTTAGAAAACTTGAGTATAATCGTTCTGAAAAGTCTGTATCCTTTTGAAAATTATCAATAATGAAACTATTTACTATTCCTGCAGGAAAACAAATCAAAATACCTAAAACAAACACAATAGCTACGGTTTGTTTAGGTTCTTTAAATTTGTCTGAGAAATAAAAATAACAAAAGATAATGATCGAAGGAACTATAGTTATAAGCAATGTTGTCATTATAATTTAGCAGTTAATATTATTCCTATTATTAAAATCAATAAAATCATTATTATTATATTGCAATTCAAGGTTTGTAGATTCTAAAATTATTTTTTCTTTCATTAAACCACAATAGGTTGACTTATTTTTTTGATAAACTCTTAAAAGATCTTCATTGTTCTTAACTAAGTCAAATGTCCCAGCATACCAAAATTCATCTGTAATTGATGAAATTGAAAAAGAACTATCTGAGGCTACATAAGAATTTATAAGTTGGATAAACTTACTAGTATTAGAAATAACTATTTGATCATTATCTCTCTCTTGATAAATCCAATCAAAATCTGTCTTGAAAGCTTCTTTCATGTAATCTTCCATTTCTCCACTTTTTGACATTTCTGCTGGTTGTACAAATGTATTAGCTTGATTATCCGATCGATCATAAACACCTTTAAAAAATTCATAGCCTCCATATGATATAATTTCTACTTTTGCTTTATTAGTTATCAAAAGTGCCGTACCAAAATCTTCTTCTATAAGTAAAGAATATTTATCATTTGATGGAAATACGCCTTTATTTTCAATAAGCTTTTTAGTTAGTTCATCAAACCATTCTGGTTTTTCCCCTATTCCAGGAGTTTTTATTTTTTTTGCTGCAAGTTTTTCTTCTTCTGAGTAAGGATAATCTCTACAATCTATTTGAAATTTCCAATTATTCATTGAAAAGCCTGTTTGATCTATATCAGCGTAAAGACTAGTTATTTTATTATCTACTAAAGATAATTTATTTTTATAACTATAAGTAACTTGGTCGGTCTCTTTTTCTCCAACTTCAATTTTATTTTCATAATTTAAAATTAATCCATTTTGTTTAAATTCTAAAACACCACCGTACATTCCTGTAATTACGGATAGTTCACCATCTTCAGAAACATCAGCTAACAATCCCTCATCAAAACTTACAAGAAACTTAATTTCTTTACCCAAAAACCTTGAATAATCATCTTTAGCAATTTTTGCCATTTCGAGGTCAGATCGTTTAACTAAACAAAAACCTTCTAAAATTTCTGATTTGGCAATGTTTAAAAAATTTAAAATGAAAAAGATAAGTGTAACTCTAATTAAGTTATTCATAAAATTCATATAATCTCAAAAAAATTACTCATATACAATAATTTTAACTACTAATATTCACTCATAGAGGGAATGGAATTAAGTTGATTTAAAAGTTAGTTATCAATAAGGTTTAAACATGGGTCAAATAGTAGGTTATATTTTAATAGTACTTGGCGTGGTAGATTTTTTGCTTGGAAATTTTGCACAAATAAATCTCACATATTTTTTAGGTCCTTTGTCTACTTTCTCTCCTTTTATAATTGGAGGACTTGGTCTTCTAATTTTAAATGGAAGTAAGCTTAAAAAATAAACAAGTTACTGATTAATTAAAAAAAAATTATCTCTCTATGCTCTAGTCTTGCTCTAGTTTGAGCTAATTCATTTAACTTTAATTACTAAACTTAATTAAAGCTAATTTAAAGTTATGTGATTTTATAGGATGTTTTAGA
>CACOQN010000033.1 GCA_902629285.1 uncultured Pelagibacteraceae bacterium | reverse complement strand
TCAAAATAATTTAGTCACGGTATGTCAGGAGGCCAACTGTCCAAACATAACAGAATGTTGGAGTAAGAGACATGCAACATTTATGATTATGGGAGATACCTGTACAAGAGCTTGTGCTTTTTGTGATGTAAAAACTGGAAAACCTGAAAGCTTAGATCCATTTGAACCTTATAAAATTTCTAATGCTGTAAAAAAATTAAATTTAAAACATGTTGTTATTACTTCAGTAGATAGAGATGATCTTGACGACGGTGGATCTAATCATTTTTATGAAGTAATTAACGCTATTCGAAAAAAAAATCCAGAGACATCAATTGAAGTTTTAACACCAGATTTTTTAAGAAAAGGCGACGCTTATAAAAAACTTCTAGATGCTGACTTAGATGTTTTTAATCATAATATCGAAACCGTACCACGACTTTACCTTAAGGTGAGACCTGGTGCTAGATATTTTGGATCTTTAGAACTTTTAAAAAATGTTAAAAAATTTAATAAGAAAGTTTTTACTAAATCTGGTCTGATGGTTGGTCTTGGTGAAGATAAAGATGAATTAATTCAGGTAATGGATGATTTAAGATCAGCAGAAGTTGATTTTTTAACTATAGGTCAATACTTACAACCCTCTCCAAAACATTATCCTTTAAGCAGATATTATCATCCTGATGAATTTAAAGATTTGGAAAGTATTGCGAAAACAAAAGGTTTTTTATTAGTTTCATCATCGCCTCTTACAAGATCTTCGTATCATGCCGATGAAGACTTCGCTAAACTGCAACAAAATAGATTGAAAACAATTAATGCCCACAGCATCAGTTAAGAGATTAATTGAATGTAAAAAAAATCAACTCATTGATTTGGTGTTAGATATTGAAAAATATCCAGAGTTTGTTCCATTTTGTTTAGGATCGCATGTTTATCAGAGGGATAATAAGGATGATCAAATTATAATTGTTGCAGATCTCACAATAGGTAAAGGACCCTTTAAAGATACTTATAAAAGTGATGTGAAATTTAATAAAGATGATAGCAGTATAAATGTAACTAATATCGGTGGACCTTTAAGACACCTTGAAAATAATTGGAAATTTATAGAATCTGACAAAGGTACTGAAATCTTGTTTGATATTGATTTTGAAATTAAAAATAAATTTTTAAATCTAGTAATGACAAAATCTTTTCAGTATGGATTAAACAAAATAGCAGATGCATTTCAAAAAAGAGCACAGGATTTGTATTTGCAACTAAAAAAATAAAATTAAGGATATTTATGAAACAAGTAGAAAAAAAAAGACATATTGCAAAAACTATTACTTGGAGAATTATTGCGAGTGCAGATACATTTTTAATAGCCTGGTTAATTACTGGTAAATTTGATTGGGCAGGAACAATTGCTGGAATTGAAGTTTTGACTAAAATGTTTTTGTATTATTTTCATGAAAGAGCATGGTATAAATTTAGTAAATTTGGAGTTAATAAAAGTTAAATAATTTTAAGTATTATTTGAATTACTTTTTTAACAGTTGAATACTGGATTTTTTTTCGACTTTTTGATTTAAATATAGTTTTATTTATTATTATTTTATTTCCTTTTTTTATACCCATATAAACAAGCCCAACGGGTTTTTCTTTTGTGCCTCCACCTGGACCAGCGATTCCAGTTATTGAGACATTAATCTTACTCTTTGAAATTTTAAATAAATTTTGAACCATAGCTTTACAGCATTCTTTGCTTACAGCACCATATTTTTGAATAATATTTTTATTTATTTTTAATATCTTAATTTTTGCTTGATTAGAGTAGGTTGTTAGACCCATTTGAAAATACTTGGATGAATTAGCTAATTTAGTAAAATTATGAGCTAATAGTCCACCAGTACAAGATTCAGCCACAGATAGGGTTAATTTTTTTTTAATTAATTTTTTGTGAACTAATTTAATGCTCATTAAAATTTAAGACTAATTATATATAATAATATCATAGAATATAATCCAGCCATTATATCATCCATAATAATTCCAAAATAGTTTTTATGATTTTTATCAAAATAACTTACAGGAAATGGTTTTAAAATGTCAAAAAATCTAAAAAATACAAAAGACAAAATATAATAAAACTCAACTGAAAGACTTATTTGATTAGTTTGATTTAAATACAGCAATAATATTAAAGGCATTGATTGCCCCAAAACTTCATCGATTACTATTTGGCGAGGATCTTTATTTTTAAATTCAGACTCTGAGTCTTTAACAGCGTAAAAAGAATAAAAAAATAAAAGAGTAAAAAAAATCATTGAAAATTTTAGATCTGTATATCCAAGAACTTCATAAGCTATATATATAAAACCAGTCGTCACTGCGGATGTAACTGTACCTGGGATTTTAGTTAAATAACCGTAGCCAAAAAATGTAGATAATAAAACATTTATTTTTTTCATTCGGATATTGAGCAAATGACTTCACAAGCTATTGCTTTTTCCTTTCCAATCAATCCAAGTTTTTCAACTGTTTTACCTTTTAAATTAATCAATTCTTTATCAATACCTAATAAGCTTGATAAAGATTTTATTATTTTATCTCTATACTTTGAAACTTTTGGTTGCTCACATATCAGATTTATATCTAGATTATTAATGTAATAGTTTTTTTTATTTAAAATTTCATTGATAGGTTTAAGCATTTTTGGAGATCGGATGTTTTTAAATTTATTTTGATTGTCAGGAAAAAAAGTTCCAATATCTTTTTTTTTCATTGCTCCTAAAAGAGAATCAATTACAGAATGAATTATTACATCACCATCTGAATGACCTTTAAGGCCTGAATGAAAAGGGATTTTTATTCCACCTAAAAAAAGTTTTTTACCTTTTATTAACCTGTGAACATCAAACCCAATTCCAAAAAAAGTTTTAGTGTTTTGTATATCTTCTGCGTATGTTATTTTATTATT
>CACOQN010000032.1 GCA_902629285.1 uncultured Pelagibacteraceae bacterium | reverse complement strand
TTTATCAATCCACGTAAGAAAATCAGTTTTTTTATAAATTTCATTATTAGATTTTAAATCCATTAAATGGTTAAATGTGTTCGTATAATCAGCTTTATTTTTTTTCATCCATTCTAATAAATCATTTATTAATTTTTTATCTTTTTTTTCTTCACCAAATAAGCCAAGTTTATTTCTCATCATGTTTAACCATTTATCCTCATAAATATTTTGGAAATTATCAATTAAATCTGTTGCCAATTTAATTGCATAATCCTCACTTTTATCAATTAAAGGAACCAAGCATTCTGCAAATCTAGCTAAATTCCATTTAGTGATTGGTGGTTGATTAGAAAAAGCATATCTTCCAAATTTATCTATTGAGCTAAACACAGTTTTTGGATCATAGTGATCCATAAAGGCACAAGGACCATAATCAATTGTTTCTCCAGATATTGACATATTATCAGTATTCATTACTCCATGAATAAATCCAACCCTCATCCAGTTAATCACTAGACTACATTGTTTTTCTATTACTGAATTTAATAAATCATAAGCTTTAAACTTAGATGAACTTAATTCAGGGTAGTGTCTGTTAATGGTATAGTCCACTAATGTCTTTAAATTATTTATATTTTGTTTTGCAGCAATAAATTGAAACGTACCCACCCTAATATGGCTAGATGCAACCCTAGTTAAAATAGCACCATCTAAAAGATTTTCTCTTACTACTTTTTCTCCAGTTTTAACAACCGCAAGACTTCTTGTTGTTGGAATATTTAAAGCGTGTATAGCTTCACTTATTAAATACTCTCTTAGCATTGGTCCTAAAGCTGCACGACCATCTCCCCCTCTAGAAAAAGATGTTCTCCCAGAGCCTTTATATTGAATATCATAACGATTTTTTTTACTGTCTAAATGCTCACCTAATAAAACTGCTCTACCATCTCCTAACATAGTAAAGTGTCCAAATTGATGACCAGCATATGCCTGAGCTAAAGTTTTACTTTCTTGTGGTAAGCTATTTCCTGAGAAAATTTTTGATAATTCTACGTTACTTATTTTTGAAAAATCTAAATTAAGCTCTTGAGCTAATTGGTGGTTAAAAATTACTATTTCTGGATTGTGAACAGGTGTTGGTTTTACAAACTCTCTAAAAGTTTCAGAGAGTTTTGAGTAGGTATTGTCAAATTTCCAATTTATCTTATGCATAAAAAAAGCGATTTATATGAATATAAACCGCTTTTTTTAAAAATTAATTTATTTTTTCTTATATTTAGCTGCTTCCTCTGAACCGCTAGTTGCAGATCCCTTACTGTAAGAATGAGCACCCATACCAGCTAATTGTCCATTTTGAACAATTAAGTATTGATTTCTAATCTCTCTACCTTCAAAGAAACATTCCAATATTTCTCTTACTCCATCAGCATATCTTGCTTGTGCAGATAGGGAAGTTCCAGATGTATGAGGTGTCATACCATGATGGGGCATACTTCTCCATATGTGATCGTTTGGAGCTGGTTGCGGAAACCATACGTCTCCAGCATAACCACTTAATTGGCCACTTTTTAAAGCTTTTGCAATTGCTTCACGATTACAAATTTTACCTCTAGCAGTATTGACTATATAAGCACCCTTTTTCATTTTACCAATCATCGCATCATCAAACAAATTTTCTGTTTCAGGATGAAGAGGACAGTTAATTGTTACTACATCGCAAACTTTGACCATCGACTCTACAGACTCGTGAAAAGTAAGATTTAATTCTTTTTCAACACTTTCTGGTAATCTATGTCTATCAAAATAGTGCAAATGTACATCAAATGGTTTCATTTTTCTTAAAGCATCCAAACCTATTCTTCCGGCAGCAACAGTTCCAATATGCATACCTTCTACGTCATAAGATCTTTGAACTGCATCTGCGATATTCCAACCACCTTCGTTAACAATTCTATGTTGAGTATGATAATCTCTCACCATCGATACAATCATCATTACAATATGTTCGGCAACAGATCTTGAATTACAAAAAGTTACTTCAACAACATCTATTTTATTATCCATTGCTGCTTGTAAATCTACGTGGTCTGATCCTATACCAGCAGTAATTGCCATTTTAAGATTTTTCGCTTTAGCAATTCTTTCTTTAGTTAAATAATAAGGGAAAAAAGGTTGTGAGATTACAATATCTGCATCGACAATGTGTTTATCTGCTTCACAGCCATCACCATCTTTACTATTTGTAACAATTAACTCATGTCCATTGCTCTCTAAAAACTTTCTTAAACCTAATTCACCAGATACACATCCCAACAATTCTCCAGGTGTGAAATCTCTTCCTTTTGGAGACGGAAGAGTCATTCCATCAGGATACTTATCTAGTTTTGGAAGATCCGAAAGTGGATAAGTTTCAGGCATACCACCTTTAGGATCGTCGTATAATACACATAGTATTTTCATTAATACTCCTATAATTGACTATTTTAATAAAATCTTGAATATCTAACACACTAATAGAGTGGCTAGCAAATGAATAATTTAACTTGGATATTTTTTTTTCAAGATCAGACGGTTTAAAACAATAGCAAAAATTATTATAATTATTGAACCTGATATTACAGGGCTTAACAAGTAATCGATTGAAACACTACCGATAATAACAATTATTGGGTTCCCGCCAGCAGGGGGATGGGTAACGTTTAACAGTATCATTAAGGCAACACCAAAACCAACTGCAAGAGGAATAATAATAAATAGAGGCAAAGGTATAAAGTATAAAAAAAACATTCCAACTAAGGCAGTTAACAGATGACCAAAAAAAACATTTTTAGGTTGAGCGAAAGGACTTTCTGGATAGCCAAAAAGTAATACCATAGAAGATCCAAAGGATGCTATTATGAAAATTCCAAGCTCAGTTTTATAAGTTAATGCAGTCAAAACCCCAATAGTAAATATTGAGAAAATTCCAGCA
>CACOQN010000031.1 GCA_902629285.1 uncultured Pelagibacteraceae bacterium | reverse complement strand
AAAATCTAGGTAGAATGAAGATTTTTAAAAACGATGTTTTAGTATTAGAAATAGATAATTATGGAATTTTAAAAAAAAAAGAATTTTATAATAAAGATGATATGGAAAATATCAAAATTACCACGATGCTTGCATTAGCAGGTATGGTTGTTGCTTTAGACTTCAGTGATTTTCAAAAGCAACCACAGAAGCAGGTTTCAAAAGAAATTCATTTATATATGATTTTATGTCTAGTATGAGACAAAAAATAAATGACCCTCTTGGACAGAGGGCCAAAAAACGAAAAACTATTAACCAGCGATAACAGCTAATAAAAGTAATGCTACAATATTAGTAATTTTAATCATTGGATTAACAGCAGGGCCCGCTGTATCCTTGTAAGGATCTCCAACAGTATCTCCAGTAACAGCTGCTTTGTGTGCTTCTGAACCTTTTCCACCATGATTACCATCTTCAATATATTTTTTTGCATTATCCCACGCACCACCTCCTGCTGTCATTGAAACAGCAACAAATAGTCCTGTAATGATAACACCTAGCAACATTGCACCAACAGATGCTAAAGCAGCCACTTGTCCCCCAATAGATAAAATAACAAAATATAGCACTACAGGAGATAGAACTGGAAGTAAGGAAGGAATAATCATTTCCTTAATTGCTGCTACAGTTAATAAGTCTACTAATTTTGCATAATCAGGTTTTTGTTTTCTTTTCATAATACCTGGAAATTTTTTAAATTGTCGTCTTACTTCAACAACAACAGCCCCACCTGCCCTACCAACAGCTTGCATTCCCATTGATCCAAAAAGATAAGGTAACATTCCACCGATTAATAAACCAACTACTACATATGGGTTTGATAAATCAAATGTAACTATAATACCCTCTAAGGCAGATCCTGCTTCTTTTGAAAAATGCTTAATATCCTCAGTATACGCAGCAAATAAAACTAAAGCTCCCAAGCCAGCTGAACCAATTGCATAACCTTTAGTGACCGCTTTAGTTGTGTTTCCAACTGCATCTAATGCATCAGTTGTTTTTCTAACTTTCTTGTCTAGATTAGACATTTCAGCAATACCACCAGCGTTATCAGTTACTGGTCCATACGCATCCAAAGCAACAACCATACCTGCTAATGCAAGCATCGTGGTAACAGCAATCGCAATTCCAAAAAGTCCAGCAATAGAATTGGTAATTAGAATACCGGCAACAATTATTAACGCTGGGATAGCAGTTGCTTCCATAGAAACGGCCAAACCTTGAATAACATTTGTTCCATGACCAGTTGTTGATGATAGAGCTACAGATTTAACTGGTCTATAACTTGTACCTGTATAGTATTCAGTAATCCAAATTAATAATCCAGTAATAACAAGTCCAATAACACCACAATAATATAAATCCATTCCATTAAAAGATTTATCGTTGACTGTATATTCATTAGTAAATCCAATTACATGATCTGTGACAGGCCATAAAATCGCTAAAGACGCGACTGCAGAAACAATAAAACCTTTATATAAAGCATTCATTACATTGTTATTTTTTCCAAGTTTAACAAAAAATGTTCCAATGATGGAAGTTAATAAACATGCTGCACCAATTGTTAGTGGGTAAATCATCATATTTAAATCTCCAACAAAGAAAATAGAAGATAGAACCATTGTTGCGACAATAGTAACTGCATAAGTTTCAAACAAATCAGCAGCCATTCCTGCACAGTCTCCAACGTTGTCACCAACATTATCAGCAATTACAGCAGGGTTTCTAGGATCATCCTCAGGTATTCCAGCCTCAACTTTTCCAACTAAATCAGCACCAACATCTGCACCTTTTGTAAAAATTCCACCACCTAGTCTTGCAAAAATTGAAATTAATGATGCACCAAAACCCAATGCAACTAAAGCATTTACAATTTCTCTTTCATCTACGTCAGACTTTAATAAAATATAATAATAAACCGCTATAGATAATAATGCTAAACCTGCAACCAACATTCCAGTAACAGCACCAGATTTAAATGCAACAGAAAGGCCTTGTGCTAAGCCTTTTCTTGATGCTTCCGCTGTTCTTACATTTGCTTCAACAGAAACTAACATTCCCACATATCCTGCAATACCTGATAGAGCAGCACCTATTAAATAACCAAGACCCACTAACGGACTAAATGCAATACTTACAATTACTAAAACTACGGCACCAACAATAGCAATAGTTTTGTATTGTCTTGCTAAGTATGCTTTTGCACCAATTTGAATTGCAGACGCAATATCTTGCATTTTTGCATTTCCTGCACTTAAATTAAGAATATTTTTTCCAGTTAGATATCCATATACTATAGATAATAAACCAGCTCCGATTGTGTATAATAGTATTGTTTCGACTGTTCCGCTCATATTAACCTTAAGTTGTTGGTTGTTAAAATTTTAAGCCCGCACAATACAAAAAAAGATAGAAAAGACAATGATTAACTTTTAAAACCGATGAATATAACCTTTAGATTTAGCTTGTATTTGCTTGCCTTTTTCATCAAATATCAATGATCTATTTTTACCAGATACAATTTTACCAATTTTAGTTATTTTAATTCCTGTTGCTTTAGATGCTTTTTGAATGATTCTGGCTTTATTAACTTTGGCTGTAAATAAAATTTGATAATCATCTCCATTAGAAATTAAATTAATCTTATTTAATTTTTGATTTTTGATAAGATCACTCAAATGCTTTGAAACAGGTATTTTGTTTTCAAATAAGTGAAACGATAAATTTTGTCTATTGATCATTTTTGATAAATCGTCAATTATTCCATCCGAAACATCAATAGAGCTATTAGCAAATTTTAATAAATATTTAGTTAAATTTAAAGGTAGCTCTGGTTTGTAATATTTATTTATAAAGAATAATTTATCTTTTTTTTTAATATTTGTTTTATTACTTAATAGTTTAAGACCTAAATAACTATCACCCAAATTTCCAGTAACGTAAATATCATCATTCGATTTAGCTTT
>CACOQN010000030.1 GCA_902629285.1 uncultured Pelagibacteraceae bacterium | reverse complement strand
ATATCTTTAATTGGTGCAGGCCAAATTGGTGGTACTCTCGCACATTTAATTGGAACAAAAGAGTTAGTTAATGAAGTAGTTTTATTTGATGTAGCTAGTGGAATTGCTAAAGGAAAGGCTTTAGATATAGCACAATCTTCGTCGGTTGACGGATTTAATGTTAAATTCTTAGGAACCGATAAATATGAAGATATAAAAGATTCTGATGTAATTATAATTACTGCAGGCGTACCAAGAAAACCTGGAATGAGCAGAGATGATCTTCTTGAAATAAATTTGAAAATTATTAAGCAAGTTGCAGAGGGTATTAAGAAAAATGCTCCTAACGCTTTTGTGATTTGTATCACTAATCCTTTAGATGTTATGGTTATGGCATTTCAAAAATTCTCGGGTTTACCATCAAGTAAAGTTGTTGGTATGGCAGGTATTTTAGACAGCTCAAGATTTAAATTATTTTTATCACTTGAACTTAATGTGCCTGTGAGAGAAATTGAAGCAATGGTTATGGGTGGTCATGGTGATACCATGGTTCCAATGCCGAGATTTACAAAGATTTCAGGTAAACCATTATTAGATCTTGTAAAGGATGGAAAAATTTCTGCAGATAGAGTTGAAGAAATTAATCAAAGAACAAGAGACGGTGGTGCTGAGATAGTCAAGTATTTAGAAAAAGGATCAGCCTTTTATGCACCTGCAGCATCTGGTGTTCAAATGGCAGAGGCTTATTTGAATGATCAGAAAAAATTATTACCTTGTGCAGTTCAACTAAATGGAGAATATGGTGTAGAAAATGTTTATGCAGGTGTTCCAGTTGTAATTGGAAAAGATGGTGTAGAAAAAATCGAGCAGATTGATTTAGATGATAAAGAAAAAAAGGAATTTATGCATTCAATAGACGCAGTAAAAGCTCTATGGGAGGCTGCATCTAAAATAGATCCTGATTTATCTAAATAATAATGAATATCCACGAGCATCAAGCTAAGCAAATATTAAAGAAATATGGTGCTGTAGTTCCAGAGGGAGTATTTGCGCTTAATGTTAATGAGCTTATTGAAAAAGCAAAAACACTAAAAACCGAAAAATACGTTCTAAAAGCACAAATCCATGCTGGCGGTAGGGGAAAAGCTGGTGGCGTAAAAATTTTAAACTCTATGGAGGAATTGAAGGTAGCAGCTAAAGAGTTGTTTGGAAAAACTTTGGTTACTCATCAAACTGGACCAGAAGGTAAAGAAGTAAAAAGATTATACGTAGAAGAAACTTCAAATATAGATCAAGAATTTTACTTATCATGTCTAGTTGATAGGGCAAGTTCTAAAATAGCATTTATATCTAGCGATCAAGGGGGAATGGACATTGAAGAGGTAGCTAGCACTTCACCTGAAAAAATAATTACAACAAAAGTTGATATGGGTGACGAAATTTCAGACACAGATTGTGAAAAAATAATTAAAATTTTTGATTTAAATGAAAATACAAAAAAACAAGCAATAACTTTAATAAAATCAATATATAAAATGTTTGTGAGTACAGATGCAAGTATGGTTGAAGTGAATCCATTAATTTTAACAAAAGAAAAAAAAATTGTTTGTTTAGATGCAAAAGTAAATTTCGATTCAAATGCTTTATTCAGACACCCTGACATTGTTGAATTAAGGGATTTAAATGAAGAAGACCCTACCGAGATAGAAGCTAGCAAGCATGATCTTGCTTATATCAAACTAGATGGAAGCATTGGATGTATGGTGAATGGAGCAGGATTAGCAATGGCAACGATGGATATAATTAAATTGTATGGCAAAGAGCCAGCAAATTTTTTAGATGTAGGCGGTGGAGCATCGAAGGAAAAAGTATCTGCTGCATTAAAAATAATTCTCTCAGATAAAAATGTTAAAGGAATTTTAATAAATATCTTTGGAGGAATAATGAGATGTGATGTTCTTGCCCAAGGAGTAGTTGATGCAGCCAAAGAAATTAATATTGGTGTACCATTAGTTGTAAGATTAGCAGGTACAAATTTTAAAGAAGGAAAAGAAATTCTTGATAATTCTGGATTAAAATTAATTTCTGCAAAAAATTTAGATGATGCAGCTAAGAAAATTGTTGAGGTAATAAAATAATATGTCAGTTTTAGTAGACAAAAATACAAAAGTAATTTGTCAAGGATTTACAGGTAAACACGGCGAATTTCATTCTAAACAAGCGATAGAATATGGAACTAATTTAGTTGGTGGTGTCACTCCAAAAAAAGGGGGTCAAACACATTTAGGCAGACCAGTATTTAATACAGTGGTCGAAGCTAAGGCAGAGGTTGGAGCAGATGCAACAATGATCTATGTGCCTGCAAGATTTGCAGCAGCAGCCATCATTGAAGCTATTGATGCATCTATTGAACTTATTGTTTGTATTACGGAGGGAATTCCAATTCAAGATATGCTTAATGTAAGACAAAGATTAAAGCGTTCTGATAGCAGATTGATTGGACCCAATTGTCCTGGAATAATTACGCCAGATGAATGTAAAATCGGAATTATGCCAGGAAATATCCATAAGAGAGGAAGCGTTGGAATAGTATCAAGATCAGGGACATTAACATATGAGGCAGTAGCACAAACAACAGAAAATGGACTTGGTCAATCAACCTGTATAGGAATTGGTGGAGATCCTATTAATGGAACCAATTTTATAGATTGTTTAGATTTATTTTTAAATGATGATGAAACTGAGTCTATTTTAATGATAGGTGAGATTGGAGGAACAGCTGAAGAGGAAGCTGCTGATTTTATAAAAAATCATAAGATTAAAAAACCAATAGTTGGATTTATTGCTGGAATTACTGCTCCTCCAGGAAGAAGAATGGGACATGCAGGTGCTATAATATCAGGTGGTAAAGGCGGAGCTGAAGATAAAATTGAAAAAATGGAGGAATGCGGCATTACAGTTGCTAAATCACCATCAATTATTGGAAAAACTTTATTTAATAAACTGTCTAATTGAAAAATAATATTAGAGCGATATATTAAATAAAAAGATGTCTTCATCAAAAAATCTCAATTTTGAAAAAACTTCATTTCTGAACAAGTCTAATAGTAGATTTATAGAAGAAATGTATTTAAAATTTATTAATAAAG
>CACOQN010000029.1 GCA_902629285.1 uncultured Pelagibacteraceae bacterium | reverse complement strand
TTTTTAATTATTTTCTCTAATTTATTAAGATTGTTTTTAATATTTAAACCTCCCTCTGTAGTAATTTCTTTTCTATTTTCTGGAACTAAACAAATAAAATTTGGTTTTATCTTAAGTGCTTTATTGACAATTTCTTTGTTCATAGAAATCTCAAGGTTTACAAGCACATTTTTTAAATTACATATTTTTTTTGCATCAATATCATTTATATGTCTTCTATCTTCTCTTAAATGAATTGTTATAGAATCAGCTCCATAACTAATAACTTTTTTAGCTGCGTATAATGGGTCTGGATGTTTTTCTCCACGTGCGTTTCGTAAAGTTGCAATATGATCTATATTTACACCTAACCTTTTCACTTAATAAATCTGCTTCCTGGGGTTGTTATTGGTATAGATTTAAGTTCTGGTGGTAATTTATTTGCTTTATAAGTAGGAACATCAATTTTTAAATGAGATGTTATTCCAGTTTTTATCTTTAAAGATTGTTTAGTAGAACGATCAATTATAGATGCAAATCCAATTAACTTTGCTTTTGATTTTTTAATCAATTTAACACATTCTAAACTTGATTTTCCTGTAGTGATTACATCTTCTATAATTAATACTCTTGCACCTTTTTTAATATTAAAACCTCTTCTGAGAGTAAATTTGCCATTTACCCTTTCGCAAAAAATTGTTTCTTTTTTAAGTAATTTTCCTATTTCATAACCAATAATTACTCCTCCCATTGCAGGAGCTAATATTATATCAATTTTTTTAAATTTTTTTCTAATTTTATTTGCTAAAGACTTGCAAATTTTATCAGCTAAATTTGGGAAACTTAAAAGTTTTGCACACTGTATATATTTTGAAGAATGTAGACCTGAAGATAAAACAAAATGACCTTCTAATAATGCATTAGTTTTTTTTAAAATATTTAAGGATTTTTTGTGTGAAAGCATTTCTTTTTTCTTCGTGTCTGATTATCTTAAATTTTATACTCTTTTGTTTTAGCTCTGCAATAAAATTAGTAAAATTCTTCAAGTTTCTAATGATTAATTTAAATTTAAAATTTATATAATTGGGATTTTTACCAACCATTTCTAAACTAGATATATTTAATTTATGACTTCCAATGAGTGAGCTTATATCTCCTAATTGTCCAGGCTTATCGGGTAATGACATCCATAAGGTAGTATTATATTTTTTTGTTTTTTCTTCTTTTTGCTCTCCTTTATCATGCCAATATCTTCTTATAGCAGCTCTTGCTTTACCTGTTTTTGTTGTTGGTATCCAGTGAAGAGACGGAGAATTTTTTTTAGATGTTATAATATTTACTCGATCACCATTTCTTAAAATAGTTTGTAACTCACTTTTGTTTCCATTAATTTCACAACCAACTGCTGAATTACCAATTTTGGTATGAACAGCATATGCAAAATCAATAGCTGTTGCATCTTTAGGTAATTTTATTACTGAACCTTTGGGCGTGAAACAAAATACATTTTCTTGAAACATTTGCAGTTTTGTATACTCATATGAGTCTTCAGGATTTTCATTTTTTTCAATAATCTCAACAAGATCTTTTAACCAATCATACTCCTTCCAGCTTAAAGAATTAAATTTTTCAGAAGATTTGTACTGCCAATGAGATGCAATACCTCTTTCTGCAAATTCATGCATTTCGTGGGTTCTAATTTGAATTTCTATTGGTTTTTTATTTGAACCAATTACAGAAGTATGAATAGATTTATAACCATTAATTTTTGGAGAAGAAATATAATCTTTAAATTTTCCTGGTATACAATTCCATTTTTTGTGAAAAATACCAAGAGTTTTGTAACAATCGTCTTCGTTGTTCAAAATTATTCTAAATCCAATAATATCTGTTATTTGTTCAAGTGAAACTCTTTTTTTTTGTACTTTTCTCCAAATTGAAAAAGGTGTTTTTTCTCTACCATGAATCTCTGCATTGATTTCATTATCATTTAAGATTTCACTTAATTCATACGATTGTTCTTCAAATAAATCTTTTTTATCTAGCTTTATTTCATCAAGTCTTTTTTTAATTAGTTTTCTTGCATCGTTATTTAAAATTTCAAAAGACAAATCTTCAAGTTCATCTCTTATTCTGTGCATTCCCATTCTATCTGCTAATGGAGCATAAATTTCCATGGTTTCTTGAGCTATTCTCTTTCTTTTGTCCTCCTTTGTAATAGCTTTAATGGTTCTCATATTATGAAGTCGATCAGCAATTTTAACTAACAGAACCCTAATATCTTTAGATGTTGCTAAAATTAATTTTCTAAAATTTTCTACTTTAGAATTTGCTCCAGCTGAATTTTCAAATGCTGAAATTTTTGTGACACCATCAACTAAATCAGCAACCTCATCCCCAAATTCTTGTTTGATGGTTTCATAAGTTGCAAATGTATCTTCTATAGTGTCATGCAATAGACCTGTTGTAATTGTAGCGCTATCTAATTTTAATTCAGTTAAAATATTTGCAACCTCAATTGGATGAACTGAATAAGGATCACCCGAAGCTCTTTTTTGACTCTTATGTGCATTAACAGCAAAATTATATGCTTTATCCAATCTTTCTGGATTTAAGAATTTATTATAATTCTTAACTTTATTTATAAGTTCATTTGAATTAAGCATAATCAATATTATATCACTAAATCAAATTTGTTTAATAGATCTAATGTCTCTATCAGGAAGTAGAGAAATCAAGGTTTTAACATCGATTTGTTTATCAGGATGGATCCAATTCTTTTGGATTTCAAATAATGGAAATAATACAAAGCTTCTTTTATGCATCCTTTTATGAGGCAAATTAATATTAGCATTTTTTTTGGATACTAATTTATCGAAATCAATAATGTCTAAGTCACATATGCGAGGTGCATTTTTTTTTGCTTTTTTTCTACCTAATTGACTTTCTATAGTTTTGCATATTTTTAATAGTTCTTGAGGACTGTAATTACATTTTAATTTTAAAATTATATTTAAGAACTTAGGTTTTCGAGAATCAGGCCAGGAAGGGGTTTCATAATAACTAGATACAGAGAGAACATCTAAGTTATTTTCAGCCAATAAAAATTTTGCTTTTTCTATATTTCTTTTTCTTATACCTAAATTTGAACCTATTCCTAAAAAAACAATTTTAGCTTGATTTTCTAATATATCTTGCTTTTTCACGGTTCCAATCTCTGCTTTTTTTTGTTGCTCTTT
>CACOQN010000028.1 GCA_902629285.1 uncultured Pelagibacteraceae bacterium | reverse complement strand
TTTAATAAATCTAAATGATAAAAAAATATAGAAATAACAGCAATAGCCCGTAAACCCTGAATATCTTTCCTAAAATCAGATTTCATAAGATCTAGTGTGTTTTATAAAATAAAATTATATATATTAACAAAACATTTATGATTAAAACTTTTTTGAATACATTTTTAAACAAAATATCTTTTAAACTATTTAATAATAAATTACCATATTTTTACAATTTTTTTAATTTAATCTTTAATTTTTGCGTACGAAATAAAAAATTACTTTTGCAAAAAGACTATTACGAAATTAAAACATTCAATGACGAGGGTTTTGTAAAAATAGAATTAGATTTTGATCATAAATTTGATTTGCTAAAAAAAAAACTTTATGAACAAAACATTATTAAAAATCAAAATAATCAATATAGATTTTTAGTTGATGAAGAAATTTCAAATTTAATAAAAGATATTTATAAATCAAATATTAAATTTAAGATTGATAAATTTAGAAACTATTTTAATTCTGAGATAGTTCCAGCACAGATATTTATAGTAAGAAATTATAACTTTAAAAATACAGATAAAGAATATTATTCAAATAAATTACATATGGACGCATATCTATGTACATATTTTAAGTTATTTATAAATATTTCAGATGTTGGAGAAAATAATGGACCTTTACATGTTGTCTCCAAAAAACAAACAAGTCATGTAGTAAAAAAATTAAATTATACTGATAGGCATCAATATAAAAATGATGAAGATATTAATTATCATAAACACATAGGAAAAAGTGGAAGCGCACTCATTTGTAATACTACTCAGTGTTTTCATAGAGCCAGCGTACCTGAGGAAAATTGTGTAAGAGATATGATGACAATTACATTATTAGCATTTCCAAAAAAAAATATTGATACAGATACTATTTTAAATATGAATGATATTAATGAAATTAAAATTCAAAACTCAAATGAATTAATCCAAAAATTGAAACCAAAAAATTTAAGAGAAACTTTTAGTATTTATAAACAGTATAAAAATTTTAAAAATGCTCAAAATTAAATAATTATTTTTGATAAATGTTCACCTAATCTTAACGAAAATTGTACAATTGAGAAAGTTGGATTAGCATGACCAGATCTACTAAAAATTGAACTTCCAATTACAAACAAATTTTTAGTATTATGAACTTTTAAATCTGAGTCTATTACAGAAAACAATGGATTATCACCAATTATAGTCCCACCAATATGATGATTTCCTTCCCAGAGAATTTTTTCTTTATTATTTATATTAAAAAAATGTACTCGTCCGATTTTTGATTCAACAAAATAAATACCTAATTGTTCCATAAGCTTTTTTGGAGTATCCAAGTCCTCACTGTATGAGTTACAAATAACTTCAATTTGAGGTATATCTAAAAAATCAACTTTTCTCTCACTTAGACTTATATGATTTTCTCTTATAGTTTTTTGACCCCATATTATTTCTAAAGAAGTTCCACACAAAAGGTTTTTCCTAAATAAATTTGTTATATGTTTAGTATATTCTGGAGCAATACATAAAAGTTTTTTTGAAAATTTATTAAAATTATTTTTTGAAAGTTGATTTGGCTCTAAATAAACACATGCATTTTCTAATTTATTTTTTTCTATATAATTATGTTTCAGCGAGATTGCAGCAGTATCACCTTCTTTAAGATAATTACTTTTGTTTAATAATATACTTAACTTACTGAAATCTGCTAATAATTCACCAAAGTGAGTTTTAAAGTGACCCATCCAATATTTTCCAATTGGTAAATTCTGATTTAATTGTTTATATTTTTTTTGAAGGAGTAAAAGATATCTGGAATTTTCAATGCTGCCACAGCCAAATACAAAAAACTTAGCTTTAATAATATATTTTATTTTTGAATTATTATCTATTATGTCAGCAGATTTAAACTTGCCAAATTCTCCATTTAACTTAAAAAATGTTGAATTCAAAACTACATCTATATAATTGGATTTTGATATTCTTTTTAAGTAAAAACTTGAAAAATCTATTTTTGAATAATTAAATTCTATTTGTTTTAAGTTATCATTAAGAATTTTTTCATCAAATTCATTTTTTACATGAAGAATTTTTGAAGCTTCTTCTTGATATTCAAATAAACTGATTTTTTTGTTTGACCACTTGTAATAATCAACTATATCAAGAGGTCTACATCTTTTGCCCCAAACATTTGCAGTACCCCCAAATTGTTTTATTCTATTATTCCGTAAATCAAAATTAAAATTGCCATTACTATCACCTTTAAATGTTTCTTGTAATTTTGAGTTATATTCTAAATTTCCAGCCTCTATTAAAAGGCAATTAACTTTTTTCTTTTCTAAACTCAAAGCTAGAGAAATTGAGGCTGGACCAGAGCCCACTATTAGTATTTGTGGTTTTTTTTTATATTCTTTTGCTGAATAATAAATCATTTATATGTATTAAATAATAATTATAAAGTTATACTTTAATGATATTTTATGAAAATAAAAAATTTTATAAATTTCTTGCTATAATTTTTTTAATTTTAAACTATTTAGTTTTTCTTTTTAAACCATATTACTTTGTTACTTTTGATTCTGAGCCTGATTATCTTGCTAATTCATTTCATATATTGAGTTGGGGAATACCATGGGGCGGGCATCATCCTGGAACAATTATTCAATATTTTTACTCAGAAATATTGAAATTTGCAATTTTTATAAATCTAGATATTAAATTTACAATAATCCTTCTGAGAATAAATTATTTTTTAATTTATCTGTTCTTAATATATTTATCATCTAAAGTATTAGAGAATTCAAAAAAAATTTTTTTAAAATATTTTTTATCTATATCAGTTATAATTCCAGTAATTAATTTTCACTTTTCTCATTTTGGTATCGAATTAATTCTATTTGGTTTTAGTGTCTTGATATGGTCGTTATTTTATAATCAAGTATACTTTAAAAAATATGACAATAAAATTAGCTTAATTGCTTTTTTAATAGGTATAGCCGCTTCCATTAAATTAAGCTCAATTGTCCTTATCTTTATATATTTTTGTATTTTGTTTTTCTTTACTGAAAATTCTTTAAAATCAAAATTATATAATATCTTTAAAACATCAATTATAAGTCTGATTGCTTTTGTAATATTTACATTACCTTCAATTAGATATTATCCAAAACTTTTTAATAAAATTAAAAGACAATTTAATTTAG
>CACOQN010000027.1 GCA_902629285.1 uncultured Pelagibacteraceae bacterium | reverse complement strand
ATATTATCTAAGATATTTGTTAATCTTACTAAAGCAAAATCAATAGTTATATTAGCATCTGGGCCAATACTTCTCTCAACACTTGAATGTGAAATATCTCTCTCATGCCACAAGGCTATATTTTCAAGCGCAGGAATTACTGTGCTTCTTACTATTCTTGAGAGACCTGTTAAATTTTCACTTAAGATAGGGTTTTTTTTATGTGGCATAGCAGATGAACCTTTTTGCTTTTTTGAAAAAAATTCTTGTAGTTCATATACTTCCGTTCTTTGTAAATGTCTTATTTCTATAGCTACTCTCTCAATTGAACCAGCGATAATTGCAAGAACTGAAAAATAAAAAGCATGTCTGTCTCTCGGAATAACTTGAGTTGAAATTGGTTCAACTTTTAAGTCAAGTTTTTTAGCAACATGTTTCTCTACATTTGGATTTATATTTGCAAATGTCCCAACTGCACCCGAAATAGCACAAGTTGAAACTTCGTCTATCGCATCGACTAATCTTTTTCTATTCCTCTTAAATTCTGCATAAAAAGAAGCAAGTTTTAATCCGAAAGTAATGGGTTCTGCATGTATACCATGACTTCTGCCCATGCATGGTGTAAACTTATATTTTTTTGCTTGTTTTTTTAATATCCTTAAAATTTGATCAATATTTTTAAGAATTATTTTTCCTGATTGTACTAATTGAACATTGAAACTGGTATCCAAAACATCTGATGAAGTCATTCCTTGATGAAGGTATCTTGCTTTTATTCCAGCTTTTTCTGTAATTGAAGTAAGAAAAGCTATTACATCATGTTTTACTTCAGACTCTATTTTGTGAATTCTGTTCACATTAATTTTTGCCTTTTTTCTTACTATTGAGGCAACTCCTTTTGGGATCTGACCAAGTTTTTCCATAGCTTCAGCAGCCGCAACTTCTACTTGCAACCAGATTTTATATTTATTTTCTTCTGACCAAATATCAGTTAATTGTTTTCGCGAATATCTTTTAATCATTAATTATAAATATGGAGGCTTTGAATAACCTTTAGCAGATTCTGTAAAGATTTCATAACCATTTTCAGTAATTCCCAATGTATGTTCAAATTGTGCAGATAAAGATTTATCTTTTGTAACTGCTGTCCAACCATCATTTAATATTTTAATATCATATTTTCCTGCATTTATCATTGGCTCGATAGTAAATGTCATACCCGGTCTTAATTCCATACCTGTATTTTTTTTGCCATAATGCAAAATATTTGGTGGCTCATGAAATGATGTTCCAATACCATGACCACAAAAATCTCTTACAACAGAAAAACCTTTTTTCTCAACAAATGACTGAATTTCATAACCGATATCTCCTAATTTAATTCCAGGTTTTAAAATTCTAATAGCTCTCATCATAGACTCGTAAGTAGCATTTATAAGATTATTTAATTTAACTGGAGTTTTTCCAATACAAAACATTCTACTAGAATCACCATAATGCCCATCAACGATTGCAG
This sequence comes from uncultured Pelagibacteraceae bacterium, assembly GCA_902629285.1. Lineage (GTDB taxonomy): Bacteria > Pseudomonadota > Alphaproteobacteria > Pelagibacterales > Pelagibacteraceae > Pelagibacter. Next base: position 2,143 of record CACOQN010000027.1, on the reverse strand, counting down.
TTATATCAACATTAACAGCGTCGCCTTCTTGTAAAATTCTATCAGAGGGAATGCCATGACATATTACATGGTTTAAAGAAGTACATAAAGATTTTGTAAAACCCCTGTAAAAAAGTGGAGCTGAATGACCACCATTGTCTCTAATAAACTCATAACCTAATTTATCTATATAATCTGTAGAAATACCCTCTTTAATATTTTCAGTTAACATGTCTAAAGTTCTTGCAGCAAGTTTACCAGCAACTCTCATTTTTTCAAATTTCTCTTTATAATCAGACATCAATAATTTTAAGTTTTTTATCTATAAAAATTTTTTTTGAACTTATACTACATCTGTAAGCTAAAAAATTTACACCAGCTTTTTTAGCAATAAGATAATTCTTATAATATTCTTCATCTATATCTTTAGCTATTTTAAAATATTTCATATTTTGAATTTGAACCAAAAATATCAAATATGCTTTATAACCTTTTTTTATGGCATCAATAAGGGTTAATAAATGCTTAATTCCTCTTGCTGTTGGCGCATCTGGAAATTCAGAGGTATCCTTATTCCTAAATAAAGTAACATTTTTGACTTCAATAAAAGTTTTTTGACTTTTTTTTTCTAATAAAAAATCAAATCTTGTTTCTTTATTATAAAAAACCTCTGGTTTTATATAGTCATTATTTTTCAGTTCGTTAATAAGATTATTATTAAGCCCATGCTCAACAATTCTATTCGCCATATGAGTATTTACACCAACTAAATTTTTTCTAGACTTAATAATTTCCAAACCAAATTTAAGTTTTCTTTTGGGATCATTATTTGGAAGTAAATAAACTTCATTTCCCTCATCTAATAATCCTTTCATAGACCCTGTATTAGGGCAGTGAGCTGTGACAATTTCTTTACCTATTTTCACGTCGGTAAAGAACCTTTTATATCGTTTGATTAATTTGCCTTTTATTAAAGACTTGGTAAATTCCATTACTAATTTATATATTTCATATGGAAAAAAAAGCAAAAGTAAATGCCTCAATTTTAATTATTGGTAATGAGATTTTATCTGGAAGAACTCAAGATACAAACACCTCTACATTAGCCACTTGGTTAAACTCTATTGGAGTTAGTGTTGGTGAGGTAAGAGTAATTCCAGATGTTGAAGAGACAATCGTTGAAACATTAAATTTTCTTAGATCAACATATGATTACGTCTTTACAACTGGTGGTATAGGCCCTACTCATGATGATATTACTGCTCAATCAGTATCAAAAGCGTTTGGAATTAAATATGAGGCTCACAAAGAAGCTTTTAAAATTTTAGAAAAATATTATGAGCCAGGTAAATTTAATGAAGGAAGACAAAAAATGGCTTGGATGCCAGAAAATGCAAATCTTATTTTAAATCCAACAAGTGGTGCTCCAGGTTTTAATGTTGAGAATGTTTTTTCTTTGCCAGGAGTTCCGTCAATTTTAAAATCTATGTTAGGTGGTTTGACTAATAAAATAGTTGGTGGTGAACCAATAAAAAGTCTTACCATAAGCTTAAGAACTGTTGAAAGCGAAATAGCTGACTCGTTAACTAAGGTTCAAAATGATAATATGGATGTAGAAATCGGAAGTTATCCATTTTTTCACGCTGGTAAATTAGGTGTTTCAATAGTAATTAGATCTGAAGATCAAAAAAAAATAAATAATTGTAATTCTCAAATTTTAAAATTCGTTGATGAAAAAAAAATAGAAGTAGTGGATCGTTAATGTTGTATTTTGCTTATGGTAGTAATCTTCATCATTTTCAAATGAGAAGAAGATGTAAGGACAGTATATTTTTAAAGAAAATAAATTTGAAAGATTTCAAATTAACATTTAGAAGCAAGTATAGAGCTGCTGATATTGAGCCTAAAAAAAATTCTATTGTTCCAGGTGGATTATTTAAAATTTCTAAAAGTGATGAAAAAAAACTTGATGTATATGAGGATTTTCCAACTCTATATAAAAAATATTATTTTTATTACTATGGAAAAAAAGTCATGACATATACAATGGTAAAAAAAACACCATTCAAATTTCCAACTGAGAGATATTTAAATGTTGTAAAAAGAGGATATAGAGATTGTAAATTAAATGAAAAATATCTTAAGAAAGGTTTGCAAGGGTCTT
>CACOQN010000026.1 GCA_902629285.1 uncultured Pelagibacteraceae bacterium | reverse complement strand
TTTGGAACATAAAATTAGATCTTGGTATAATGACTTTATTTTCTCTTAAAACTGCCCCTATTCTTATTTCCTCAGGTAAATTTGAATTTTTTAACTCTTTATTTATTAATTCAGAAGTCTCTATAATTTCTGCCTCAATTACCTCATACTCGCCATTCATAATCGTATATGCGGTTTCAATGGTTCCCTTATGAACATGTTTTAATATACTTGAGACAGTATTCATTCTTGGATCAATTAAATCATCTATTTTTAAAGAATTTTGCAAAAGAGAATAATTAGGTTTATTAATTAGAGCCATCGTTCTTTTATCATCAATTTCTTTTTCATCTTTAGCAAATTTTTCCACTAAAACACTTACCATCAAATTATCCTCATCATCATTAGTCAAAGCAAGAACTGTTTCGGCTTCCTCTAAATTTGCCTCTGTCAATACCTCTTCATCTAAAGCATCGCCGTTGATTACTATTGTATTATTTAATTCGCTTGCTAAATACTCTGCTCTATCCTTATTTTTTTCTATAATTTTTACTCGTACAGAATCTAAGCTTTCTTCTAAATTTTTTGCTAAATTAAAACCAATATTTCCACCTCCAACAATTAAAACTTTTTTAGAGACCTTTTCATTATGACCAAAAGCTTCTAAAGTTTCTGACATTTGAGAAGAATTTATTAAAACATAAATTTTGTCATTTTTTTTTATATCGTCATTCTTCTTTGGGATTAAAAACTTATCATCTCTAATGATTCCAATAATATTTGCATCTAAATTTGGATATTTTTTAGTCAAATCATTAAGTTTAATATTAATTAAATTGCAATTTTCATTGATTAGAATTTCTAAGAGTCTAATTTTGTTATCAGCAAATGGAACACTGTCTAATGCACCTGGAGCCTCTAATTTTCGTTGAATTGATTTAGCAATTTCAATTTCTGGTGAAATAATTACGTCAATAGGTAGATTTTCTTTATTATATACTCTGGTAAATTTTGGATTAAGATAATCTTGAGATCTTATTCTCGCTATTTTTTTTGGAATGTTAAAAACTGAGAATGCTATTTGACATATAACCATGTTTATTTCATCATTTCTAGTCACTGCAATAATCATATCAGTTTCAGCTGCATTTGCTTTTTCAAGTATTGAAGGATAGGTTCCTTTTCCAACAATTGCCTTTACATCTAAAGCATCATCAATTTTCTGAATATCTTCACTAGATGTATCTATTACTGTTATTGAATGTCCTTGATCACTTAACTGTCTAGCTATTGTGAATCCAACTCTTCCCGCACCACAAATGATTATATTCATTTAATTAAATTCTTTAATTCCTAAGCCTTTTAATTTTCTATGCAAAGCACTTCGCTCCATTCCAACAAAGTTTGCTGTTTTAGATATATTTCCATTAAATTTTTTTAATTGGATAGTTAAATACTCTTTTTCAAATTTTTCTCTAGCCTCTTTTAATGGCACAGAAAGGCTATTTTCAGCAAATTGATCCTCAAAATTATTATTTTTTAGAGATTCTTTAATTATATTTGAAATTTTATCTTTTGTATCAGGTTGTAAAATTGCAATTCTTTCAATTAAATTTTTTAATTCTCTTACATTCCCTTGCCAATTATGGTTCAAAATATAACTGTTATTTTCATCTATTCCTAGCTCTTTGATTTGATAATTTTCAGATATTTTTTTTGAAAAATATTTTATTAAAAGTGGGATATCACTAATTCTTTGATTTAGTGGTTCAATATTAATCTCAAAAACATTTATTCTATGAAACAAATCTTCTCTGAAATTACCTATCTCAATTTCTTTTTTTAAATCTTTACTAGATGAACAAATCAATCTGACGTCAACAGTCACATCACTACTTCCATTCACTCTTTTAAATTTTTGATCTGTTAACACTCTGAGAATTTTAGATTGTATATCTAAAGGAATTTCTGAGACTTGATCAATTAACAAAGTTCCTTTGTTTGCTTTTTCAAGAGCTCCATACGAAATTGAACCATTTTCTTTTTCCTCACCAAATAATTCTAACTCATATTTATTAAAATCTAATAAGGCTCCATTTAGTATTATAAATGGATTTTTATTTCTTTTAGAAGATTTATGAATTTTTCTTGCAATTAATTCTTTTCCTGAGCCTGATGGACCTTTTATAAAAACTCTGCTTTCAGTTACAGAAATTTTTTTAATTTGGTCTATTATATTAACGATGTTTTTACTATTCCCAACTAACTCATAAGAAGAAAATAACTTACTTTCATATTCTTTATTTTGCTTCTTTAAATTAAAATTTTCTACAGCTCTTTTAACAAAGTTTAATAGTCTTTCCTGGTCAAATGGTTTTTCTATAAACTCAAAAGCACCGTGTTGAAGTGATTTTACTGCCATTTCTATATTTGCATGACCTGAAATAATTATTACTGGGATATCTTTATTTTTTGATTTTATATGAGATAAAAGTTCTATGCCATCATTATCGCCTTTATCTAATTTAACGTCTAAAATAGCTACATCAGGTAATTTCTTATCGATTTCAGCAAGTGCTTGAGTATAATTAGCGGCTACACGGGTTTTATAGCCAGCATCAGTTATTAATTCATTAATTATATTTCTAATGTCAGAATTATCATCTACAATTAAAATTTCTTCACTCATTTATTTTATAAAAATAATTTTAATTTTAGCTCCCTCATCTGATGGTATGAATTCAATTTTACCATTGTGATCGTTTACTATTTTGTTCACTATTGATAAACCTAAACCAGTTCCATTTTTTTTTGTTGTTATATAAGGATTTAGTAATTCTTTAACATTTTTATTATGATTACCAAAGCCAATTCCATTGTCTGTTATTGTAACATTTATTTGGCCATCATTGTCGATAAGTTCAATAGTGATTTTTTTATTATAATTATTGGAATTCTGACTTTTTTCTTGAATACTTTCTATCGAATTTTTAATCAAATTTAGAAATACTCTGCTCAACTGCTCTTTATCGCTCTCTAAAAAAACCTTATCTAAATTGGATTTGAAGCTTATATTAATTGATTTATCTAATTCACTTAATAATTTAATATTTTCATTCATTAAAATAATTAAATTATTTTTTCTCAATATTGGTTTAGGCATTCTTGCAAAATCTGAAAATTCATTAACTAATTTTTCAATCTGTTTAATCTGATTATTAATTATTTTTAAATTTTCTTTAAAATTTTCTGAATTTTTTTTATTTAATTCATCAGAATATTTGCTTTTTAATCTGTCAATTGTAAGCTGGATGGGTGTTAGTGGGTTTTTAATTTCATGTGCTAATTTTCTAGCTAAACTTCCCCAAGCCTCATGTCTTTCATTAATTATAAGTTTATCTTGTTGATTTTTTAATTTATCAATCATTAAATTAAAATTTTTATTTAATTTTTCTAAATCTTTATCTGTTTTTACTTCAGGAACTTTAGAGTCAAAATTACCCTCACCTATTGATGCCGATGCGGAAATTAAATTATTAATGGATCTAAAAAACCTAGACGAGAATCTTATAGCAATTGAAATAGATACAAATAACAAAACACTAACTACTACAATATAAATTATTGCAAAAGAAATTTTAATACCCGTACTTTTTTCCTCAACAGTATAATAAAAATTAATAGCTTCTTCAGATTCTGTTAAATACTTTGAAATATCTTTATCTAAATATTTTATAACATAAAGGAATCTATCTTCAAAATTCTGTAATCTCATAATAGCTGCAGATATATTTTCTGGGGCATTAATAATTTTTAAAGGCCTGTCGTCATCTAAAACTAAGTTAAGCGCTTTATCAACTGGAGCTACATATGGTTGATTATCTTTGAGTGAGGTAAATAATAATTTTTTATTTGAATTAATAATATGAATCTCATCAACATCTCTTATTAATTTTTGAGTGTTAAGAAATCTTTTGTACTCAATCACATTATCATTTAAAAATTTTTTACTTTTATTCGTATCAAATGCAATTAAAACTATATCTGATTGAATATTATTTCTTATTTCATCAACATAATTTTTAGCCAATTCATAAGAGTTATTAACAACAGTAGTGACTTTCTTGTCAAAATATTTTTCTAATGCAAAAGAAAATAAAAAT
>CACOQN010000025.1 GCA_902629285.1 uncultured Pelagibacteraceae bacterium | reverse complement strand
ATGACAACAAGGTTCTAGAGTAACATACATTTTTGAACCCTGTAGATTTTCATAACAATTTTTAATTGCATTAACTTCTGCATGTGGTCTTCCATTAAGAGAGGTTTGTCCTATAGAAATTATTCTGTCATTTTTAACAATAACACAACCTACTGAGGGATTTGATCCAGTATGTCCATGACGAGATCTAGCCAAGTCTAAGGCAATTTCCATGAAAAATTTATCTTTTAATGTAAATTTATCTTTTTTTGTAGACATCTAGCTTGTCCACGAATTGTACGAAGTCTTTTTCTTCTCTAAAATTTCTATATACAGACGCAAATCTCACATATCCAACTGGATCTAAATCTTTTAAACCTTCCATAACCATAGTTCCAATTGTATTGGTAGATATTTCGCTTTGACCTAGTTCTTCTAGTGATCTTGAAATTTGACTAATAAATTTTTCTATTGTTTCAGTGTCTATGGGTCTTTTCTTTAATGCAATATAAATTGATTTCGATAGTTTATCTCTATCAAATGTAGATTTTCTACCATTTTTTTTTACTACCATCAATTCTCTAAATTGAACTCTTTCAAAAGTCGTAAACCTAGCTCCACACACACAAAGTCTTCGTCTTCTTATAGCTGTACCATCTTCTGTTGGTCTAGAGTCGACTACAGAGGTCTCCCCTTTTTTACATATTGAGCAAATCATTTACTAAAGGTTCTTATATATCGGAAATGATGAAGTTAAAGAAATAACTTCATTTTTTACTTCTTCTTCTATTTTGCTATTATCAGAAGGATTTTCAGACAATCCTTTTAGGGTTTTTGTTATTAATTCTCCAACAGTTTTAAATTCACTTAATCCAAAACCTCTTGTTGTAGCTGCTTGTGTGCCTAGTCTAATACCCGAGGTAATCATAGGTTTTTCTGTATCAAAAGGAATACCATTTTTATTACACGTAATATTTGCTCTAGACAAACTTTCAGCTGCAAGATTACCTTTTACATTATAAGGTCTTAAATCTACCAACATCAAATGAGTATCTGTTCCATCTGAATAAATTTTAAATCCATTATTTTTTAAAGTTTCTGCAAGCATTTTAGCGTTTGCTAAAACAGATTTAATATAATCTTGAAATTCTGGCTGTAATGCTTCCAAAAATCCAGCAGCCTTAGCTGCAATAATATGCATCAAAGGTCCACCCTGATAGCCGGGAAATACTGCTGTATTAAATTTTTTAGCAAGATCCTCGTGATTGGTTAAAATTATACCACCTCTCGCACTTCTAAATACTTTGTGTGTAGTTGATGTAACAACATGTGCATAATCACAAGGATTAGGGTAACCTTTGCCTGCAACCAAACCCGAGAAGTGTGCCATATCAACCATTAAATATGCGCCAACTTTGTCTGCTATCTCTCTAAATTTTTTAAAATCAATTACTCTAGAATAAGCACTTCCTCCCGCTATTATTAGTTTAGGTTTATGCTCTAAAGCAAGTTTTTCAACATTATTATAATCAATTAGTTCTGATTCTTTATCAACATCATACCCTATTGCGTTAAACCATTTACCAGACATTGAAATTTTTAATCCATGAGTTATATGACCTCCTGAATTTAAACTCATTCCCATAAAAGTGTCACCTGGGCTTAACAAAGCTAAAAATACTGCACCATTTGCTTGAGCACCAGAATGTGGTTGTGCGTTTGCAAATTTACAATTAAACAATTTTTTTAATCTATCAATAGCAAGATTTTCAGCGACATCAACATGCTCGCAACCATTGTAATATCTTTTACCTGGATATCCCTCAGCATATTTATTTGTTAATACTGAACCTTGTGCTTCTAACACTGCTTGAGAAACAATATTCTCAGAAGCAATTAATTCTATATGCTGTTGTTGTCTAGTTAATTCATCTTTAATAGCCTTATAAAGTTCAGGATCTTTTACAGACAAGCTATCTTCAAAGAAACTTTTATAACTATCACTTAAATAATTTTTTTCACTCGACATAATTATATTTTTTTTACTCTTTTTAAGTGCCTTCCACCATCAAATTTTGTATCTAAAAAAATACTCACAAATTTTAGAGCATTTTTTTTTGATATCAACCTTGATCCTAATGTAATGATGTTTGCATCATTATGCAATCTTGATAATTTAGTGGATTTAATATTAAAACATTGCGCAGCACGTATATTTTTATGCTTATTTGCCGCAATATTCATACCTGTACCTGATCCACACACTAAAATACCGATATGTTTTTTGTTTACTTTAACTTTTCTTGCAACTTTGTGAGCATAATCTGGATAATCGACACTATTATCGTTAATAGGACCTAGATCTTGAAAATTAAGTTTTTTTCTTTCTAAAAAGTTCTTAATTACTTCTTTTAACTTAAAACCAGCATGATCTGATGAAATAAATATTTTTTTCAAATTAATTAAATTTGTAATCTAAAACACAAGCAACTAAATGTATTCTATTCTCTTCACCACCATTAAATGCATTGTGATACTTCGTGTTATTAGTAACCCATACAGAACCATCAGCAGGCATGTGTTTCGCCACATTATCAATTACCATTATACATCCTGGATTAGTAATTATAGGTATGTGCAGTCTAGGTTCTGGATCTCTATGCCAACTTAGAGTTGATCTTGGCTCCTTTAAAAGAATTCTTACTCTGCCGAGTTTATATTTTTTTGAGAGTGCATCATACACTTCTTTAAAATAAGTATTTTTATAGTCGGTTATAAATTCTGAATAAGCAGACTCGTCAAGTGACTCATCTCTTGTGACTTCTTTACCTGATTTATCAGGCTTTGTCCAAAATATGCCACGAGCTTTGTTCCCTTTGATTGAGTCTGGATCACCAGGTATTTGCGTTAAAGATATAGCACCAAAATGCGTTACACCTGCATCTTCAAATTTTTTAATATTTATTATTTGTTGATAAGCCTCTTGTAATTTACTGATATCAAATTTAATTGGTTGCTTTTGAAAATCACTGAAGTCTAAAATTTTAGACTCTTTTTTAACATTTAAATCTATAATTTTAGAATTTTGATTGATCATGATTGCTTTCTACCTTTTTTTTTATATATGTGTATATTACTTTTGTCGCAATATAAAAGTGAATTAAAACATGATTACTGGTACATATCCTAGCTTGAGACTTAGAAGAAGTCGAAAAGAATCTTGGTCAAGAAGACTGATTCAAGAAAATACCTTAAGTCCAAACGACTTTATATTACCTATTTTTCTAATAGATGGTTCTAATAAACGCCAACAAATTTCATCTATGCCAGGAGTATATAGATATACAATTGATCGATTGAGTCAAATAGTTGATAGAGCTATTAAAAAAAAAATACCTATGGTTGCTCTTTTCCCTAAAACCCAAAATGTTCATAAAGATGAATTAGGTACAGAATCACTCAACGAAGAAAATTTAGTTTGTAAAGCGTTAAGAGAAATTAAAAAAAGATACAAAAATCAAATAGGTATTATGTGTGATGTAGCTTTAGATCCTTACACATCTCACGGTCATGATGGTATAATCAAATCTAACACTATACTAAATGATGAGACTATTGAAATTTTAATTAATCAATCATTACTACAGGCAGATATGGGTTGTGATGTTCTTGCACCATCTGACATGATGGATGGTAGAATTGGAAAAATAAGAAAAGCTTTAGATAAGCATAAATTTCAAGACGTTCAAATATTATCTTACGCAGCAAAATATGCTTCGAGTTTTTATGGACCCTTTAGGGATGCTGTTGGATCGAAAGATGTGTTAAAAGGTGATAAAAAAACTTATCAGATGGACTATAGAAATTCTGATGAAGCAATTAGAGAAGTCACCTTAGATATTAAAGAAGGTGCTGATATGGTAATGGTTAAACCTGGAATGCCTTACCTAGACATAATAAAGTCTATAAAAGAAAAATTTAAATTACCTGTTCTTGCCTATCAAGTTTCTGGTGAATATAGTTTAATTGAGACAGCCATAGCCAAGAAATTAATAAATAAAAACGCTATATATGAGATCCTAGTTGCTTTTAAAAGAGCTGGATCTAATGCTATAGTAAGTTACTACGCTGATAGACTTGATAAGATTATTAAGTAATTATTTCAGAGTATTTAAAAATAACATTCTACTATTTGGATAATTTAAATTATTTGGTCTTAATATAGTTTTTTCTAAATAGTCACCTACTAGTTTTAAACCATTTAATAAAGTACCCAAATCATAAACCTCAATATCTTTTTCAATTAAAAAATTAGGAACATATTTTTTTTCATTTAAAGAACTAGCATAGTAAACGGTTTTGTTGCCTTCTAACT
>CACOQN010000024.1 GCA_902629285.1 uncultured Pelagibacteraceae bacterium | reverse complement strand
GTTTATTTTGAGAAACAAAAATTTAGGGGTCCCGACTATCAAGAAAAAATTTTTTTAGAAAAAAATAATAAAACAATTAAGATTGGTTTTAATAGACTTTCAATATTAGACTTAAGCGATAAAGGTAATCAAATTTTCAAAAATGAGGAATTTTTATTATTATTTAATGGTGAAATATTAAATTTTAAAATTTTAAAAGATAAATATTTTAAAGATATTAAATTTAATTCAAGTACTGATACAGAAGTTCTATTTGAATTTTTAATGAAATTCAAAATGTCAAAAATAAATGAACTTGAAGGCATGTTCGCATTTATCCTAATTGATTTAAGAAATAATAAAGTTATTTTATGTAAAGATTTTACAGGTATAAAGCCACTTTATTATCATATTAATAATGAAGGTATTTTTTTTTCTTCTGATGCAAATTTTTTATATAGTTTATCTAATAAACAATTAAATTATTATGCATGTAAATTTTTTTTTCAATTTGGTTTTACACCTTTAGAGGACACTCTTATTAAAAACGTAAAAAAGGTATGTCCAAGCACATATATAGAGGTCAATGTAAATAATTATCAAAAAAAAATTGAAAAATATTTTAATTTACAAGATCAGCGTGACGAAAATAAGTATGATATAAATGATTTACATAATACAATAGAAAAGGTAATAACAAAAAATTTAATAAGTGATACAAAAACTGGTATTTTTTTATCTGGAGGATTAGATTCAAGTATAATTGCTGTAATTTCAAAAAAAATTAATCCTGATATTGCTGCATACACTTCCTTTTTTTCACCAAAAGAAAAATTTGGCAAATTTAATAAAGATTTTTATTTTGCTGAAAAATTATGTAATGAGTACAATATTAAATTAAATAAAGTTGTAATTGATGAAAATAATCAAAATCAAAAAAATTTAATTTTAAGTTCATTTCAAAATTTAGATGAACCAATTGCAAATATGAATTTTTTTAATTCATTTTTACAATCAAAACAAGCTAAAGAAGAGAATTGTAAAGTAATACTTACAGGTGATGGTGCTGATGAAATTTTTGGTGGTTATGAGAGGTACCAGAAATGTTATATCGCAAGAAAGTTTCAACTCTTTAGCTTATTCTCAAAAAAAATAAATAGACTTAGCTCATTAGATAATGAAAAATTGCCAACTTATTTTTATAATTTTATTGATTTTAACAATTTCAAATATTTGTTTAATAATGAATTTAAAAAAAACATTTTAGAAACCTCAGATTTTAATTTTTCTCTGCCATACAATTCCCAAAAGGAGGTAATAATAAATCATTTTGATCTCTATTATTGGTTGAGTAATGAATCAAACTTTAAATTAGATAGAGCGAGTATGTTTAATTCCATAGAAGCAAGAGTTCCTTTTCAGGATATTTCTATTATTAAAAAATTTTTTAAATTAAATATGAATAATAAAATTGATTTTCTTAATCTAAAAAAACCTCTAAAAAAATTAAATATAGTCCCAAAATACATAACAAAAAGAAAAAAACATGGTTGGTTTAGTCCTGAGTCTTTTTATTTGAGGAGTTATTTAAAAGAATTTTTTTTAGATACAATCAACAGCAATCAAAATTTAACTGAACATGTTTTTAAAAAAGATGAAGTATTAAAATTATTTCATGAACATTTAAACGGAAATTATTATAAAAATCAGCTAATACCCATTCTTGCATTTAAATCTTGGTATAATAATTTATAGTTTGCTCAAAAATTTTGTCGAAAAAATAATATTTTTTCCACTCTTTGATCCCAAGTAAACTTTCTAGAAGTTTTAAGTGCTGATTTCCTTAAACTTTCAAATTTTTTTATATTTTTAAAAATGTTTTCTATTAAATGTATCCAAGATGACAAATTATTAGATTCTAACAAAAAACAATTATAATTGTTTTTTAATATATGTGAATAAACTTTTAATTTTGATGCAATAATTATTTTTGACATAGCTAAATACTCAAACAATTTTAGTGGAGACATGTATTTACTTGTATCTAGATTAGAAGACCTTACTGAAACTTTTTCTAAATAAGGCATTAATAAAATATGATATTTGCTCATATATTTTGGAATTTTATAATAATCAACATGATTATAAAATTTTACATTTTTATAAGAATTTTTATCAACCTGTTTAAATACAAGCTTAAGGTCTCCATATATATGAAAATTTATATTTTTATTTAGTTTAGAAATTTCCAATATTATTTCTAATCCCTTACCTTTTGTTAAACTTCCAAAATAAGCACAAGTATTTTTATGAATTTTAGATCTTTTATTTTTAAATAATTCTGTGTTTACTGCATCATCTAGAATAATAAATTTTTTTTTCTCAATTTTAAAAAAATTCAATAAATATTTATTAATAAATATAAATTTTATGTTTTTTGATATTCTTTTTAGTTTTGATATTTTAAAAAAAAATTTTGTTATTCCTTTAAGCTCAGTATGAATTTCTAAAAAAATCCTAATATTGAAAAAAGATAACAGAATTGCTGCTACAACACTTCTTGATAAAACTAGATCTATATTTTTAGTATTTCCCATTATTTGTTTACATCTATATGCAAAATATATTCTTTTTAAAAAATTTAATTTTTTATATGATTTAAAAATAGAAATAATTTCAAAGTTATATTTAATACCATAATTTTTTTTTATTTTTTTAATTAAATTTTTCTCAACGAATGGTACAAGTAACTTTAAATTCTTTTGTTTTTTTGATATTGAATTACACATTTGAAATACATGAACAGCATAAGCTGATGTATTTGGTAAATTTAGTTCAGCAATATAAAAATTTTTTTTCAAAAAAAATTACAAACTTTTAATTTCAAATTTTTGTCTTACAAATTGTGCAATCATATGCATTATACTTTGAAAAATATCCTCACAAATTCCATAGTTTTTGCAACCAATATCTAAATGATAATCTGACTTTATAAGTGATTTTGTATAAAATCCTGTCAATGATACTACTTTAATTTTTCTTTTTTTTGCGAACTTAATAGCATCTATAATATTTTTTGAATTTCCAGAACATGAAAGTGTAATTAAACAATCGCCAATATTTGCGTAATTATCTAGTTGATGACTAAATATTTTTGAAAAAGACAAATCATTACCAATGGCTGTCAATAATTCATTAGATAAGTTTAAAGATATGACTCTAGGAATAACCCTATTTTTTGATGATATTTTTATTCCTTTATTGAAGTCACAAATAAAGTGATTAGCAACTGAGGCTGATCCTCCATTTCCACAAACGAAAATATTTTTTTTATTTCTGATAACTTTTTCCAGCAAAAAACATATATTAGAAATTATTTTAAAATCTAATTTATTTAATACCTCAGATTTTATTCTCGAATAGTCTTTAAAAAATAAATTTGAGTCACTATACTTTTTTAGAGGAAATTTTTTCATTAGATATTTTATATATATAAGATAAAAACATTTAAAAATATATCAAAAAACTTAAAATAAATTTAAATTATATAATTTATGAAAATACTTGTGACAGGTGACACTGGTTATGTTGGAACAGTTTTGTGCGAAGAGCTTTTAAATGAGGGTCATGATATTACTGGTGTCGATTTAGATTTATTTTTAGAAAATGATTTAATCTTACATAAAAGAGACTACAAAAGAATAAAAAAAAATATTCATGAGATTAATTTCGATGATCTGAAAAATGTTGAGTCGATTATACATCTTGCAGGTTTGTCAAATGATCCTTTGGGGGAATTAAACGAGAATTTAACATATAAAATGAATTTTGATGGAACAACAAAATTGATTAAAGAAGCTAAAAAAGCTGGTGTAAAAAATTTTTTATATGCATCTACCCAAAGTGTATATGGAATATCAGAAGATATTAATATCGAAATTAATGAGGACTCAAAAAATATAAAACCAATAACTGCTTATGCAAAAAGTAAATTTAAAGCAGAAAATGAAATATTAAAATCAAAATCGGAAAAATTTAGAGTTATAATTTTCAGACCTGCAACAGTTTTTGGACCAAGTATAAATTTTAGAAGTGACATTGTTCTAAATAACCTAGTAGGTGCAGCATATTTATATGAAAAGATAATAATTCAGTCTGACGGTAAACCATGGAGACCTTTGCTACATATAAATGATATGTGCCAATTTTTTATTAAATCTTTAAATAAAACTGACTTATTAAATGGTGAGATTATCAACATAGGTTACCCAGGTTATAATTTTCAAGTTCTAGATCTGGCAAAAAAAGTAAAGAGTATACTCTCAAAGTCGCAAATTATTATAGAAAATAACAAAGTAGATAATAGAACATACAAAGTAAGTTTTCAAAAAGCTTTAAAATTTTTTAAAAATGAAATTAACTTTAAT
>CACOQN010000023.1 GCA_902629285.1 uncultured Pelagibacteraceae bacterium | reverse complement strand
CAAATTAAAAAATATAATTTTATTAGTGTTCAAAAAAATTTTGGCTCTGAACAAATAAAATTAAATAAATTTTCAAATACAATTAAAGACTTTGCACAAGAAATTGATCAAAATAATAAGGCGTTTGAAGACACAATTAGTATATTAAATAATGTTGATATGTTAATTACTTCTGATACAGCGGTTGCCCATTTAGCTGGGACTATGCAAATAAATACTTATTTGTTACTTAGCTATAATCCTGAATGGAGATGGCACATTGAAAAAAAAATTAAATGTTTTTATCCAACTATTAATATTGTACAGCAAGATACACTAAATGATTGGCCAAGTGTCTTTCAAAAACTAGAAAAAACTATTAATTAATAATTTTTTATGGCGGAAGAGGAGGGATTCGAACCCTCGGTACAAGTTTCCTCGCACGGTCATTTAGCAAACGACTGGTTTAAGCCTCTCACCCACTCTTCCATATGACATTGTGTATTATGCGATTTTATTGAAAATTCAACATTTATAAAGTAATTATTCTTTTATTATGATAAACAAGTATTCAATATTTTCTTTAATTAAGAATGCTCTTTCGTACCATGAAAATTGGCAGAGGGCTTGGAAAGATCCTGCGCCAAAAAAAGAATATGACGCCGTTATTGTTGGTGGTGGTGGTCATGGTTTAGCAACAGCCTACTATTTAGCAAAAAAACACAACATGAATAATATTGCTGTAGTTGAGAAAGGTTGGATTGGTGGAGGAAATACTGGAAGGAATACTACAATCATTAGATCAAATTATTTATGGGACGCTAGTGCAGGATTATATGATCATGCATTAAGAATTTGGGAAGGTTTATCTCAAGAACTAAACTATAATGTGATGTTTAGTCAAAGAGGTGTAATGAACCTTGCGCATAATTTACAAGATGTTAGAGATTTAAAAAGGCGAACACATGCTAATAGACTAAATGGAATTGATGCAGTCTATTTAAGTACAGAAGAAGTTAAAAAGTTTTGTCCAATTATAAACACATCACCAGATATTAGATACCCTGTTTTAGGAGGAACTTTACAACGTAGAGCTGGTACAGCAAGACACGATGCAGTTGCTTGGGGATATGCTAGAGGAGCGGATGCAATGGGTGTTGATATTATTCAAAATTGTGAAGTTAAAGGAATAAAAAGAAATGGAGATAGTGTTGAAGGAATAGAAACAACAAAAGGATTTATTAAAACTAAAAAAGTTGGTGTTGTTGCAGCTGGTCATTCAAGTGTAATAGCTAATATGGCTGGTCTAAGACTTCCACTTGAAAGTAAACCCTTACAAGCTTTAGTTTCCGAACCTGTAAAACCAATTATTGATACAGTTGTAATGTCTAACGCAGTGCATGCTTATGTAAGCCAATCTGATAAAGGAGAATTAGTTATTGGAGCAGGTACAGACGATTATGTTTCTTACACTCAAAAAGGAAGTCATCAAATAGTTGAAGGTACATTAAATGCTATTTTAGAATTATATCCAATTTTCAGTAGAATGAGAATGTTAAGACAATGGGGAGGAATAGTAGATATTTGTCCTGATGCTAGTCCAATTTTAAGCAAAACTTCAATTAAAGGATTATATTTTAATTGTGGTTGGGGTACAGGAGGATTTAAAGCAACTCCTGGATCAGGAGATTTATTTGCTCATACAATAGCTAACGATGAACCTCACAAACTAAATGCTGCGTTTAATTTAAATAGATTTGTAAGCGGTGACCTTGTTGATGAACATGGTGCTGCAGCGGTTGCTCATTAATGTTTTTGATAAACTGTCCATACTGTGGAGAACGAGATCAGCAAGAATTTAAAGCTGGTGGTGAAGCTCATATTGAAAGACCTAAACAACCAACAGAGTTAAGTGATGATGAGTGGGCAGAATATTTGTTTATGAGAAAAAATATTAAAGGTATCCAATTTGAAAGATGGAATCATGCACATGGTTGTCGTAAATGGTTTAATATGGTTCGAGATACTTCTAACGATGAAATAAAAGCAATTTATAAAATGGGTGAAAAACCACCTTCTCAATAAAATGACTAAAAAGTTAAGAGTAAAATCCAGCGAGTACATTGATGAAACTAATAGAATTTCCTTTAAATTTAATGGCAAAACTTACCATGGTTTTAAAGGTGATACGTTGGCATCAGCATTACTTGCTAATGATGTTCATTTAGTTGGAAGAAGTTTTAAATATCACAGACCAAGAGGAATTATGACGTCAGGTTCAGAAGAACCAAATGCCATAGTACAAATAAACCCTGGTACCAACAGAACAGAGCCTAATGTTAGAGCAACAGAAGTCGAAATTTACGAGGGTTTAGAAGCATCCAGTCAAAATTGTTGGCCAAGTGTTGAATTTGATATTGGGGGAATAAATAATTTTCTCTCCCCTTTTCTTCCAGCAGGTTTTTATTACAAAACATTTATGTGGCCTGCTAGTTTTTGGGAAAAATATGAATTTTTCATAAGACATTCAGCTGGTTTAGGAAAATCACCAACATCTAGTGACCCTGATATTTATGACCACCGAAATGTTCATTGTGATGTATTGGTAATAGGTGCAGGTATATCTGGAATTTTAGCAGCAAAAAATGCAGCTAAAAATAATTTTAAAACATTGTTAGTTGATGAAAAAAATGAACTTGGTGGATCAACTATTTATGAAAATAACGAATTTAATAAAATTGAAACTAAAATATCTTCTGAGTGGTTAAAAAAAGAAATAGAGGAGATTAAAGGTATTAAAAATCTTGAAATAAAGACTAGAACAAGTGTAGCTGCTTATCATCAATATAATTATCTCTTAGGTAGAGAAAATTTTACTGATCATTTAGAGACAAAAGATAAAACAAATAAAATCAGACAAAGACTTCTTAAAATTAGAGCAAAAAAAGTTATTTTAGCCACAGGTGCATTAGAAAGACCTTTGATATTTAATAATAATGATAGACCAGGAATAATGCTTTCTTCTGCTGTAAAAAAATACAGCGAATTTTATGGTGTTGCGTGTGGTAGTAAAAATGTATTTTTTACTAACAATGATAGCGCTTATGAAAGTGCTTTGTCACTATATAACAAGGGTATAAATGTTGAAGCAATTATTGATATTAGAGAGCAATCTGAAAGTAAAATTGTTAAAAAAGTTAAAGAAGCAGGTATCAAAATTTACTGGTCACATTCTATTGTTGATACAGCTGGATACAAAAGACTAAATAGTGTTTCAATTATGAAGCTATCTAATGATGGTACTTCTGTTACTGGAAGTAAAATTTCTATTTCATGTGATTGCTTAGGAGTTGCTGGTGGTTGGACGCCTGCAGTACATTTATATACACAATCAGGCAGTAAACTTGAATTTGATGAAGAAAAAAATGTTTTCTTACCAAATCAAAATACATCTAACCAAATAAGTGTAGGATCTTGTGGTGGAGATTTTAAACTTGATGAAATAATTAAAAATTTAAATCAAAAACTTAAAGATAACTTAAATATTAAAGAAACAGATTTAGATAACATTAAAGTCGAAATTGATCAGGAAAACTCAAAAAGAAATATTTGGTTGCTTCCCTCTGATAAACCTTTGGGAAAAACTAAACCATTCGTAGATTATCAAAACGATGCAACCGCTAAAGATATAAAATTGGCATTAAGAGAGGGATTTAGATCTATCGAACATGTTAAGAGATACACGACTACTGGAATGGGAACTGATCAAGGTAAACTAGGAAATATGCATGCGTTAGGCATAATTGCAGATATATCTGGTGTTAAAATGGGAGAATTAGGAACTACTACATTTAGACCTCCTTATACACCATTAACATTTGGAACTATTGTAGGTCGAAATGTAGGAAAATTTTTTGATATTTTTAGAAGAACACCAATGAATGATTGGCATGTTGAAAATAAAGCTGAATTTGAAAATGTAGGCCAATGGAAGCGTGCATGGTATTACCCCATTAATGGAGAGACAATGCATCAAGCGGTACAAAGAGAAAGTAAGGCAGCGAGAGAAAGTGCTGGTATATTGGATGCCTCTACACTTGGTAAAATTGATATTCAAGGAAGTGACGCTTCTGAGTTTTTAAATAGAGTTTACACAAATGCTTGGTCTAAATTAGCTATTGGTAAATGCAGATATGGTCTGATGCTAAATGAAGATGGTATGGTTTATGATGATGGTGTTACAACTAGATTGGGAGAAAATCATTATATAATGAGCACAACAACAGGTGGTGCTGCTAATGTTTTAGGAAAGCTTGAAGATTATCTTCAAACAGAATGGCCAGAACTAGATGTATACTTAACATCTGTAACTGATCATTATGCTACTGCAAGTTTATGTGGTCCTAATAGCAAAAAGATACTAAAAAAAATAATACCAGATTTAGATTTATCAGATGAAAGTTTTCCGCACATGTCATTTAAGGAAGCCAATATTGGTAATATCAAATGTAGAATAATGAGAATTAGTTTTACAGGTGAACATAGTTACGAAATTAATGTTCAGGCGAGTTATGGAAAAGATTTATGGGAAAAATGTATAGAGGCAGGTAAAGAATTTAATATTACGCCTTATGGAACTGAAACAATGCATTTATTGAGAGCAGAAAAAGGTTTTATAATTGTTGGTCAAGATACAGATGGAACTATGACACCTATTGATCTTCAAATGGATTGGATAGTTAGCAAGAAAAAATACGATTTTATAGGTAAAAGATCTCTATACAGATCCGACACTATGAAAGAAGATAGAAAACAATTGGTTGGATTATTAACCGATGATCCAGAAATAGTTTTAGAAGAAGGAGCTCAAATTGTTTCTGAGCTAAATCAAA
>CACOQN010000022.1 GCA_902629285.1 uncultured Pelagibacteraceae bacterium | reverse complement strand
AATGATCTGTTAATTGAGGGTAACTTTCATTTCTTTTTATAAAATTTAAAGCTTTATACAAGCCATCTATAGATAAAAATCTTAAAGATTTAGCTCCTATATATTCACAAATCTCGTCATTGCTTTTATTAGCTGCTAATAATTCTTTTTTGGTTGGTGTATCAACTCCATAAAAGTCAGGATATCTTATCTCTGGACATGCAATTTTAACATGAACTTCTTTTGCACCAGCATCATATAACATTTTTACAATTTTATATGATGTTGTTCCTCTAACAAGAGAGTCGTCAATTAAAATTATTTTTTTATTTTTAATTGTTGTTTGATTGGCATTTAGTTTTAATTTCACACCTAAGCTTCTAATTTTCTGGCTTGGTTCTATGAAAGTTCTTCCAACATAATGATTTCTAATTAATCCGTGTTCAAAATTCATATTTAATTCTTGCGCAAAACCCATAGCAGCTGCATTTCCAGAATCTGGAACTGGTACAACTATATCTGCATCTGTATCATTTTCTTTTGCAAGCTCTCTACCAATATTTTTTCTATGTTCATATGCTGTTTTACCCATTATTAAACTGTCTGGCCTTGAAAAATAAATATATTCAAATACACATGGTCTAACTTTTTTTGCAGAGAAGGGCTTAATACTTTTCAGTTCGTTATTTTCAATTAAAACTATCTCACCATTTTCTACTTCTCTTAAAAATTTAGCTCCGATAATATCAAAAGCACATGTTTCAGAAGCTAAAACATAACTATTCCCAAGTTTACCAATAACTAATGGTCTAATACCGTATGGATCTCTAACCCCAATTAATGAGTTTTGAGTTAACATTACTAATGCATAGCCACCTTGAATTTGAAAAATTGCATCAATTACTTTGTCAATTGTTTTTGGTCTTTTTGATTTAGCGATTAATTGAACAATCGTCTCAGTATCTGAAGTAGTATAAAATATAGCTCCATCTTCAACTAGTTTATTTCTTAAAGATATTGAATTAGTAAGATTCCCATTATGTGCAACCCCAATTCCACCTGCATTAGTATCAGCAAAAAATGGCTGTATATTCCTTAAAATATTATTACCCGTAGTACTATATCTATTATGGCCAATCGCATAATTTCCTTTAAGATTATTAAGAACTTCTTCTTTATTAAAATTATCACCAACTAAACCAAATCTTTTTTCTGAATAATATTTTTTTCCATCAAAAGTTACAATTCCACAGCCTTCCTGACCTCTATGTTGTAGAGCGTGCAATCCAAGCGCCGTGAGAGCTGACGCATCGCCATTATTGCTAATACCAAAAACTCCACATTCCTCTTTTAATCTTGGATTATAGCTCTGTAATTTTTTCTTTAGAATCTTGATATGTTTTTTCATTAGGAAATTCTTTAATCAGATAATTACTACCTTTTTTTAAATATGGAAAGACGTATGATTTGTCAAAATTTATTGGCCATTTATCATAATTATAAACGATATGAATACCTGAAAAAATACATACAGAAATAATATAAGCTCTTACAAAACCAAAAAAGAATCCAAATGTTGTATCCAAGCTACCGATTCCCGTATATCTGACTGCTTTACTGATTCCTTTGTTAACTAATAAAACTAAAAAGATAACAACTACAAATATTATTATTCCCAAACTAATATCGAGCACATATTCATTATCAATTATGTTTTTTACATATGGTTTAATTTTTGGAAATAAAATTAATGTAATTATGTATGCCAGCAACCATTTAGACAATGAGAGAATACTTAAAATGAACCCCTTTTTATAACAATTTACCAAAGAGAGGATTGTTAAAATTAAATAAATTAAATCAATTATTGAAATTGCTTTATAAAAATCCTCTATGACTTCTAACATTAAGATTATTTTCCAAATGGTTTAATAATTAAGATCAATGCAGGAAGTAGAGTTAAGACTGATATCATAGCCAATAACATTGCTAGCCCAGTAAACACACCAAAATAAATTGTTGGTATAAACTTTGATAACACCAAAATCGAAAATCCAAAAACAATCGTAATTGAAGTGTTTAGTATAGCAACACCAACAGTTGAATGACACGTTTTTAATGTTTTGTTGTAATCCTTCATTTTATTAAACTCTTCTTTAAACCTGTAAATATAATGAATACTGTTATCTACAGCAATTCCTATTGTAATTGCTGCAATTGTTATAGTCATCATGTCCAAAGGTATTCCTAACAATCCAATTATTCCCAGTATAAAAAAGGCAGCAATAAAATTTGGAACAACACCAATCAATGAAATTTTGATATTTCTAAATAAGATTATGAACATTGAAAATATTCCAATCATAACTAATCCTAATGTTAATATCTGAGATTTAAACAGGCTTTGTAACAAGTTATTAAACAATATTAATACACCTGCTAATTTGTAATCTTTTTCTTCTAAACCAAATTTATCTTTTAGATCAAAATTAATTTTGTTAATTAAATCATTTCTTCTTAAATCTACCTGGGAGTCTATAATTCTTAAACTAATTCGAGCCTCATTATCTTTAATTGAAAGATAGGGATCAATGATTTCAGTTTTAATACTCTCAGGAATTTTAGAGTAAAGCACGCCCATTTCTAAAGTGCCTAAAGGTTTATTGTTGTTTAATTGAGTAGCAACTTCAATAATAGATGAAAAAGATAGAACTTTACCAATTTCAGGCAAACTATCTAAGTAATTATGAACAGATGTGATTAGATCAATTTTATCTTTAGTAAACCAGTATTTTTCATCATTAGTATCTTCTTCATCGCCCCAATCATCAAATTCATCATCTTCTTCAGATTTTTTCACCTTTTCTTTCTCAGGAAATTTTATAATAACTTCAAGAGGAGTGGTTCCGCCTAGCTCCTCATCTATGAGCTTCATACCTTTATAAATTTCAGTATTCTTATCAAAATAATTTATAAAACTATTTTCAACTTCAAGCTTACTTATCCCAATAATACTGAATATTATAATTATTCCACTTACCAAGAAGATTGAGTTTTTGTTATTTATAGAAATTAAACTAAGTAAATTTGTTATTTTAGATTTCTGTTCTTTTTTAATTGAAATATTGTTTGTGGGAGCAAAGTTTAAAAGAGTAGGTAGTAAAGTAAATGTAATTATAAATGATGTAACTAACCCAAAAGTCATCATCCAACCAAAATCAATAATAGGTTTTATTTCACTAAAAATTAAAGATAAGAATGCAAAAATTGTTGTTAGAACAGTATAAAGAATAGGCCAAAACATTTTTGAAGTTGTTAAGGAAATAATTTCAAAATTATTTTTTGATGGAAAGTCTTTTTTAAGTTGAAGAAATCTAGTACTCATATGAATATTCATTGCCATTGTTAAAATTAACATAAGTGCAATGAAATTTGATGAGATGACTGTAACTTTCCACCCTAATAATCCAAGTAATCCCATCATAATTATCACAGAAAAAAGACAACTACTTATAGGAACTATAATCCAAAGAAGATTTCTAAAAACAAACCATAAAGTAGCAATTATAAATAACAAAACTCCTAAACCAAAAACTATTATATCGCTTTTGATAAAAGTCATCATATCATCAGCAATCATTGGTATTCCTCCAAGATAAATTTTTCCAACATCACCATAACTTTCAATAACTTGTCTAATTTCTAAAATATTCTGATGGTTTTGTTTTTTGATTTGATCTTTAATTAGTTCAACTTCTTCTTTAGATTTATTTTCTATATCTTCTAACTTTTGAGACTGTTTAATATTAACAATAATCCCGCTAGTTTTACCGTCTTCACTAATAACAAAATTTCGAAAAACAGGACTATTTAAAATTTCTTTAAAACCCCGATTTCTATCAACATTTTCATCTTTTAATGTTTTAAAGCTTTCTAGTCTTTCTTGAAGAGGAGCATCTGAATTATTTAAAAGTGGAATGTCTAATAATGTAATCACACTATGGACCCAGCTGAGACTTTGAATTTTATATTTTAAACTTAATAAATTGTTAATTGAAGAGTCAGTCACCATTCCCTCATTAGGTGTATAAGTAAGTATCAAAAATTCTTTAGATCCATATCTTTGAGAGACTTCTTTCAAGTAAGCTAAATCTGGATCACCTTCTATTAATAAGGTTTCTGATGAAGCATCGAGCCTAAAATTTTTCGAATAGTATCCAAAACTTAAAATAGCAAAAATTAACAATACAAATATTGCTTTTGGATTTTTGAGGATAACGTTTTGATAAAAATGAGCTATCATTCAAGCTCTTTATATTGGAATTTAACTTAATTGAGTATCCTTAAATTTTGTAAATCTTTCTTCAAATTCAAGAGTTACATTACCAATAGGACCGTGTCTTTGTTTTCCAATTATAATTTGAGCTAAATGTGCAACTTCATTCATTTTTGCTTGCCATTCAGCATGCTCAACCGTCGCTTCTCTCGGCTCTTTTCTCTGTAAATAATAGCCTTCTCTATAAACAAACATTACAACATCTGCATCTTGTTCAATAGATCCAGATTCTCTTAAATCTGCCAATTGAGGCTTATGATCATCTCTCTGTTCTACTTGTCGAGATAATTGCGAAAGAGCTACTACAGGAACAGAAAGTTCTTTGGCTATCGCTTTAAGTCCTTGAGTAATTTGTGATATTTCTTGAACTCTTCCATCTTTGTTAAATGTAGTTCCTCTCATTAACTGGATGTAATCAACTACAATCATATCGAGACCAAAAAGCCTTTTAATACGCCTTGCTCTATTACTCAAAGCTGCAATACTTATTGCTGGAGTTTCATCAATATAAAGAGGCAGTTCAGAAATATTTTTTGATGTTTCTAAAAACTTGTCAAATTGGTCGTCAGATATTCTTCCTCTTCTAATATCATTAGAACTAATTCTAGCTTGTTCAGAAATAATTCTGGTAGATAATTGTTCTGAAGACATTTCAAGTGAAAAGAAAGCAATGGATGATTTCTTACCACTCTCTTGTAATTTTTGAGCAGCATTAAAAGCAATATTTGTTGCAAGTGAAGTCTTACCCATCGATGGTCTACCAGCAATAATAATTAAATCTGATTGGTGTAAACCACCAAGCTTATCATCTAAATCTCTTAAACCAGTTGGAACACCAACGATACCCTCTTCATTCTTATAAGCAGCTGAAGCCATTTCAATTGTTTGTTTCATTGCTTCATCAAATTTTACTAAAGAAGAATTGAAAGAACCTTTTTCAGCTAAATCAAATAGTAATCTTTCAGAACTTTCAATTATAGATTGTCCGTTAGTATCAAGATCATTTAATTTTGCACTATCAATAGTTTGTTCAGAAATTTTTATTAATTCTCTTCTTACAAACATATCGTAAATAATTTTTGAGTACTCTATTGCTTGCCTAACTGATGTAGAAAATTTTGTGATCTTAACTAAATATTCAGGAACATTTAGATCATCTTTTTCATCTTCAAAATAATTTTTTAAAGTAATTGGGTTAGCCAACATTCCTTTGTAGATAAGACTTTCAACTGCCTCAAATATTTTTTGATGCATTGGATCATAAAAGTTAATACTAGAAATTATTGTATTTATTTCATCAAAAATATCATTACTTACAAGGATTGATCCTATAACAGCTTGTTCAGCTTCAATGTTATTTGGTAATTCTTTAAATTGATCTTTGACTAAACTTAAATTGTTCTCCATGAATATAAACTTACATGAAAATTGATTAAATCAAATTATTAATTGGCTCTGGGGAAAAGAATGTATAATTATTGAATTGTATCAGCTGAAGAAACATTAATTGTAATTTCAGCATCAACTTCTGAGTGTAACGAAATTTTAACTTTAAATTTTCCTAAAGCTTTTATTTCTTCAACTGGTTGAATCATTGAAGGCTTAATATCAATTTTGTTTTCTTCTTGAACAAGTTTTGAAATTTCAGTTGGTTTAACTGAACCATATAACTCGTTATTTTCTGTACTTAGTTTTTTGACAGAATACTCTTTACCATTAATTTGTTCAGCAATTTGTGATGCTTCTTTTTTCTTTTCGTTATCTTTTTTAGATAACTCAGCTTTAATTTTTTCAACCTCTTTAATATTTTCTTTAGATGCATAAAGAGCTTTTTTGTTAGCAATTAAAAAATTTCTAGCAAAACCTCTCTTCACATCTATTACTTCACCAATAGAACCAATTCTTTTCACGTTTTCTAATAAGATTACCTTCATTTTATATTAATGCTAAGTTCCTAGCTCTCTTGATTGAAAGAGAAAGCTCTCTTTGCTTCTTTTGGGACACATTTGTAATCCTTGATGGTAAAATTTTACCATTCTCAGACACA
Source organism: uncultured Pelagibacteraceae bacterium (assembly GCA_902629285.1). Taxonomy (GTDB): domain Bacteria; phylum Pseudomonadota; class Alphaproteobacteria; order Pelagibacterales; family Pelagibacteraceae; genus Pelagibacter. The sequence continues at coordinate 428 of CACOQN010000022.1, read as the reverse complement.
TATTTTTTTAGAAGTTTAATATTTTTATAATCTACTTCTGGAGCACCTTTGACTGACAAAGGACAAGTTTTCTTAAACTTATATTTATTTGGCTGAAATATACTTAATTTTGCAAAGTTACTTTGCTTACCTTTTTTATTTCCACTTTGTCTCTTTGGCATTAGTTTTTAGTACTTTCTTTTTTTTCTGTATCGTCTTTTTTACCAAAATAGTTAGTCTCTAAATCGAATTTTTTAACTCTCACAGTTAAATATCTAAGAAGTTTTTTATCTATTGCTTCATTCTTCTCTAACTCATCTATTACATTTCCTTTACCTTTTATCTTGAAATGTATGAAACTTCCTTTTTTATTTTTTTTTATAATATATGATAAATTGAGTAATCCCCAATTTTCAGTTTTAACAACTTCACCATCGTTTTTTTGCACA
>CACOQN010000021.1 GCA_902629285.1 uncultured Pelagibacteraceae bacterium | reverse complement strand
TGGATTTACTCAAAAAATTGTTTTTAGTTTTTCTCTCCAAATTAAAAAACTCGTGAATTAAATTAATACCAGTGGAAAAAATATAATTTTTATGCTTTTGTTTTTTTTCAAAATCTTTATTTAGTGAGGAATCTATAGGAAGACCAAGCTCTAATTTTTTTTTAATCAAATCAATCAAAATTTTTATATCTCTTATTGTCATATTAAAACCTTGTCCTGCAAGAGGGTGTATTCTATGTAATAAATCTCCAAATGCTAAAATATTATTATGATAGTAAGATCTCAAACTAAATCCTTTTAATTCAAAACAATTAAATTTATTTATTTTTTTTACATTATATTTAAAATTATAATTATTAATTAGAGTATTTATCTCATCTTTACTTTTAATATGATTATTTATTGAGTAAACAATAGATGTCTCGTAATCAGAAATAGGTAAAAAAGCTAAAGGGCCATTTTTAGTAAAAATTTGTATTGCTATATTATTAGAAATTTTTTCATGCTTTAAAATACTTGTATAAGCAAGACTATTATATTTTTTTTCTATTTTTTTTGTAAAATATTTTTTTGAAAAAGAACTATTATAATCAGTATTGAATACTAAATCATAATGTTCAAAAAAATTTATATTCTTCCTAATATTAATTTTTTTAAAATATTTATTTTTTATAAGACTTTTTTCAAGAATTTCGATGAGTTTATGATTCTTGATAATTGAAAATAAATAACTATTACTATTTTCAAAATTAATTATTTTTTGTCTTTTCATATTATCGCTATAAATTTCTATTTTTTTTAGTTTCCAAATTAGCTTTTCAATGTTGATTATATTTCTGTTAAAAAATTCCACATTACTCTTTGAAATTCCAATCGTTCGACTTTGGTTTGGTGAATATGACTTTTTAGAAAATAAAATATCAACATGAATTTTTAGATTAACTAAAGCTTTTGCTAAAGTTAAACTTGATAAACTACTGCCAAGAATACAAACTCTCATATTATTTTTAATTTTAACAATAAAAATTAGATGATACAAAGTGGTATAATTGATTCATATATATGAATATTAAAAAAACTGCCAATTTATTAATTAATTTTGCAACCAACAGATTGGCTGAGGTGTTTGGGTTAATCCTACTATTCTTAGGGTTAATGTTGTTTATCGCATTATTTACTTATTCACCTGATGATCCAAATTTTATTTTTACTGAAAAAACCGAAATAAAAAATTTTTTAGGCTTAAAAGGAAGTTTTATTTCTGACCTTTTTTTTCAATCAGTAGGATTAACAGCATATTTAATTTCTCTAACTTTTATTATTACAGGTATTAACTTGTTTATAAATAAAGAATTTTTTTTAGTAATTGAAAATATTTTTTATACAGTCCTGTATTGTATTTTTGGAACTCTTTTTTTTAGTCATTTTTACTCAAATACATTTACACTTTATATAAATGGAAATGGTGGATTTGTAGGTAGTTATTTAAACCAAACCTTTTTAAATGAAATATTAACAATAAATCACACGGTATCTTATTATGTTTTAATTATTTTAATCTTATTATTGTTTTTAATAAGTATTAATTTTAATCCTTCAAAATTTTATAAAAAAATGTCGAAATTTTTACGCCTCTTTAGAAAAGAAGAAAAAAATTATACTGATAAAAGTGAAATAATAAGTGAGTATATCCCTCAAGATGAAATTAAAAACCTTATACAAGAAGATCTACCATTTATAAAAGCTGAAAATAAAAAAAATAATAAAGTTAAATTTAAGCTCCCAAGTTTAGATCTTTTAAAAATAGCTTCCAAAAAAGAAAGGGAGGGATCTCAACAAAATGAAAATTATAATTCTGAATTTTTAGAAAAAATTTTATTAGATTTTGGAGTTGATGGTAAAATTAAAAAAATAAGTCATGGGCCTGTTGTAACACTTAATGAATTTGAACCAGCAGCTGGCGTGAAAGTTTCAAAAATAATTAACTTATCAGACGATATTGCAAGAAATACAAGTTCGGAATCTGCTAGAATTTCAATAATACCCGGAAGCAATACTATTGGCATAGAACTTCCAAATATTTCAAGGGAAAACGTTTATTTAAGTGAAATATTGAACAATAGTGACTTTAAAAAAAAAGATATCAAATTACCAATTGCACTTGGTAAAGGTATATCTGGTATTCCCATTGTTGGTGATTTATCCTCTATGCCTCATTTGCTTATCGCTGGAACAACAGGATCAGGGAAATCGGTATGCATAAATACGATTATTTTATCTCTTCTATACAGACATACCCCAGATAAATGTAAATTTATCTTAATAGATCCAAAAATGTTAGAGCTATCTACTTATGAAGGTATTCCACATTTACTTTGCCCAGTAATAACAGAAGCAAAAAAAGCTGCTTCAGTGCTTGGCTGGGTAGTTAAAGAAATGGAAAGTAGATACAGATTAATGACTAAAGAAGGCGTCAGAAATATTGATGGTTATAATACCAAACACAAACTTCCAATGCCTTACATTGTGGTTGTAGTTGATGAAATGTCCGATTTAATGTTAGTTGCTGGCAAAGAAATCGAAAATTATATTCAAAAACTTTCACAAATGGCTAGGGCAGCTGGAATACATATTATTATGGCTACACAACGACCTAGTGTTGACGTGATAACAGGTACAATTAAGGCAAATTTTCCAACAAGAATTTCTTTTCAAGTTACATCAAAAATTGACAGTCGAACAATTCTAGGAGAACAAGGAGCAGAACAATTATTGGGTAAAGGAGATATGTTATATATGTCATCTGCCAATAGGATAGTAAGAATCCATGCACCATTTGTATCAGACACTGAAATTGAAAAAGTAAATAATTCCTTAAGATCTCAAGCAGAACCTGATTATGTTGATGAAATATTAAATTTTGCTGATGAAAAGGAAATTGGTGATAGCCAGAATCAGGGTGATAAAGATGAATTGTATGAGCAAGCTTTAGACATAATCAAATCTGAGGGGAAAGCATCTACGTCTTTTTTACAACGAAAACTTCAGATTGGTTATAATAGAGCAGCAAGAATAATCGATATGATGGAAGCAGAAGGAATTGTGAGTAAAGCTAATCATGTTGGTAAAAGAGATGTACTTTAATGTTACGACCCTTCTCAATATTTATTCTTATTATTTTAACTACTTATTCAAATGCCGAAATAAAAGATAAGATAATTCAAAATTTAAAGAAAACTAATAACTTAGATTTTACTTTTGAACAAAATGTAAATGGAAAAATAGAAAATGGAAATTGTACTGTTGAGTATCCAAAAAAAATTTTTTGTATTTATGCAACAAGCAATAACAAAATACTAGTCTCAAATGGTAAATCTTTAGTAATTAAAACAAAAACTAGCTTTTATAGATACCCAATTGAAAAAACTCCGTTAAATCTAATTTTAGATAAAAATTATTTAATAAGTAGAATTAATGAACTCAGTGAAAGAATTATAAATAAAAATTTAATTAATTTTACGATACGAGAAAAAGATAATGAAATTAACCTATTTTTTGATAATCAAAATTATGATTTAATCGGTTGGCAAAATAAAGATATTTATCAAAATCTAAATATTACTTATTTATCACTAACAAGTAAAAATAGAATACTACCAAATAACCTATTTAAACTTCCTATTCAAAATTAAATATTTAAAATTTCAGTTTTAAATATTTGCATTCCTCTTGAAACATAATTATTTAAAGCGTTTCTATGGTCTAAAGAGCATGTGTGAACCCAAACACGACTAACATTATCTTGAAAAGGTTTTTTAATAGCTTCAGATAATAAGTAAGAACCTAATTTTTTGTTTTGGTACTCCTCTAATATTCCAAAATAAGCAATTTCGGTCTCATTTTTTTCTGGATGAAAAATTAGTTCAAAAAAACCTACCAGATCATTTTTAAACTTAAACACATAGGATCGAACATTCTCATTAGATACATAGTTAATCCATTTTTCCTCTGACCAAGACAATCTATCTATCCAATTATGATTTTTACCTATGTTTTTGTAGAAAAACTTATTTAATTGAAAATTAATTGGATCAATTAAAGTTAGTGAATAATCCTCTGATGGTTTATTTACCTCTTTGAGATCCTCGAGTGAGTGTATATCTAGATAATTTCTTTTAACCTCCTCAGTCACTCCACCATTTTCCCAACTATTTCACCTCCAAATAAATGAAAATGCAGATGAGGCACCTCTTGTCCACCGTGATCACTGACATTTGCTAAAGCTCTATAACCTTTGCCTACTTCTGTTGATATACCAAGCTTTTTTGCAACTGTATTTATTCCTTTTAACAACCCAACAATCTCTTCAGAAGATGCATTTAAAGTAAAATCATCTAGATCAATATATTTACCTTTTGGAATAACTAAGGCATGAATTTTTTTTTGTGGATTTATGTCGTGAAATGACAAAACAAAATCATCTTCATAAATTTTATTACAAGGTATCTCTCCACGTAAAATTTTTGCAAATATATTTTGATCGTCGTAAGCCATTTACATTTTTTCAAGCACAGATTTAACTGTATCACCCATCACAGATGGGTTTTTAGAAATAGTAACTCCACATTCTTTTAGTATTTCAACCTTTTCAGTTGCGCTTTCACCATAAGCTGAAACAATTGCTCCTGCGTGACCCATTACTCTTCCTTTTGGAGCTGTAAGTCCAGCTATATATCCAATTACTGGTTTTTTCATATTTTCTTTTGCAAATTCACCTGCTGCTACTTCTTGAGGACCTCCAATTTCACCTATCATTAATATTGCGTCAGTTTCATCGTCAGTCTCAAATTTCTCTATTATATCCCTAAATGAACTTCCATTGATTGGATCTCCTCCTATTCCTACACTTGTAGAAATTCCAATGCCTAAATTTTTCATTTGTTCTGCAGCTTCATAACCTAAAGTACCTGATCTACTTATTATTCCAACTCTTCCCTCTTTGTAAATATGTCCTGGCATAATTCCCAACATAGATTTTCCAGGACTAATAATTCCAGCACAATTTGGTCCAACCAGTGTCATTTTTTCATCTCTAGAATACCTTCTCATATATCTTTTAATTTTAATCATATCGTGGGATGGAATACCATCAACTATAGCTACACAAGTTTTAATGCCTGCGTCTGCTGCTTCCATTGCTGAGTCAGCTGCAAAAGCTGGTGGCACAAATAAAATTGATGCTGTCGCGCCAGTATTTTTTACTGCGTCTTTTACAGTATTAAAAACAGGCCTATCCAAATGCTTCGATCCTCCTTTTCCAGGTGTCACGCCACCAACAACATTTGATCCATATTTAACCATCTCTTCTGCATGAAAAGTCCCCATCTTTCCAGTGAAGCCTTGAATTAAAATTTTCGTATCTTTTTCAATTATTACTGCCATTTTTTATTTTAATGCTGCCACTGCCTTATTTGCGGCATCCTCTAATGTGTTTGCTTCAATATAATTTAATTTACTATCTCTTAAGATTTTATTTCCTTTTTCTACATTTGTACCCGCTAATCTAATTACTAGCGGAACCTTAATTTCTATTTTTTCTAATGCCTGAACTATTCCTTCCGCAACCCAATCACATCTATTAATTCCAGCAAATATATTAACTAGTATTACTTTCACCTTCTTATCCATGGTTATAAGCCTAAAAGCTTTTACAATTTTTTCAGGGGTTGCCCCTCCACCTACATCAAGGAAATTGGCTGGTTCTCCTCCTGCTAATTTAATCATATCCATTGATGCCATTGCTAATCCAGCTCCATTAATAATGTTTCCAATATTTCCCTCTAAACTTACATAATTAAGTCCTCTATCAGACGCATAAACCTCTTTCTCGTCTTCCTGAGTTTTGTCTCTCAATTCAGAAACTTTATCTCTTCTAAACATCGCATTATTGTCAAAACTCATTTTGCAATCTAGTGCTAATATCTGTTTTTGTTTTGAAATTACTAACGGGTTAACTTCAACCATTGTAGCATCTAACTCACTAAAAGCTTTAGCGCATCCCATAATGGTTTCTGAGGCTCTTCTAATTAATTCTGGTTCAATACCTAAACCAAATGCTAATTCTCTTGCTTGAAAACTTTGAATTCCAACTGCAACTTCAATTTTAGATCGAATAATAGAATCTGGTTTTTCTTCAGCAATTTCTTCAACACTCATTCCTCCCTCTGTTGAGGCTACGACCATTATACTTTCCGATGCTCTATCAAAAACTAATCCTAGATATAATTCTTTTTCTATATCTGTTGCTTCTTCAATATATATTCTATTTACTATTTTTCCTTCAGGACCTGTTTGATTGGTAACTAGTTTTTTACCTAAAAGTTTATCTGTTGCTTGAGCAACTTCTAGAGGAGAGTTACAAACAATTACTCCTCCAGCTTTACCTCTGGCACCTGAGTGTATTTGTGCTTTTACAACCCATTTTGATCCACCTATTTCTCTGGCTTTATTTTCTGCAGTTTCGGGACTATAAACAATTCCACCTCTTGGAATTGTAACTCCAAAACTTTGTAAAATTTCTTTTGCTTGATACTCGTGAATATCCATAATTATTTACTATTGATTAATTTATCTATGTTTACAATATTTTCTGCCATTCTAGCTGATGCAGCATCGATCATTCTTCCATCAAGTTGTGCTGCTCCTTTTCCTTCTTTAGAAGCCTTATCAAGTTCTTCTAAAATTCTTTTTGCTTTGTTGACCTCTGCCTCTGGTGGAGAAAAAACATTATTAGCTAGTTCTATTTGTGAAGGATGTATCGCCCACTTACCTTCTATCCCAATTGCAGCTCCTCTTTTCGCTGCAGCAATGTAAGCATCTGGGTCGTTAAAATCTCCAAAAGGTCCATCTATTGCTCTCAAACCATAGGCTCTACAAGTCATTACTAGTTGTGATAAACCATGATGCCATTGATCACCAGGATAATCAGGATTTAAACCTCCTATAACAACGGTTCTTGCCCTTAAACTTGCTGCATAATCTGCAACACCAAAATGCAAAGCTTCAAGTCTCTCACTTGATTTTGCTATTTCTTTTATATTGGACATACCTAATGCAGTTTCAATTAAACATTCAATTCCAATTTTATTTTTTAATTTTTTATTTGTTTCAATTTGTGTCAATAAGCAATCGACCATATAAACGTCACTCGCCGTTCCAGCTTTTGGAACTAAGATAGTGTCTAAATTTTCGCCTGCTTGCTCTACTATTTCAACTAAATCACTATACATATAGTGTGTATCAAGACTGTTTATTCTTACTGAAATTGTTTTACCTTTTTCTCTCCATTTGATTTCATTAAGAGCTTTTATAACATTTGCTCTTGCTGTGATTTTGTCATTTGGAGAAACAGCATCTTCCAAATCTAAAAAAATATAATCTGCTACAGAATTTAAAGCTTTCTCAAACATTTGTGGTGAGGAACCTGGGACTGCTAGTTCACTTCTTTGCAATCTTGATCGTGCTGGTTTATAGAATTTGTGGCTCATTTAAAAAAAGTATATCTTTTCTTTAAAGGAAAAATACTTATAGAATTTATAAGTATTTTGTTTAAGTATTATTTTTTTCTAGAAGACAATTCTTCCATAATTTCCTCAGTTTTTATATCATTAACCTCAAGGTACATCATCAGGTGATAAAGAACATCTGCAGCTTCATGTATCTTATTTGAGTTTTCTTCAACAGCTTCTATTAGCTCATTTACTTCTTCAAGCACCTTTTCCTTTGCTAAATTCTTATCTTTTAAGAGTTTATTTGTATAAGAACCTTCAACAGGATTATTTTTTCTTTCTCTGGCAAGCAAGATAAGTTCTTCTAAAATTTTAAGCATATTAAATTCTAACAGGTATATCTATTGAAGCCAAATATTGTTTAGCTTCCGCAACAGAAAAGGTTCCATAATGAAATATAGATGCTGCTAAAACTGCACTTGCACCAGATTTGATACCTTCAGCCAAGTGTTCTAATGTTCCAACACCACCAGATGCAATTACAGGGATATTTACATTTGATGTGATTGTCTTCATTAATTCAATATCATAACCTGATTGAGTTCCATCTTTATCCATTGAGGTTACAAGTAATTCACCTGCTCCACAATTTTCCATTTTATTTGCAAATTCAATAGCATTAATCCCAGTTGGGTTTCTTCCTCCATGAGTAAAAATTTGCCAATTTTCACCATTTTTTTTTGCATCAATAGCAACAACAATGCATTGTGAACCAAACTTCTTTGAGCTTTCTTCAACCACTTTTGGATTTTGAACTGCAGCTGTATTTATAGATACTTTGTCAGCACCACAATTCAGTAATTTAGTAATATCTTCAATACTTCTAACTCCACCACCTACAGTCAAAGGAACAAAACAATTCTTAGAAGTTCTCTCAACTACGTCAAAAATAGTATCTCTATTTTCATTTGATGCAGTAATATCTAAAAAACAAATTTCATCAGCACCACCATCAGAGTAAATTTTAGCTTGCTCAACAGGATCACCAGCATCTTTCAAATCAACAAAATTAATACCTTTAACTACACGACCATTTTTAACGTCTAAACAGGGTATTATTCTATTTTTAAGCATCTAATTCCTTCGCCAATTCATCTAATTGAATATCACCATCGTATATAGCTTTTCCAACTATAATACCTTCAATGTTTTTATTATTTAATTCTTTTGCTTTTTTAATATCATTAATTGACGAGACCCCACCAGATATAACTACTGGGCAATTAGAAGTATCTGCAACATTTGCTGTCTCTTCAAAATTGGGACTTTGCTTCATCCCGTCTCTATTAATATCCGTATAAATCAATCTACTTGCTCCATAGTCGTTCACTTCTTTCAAATAATCTAGAGTTAATTGATTTGAATTCTCTTTCCAACCAGAAACAGATAAATAACCATCTTTAGCATCTAAACCTAAAGCAATTTTATTTGGAAATTTTTGACAAGCTTCTTTTAAAAAATTTTTATCTTTTATAGCTGCACTTCCTAAAATAACTTTTTCAACACCAGCATCAGTATATTTTTGAATACTTTCAAAATTTCTGATACCTCC
>CACOQN010000020.1 GCA_902629285.1 uncultured Pelagibacteraceae bacterium | reverse complement strand
TTATGATTTTTTAAAACATCATAAATATCATAGGTTGTACTTATATCGGTTTTAAGTGTTTTTAAATTTCTATTGTTTATACCGATTAATGCATCACTAAAATTTAAAGCTTTCTTTGCCTCTTCTACTGTGTGTACTTCAACGATTATTGACATATCTAATTTTAGAGCCTCTTCATATAATTCGTTGGCTTGTTTTTCTGAAACACCAGCTAAAATAATTAATATGGCGTCAGCACCATAATATTTAGCTAAATGTACCTGATAAATATCTATAAAAAAATCTTTGCATAAAATTGGGATATGCATGTTATCAGGGCTTGTTGGCTGCATAGGATTACTTAAAGATTTTATTTTATAAATATCAGATAAGTCTCCTAAAAAAAATTCCTCCTCTGTTAAAACAGATAGACATGTTGCACCATTCTTATAATAAATTTTAGCAATATCCACTGGTTTATAATTTTCTACTAATATCCCAGCAGATGGACTCGCCTTTTTAATTTCAGCAATTATTGAAAAATTATTCTCCTTAATATTACTTTCGATTGCTTCTTTAAAATTTAAATAATTTATAGAGTTAGGCGGATGCTGAGATATAATTTCCAAAGGTTTCTTTTTCTTCAGTTCAGAAATTCTGATTTCTTTTTTTTTAATAATATTTTGGAGAATATTTTCAGACATTTTGTAATTTTTCTAGATGTGAAAAGGTTTTTCCAGAAAGGATAAATTCTCTTGTTTGATTATAAGCTTCATAAAAGTCAAAAGATTTTTCTCCAACAATTAAACCCGCTGCAGCATTTAAACAAACTGCCTTTGAAAAATCATTATCTTCACCTTTAAATATTTTAATCATCTTATCAGCATTGAATTTTGCATCATCACCTACTAAATTTTTAAAATCATCTGCATTTACTCCTAAAGCATTTGGATCTATTTTAATTTCAGTTATTTGACCATCTTTTAATTGAATAATATTAGTTTTTGCATATGGAGATATTTCATCTAATCCATCTTCACTATTTACTATCCAGGCAAATTTTAAATTTAAATTTTTAAGTCCTTCTGCAAAAATTTTTGATAATTTTTTATCAAAGACACCAACAACTTGTCTTTTTACAAGAGCTGGATTACTTAATGGACCAATCATATTAAAGATAGTTCTTTTTCCAATTTTCTTTCTTACAGGCCCAACAAATCTCATTGCACTATGATAATTCGGTGCAAACATAAAACCAAAATTATTTCTATTGATTTGGGTTTCAATGTCTTTTGGTTCAAGATTTATTTTGATACCTAGAGCCTCTAAAACATCTCCAGATCCGCATTTAGAAGACACAGCTTTGTTTCCATGTTTTGCAACTTTCACACCCATACTTGCAAGTAATAATGCAGAAGCTGTTGATATATTAAGTGTATTCATACCATCTCCTCCTGTACCACAAGTATCTATACAATTATCTATATTAACTCTTTTTGATTTGTCTCTTAAAACGTAAACACCACCTGCTATTTCGTCAGCAACTTCACCCTTTTCAGATAATAGTGTTAAAAAGTTAAAAATTTGTTCATCACTGGCTTTTCCAGTCATTAATATTTCAAAAGCAGTTTTACTTTCTTCAAAGGTTAAATCTTGTTTATTTCTCAGTTTTTCTAAAATTTGATCCATAAATTTAATAATTAATAAAGTTTTTGAGAATTTTCATTCCAAACTTAGTTTTAATACTTTCAGGATGGAATTGTACACCATGAATATTAAATTTTTTATGTTGAACACCCATTATAATCCCATCTTCTGTCTCTGCTGTAATCTCCAGCTCTTTTGATAAAGTTTTTTTATCAATTACCAAACTATGGTATCTAGTAGCTTCAAAAGTATTTGGAAGATTTTTAAGGATACCAATTTTTTTTGATTTAATTTTACTTGTTTTTCCATGCATTAGTTTTTTTGCTTGAATAATCTTTGATCCAAAAACTTGACCAATTATTTGATGACCCAAACAAACTCCTAAAAAAGGTAATTCTTTATGTAATGAATTTAATATCTTTATACAATTGCCAGATTGATTTGGGTTACCTGGTCCAGGTGAAATTACTATTTTGTCGTATTTCTTTTTTATTACTTCCTCTGAGGTAATTTTATCATTTCTAACAATATCAACATTTGTATTTAATGAGGAAATATAGTGATACAAATTAAAAGTAAAACTATCGTAATTATCTATTAATAATATGTTCATTATCTCAATGCGTTTATTAAAGCTTTAGCTTTATTAATTGTTTCCTCATATTCATTTTTAGGTTTGCTATCTGCAACTATACCTGCGCCAGCCTGCACATAAAATTTTTTATTCTTAGCAACAGCGGTTCTTAAAGCTATACAAGTATCAAATTCGCCATTCGCAGCAAAGTATCCAATTCCACCAGCGTAAACTTTTCTTTTTGAAGTTTCTAATTCATCTATAATTTCCATAGCCCTGATTTTGGGAGCTCCAGAAACAGTGCCTGCTGGAAAACCAGCCAAGAGAGTTTCAAATTTTGAAAATTTTTTATTGTAATCCCCAATCACATTGGAAACTATATGCATAACATGAGAATATCTTTCAATAATGAAACTTTCTGTAACTTTCACTGAATTTATCTTTGAGGCTTTACCAGCATCATTTCTACCTAAATCAAGTAACATCAAATGCTCTGAAAGTTCTTTTTTATCTTTAAGTAGGTCTCTTTCATAAAAAAGATCTTCTTTTTTAGTTTTACCCCTTGGTCTAGTTCCTGCAATTGGTCTTACAGTAATTTTATTATCCCTAAGTCTTACAAGTATTTCAGGACTTGCACCAATTATTTGAAAATCCTCAAAATTGAAGAAAAACATAAAAGGAGAAGGGTTTGTTACTCTAAGTTTTTTATAAATATCTAATGGTTTCTTTGTTAATTTTGCCTCAAATCTTTGGCTTAAAACAACCTGAAAAATATCTCCTAATTTAATATATTTTTTTGCCTTATTAACCATCGATAAAAATTTATTTTTTGAAGTGTTAGATTTAACTTTAATATTTTTCGATTTTTGAATTATTTTTCTATCAATATTTTTAATGGATGACTGAATGAGTAATTTGAACAAATCAGATTTAATTTCTTCATATTTATTTTTATAATTTTTAATTTTTTCATCTTTAAAAATGTTAGATATATAAAATATTTCTTTTTGAAAATTATCATGAACAACTAAAGTTCTGGGACGCATTAGTCTTACATCTGGTAAATTGAGATCGTTTTTACAATTATTTGGAATTTTTTCTATGTACCTTATTGAGTCATAAGAAAAATATCCAGAGATTAATGAACAAATTTTAGGCAAGTTTTTAGGTGTTTCAAATTTGAAATCTTCTATGATTTTTTCAATTAATTTTTCTGGTTTTTCATTTAATTTTCTCTTTTTATTTTTTTGAATTAAATATGAGTTACTGTTATTAAATTCCCAAATTTTATCAGGATTTTTACCGAATATTGTATATCTACCTTTAATTTTTCCTTTTTCTACAGATTCAAAAATAAAACTATTTTTTTCATCTAGAAAATTATTAATTAAGTTTAATACTTCCTCATCATTTTTTACTTTCTTTTTAGTAAATATGATTTGATTTTTTTTGCTTCTGTGCCGAAACTTAAAATCTTTGAAGCTTCGATTAATTATCATTTGAAATAATTTTTAACTCTATCGATGGTTTTTTGATTTAATTGTATTTGATATTTGCTTGTAAGCAATTGATCGTAAGAGGCTAAAATACTTTTTCTTGTGTTAGTAAATTCGTTATTTATAAAATCCTTATAATCTTCACTTTCTTTGTTAAACAGATTTTTATTTGAACCTATTATTTTTACTAAAAAAATCCTATTTTCACTGTTGTTTACTAATGTAAAAGAATTAATTGGTAATGAGTAAAGCATTTCTACAGAATTTATTTCAAATACTTTATCGTCTTTAATAGAGTTAATTGTCATGTATTCTTTATTAAAATTACTTAATTCATCAAATTTTGTATTATCGAATTTTTTATTTTGAATTTCTTCTAAAATTTTTCTGTTATAATCAAATTTTCCTTTTTGATAAATTAATTCAGCTAGTTCATTCTTAATTACTTCATCATCTAAATCTGGAGCTAAATCATATTCATTATCAATTTTATAAAGTAAAAAATTATCACCACTCTCAATTAAATCTAATTTTGATTCTTTTTTTGCATAAATTAATCCTTCATTTGATTGCTCATCAGAGCTTGGTGCAAATTTAGCAATATCTATAATATTTACTTTAATATTTTGTAAAATATTTTCAAAACTATTTCCTTGTGAAATTTTGTTTTCAATTTCATCAATTTCATCGAAAAATTTTTGATTAAATTCTTCAATACCAATTAAATTTTTAGGATTTAAAATTACGTATCTAAAATCAATATATTCTTTTTTTAATTGGTCCTTATTTTCCTCTATAAATAATTTTATTTCATCATCAGTATAATTAGACTTAATTTTGTATAGATTTTCCATATCAAAGTATTCAATATCTAAAGATCTATTATTTTCTTCATATTTTTTATTTATTAAAAATTTTGGTGTAATAGTTCCAGCCCCAATAAAATCAAATAAATGTTTTTGTAATTCTCTATTTTTTAATTTTAATTCAAATATTGGTGCAGACATATTTTTTGATAATAAAAATTTTTCATACTTTACTCTTTCAAATTTACCATTTTCATCATGGAAATTTTTATTCTCTTTAATATTTTTTAATATTGTTTTTTCATTTATTGAAAGATTAAAGTCTTTGATTTCTAAATTAATTAGTGTTGTAGAAATTAATCCTGATAAGAGTTCTTCAATTATATTGTTTTCTAAATTATTTCTAATTGCTTCTTGTGAAATTCCACTTTGATTTACATAGTCAATAAAATCTTGAGTTGTTACATTTGTTTTATTTATTTTTGCAATATTATTTTGATTATTTGTACTGAATCCTCCACCAAAACCACCAAAGCCAAACGCAATTATAATTATCACAATTAGCACTAGTCCACCAAATTGTTTCCAGCCTAAGTTTTTTAATTTTTCAATCATACGTTATAAATTTATTGATCTGTAAAAAACAAATCTATAGATTAAAAAGTCAATTATGACAAATAAATATATATATTTTGTAGCTAATTGGAAAATGTTTGGTGATTTAAGAACTCTCAATTCACTTGATAAAGTAATAAAGTTTTCAAAAAATAATAAAAAAAATAAGTTCAAAATAATTTATTGTCCTCCAAATACATTAATTCGATCTTTGTCTAAAAGATTTAAAAAAACTAAATTAGAGGTTGGTGCTCAAAATTGTCATTATAGTTATGAGTATGGTGCTTATACCGGCCAAGTAAACTCCAGTATGCTCAAAAACGTTGGAGCAAAGTATATTATTTTGGGTCATTCTGAAAATAGACTGTTAGGAGAAACGAACAGATTAATAAACTTAAAAATTAAAAGCGCAATTAAAACTGGTCTAAAAATTATTTTTTGTATTGGCGAAACATTAAAAGAAAAAAAAACAAATAAAACAAATCAAATTTTAAAAAGTCAAATTGAAAAAGGATTAAAATTGATAAAAAAGAAATCTCAAATTATTATAGCCTATGAGCCTGTGTGGTCTATAGGAACGGGTATAATCCCAAAAGAGAAAGAATTAATTAAAACAATTTTATTTATAAAAAGTAGATTTAAAAAAAATTATCCTAAAATTTTATATGGTGGATCTGTAAATGGTGATAACGTAGATAAATTAAAAAAAATTCCCAACATTGACGGATTTTTGATTGGTGGAGCATCTCAAAATTCAAAAAAATTTATTGATATAATTAAAAAAACCATTAATTAAACCACCATGGAAAATTTATTACTTGTAATTAACATCATACTTGCCGTTATTTTAGTTCTTTTAGTTTTATTTCAAAAATCAGAGGGTGGGGCTCTTGGTATCGGTGTATCACAAGAAAATTTTATGTTATCAAGATCAGCTGGTAGTTTCATGACTAAAGCTACTGCAATTGTTGCAACACTTTTTATTATTTGTAGTTTAGCCCTTACTATAATTTCAAGATCAGAGCTTACTCCTAGTAGCTCTGTATTAGATACTATAGAGGAAAAAACTGAAGATACACCTTCAATTCCAGAAAATAATTAATTAACACTTCCCATTTTAATTTTTATTCGCTATAAGATTCTTCCATGGCGCGATATATATTCGTCACCGGCGGCGTGGTTTCTTCCCTTGGTAAAGGTCTCTCCTCAGCATCCCTTGCTTATTTGTTACAGTCTAGAGGCTATAAAGTAAGATTAAGAAAATTAGATCCTTATTTAAATGTAGATCCAGGAACAATGAGTCCATTTCAACATGGGGAGGTTTATGTAACAGATGATGGAGCAGAAACAGATTTAGATCTTGGTCATTACGAGCGATTTTCTGGAGTATCAGCAAAAAAATCAGACAACATTACTACAGGGAAAATTTATAATGATGTTTTAAAAAAAGAACGTAAAGGTGAGTATTTAGGTAAAACAGTTCAAGTCATTCCTCATATAACAGATCGAATAAAACAGTTTATTAAAAACGAATCATCTAAAGAAGATTTTGTAATTTGTGAAATTGGTGGAATAGTGGGTGATATTGAAAGTTTACCATTTGTAGAAGCAATAAGACAATTTGCAAATGATGTTGGAAAAAAGAATGCATTATTTATTCATTTAACATTAGTACCGTACTTAAAGGCTTCTGATGAAATTAAAACAAAACCAACTCAGCACTCAGTCAAAGAATTAAGAAGTAT
Source organism: uncultured Pelagibacteraceae bacterium (assembly GCA_902629285.1). Classification (GTDB taxonomy): domain Bacteria; phylum Pseudomonadota; class Alphaproteobacteria; order Pelagibacterales; family Pelagibacteraceae; genus Pelagibacter. Next base: position 2,581 of record CACOQN010000020.1, on the reverse strand, counting down.
TGGTATTCAACCAGATATAATAATTTGTAGATCTGAAAGACCTATTCCATTAGAGCATAGAAAAAAAATATCATTATTTTGTAATGTTGATATTAAAAATGTAATCGAAACTGTTGATGTAAAAACTATATATGAAGCCCCTATAAGCTTTTATAGAGAAAAATTAGATACTCAGGTTTTAAATTATTTTAAATTAAAATCAAAAAAACCGGCTAATTTAAATCCATGGAAAAAAATTACTAAAATTATTTTGCAAAACAAAAAGCAAGTTAATATTGCTATTATTGGAAAATATGTAGAGCTAAAAGATGCTTATAAATCCTTAGATGAAGCATTAACCCATGGTGGAATAGATAATAAGACTAAAGTTAATCTTGTTAGAATAGACTCGGAGAAATTAAAAATTTTAGAAATCAAGAAGAAACTAAAAGGTATTTCGGGAATATTGATACCTGGAGGATTTGGAAAAAGAGGGACAAATGGAAAAATAGAAGCAATAAAACATGCTCGAACAAATAAAATTCCTTTCTTAGGTATTTGTTATGGAATGCAAATGGCAATTATTGAATTTGCAAGAAATCAATTAAATTTAAAAAAAGCAACATCAAGTGAATTTGATAAAGAAGGTTTACCTATAATAGGTTTAATAAATGAGTGGACAAAGGATGGTAAAAAAATCAAAGGTACAGATAAAGATTTGGGTGGAACAATGAGGCTAGGCTCCTATGATGCTAAATTAAAAGAAAATTCAAAGGTTAGAAAAATATATAAATCAAAATTAATCAAAGAAAGACATAGACATAGATATGAAGTTAATATTGCTTATAAAGATAAATTTGAAAAAAAAGGTATGATTTTTTCAGGTTTATCACCAGATAACAAGCTACCAGAAATTATTGAGTTAAAAAATCATCCATGGTTTGTGGGAGTTCAATTTCATCCAGAATTTAAATCTAGACCTTTGGCACCTCATCCTTTATTCTCATCATTTATCAAAGCAGCAAAACATCACAAATGAGTAGCATTAAAGTAAATTGTGGAAATATAGAAATTTCGAATGATAATAAGATTTGTATTATCGCTGGCCCTTGTCAGCTTGAAACAGAGCAACATGCTATGGATATGGCGGGTAAAATTAAAGAAATTACAAATAAGTTTGAACTTGGATTTATTTACAAAACCTCTTTTGATAAAGCTAATAGGACTAGCTTAAAAGGAAAAAGAGGAGCAGGTCTAGAAGTTTCTTTGCCAATTTTTGACAAAATTAAAAAGGAGTTAAATGTCCCAATTTTAACTGATATTCATAATGTTGAACAATGTTCTGTAGTAGCTAATCACGTAGATATTTTACAAATACCAGCTTTCTTATGTAGACAAACTGATTTGTTAATTGCAGCAGCTAAAACAAATAAGATTATTAATGTAAAAAAAGGTCAATTTTTAGCACCATGGGATATGGTAAATGTAACTAAAAAAATTTCAGACTCAGGAAATGAAAATATTCTAGTTACAGAAAGAGGCGCAAGTTTTGGTTACAATACTTTAGTTTCAGATATGAGATCATTACCAATAATGGCTAAGAATGGTTATCCAGTCATTTTTGATGCAACTCATTCAGTACAACAACCTGGCGGTCAAGGCGAAACTTCTGGAGGTCAAAGAGAATTTATAGAGTATTTAGCAAGGGCTGCGGTTGCTGTAGGTGTTGCTGGAGTATTTGTTGAAACACATCAAGACCCGGACAATGCACCTTCAGATGGACCTAACATGGTACCGTTGAATAAATTAGAGAATCTATTAAAACAATTAAACGATATTGATAATCTAATTAAAAATAGTGAGTAAAATTTTAAAAGTAAAAGCACGCCAAGTATTTGATAGCAGAGGAAATCCAACAGTTGAAGCAGAAGTCTATATTAAAAATAATAGTGCTTCCGCTATATGTCCATCTGGTGCATCTACAGGTACTTTTGAGGCTTTTGAAAAAAGAGATAAGAATAACAAAAGGTATTTAGGTAAGAGTGTTTTAAATGCTATAAATTTAGTTAATACAAAAATATCAAAAAAGTTAAAAGGTCAAAATATTCACAATCAAGAAAGAATAGATGCATTGCTAATAAATCTTGATGGTACGAGACAAAAAACTTATTTGGGAGCTAATGGGATGCTTGCTGTCTCCATCGCAGTTAAAAAACTTTCTGCAAAAGCTAGAAAATTGCCTCTATATGAAACTTTTTTTAAAAAAAAAAATTTTCAACTACCTTATCCATTGATGAATATTATTAATGGAGGAGCTCATGCAAATAATGGTCTTAGAATTCAAGAATTTATGATCAGACCAGATCGCGCTAGAAGTTTTTCTGAGGCTATGAGGATATGTTTTGTTGTAATTAAAAATTTAAGTAAATTAATAAAAAATAAAGGTTTATCAACATCTGTAGGTGATGAAGGTGGATTTGCACCAATGATTAGCAGTAACAATCAAGCATTAGATTTAATTGTAAGCGCCATTAAAAAATCTGGGTTTAAAAACGGCAAAGATGTCTCCATTTGTCTAGACGTGGCTGCTAATGAACTATTT
>CACOQN010000019.1 GCA_902629285.1 uncultured Pelagibacteraceae bacterium | reverse complement strand
TAGTTGATGCTCAACTTGCTGGCGAGGGTGCTAGCTCAAGAAATTCTGGTTATTTAGTAGACACTACACTTAATGATGGTTTTACATCAAATAAAGAAATGTCTAGTTATAAAAATAAGACAGATATTTATGAATTAGGTATCGAAACAGTAAAAAACTTCATTAAAGAGTATCAAGTAGAATGTGATTGGAATGAAACAGGTAAGTATTTTGCTTCATCGAAAGATAAGGATATAAATATTTTAAATAATTTTTCAGAAATTTTAACAAAATTAAAATTTGAACATCAAATATTATACAATAATGAGCTGAAGAAAAAACTAGGAACAAATTTTTACAAAATTGCACTCTATACAAAAGGAGGTATATTATTACATCCTGGAAAATTGGTTAGAGCCATGATAAATGCTTTACCAAATAATGTAAAACTTTATGAAAATACTCATTTGATAAATTGGAAAACTATTAAAGATAATATTCATTGTAATTTTAATAATGGAAATATAAAAGCTAAAAAAATTATTTTTGCTACAAATGGATTTCTCAAATCTTTAGGAATAAAATCTAATTATAATTTTCCTATCACTTTAACAGCAAGCATGACCAGGTCTTTAACTGATAAAGAGTTTAATTTAATAGGTGAGCCAAATGAATGGGGTGTTTTACCAATAAAACCAATGGGTGCAACAGTACGATTAACAAAAAATAGAAGGATTTTAATAAGAAATACTGCAGAGGTTCATAATCCGTTTAAAATGTCTAAAAAAAAATTAAATGAGAGATCTTTAAATCATAAAATTGGAATAAGTAAAAGATTTCCTCAATTGCCTGATAATATTATTCAACATTCTTGGTCAGGAATTGTCTCACGTACTAGAAATGGTTCTCAAATATTCGAAAAAATTGACAAAAATATTTTTGTTGCAGGTTGCTATAATGGATCAGGAATTGGTGTGGGGACTTTGTTTGGTGAGCAGATTGCTATTAAAGCTTGTAATGAAAATAGTAATGAAATTGAAATTATTGAAAAAAGAAATCCACCAACTTGGTTACCACCGGAGCCAATTCTAAGCTTGGGAATTAGAGCAAGATTAATTTATGAGAGAGTTAAGGCTAGGTCTGATATTTAAACAATACATCCCACGGTGTAAGATTTTCAATATAAGTATATTGCTTTTCTTTTAAAAAATTAAAAACCTCCTCTTTTTTATTTTCATTAGAGCATTCAACTAGCAAATAATTAAAATTGTATCTATGAAAATCAATTCCTTTTAAAACATTTATTTCCATTCCCTCAACATCTAGAGAAAAAAAATCAATTAATTTTGGAGCATCTGCCTCTTCTAGAATTGAATTTAAATTTCTAAGCTCTATTGTATTTTTTTTTATGTTAAATTTTGATTGTATTTGTTTTTTTATGAGACTTTCAGCATGTTCTTTATCTATTAAATCGACGCAAACAGAAAAATCTCCTTTCCCCACTAATATGGTTTCACTTTTCTCATTAAATTTACTACAACCACAATTGAAAAATTTATTTTTTTTTGATCTATTTTTTTTCAAAAATTTAAAATATTCCGAAGGCTCTATTAATATACCATTCCATTTTTTATATTTCTCAAAATAAAGTGTATTAGAATTATGGACTCCATCATGTGCACCCATTTCAACAAAATAACCATTGTCAAAATTTATATATTGAAGCATTTTTTTATCAATTTTTTTTAATGCATTAAATTTTCTAAAATTTTTTTTGTATAAAGTTTTTACTAAATAAAAAAATAAGGAAATTGATAAGTTTAAATTAAGCATGTAAAACTAAAGAATTTCATATGTATAATTATAATTTTTATTTAAGAACAGACATTGGGTCAAGTCTTGTTTGAAACCAATTAATTCTAAAATCAAGATGAGGTCCAGTGGATCTTCCTGTTGATCCAACTGTTCCAATGATGTCTCCTTGATTAATTTGGTCACCAACTGAAACTAAAACATTTTCTAAATGAGAATATATTGTCGATATTCCATGACCATGGTCCATTATAACTGTTCCACCAGTATAATATAAATCATCTTCTGCCATAGTAACCACACCAGAACCAGATGACTTAATCATTGTCCCTTGTTTAGCAGCAATATCTATACCGTAGTGAGGCCATCTTGGTTTACCATTTAGTACTCTTTGACTACCATAAACACCACTAATTATTCCTTCGACTGGCATAATAAATTTTTCTTTAAAAAATTGTAAATTAGAATTTATAGCTCTTGCCTCTCCAATTGCATTATTTTCTTTTTTAATTCTTTTGTATACTGATTCTGGTGGTGTTACTTTGCTTTCAGCTAGGCCGTCAATTCTTTGTATATTATATTTTCTTTTCAAAACTTTTTTTGTAGTTATTAATTTTTTTCCATTAATGATTTTAGTAAATTTAAGATCATATTTTTGATCTCGATCGATACCAAAAACAAAAAAACCATCTTTTGATACTTTAACCTCTTTTTTTCCAACTAATATCTTAGCCTTAGGATCAGTTTTACCTAAAATAAAATGACCTTGTAGAAATTTACCTTGAAATTCAATAGCTTTAACTGGAGATGTAAAAATTAAAAAAACAAAAAAAAGTCTATATATTATTGAGCAGTCCATCCACCATCTATAATTATTGATGTTCCAGTTATCATTGAAGATGCTGATGATGCCAAAAAACATACTGTTGTAGCAACGTCACTCTCTGTTGCTGCCTTTCCCATGGGAATATTTCCAAGAGCCAATTTTTTAAATTTTTTATTTTTAAAAAATTTTTTTACCATTGGCGTTTCAACAAAGGTAGGAGCTACAGTGTTAACCCTAATATTTTTTTTAGCTAATTCGACACCCATTCCTTTTGTTAATCCTTCAATTCCAAATTTAGTCATATTGTAAACATTTCTTCCACTCATACCAACATGACCTAGTTGTGAAGACACATTTATAATAGATCCAGGTCTTTTTTTATTTTTAAGCATCTTTTTTACTACAAGTTGCGCTACATTAAATGCTGCCTTGAGATTTAAATCTATAAGGTAATTCATACTTTTTTGTTTAATTTTTTCAAAGGGCTCTGGAATATTAGTTCCCGCATTATTAACCAACACATCAATTATTTTAATTTTTCCTAATTTTTGGTTTAAATCCTTATAATTCATTACATCGCAGGAAACTTTAATAATTTTTCCCTTAACTTTTTTAATATCCTTTTCTAACTTATCTAGATCTGAAGGAGTTCTGCTTAAGGCTATAACTGTAGCACCAGCCTCTGCTAATGCGATAGAACATGCTCTTCCCAATCCTTTACCAGCACCAGTTACCAATGCATATTTATTTCTAAGATTTATTTTTTGCAGATACATTAAAAGAATAATATTTTAATATCAGTGTAAATCAACTCAACAGCAACAAGTAATACAGCCAATAATCCAAGCCAAGCGATCCATTTGTATTTTTTAATCCAACCAGAAATTAATGTCGCTGCGGTAGCCATTAAAATAATTGATAAAACCAATCCAAAAACAAGTAATCCATAATGATCGCCAGCTGCTCCAGCAACACCTAAAACATTATCTAAACTCATTGTAAAATCTGCAAGCAAAACAGTCCAAATAGCCTTGAAAAAACTTGAGCTATCTACATTGATATCTTCCTCTTTTTCTGAACCTTTGATTACATCTATGTAAAGTTTGTAAACAATATAAAGTAGTAATAATCCACCAATAAGTCTTAATCCAGTTATTTGCAAAAGATAAGCTGTTAGTAAAGTTAAAATTATTCTTAAAACTACAGCACCACCAATGCCCCAGAATATAATTTTCTTTCTTTGCTCTAATGGAAATTTTGATGCAACCATTCCAATAATAATCGCGTTGTCGCCAGCTAAAACTAAATCAATAAAAATAATTTGAGTTAATATTGCTATTTGCTCTGGAGTAAAAAATTCTGCAAACATTATTGGTTTAGTATCATGTCCGCACCTTTTTCTGCAATCATTATTGTTGGTGCATTTGTATTTCCAGATGTAATATTTGGCATTATAGATGCATCTATTACTCTAATATTATCTAAACCTTTTACTTTAAGTTTTTCATCTACTACAGACATTTCATCATTTCCCATTTTGCACGTTCCAACTGGATGAAATATTGTTTGAGCATAATTTGATGCTTCTTTTACTAATTCCTCATCATCATTAATATGTATACCAGGTCTATATTCTTCTGGTGTATATTTTTTAAAAGTTTTAGATTCCATAATAATTTTTCTGGTTAATTTTAATCCCTTAGCAGCAATAATTCTGTCGTTATCAGTTGATAAGTAATTTTGTTTTATTTTTGCATAAATTCTTGAGTCTTTATCTACTATACTTACACGTCCTCTACTTGTTGGTTTAATGTTAGATACAGTTGGAGTAAAGGCATGAAAGTCATGATTTTTGGTTGCACCTAAAGTATCCATACTCATTGGTTGTACATGCCATTGTAGATCAGGTAATTCTAAGGAAGAGTCACTCTTAGCAAACATACAAAGCTGACTAGCACCCATAGTCATAGGACCACTTCTGTTGAATATATATTCTAGCCCAATCATTAAATTTCCAAATAAGCTGTTTATTTTTTTATTAAGTGATTTAATGCCATTAATTTTATAAATTGGTCTTAGCATTAAATGGTCATGCAAATTTTCTCCCACACCATTTAAATTATGCACAATGTCTATTCCAAGATTTTTTAACTTTTCAGAATTACCAATTCCAGAAACTTGTAATATTTGAGGAGATCCAATAGCACCTGAGGAAAGAATAATTTCTTTATTAACTTGAACTTTCTTTAACTCGTTATCTTGCCAAAACTCTACTTCTTTAGCAACTTTGTTTTCAAAATTAATTTTTTTAACGTGTGCGTGAGTAATTATCTTTAAATTTTTTCTATTTTTAATTGGATTAAGATATCCAACCGAAGTACTGCACCTAAAACCATCTTTCTCTGTAACTTGAAAATAACCACAGCCGTGATTATCCCCTGTATTAAAATCTTTAGTTTTTGGAATACCAAATTCTTCAGCAGCATTTTGGAATTCATCCAGAAGAGGTAAATGAATTCTTTGATCTGAAACTGACAAAGGCCCGTCTACACCATGAAATTCACTTTTGCCTCTTTCTTGGTTTTCTGCTTTTATAAAATAAGGCAAGACATCATCCCATCCCCAGCCAGTATTTCCGAGTTGTCTCCAAACATCATAGTCTCGGTGCTGACCTCTAATATATAAAAGACCATTAATAGATGAGCTACCTCCTAGGGTTTTTCCTCTTGGGTACCTAATAGAAATATTATTCATACTCTCGTCTGGCTCAGTTTTATAACACCAATCTGTTTTAGGATTATGCATGGTTTTAAAATAACCAACTGGAATATGGATCCATGGATAGTTATCCTTGCCACCAGCCTCTAAGAGTAGTACTTTATTAGAAAAATTTTCTGACAATCTATTTGCGAGCACGCACCCTGCTGATCCAGCTCCGAGTATTATATAATCAAAATTATCCATTAATTTACACCCTTATAGTTTAAAAAATTTTTTTTTGTAAGATTTCTATAAAAAAAAATAAAAAAAATTCATATTAACACTTGTTTTAAAATTCATTCTTTGACAATCTTTCATTTTTAAAAATAAAAAAGGGGAAATACAATATGAAAAAAATCATTTCAATGTTATTTGCAGTGGCTATGGTATTTGGATTTATTTCAAATGCTAATGCTGCAAAAACACTAAAATGTCAGACAGTTCTTAACACTAAAGCTGATGAAGTTAAGATGTTAAAAGACTTTACTGACACGGTTACAACTTTGACAGGTGGATCTCTTAAGTTTGAAATTTTACCTGCTGGAGCTGTAGTTGGGGTAAAAGAAACTTTAGACGCAGTTGACAAAGGTCTAATTGATTGTGGATTTGCTTGGACACACTATTGGTCAGGTGATCATCCTGCAGCTATGCTATTTGGATCTCCAGTAGCTGGTGGTGGTGTTGGTATAGATAACATCGCATTCTTATCTTGGTTTCAATATGGTGGTGGAAAAGAGCTATATGACAGACTATGGAAAGAAATGGGAAGAGATATTAAAGGATTTATGATTCAACCAGTTGGACCAGAGGCTTTAGGTTGGTTTCCAAAACCAATTAAAGATATGGCTGACTTTAGAAAATATAAATTCAGAACTCCTCCAGGAATTCCAGGACAAACTTATAAAGACATCGGTATAGCATCTGTTGCTATGGGTGGTGGAGATATTCTACCAGCTCTTGAAGCAGGAACTATTGATGCTGCTGAATGGTGTTGTCCAAAACCAGACTTAACGTTCGGTTTCCAAAAAGTATTAAAGCACTACTATCTACAAGGTTTACACCAAGTAGTCGTAAATGCTGACTTTTATATTACTGGGAAAACTTACAATGCTATGACTGCTCATGAGAAGAAGTCACTTGAAGTTGCTGCTAATGCTTCATTAGCTAAATCTTTAAGTTACAGAATCTATGAAAACGGTAAAGCTTTAAGAGAGTTAACTACTAAGCACGGAGTAATTTTAGAAGATACACCTTCTGATTATTTCACAGAATATATGGCTGCTGCAAAAGCTTCTTTAAACAAGAATGCTGCTGACAACGCGTTTTTTAATGAAGTTTATACTTCTATGAAAAACTTTGCTGATATTGCTGTTCCTTTCTGGAGTGGTGCTCAAATGTCTAATGCGAAGCTAGGAATGGCTCACGCAGCAACATTAAAGTAATCATCAAATTATAACTAATTTAGAGCGGACTATAAAGTCCGCTCTAATTTTTTAAGAAGAATTTTATGGCAGACGAACCAAGTAAGTTGGATATATCTGATGAAATGATCGCTGAAAGGCGAGGTGGTTCAGGAAAAATGCCAGAGGACATGCCATCATGGATGTCAAAATCAATAGTTAATATAGATAAATTTAGTAAGTGGATAGGAAGCATAGTCTGTTGGATATTAATGCCATTAATATTTGCAATGACTTATGAAGTCCTTGCAAGAAAATTATTTTTAGCACCTACGATATGGGCATATGACATAAGTCGTTTTTTATATGGTGCATTATTTATGTTGGGAGCAGGTTATGCTCTTTCTAGGGGGGTGCATATTAGAGCAGATTTTTTATATCGTAATTTTAAAACTAAAACTCAAGGGAAAATTGATTTTTGGTTATATCTTTTATTTTATTTTCCAGGTTTAATTGTATTTCTTTATATGACCGTTGGTTATGTTGGAGAATCTATACAAAGAGGTGAAAGAGGTATGGATACCACATGGATGCCTTATATGTGGCCTATTAAAACTTGTTTATTAGTTGGAATTATATTTTTACTGATTCAAGGTATTTCAGAATTATTAAAAAGCTATTGGGCTGCTAAAAAGGGTGAATGGCCTGGAGAGGATAAATGATTGCTGAATTAATAGATCCAGCCATATTAGGTTTTATTCTTGTTGGTGTAATGCTATTTGCTATTTTTGTTGGATTTCCAATTTCTTTCACTTTAATTTTTTTAGGTTTTGTATTTGGTTATTTAGGTTTTGGAAAATTAGTTTTCTATCTAATGACCCTCCAATTCTCGATGGTCATGACCGAGCAAACACTCGCCGCTGTTCCACTTTTTGTGTTCATGGGAATAATGATGGAACAAGCTGGTTTAATGGAAAGATTATTTTCAGCATTCCAAATGATGTTAGCTAGAGTTAAAGGATCGCTCTATTACGCGGTATTATTTGTTTCAGTAATATTTGCTGCTGCAACTGGAATTGTTGGCGCCTCAGTTACAATCTTAGGAATTATGGCAGCAAAATCAATGAACAGATCGGGTTACGATGTAAGGCTTGCTGCAGGAACAATAACTGCGGGTGGAACTTTAGGGATTTTAATACCACCAAGTATTATGCTTGTTGTAATGGGACCAATAATGGAAATTCCTGTAATTGATTTATTTGCTGCAGCAATTATTCCAGGCATACTTCTTGCAAGTTTATATGCAGGTTACACAACAATAAGATGCATGATTAATCCAAAACTTGGACCTGTACTTCCAGAGGAAATGCGTGCAGCTAGTATGAAAGAAGTGTGGATTGAATTTTTTTTAGGTTTAGTTCCACCAGCTGCATTAGTTTTTGCAGCATTAGGAAGTATTTTATTTGGGTTTGCTACACCTACAGAGGCTGCTGGTTGTGGCGCAATGGGCGCTTTATTGTTATCAATAGCCTATAAAAAACTCACCTTACCAAAATTACAAGACGCTCTTGTTAAAACTTTAGAAATAACAGCTTTGATAATGGTTTTAGTTGCAGCTTCAAATTTTTTTGGAGCTGTATTTGCTAGATTAGGAACTCCAACATTACTAACTGAATTTTTATTAGGTTTAGAGATGAATAAATATCTGATCTTAGGAATGATTATGGTCATGATATTTTTGTTGGGTTGGCCTTTAGAATGGGTTCCAATTGTTATGATAATTGTGCCAATAATTTTGCCACTTGTAGAAGCATTAGGATTTAATTTAACTTGGTTTGCTATATTGGTAGCTGTTAATCTTCAGACCGCCTGGCTATCTCCACCCGTAGCACTGTCCGCATATTTCTTAAAAGGTGTAGTTCCAGAGTGGGATTTAAAAGATATTTATTACGGAATGATGCAATTTATGGTTCTACAAATTATAGGCTTAGTTTTAATTATCATATTTCCTAAAATTGCTTTATGGTTACCAACTCTCTTATATGGACAGTAAATTTTATTAGTTTAGAATAAATTAAGTGAATCAGCCAAAAGTAAAATACTCTCTTTCAAATTGGGATTTAGTAACAGTTAACCCAAATTACAAAAATTGGAATTGGAAAGATTTATTTTGTTTCTGGGGAACAAATGTACAAAGTATAATTAGTTTCTCCTTAATATCCTCACTTTACTTATTATATAGTTTAAATGTATTTGTAGTATTTTTCGGAATTATATTAGGCTCTTTTTTTGTTTATCTGTTTTCAAATATAATTGGTAAACCTTCTCAAAAATTCGGTTTACCATTTGCAGTATTGTTAAGATCATCACTTGGATTTAACGGTGCTAAATTTTTTGGATTAATTAGAAGTTTAGTTGGAATTTTTTTATTTGGTATCCAGACATATTTTTTATCTAAAATATTAGTATATTTGATAAGGATATTAATTTTCTCAATTGATAGTTCTTTATTAGAGCAAGAAGCCTTTATTATTTTTTATTTTGGTCTTAATATTATCGACTGGTTTGCTATAGTCATCACAATAATTGCACAGACTTTGTTATTCACTGTGGGCATTCAATATAACAAAAAAATAATCAATTTTTCAGCTATTATGGTTTATCTAGGTATGATAATTTTTTTCTTTGTTGTTTTATTGAGTGATGTCAAAATTACAAGTGAAGCATTTTCAAATATTTTTTACCTTAAATAATTTCTTAGATGTTAATAACTTAGCACCTCTATTAACAGTTGCTGGAACGATATTTGCCTATTTTTCAATTTTAATTATTAGCTTTGGT
>CACOQN010000018.1 GCA_902629285.1 uncultured Pelagibacteraceae bacterium | reverse complement strand
AATATAGACATAATTAACAAAATAAATGACGTTGGTAATAACCAAAAAGAAATATTATTCATTCTTGGGAAAGCCATATCTGGAGCACCAATCATTATTGGCACAAACCAATTTCCAAATCCACCGATCATTGCAGGCATTACCATAAAGAAGATCATAATAAGACCATGACCCGTCACTAAAACATTGTACAAATGATAGTTTCCACCTAAAATCCCATCACCAGGATGCATCAATTCCATTCGCATCAAAACTGAAAATGCTGTGCCGATTACTCCAGCAATTATTGCAAATATTAGATACATTGTTCCAATATCTTTGTGGTTAGTTGAATAAGCCCAACGCTTCCAACCAGTTGGTGTATGATGATCGTCGTGTGATGCTGATTGTGTATACATTATTATTTACTCGCTAGTTTTTTAAATTGATCTTGATCTATAATTTCTTTTGCAAATTTAATTTTGGCGTCTAATAACCATTCTTCATATTCTTCGTCCGTAACAACTCTTACCTCAATTGGCATAAAAGCGTGTTTAATACCACAAAGTTCAGAACACTGACCGTAATAAGTACCAACTTTTTCAGCTTTAAACCAAGTTTCATTAATTCTACCTGGCACAGCATCTCTTTTTACCCCAAACGACGGTAATGCCCAAGCATGTAGAACATCATTTGCAGTAATCATAACTTTAATAACTTTATTGACCGGAACAACTAATTCATTATCTACAGCTAACAGTCTAGGTTGATTTTCTTTTAAATCTTTGTCTTCAATCATATAGGAGTCGAAATATATATTTTGATCAGGATACTCATATCCCCAATACCATTGATAACCAATTGCTTTAACAGTTACATCTGCTTTTGGTATAGCATCTTGTGAATATAATATTTTAAATGACGGAACTGCCATTACGATTAAAATCAAACATGGAATTAACGTCCATAAAACTTCAACAGCTACATTGTGAGTTCTTTTTGATGGAATTGGATTTGCTGATGCACGAAATCTGATACAAGCATATACCATCAAAAATAATACAAAAACGCTGATTGCAATTATAATCGGAAGTAATAAGTTATTATGGAAATTAACTATATCTCTCATAGACTCTGAGGCAGCTTTTTGAAAACCTAACTGCCAATCAAATGGTTGATTAGCGAAAGCATTTGACGCAACTGAATATGATAAAATTATATATAAAAATTTTTTCATTTTTACTCTATATAGAGCGTCTTTTAAAAAAATACACTTTTACTTTTAGCGACAAAATATCAATTAATGGCGTAATTTACTATCGATAGAGCAGAAATCACAGCCGTTTCAGATCTTAAGATATTTTCATTGATTTTAATAGACTGAACACCATCAAATTTAAGAATCTCATCCCTTTCCTTCTCGGAAAAATCTCCTTCAGGTCCGATAATTACACACGTAGGCTTTGTTCTTAACTTTTTAACATCAATTTTAGTATTAGTAGTATTAAGATCCGTAAATATTAAATCCATATCATTACTTAGAAAATGTTTTAATTTCTGTGGCTCTTCAATTATTGGAACATTAATTCTATTTGACTGTTCTGCAGCTTCTATAATTACTTTTTCTAATCTCTCTTTGTTAATCTTTCTAACAACTGTTCTATCAAAAATAATCGGTGAAAACTTTGTTACACCAAGCTCTGTAGCTTTTTGAATCATAAAATTAAAATAATTTGATTTAATAGGGGAAAAAGCTAACCAAATTTGTTTGTTATTTTCTTTCTGTCTTAAGTGCTTTGTAACATTAAATTCAACTATACTTTTTGAGATATTTAAAATTTTCGCTTCCCATTCACCACTATTATTAAATAAAGAAAAAACTTCATTCTCTTTAACTCTCATAACTTTTGAAATATAGTGAGATTGTGATTTATCAAGTTTGTCAATCAAATTAAGAGATAAACTTTTTTGAAAAAATAATCTAATGTTACTCATATTGATAAGTTAGTTTATGGAAAATATTAAAGCAATAATTTTTGATGCATACGGAACTTTATTTGATGTCAATTCAGCTACTGAAAAGTGTAAAGATAAAATTGGTGATAAGTGGGAAGGTTTTGCTAATTATTGGAGAACCACTCAATTGGAATACACTTGGCTTAGAAGTTTAATGAAGCGCCATAAAGATTTTTGGCAGGTTACAGAGGATAGTTTAGATAAATCAATGAAAGCTTACGAAATAGATTCTTCGATGAGAAATGAGTTGTTGGATCTTTATAAAATTCTTTCACCATTCAAAGAAGTGCCAGAAGTCTTAAAATCATTAAAAGAAAAAGATTTAAAACTTGCAATTCTTTCTAATGGTACCCCTGATCTTCTTGAACAATTAGTTATAAGTAATAATTTAGAAAATTTATTTGATAATATTTTTTCTATTGAAGAGGTTGGTATTTATAAACCAAATTACAAAGTTTATGATATCCCAATTAAAGAATATCAAATTAACAAAAATGAAGTTGCTTTTTTAAGTTCTAACACTTGGGACGTATCTGGTGGTGGAAATTACGGTTATAATTCTATTTGGGTAAATAGAAATCAAAATATTTTTGATAATTTAGATTACAATCCTAGGTATAAAATAAAAAATTTATTAGAGTTATTGCAGTTAATTTGAGGCGATCATTTGGCTCATATCATAAGATGATTAAAAATATATCCTTCATTCAAAAGGAACAAATATGAGTGAAAAAAAAAAAATATCTTTTGAAATATATTCTGACTCAGAGAAAATGTTAGAACAAATAGTTGACAAATATGATCTTCCTGACAAATCAAAGGCATTAAGATGTTTAATGGATTTCGTTGAGGAAAAAGAAGACGATTGGGATGATATGTTTGCAACAATTCGTTGTAATAGATGTAGTTAGGAGTTAAATTAAATTTTAATGACAAGTATTATAGATTTATTAGGCCGAATATTTATATCAGTATTATTTTTTATAAATGGAATTTTCAAAATTAATAATTACGATGGTACAATTGAATGGATGGATGGCTACGGCTTACCCGGCATTATGATCATACCAGCAATTATTATTGAAATAGTTGCCCCTATACTTATCGTAATTGGATATAAAACAAAAATTGCTGCCTCATTATTATTTTTATTTTGTATTTCTACTGCTTTTATTTTTCATAATGATTTTAGTGATCAAATGCAATTAACAGCTTTTCTTAAAAATATTGCATTAGCAGGTGGCTTTATGTTCCTAATTGCAAATGGAGCACGAGGCTACAGTTTAGATAAAAAATAATATTGAATTATAAGATATAAGTATTATTTCTTAAATTTATGAAAACAATTGAAGTAAGCAAAATTATAACGCCCATTCAGGCATCAGATGGTGCTGGTGTAAAACTTAAGAGAAGTATTGGTGTTGAGCCAAATTATTTCGATCCTTTTTTAATGTTAGATGAATTTGGATCTGAAAATAGTGAGGATTATATTGCTGGTTTTCCTCCCCACCCACACAGAGGAATTGAGACTGTTACTTATATGTTAGCTGGAGACTTCGAGCATGAAGACAGTACTGGAGGAAAGGGAAGAATGACCGCTGGAGATGTGCAGTGGATGAAAACAGGAAGTGGAATAATTCACTCTGAAATGCCTGCGATGAAGGAAGGTAGGCTTCACGGTTTTCAATTGTGGATAAACATGCCTGCTAAACTAAAGATGAGCAAACCTGAGTATATTTATATTGATGCAGATAAAATGAGCGTTCATAAAGATGATAATAAGCAAATTAAAGTCATAGCTGGTAAATTTGAGAAAGCAGAAGGACCAGTAAAAGGACACAATGTTGAGCCTGTGTATTTTGATGTTGAGTTAAATAAGAATAAAGAATTTAATTTTATTTTACCAGAAACTCACAACAGTTTTATTTATTTAATTAATGGTGAAGTAGAAATTGGAAAGAAAAAACATGATAATATTAAAGATAGTACTTTAATTTTATTAACAAGAGGTGAGAATTTAAATGTTAAAGCTTTATCTAATGCAAAATTTTTACTCATTTCTGGAAAGCCAATTAAAGAGGAGATAGCTAGAGGTGGACCTTTTGTAATGAATACTAAAGCAGAAATCTTACAGGCAGTGCAAGATTATCATAATGATACTTTTGTAAAATAAATTATGAAAGCTGTAGAAATTAATAAAACTGGTGGGCCTGAAGTATTAGAAATTAAAGATATTACTTTAGACAAGCCTGGCATTGATCATGTAACAATTGAACAAAAAGCAATTGGTCTAAATTACATTGATACTTATCACAGATCGGGTTTATACCCATTAAAATTACCAATTGGTATAGGTTTGGAAGGCGCTGGAGTTATTACTGATGTTGGAGAAAATGTAAAAGACTTTAAAGTTGGTGATAAAATTTCTTACGCAGGTATACCTTTAGGTTCTTATAGTTCACATAGAAACTACCCTACAAAGAACTTGGTAAAAGTACCAGAAAGTATTGATCTTCAGGTAGCTGCAACTTTAATGACAAAAGGTTTAACGACTTTTTATCTTTTACATAAAACCTATCCTGTCAAATCAGGAGAAACAATATTGTTTCACGCAGCTGCTGGAGGAGTTGGTCAAATTTTTGGCCAATGGGCAAAGAGTTTAGGCTGCAATGTTATAGGTACAGTTGGATCAGATGAAAAATTAAATATAGCTAAAGAGAATGGTTATGATCATGTGATCAATTATAATAAAGAAGATTTTGCAAAAAAAGTTTTAGAAATTACTGATGGTAAGGGAGTGCCAGTTGTTTATGATGGTGTAGGAAAAGATACTTTAGATGGATCTATTAAATGTTTATCGGTAAGAGGCATGATGGTTTCTTTTGGTAATGCATCTGGACCATTATCAGATATTAATGTACCAAAAGTAATTCAACCTAAAGGACTTTATCTTGTAAGACCTTCTATGCAACAATACCTATCAACAAGAGAGGAGCTAGATGAGGCTTCACAAATAATGTTTGAAAAAATTAGCTCTGGTAAAGTCAAAATTAAAATTTTTAAAAAATACAAATTAGAAGAAATTATTAAAGCCCATCAAGATCTTGAAGGTAGAAAAATTTTAGGACCTGCTGTAATTATCCCTAGTTAACATTTACGTCCATATCTGACATATGTAATTTTAATGCATTGGTAGAAATTTGAATTTCTCTAATAAAAAAAAGAATTGAAATTATCATTGATAAACAACACGAGCCAAAAATTACCCTAGCAATTAACAACTCGTCTAAATATAAAGCAAATACAGTCAACATATTAAAAAGAAAACCAAAAGAAGCAAAAAGTATAGTCCATCTCAAAAGTGTAATTCTTCCACTTAAGTTGATAAACTGCTTTTTCCATTCAGGCGGGATATGTTTTTCATAGACGTGCTCGTCATGCAACTGTCTAATTAATATGCTTAGAGAATGAAATCTGTTACTATAAACAGCCATCATTAATGGGATTGCTGGAAACATAAGAGCTGTCACTGTGTAATCTATATTCATACGAATCAATTTGATTATGAAACTAGCCTTTGTTATTTACAAGTAAAATATCATGAACCAAGTAAATCTTTTTGTAGAATTAATTAGGCTTAAGAAACCAATTGGTTATATGTTGTTATTCTGGCCTTGTGCATGGGGTTTGACTTTAGCTTATGACTTTAACGAAAATTTAACTTTATATTTATTTTATTTGATTTTATTTTTTTTAGGTTCAGTACTCATGAGATCAGCTGGGTGTATAATAAATGACATTCTAGACAAGGAATATGATGTTAGGGTATTTAGAACAAAAGACCGTCCAATTGCGTCTGGAAAAATTTCAATAAAACTTGGAATTATTTATGCAACTGCGCTGTGTTTCTTAGCTTTATTAGTTTTATTAAATTTCAATTTTTTTACAATTATATTAGCTTTAGGTTCTATGCCGCTTGCTTTTACATATCCTCTAATGAAAAGATTAACATACTGGCCTCAACTATATTTAGGTGTTACTTTTAATTATGGGCTAGTCTTAGGTTGGACAGCAATAAAAGGAGGTGTTGATTTTGTTCCAATTATTTTTTATTTAGGAGCCATATTTTGGACACTGGGCTATGACACAGTTTATGGATATCAAGATATTAAAGACGATGAAATAATAGGATTAAAATCGACCTCTATTAAGTTTAAAAATAATGCTAAACAATTCTTATTTTTGTGCTACTTCATATTTTCAATTCTATTTTTATTAGGAGGCTTCTATATGAATTTTGAAAATATATTTTTTGTAATTTTTATTATCCCTCTTATACATTTATTTATTTTTCAAATAAGAAAATTTAATCAAAATAATCCCTCTGTGTGCCTAAAAATATTTAAAAGCAATAATATGCTTGGATTGATCATTTTAATTAATATTTTAGTTGCAAAAAATTTATAATGAAAAAAATAGAAATCCTTAAAAGACTTTATAAAGACTATACAAAAAAGTATTTAAATAAAATAATTCTCTCCTCTATTTTTTCTGTAATAGTTGCAGGAAGTACTTCAGCTATTGCCTGGCTTTTAGACCCGGCAATCAAAAAAATTTTTATAGAAAAAGATCAATCACTACTTTTATTAATACCTCTTTTAATTATTTTAGCATTCTCAGCTAAAGGTATTTCTCTATATATTGCAAAAGTGCTTATGATATTCGTGGGTGAGGAAGTTAAAAAAAGATTACAGTTTGATATGCTTAGGTCGTTAATTAATGCTGATACACAATTTATAGATCGTAAGCATTCTGGAAAATTTATTTCCAATTTAACTTATGACGTTCAACATATTACAAATTTATTAAGCACAGCTATTTTAAATCTTGTTAAAGACAGCCTTACACTGATTGGCCTTTTAATTGTAATGTTTGTACAAAATTGGAAACTTGCTCTCATATCATTAATAATGATTCCTCTAGCCAGTTTTGCTTCGAGAACTTTAGGTAAAAGAATGAGAAAAGCAGCTACACAAGCTCAAGAAAAATCTGGATTTTTAACTACATACTTAGTGGAATTATTTAAAAATCATAAAATAGCTAAAATTTTCCAAAGAGAAAACTTTGAAATTGACAGAGCTAACATTCATTTGGTTGGATTAATGGAAAAGAATAAAAAGATAGGCACATTATTAGTGCGAATGTCTCCGATAATGGAGGTATTTACAGGTATTATGATTGCTATTTTGATTTACTATTCTGGAAAACTAATAGTTAATAATGAAATTGAAGTAAATAATTTTTTCTCCTTTTTAGCTGCTATGATGCTTGCTTATCAACCTGTTAGATCACTATCAACTTTAAATATGGTGATAAATCAAGGTATAGCAGCAGCATCTAGAATTTTACCAATTGTTGACACAGTTAATAAAATAAAAAACATAGAAAATGCTAAAGAATTAAAAATTACTGAAGGCACTATAAATTTTAAAAATATATTTTTTAATTATGACTCAAATGAAAAAAGTGTTCTAAATAATGTTAATCTTGAGTTTCAAGGTGGAAAAATGACTGCTCTAGTAGGACATAGTGGATCTGGTAAATCAACTATATTAAATCTTATTCCTAGATTTTATCAAGCGAGCGATGGAGAAATAAACATTGATAATCAATTAATTAATGATGTAACACTTGTATCTTTAAGAGATAAAATTTCTTTAGTAAGCCAAGAAACAACATTATTTGACGATACAATTAAAAATAATATTAAATATGCAAAAGAAAATGCAACGGATGAAGAGGTTTTTGAAGTTGCAAAATTATCAAATGCACATGATTTTATCGAAAAACTACCTGATGGATATGAAACAATAATTGGTGAAAATGGCTTAAGATTGTCAGGAGGAGAAAAACAAAGAATTTCTATTGCAAGAGCAATGATTAAGAAAAGTCCCATAATTTTATTGGATGAGGCAACATCATCATTAGATTCGGAAACAGAGACGAAAATTCAAGAAGCATTGAGCACTTTAACTAAAAATAAAACCACAATAGTAATTGCTCATAGACTTTCTACTGTTTTAAACTCAAATAATATTTATCTCATTGACTCAGGTAAAGTGGTTGATAATGGAAATCATGAAGATCTTTTAGTCTCTTCAAAATTATATAAAAACTTTTATGAAAAACAAATGCAAAGATAAATATGTTTGTTCTTTATCAAATTTTTTTGACTCTACTTCTTTTAATATCTCCAGTAATAATTCTTTTCAGAATTTTGAAAAATAAAGAGGATAGCAATAGATATAGTGAAAAATTTGCTATAGCATCAAAAAAAAGAAGTAAAGGAAATCTCATTTGGTTTCATTGCTCAAGTGTTGGAGAATTGTTGAGTATTATTCCTATAATCAAAAATTATGAAAATAGTAAAAAAATTAATCAGATTCTTGTTACATCAAGTACACTGAGCTCTTCTAAAGTTATTAAAAAATTCAAATTTAAAAAAGCAATTCATCAATTTTTTCCTATAGATCATTTCTTTTTTGTAAATAAATTTTTAAAGTATTGGAAACCAAATTTATCAATTTTTGTCGAGTCAGAAATTTGGCCGTATATGTTTAAGAAGATAGATGATTACAATGTTCCACTTATTCTTCTTAATGCAAGACTTACAAGAAAAACTTTTAATAAATGGATGAAAATAAAGTTTTTTTCAAAGTCAATTTTCAATAAGATAAAAATTGCATATCCACAAAATTTTGAAACGAAAAAATTTTTAAGAAAAATTTATACAAAAAAAATTAATCAAATAGGAAATTTAAAGTTTAGTCAAAATAACAATTTAAATCAGAATAAAATTTCAAATAAATTAAAATTAAAATTTAAAGGAAAAAAAACCTGGATTGCATCAAGTACTCACGGAAATGAAGAAGTTTTTTGTGCAAAAGCACATTTGCAATTAAAAAAAAAAATTAACAATCTAATCACAATAATAATCCCAAGGCACGTGGATAGAGCTTATGAAATAAATAATAAAATCAAAAAACTTAATTTAAAGACAGTACTACATAGTAAAAAACCGTATAGTCTTAAAAATATTGATATCTATATTGTGGATACTTTTGGTGAAACGGATGTTTTCCATCAGATTGGAACAACTGTTTTTTTAGGTGGATCGATTGAAAAAAGAGGTGGGCAAAATCCATTAGAGGCAGCGCGTTATGGAGCTAAGATCTTACACGGACCTAATATTGATAATTTTAAAGATGTTTATAAACTACTTAAAAAATTAAAAATTTCAAAAAAAATTACTTCACCAAATCAATTAACCTCATCTATAAGATTTAACAAAAATAAAAAGACAGGTACTAAAATTAAAAATATTGGAGAAAAAATTTTAAAAAAAACTATAAAAGAGTTAGATAATCTAATTAATAATGAATTTGAAAAAACCTAAATTTTGGGATTATAAAAAACCAAATATCTATGCATACCTATTTTATCCAATAACTTTTCTTTTTGGAGTATTTAATAGTTTATATTCAGTTTTTCATAGACCAAAGTATGAAAAAACAAAAATAAAAACTATTTGTGTTGGCAACATATACATTGGTGGTACAGGCAAAACCTCACTAAGTATAAAGATCAATGAAATGTTGAATCAAAAAAAAATAAAAACTTGTTTTATAAAAAAATTATATAAAGCACA
>CACOQN010000017.1 GCA_902629285.1 uncultured Pelagibacteraceae bacterium | reverse complement strand
TTTTTCGTACGTATCTGGATAATAAGTAAATAAATAATTTGTTAAAGAACTTGCCAATGGTCGTGGGATATTTTGTTTTTTACTAATTTTAATTAAAATAAAATTTAAAAATATTAATACTAAAAAAAGTGAAATTGAAAGTATTAATAATTTAGAAAAAATTCTTTTTAGGTTAGAGTTTTTTAATTTAAAAAAACTCATGAGATGTTTTAATTTTCGTTTAAAGAAACTTGTTTTCTCATATCATTTTTATTAATCCCAGCAATTCTGACTGGTTTTTTCATTGCATCTCGTCTAAAAGGCTCGCCAAGCTCCTGGTTTAGAATTACTTCTATAAAAGTTGTCATGCCTTTTTTTTGGTCTTCGCAAGATTTTTTAATTGCATTTGTAGTTTCTTCCATTGTTTTAACTGTTACACCTTTTAATCCACACGCATCTGCTACTTTTGCATAGCTTAATTCTGGATCTAATTCTGTGCCAATGAAATTGTTATCAAACCATAAAGTAGTATTTCTTTTTTCTGCACCCCATTGATAATTTCTAAATATAACCATAGTTATTGCCGGCCACTCTTCTCTAGCACATGAGCTCATTTCATTCATACTTATACCAAACGCTCCATCTCCAGCGAATCCAATTACTGGTGTATCTGGGCAACCAATCTTTGCCCCCAGAATAGAGGGAAATCCATAACCACATGGACCAAATAATCCTGGTGCTAAATATTTTCTTGGTTTTTCAAAAGTAGGATATGCATTTCCTATCGCACAATTATTTCCTATATCACTTGAAATTATAACATCTTCTGGCATTCCTGCTTGAATTGCTCTCCAAGCTTGTCTTGGAGACATCCTGTCAGAATCTCTTTCTCTAGCTTCTTTATTCCAAACAGTACCTTCATCGTCATCCTCATGATCTAGACTTGATAGCTTTTGAAGCCAAGCTGATTTAGTCTGGTGTATTAAATCTTTTCTAGCTTGTCTGTCAGTATCTCCAGCATTTGAAGATAATTTTTCTAAGATCTGTGCAGCTACTAATTTTGCATCACCACTTATCCCTACTGTTACTTTTTTGGTCAAACCAATTCTATCAGGATTAATATCAACTTGAATGATATTTGCATTCTTTGGCCAATAATCAATTCCATAACCAGGTAATGTAGAAAAAGGATTTAACCTTGTTCCCAAAGCTAATACCACATCAGCTTTTGAAATTAACTCCATTGCAGCTTTTGATCCATTGTATCCTAAAGGACCAACCGCCAATGGATGGCTTCCAGGAAAACTATCATTATGTTGGTAACCAGAGCAAACGGGTGAGTCTAATTTTTCAGCAAGTTTTTTTGTAGCCTCTATCGCTCCACCAATTACTACCCCTGCTCCAGATAATATTACAGGAAATTTTGCTTTTGATAATAAGTCAGCTGCTTTAGCTACAGCTTCATTACCTCCACCTTGTCTTTCAAGTCTTACTATCGGAGGTAAATCTATATCAATTACTTGACACCAGTAATCCCTTGGAACATTTATTTGAGCTGGGGCTGATCCTCTTATTGCTTTTTCTATAACTCTATTTAACACTTCAGCCATTCTTGAGGGATCTCTGACTTCCTCTTGATAACAAACCATATCTTTAAACAAATTCATTTGCTCTACTTCTTGAAAGCCACCTTGCCCCATTGTTTTATTAGCGGCTTGAGGTGTAACTAATAACAAAGGTGTATGATTCCAATATGCAGTTTTGATAGGAGTGACTAAACCCGTAATTCCAGGTCCGTTCTGTGCAATAACCATTGACATCTTTCCTGTAGCTCTTGTGTAACCGTCAGCAATTAATCCACCGTTTGTTTCGTGAGCGACATCCCAAAAAGTTATACCAGCGTCTGGAAAAATATCTGAAATTGGCATGAAAGCTGAACCAATTATTCCAAAAGCATGTTCGATGCCGTGCATTTGTAAAACCTTTACAAAAGCTTCTTCTGTTGTCATTTTAGTCATAAAATTAGACCCTTCTTAAATGTGTTTTAAAATATTTATAAAAATCGTTTGTTAATTTGAGCGATTAATATATAAGATTTTACAAATTTCAAATAAACAATTCGACACGATATGACTACAGACATCATAATTCATGATAAAAAAGACAATGTAGGAGTAGTTGTTATTGAGAAAATCACTCCAAAACAAGACTGTGCTTGCTGGATTATGGAAGATGATAGTTCAACAAGTATTCAATCCGTAGATGAAATACCCTTAGGTCACAAAATTGCAATGGTAGACCTTAATGAAGGTGATACTATTCTTAAGTATGGTCACGATATTGGTAAAGTTGTTAAATCAATTAAAAAAGGTGAACACGTTCATGTTCACAATGTGAAAACTAAGAAGTGGTAATAAAATGGAAATTCCAAAGAGTTTTTTAGGCTATAAAAGAGAAAATGGAAGAGCTGGAACAAGAAATCATGTCATCATTCTTCCTGTAGATGATATTTCTAATGCATGCGCTGAAGCAGTTGCAAATAATATTAAAGGTACAATTGCACTTCCACACTCATATGGAAGACTTCAATTTGGAGCAGATTTAGAATTACATTTTAGAACAATGATTGGAACTGGCAGTAATCCAAATGTTGCTGCAGTTATTGTTATTGGTATTGAGCCAAAATGGACAAAAAGAATAGTAGATGGGATTGCAAAAACAGGCAAACCTGTTGAGGGTTTTCATATTGAAAGAACTGGTGATATTGGAACAGTAATGAAAGCATCAAAAAAAGCTCAAGAGTTTTCACAATGGGCTTCAGAAATACAAAGGGAAGAATGTCCGCTAAGTGATTTATGGATTTCAGTTAAATGTGGCGAGTCTGATACAACTTCAGGATTAGCATCAAATCCAACAGTAGGAAATTTAATGGAAAAACTTGAACCCTACGGAGTTCATTTATGCTTTGGAGAAACATCTGAACTTACTGGTGCTGAAGAAGTTTGTGCAACAAGAGGAGCAACACAAGAAGCATCAGCAAAGTTTATGAAAACTTGGAATGAGTATAACGATTTTATTTTAAAAGAAGCAACAGATGATTTGTCAGAAAGTCAACCAACAGCAGGAAATATTGCTGGTGGATTAACAACTATCGAGGAAAAAGCATTTGGTAATTTTCAAAAAATTGGAAATCTAAAATTTATAGATGTTCTAGAACCAGCTGAGGAACCAAAAAAAGGTCCAGGTTTATATTTTATGGATACTTCTTCTGCGGCTGCAGAATGTATTACACTTCAAGCAGCAGGTGGATTTAATATTCATTTATTTCCAACTGGACAAGGAAATATTGTAGGAAATCCCATAGAGCCTGTTGTGAAATTAACAGCCAATCCACTGACTGCAAAAAGTATGAGTGAACATGTGGATTGTGATGTATCCAAATTACTTTCAAGAGAAATGAATATGTCAGAGGCTGGAGACGAATTAATTAAATCAACTTTAAGGGTAGCAAACGGAAGATTAACTTGTGCTGAGGCTTTAGGTCACAAAGAATTTGTGATGACTAAGCTTTACAGAAGTGCATAAGATTTTTTCGTGTCATTTAAATTTCAAAATATAAAAGAAGTTGTTCCAGGTATTGGCTTAGCATTAGTTTTTTGTTTGTTTTCACAAGGTATCAACAATGTTATCGCAATTGAAATTTTTGGGACTATTAAAAGTCCAATTTCAACAGTTTTAATAGCAATTTTACTTGGAATTTTAATGGGTAATGCATTTACTCCAAGACCAGGCATGATGGTTGGTTTAGATTTTACACAACATTATATTTTAAAATTAGGAATAATTTTTTTAGGTATTAGATTAAGTTTTTCTGATCTGATTAAATTTGGATCAGTTGCTATACCTTTGGTTATTTTTTGTATTTTAGGTGTATTAATTCTTATTAAGTTGTTGATAAGAAAAGTAGCTATCTCCTCAAAAATGTCTTACTTAATTGCAATTGGAACAAGTGTATGTGGCGCAACAGCTATTGTTGCAACTGCTCCAGTAATTAATGCAAAAAAAACAGAAATTGCTTATGCTATTGCAAACATCACATTATTTGGGGTTATTGCAATGTTGGTTTATCCTTATTTTGCAGCGTGGTATTTTGATAATGATGCACTAGAAGTTGGCTTATTTCTTGGTACATCTATACATGAAACTTCTCAAGTGGCAGCCGCAGGACTAATTTATGATCAACAATTTAATAATCCTGAAACTTTAGATGTTGCAACTGTAACTAAGCTTATTAGAAATACTTTTTTAGTTGTGCTAATTCCTCTCTTTGCTTTTTTATATAATAGTGGTGAAGTTAAAGATCAAAAGTACTCTGTTTTAAATATTTTTCCATATTTTGTAATTGGTTTTATTGGAATGATAATAGTAAGAAATTTAGGTGATCAACTATTTACAGTTGAAAATAATAATTTTTATATTTGGACTAAATTTATAGAATATTTAAAGATTTTAGCGACTGTGTTTTTAACAATGGCAATGGCCGCAGTTGGAATTTCAATAAACTTAAGTGAACTTAAGTCCATGGGATACAAACCTTTTATAGTTGGTTTAATCGCTGCAGTGACTGTTGGGGTAATAAGTCTTATTTATATAGAAACTTTAAAAAATTTTCTGATCTAAGATTTAATTAACATTTTTTTTCTTAGGTTTGAAATAAATCTTCTAATAAACGCAGCGCTTACTCCTAAAATAATAGCAAACATAATTGTGAACAATCCATAGAAGAAGGGCATCTCATAAGAAAAATCAACTATAAATCTTGAAAAAAAGTTTAAATCTGAAATTGTTGTTTTGGAAATTCCATTATTGGTATGGTCAGCAAAAAAAGTATCATATGCAATAGCTATACCCACAATTAATAGCAAAATAGCAAGCAATGCTCTAAGACCTGAACTATCAATTTTTTCACCAAGTTTTTGTCCAACTTGAACACCTATAATTGAACCAATAACAAGCATGAGCACTAACAATAAATCAATAGAACCATAATTAAATGAATGCAGAAAAGTTACAATGATACTAACAAATATGGTTACAAATAAAGAGGTACCAGGAACTAATTTAGTCGGCATTTTAATAATATAGATCATTGCAGGTACTAAAATAAAAGCACCACCTATTCCCATTATTGCAGCTATAAAACCTACTATTAGACCAATTATAATTGGTGTAAAAATACTTTCGTATAATTTTGATTTAGGAAATCTCATTCTTAAAGGTAATCCATGTATCCAGTAATGGACATGTACTTTCTTTTTTACAACTATATTTCTTTTTACTCTATCTATTTCCCCAAGACTCTCGACTAACATTAAAGTTCCAATGATTGCTAATATGTACATATATGAAAGTGAAATTACAGTATCAATTTTTCCAATATCTTTGAAATAAGTAAAAGTATAAATTCCTAATGAAGTTCCAATTACTCCTCCAATGACAATCATGAAGCCCATTTTATAATCTAAAGTATTTTTTAAGTAGTGAGTTGTTGATCCAGAAACTGAAGTAGCTAAAATATTATTTGCTTCATTTGCAACAGCATATGCTGGTGGTATACCTAAAAATATTAAAAATGGTGTCATTAAAAAACCTCCACCTACGCCAAATAAACCTGAGAGAACTCCTACTATTGCACTTAACAAAAGTATTTCAATTGGATTAACAAAAACCTGGGCAATTGGTAAGAATACATCCATAATATAACTTTATGTTCTTTAGAACAACTCAGTTAAAAGAGATAAAAGTACCAAGTAAAATTATACCCCAATAAGCGGCAAGACTAATTATTACACCTAATTTTATAAAACTTGTTTTGAGACTGAATAATTTATTTAATATTTTTACCCTAGATAACTGCATTTACTCCGTCAATACACCTACAGCGCTAATTGTCAAACAAATATTGAAATTATATGAATATTTTTTTTAATATATGGTAGCTCCAAATACTTTTACCTCTCCATCTTCCGTACCTAAAACTAATCGACCTAGAAATTCACCTGGTATTTCTTTGTTAGTCTGTTTAATAAGAACCGTAATATGATCTCCTCTTCTTAAACATCCAAAAGGATTAAAAGTTTCTTCAAGGTTGGTTATAAGCTTATTATTTGACCATTGTTTACCTAGCTCTACTTCATTAGCACCAAATAACATTTGTGTAGAGAAATCTCGAGTAAATCCACCATAATCTCTAAGATTTGACGATTTTACCAAGTTATCCCAAATCGGTTTTGCTAACTCATATATTTCATCGTCTGTTTTAGATAAAATATCCATAAGAAAAATCTAAGGGGTTAATTAAGATGCTTTTTTCTTCTCGTTCTCATCCACTATATGATAGACAGGCACTTTCTCCATAGTGAATTTGCCTGTTTTAGGATCTCTTCTAGAAACTGTTAAACAATGCCAGTTATCATCATCTAATTTCATATGATCTCCTCTATAATAATATCCTGGCCACCTGGTTTCTTCTCTAAACATTGTATGTTCTGTTACACATTGAGATGTTAGTGCTCTATGCTTTAGCTCCCAAGCTCTCATAAGTTGGTGATAATCTTCAGCACCTACATTTTCAAGATCCTCCTCAAGCCAAGCTAATAACTCTAAGCCTCTTTTTAACATGTTAG
This sequence comes from uncultured Pelagibacteraceae bacterium, assembly GCA_902629285.1. Taxonomy (GTDB): domain Bacteria; phylum Pseudomonadota; class Alphaproteobacteria; order Pelagibacterales; family Pelagibacteraceae; genus Pelagibacter. The sequence continues at coordinate 3,271 of CACOQN010000017.1, read as the reverse complement.
CATTAGTCATGTAATTTGTAGCAATTCCTCCCACATACTCATCCATAATTCTTTGTAAACGTTGAAGACCTTGAATGGGTGAAATATAGCTTGGAGATACAGTACCACCTGTAATCTCATTTTGAGCAACAGTATAGTTTTCAAGAGGTTTATAAACTTTTTCTTTAAAATCCTCACATTGTTTGTCTGAAACCTTTAGGCCCTCAGCTTTTTTATCCTCAATATATTTCACAGCTGCTTTTGCAGCTAATCTACCTTCAGTAAATGAGCCTGATGAAAACTTATGAGCACTGCCTCCAACTGTATCACCAGCACCAAATAAACCATCTATTGTAAGCATTCTATTGTATCCCCAAAAATATTCTGGAGGCGATAAATCTTCTGGTCCACTTACCCAAGCTCCTGAACAAGTGGCATGTGATCCCATTACATACGGCTCTGATGTTGTTAACTCAGGATTTGTGTATTTAGGATCAATATTTTGAGATGCCCAAACAACTGCTTGGCCAACTGTCATTCCTAAAAAGTTTTCCCAACCCACAGTTTCAAGATGTGGATCTTGGAAGGCTTCAGTTGTGACCATTTGAATTGGTCCACCACCTGCCATAGTTTCTTGTATAAATGCATGGTTTCTTAAACATGTTGGAGTTGGATGATGATCGATATACTCACCAACTAGTTCTTTAGTTTGGTCGTACCACTTCTTCTCATAATTTTCACCATTTGCATTTTGTGTGTATGTTTTTAAATGTAAGAAATAAGCACCAACTGGTCCGTATCCATCTTTAAATCTACATAACACAATTCTATTCTCCATTTGTGTCATCTTAGCGCCTGCTGCAATTGGTAATGCATACGCTGAACCATTACTCCAAGGGGCATACCAAGTTCTTCCCATGCCTTCACCTACAGCTCTTGGCTTAAATATATGAGATGCTCCTCCAGCTGCAACTATAACTGCCTTAGCTCTGAATACATGAAAATCACCCGTTCTCATGTTAAATCCAACAGCACCACCGACCCTATTTTCTTGAGCCTCATCCATTAAAAGATGAGTAATCATAATTCTGTTATAAATTTTATCTGCTGATTTTTTTGCTGCCTCTGCAACAATTGGTTTATAACTTTCACCATGGATCATTATCTGCCATTTACCTTCTCTTAAATATCTACCTGTCTCCTCATTTTTCATCATAGGAAGACCCCACTCATCAAACATATGAACTGTTGAGTCAACATGACGAGCCATGTCATAACCTAAATCTTCTCTCACCATTCCCATCAAATCATTTCTTGCATATCTTACATGATCTTCAGGTTGATTTTCACCCCACTGCATTCCCATATAACAGTTAATTGCATAAAGTCCTTGAGCAACTGCTCCACTTCTATCAATGTTTGCTTTTTCAACACAAACAATTTTCATATCTCTACCCCAGTGCCTTGCTTCGAAAGTAGCACCAGTTCCAGCCATTCCTCCACCAACAACTAGAACATCGCAATCTTCGTAATGAGTTTTGTGTTTAGCCATTAATAGTAAACTCCTTTTTTAAAAGAATTTTTAGGAACTGAGGGAAGTTCTCCATCAATATTTAATCCTTCTGGCTCTGTATATAGCCTTTGAGAATTTAATTCTCCTTGTTTAATTTTTTCTCCTTCTGCAAGTTTTGGGATAAATTTTCCCCAAGGTTTAGTTGTAATAGGTGATACAAAGTTCTTTTCTGTTCCGTTCCTAAATTTAATTTTCCAAGAAATGGTCCCTTTTTCTTCTTCACGTCTAACTCTTACACTATGACCCATTGGTGCAAAGTCTGCGTATCCTCTTACATCAATTGCATGATTTGGACATGCTTTAACACACGAGTAACATTCCCAACAAAAATTTGGTTCTATATTTTTTGCACGTCTTATATTTTCATCAATGTGCATAATATCTGATGGACAAATATCCACGCAATGGCCACAGCCATCACATCTGGTCATATATACAAAAGTCGACATAATTTATTTTTACCCTTTCTTAGTTATCATATTAATAATGTTTTGGCTCTTCTCTTTTTATGCCTAAACCAAATTGTTCAGGTGCATCAGCAGGAGGAGGCAAATTATCTCTGGAACCATCCGCTTCTGCTAAATTTTTTTGTATTGCTGCCCCAGGTTTATAAAACATATGAGCAAATTTTGACCAGTAAACTCCACCGAATAAGACTAAATTTGAAACTACAAACAAAGCAAAAAACAAATATGACAAACCCACTTGACCATTAAATTGAGTGTAAGACCATACTAAACCAAATAATGAGCATGCTAATAATGCTAGTACAAATAAGTCAGCTTTGATAATCCTATACCAAGGGTGAGCCTCGGCCGAAACATCTACTCTTAAAAAAAACCAAAACCAAAATCCTCCTATGCATGTAAGTATAGCACCCATATGCCATAACACTGACCATAATGAAGAATTTGATTTATCGGCACCCGTATAACAAAATACTAATATTGCAGATGAAATCCAAAATATAATAGTTCCATACATCCCAAGCACATGAGCAAGCCTTCTTTTTCCAAAACCTAACTCAGATGTGGTTCCAATATCATAAACCGTTGTTTTCGCTAAAATTTTTGCTTTTTCAACAGTTCCAACCTCTCTTGTTGCCTGGAGTTTTGCTTTTTTTGCATTATTAAAAAAATAAGTTAAATTTTTGTGGTGTATCATCTGAATAATTGTTCCACATGCAATTAATAACACCATTGCAATTATAAAACCTTGCATAACTGTGACAGGGATCAATTCTGACACTGCTGAAAATGGATTTGTTTCTAACATTTTACCCTTATGTTAAATTATTTTAAAATAATTTTAAAGTTTTTCTATGCTAGATAACTCATCTTATCAACAAAAACTATTGATAAAATTGTCTTTAATAACAAATTAGAATTATTTACTTTCTTTTGTAGTGTTGTTTTTTTGGAATTACAGACCTAACACCACCTTGAGGATTATCTACATCACCTTCTCTTCTTGGAATTAAATGAATATGACAATGAAAAATTGACTGGCCAGCAGGTGCTCCAGCGTTTGTACCTATGTTAAAACCTTTTACACTTGCGTCTTGTTTTAAAATTTTCTCCTTTGTTTTTAAAATTAACTCATTACACGCCTGAATTTCCTCATTACTTAGTTCAAAGTATGTTTCCACATGTCGTTTAGGAATAATGAGGCTATGAAATTTAGAGACTGGATAACTGTCTGACGAAGAATAAGCTAATC
>CACOQN010000016.1 GCA_902629285.1 uncultured Pelagibacteraceae bacterium | reverse complement strand
ATAGATTGTTAAACATTTTAGATAAACCGTATGATGAACAAGATATAGCAAACGAATATCGATTACCTGCTCCAGAGAGTAAAAAAAAGTATCAAACTTTTTGTGGAACTTGAATTATAGAACGTATGGCTCTGGTCTAGCTGTTTTACCTAAGACTCTCTCAACAGCAAAATCACTTATATCTATTGTTTGGTAAGAACCTGTTGTAATTAATTCAGTTAAAGCTCTTCCAATACCCGGTGCTTGCATTAATCCTCTGCCTGTAAAACCAGATGCCATATATACATTTTCATATTTTGGATGTTTACCCACAACTGCATTATTATCTAATCTATTACAATCATAATAACCGGCCCATCCGCCAGTTAATTTTAGTTCTTCAAAGGCAGGAATTCTCTTGGCTAACGCTGGCCAAACTAATTCCTCAAAATCATTCCAAGCTGGCTCTAAGTCTTCTGCATCAAATACAGAAATAGGTGAACCTGCTAAATACTCTCCCCCTTCTGGTCTCCAATATACACCAGTGGTTAAATCTCCACTTAATGGCATTTCTTTTATGTATGTTGGGCATTTAACTCTAAAAACTGTGTGCTTTTGTGGAACAACTGGAATGTCTTCTAATAATTCTTTTGTCCAACATCCAGCAGCAGATACGATTGTTCTGGCATTTATTTCGGAAATACTTTTTACTTCACCTTTAATAAATTCAGCACCAAGATCTATTGCTTTACTCTTTAGAGCGCTATGAAACATGAATGGATCAATCCATCCTTCACTTTGATTATCTGTATAAGTTGCAGTTTCAATTCCTTCATTGTTTACATAAGGAAAAACTTTTGATAATTCAGATCCTTTGATATTTTTCGTTCCTGCATCACACTCCCTATGGTTTTCTAATGCTCTGTATTGCTCTTCTGCATGCTCAGGACCAAACATTAACAGATAACCATTTGTCACCATACTTGCTGTGGGATTAGGATTTTTTTCAGTTTTTAATAACTCCGGTATTTGAAAAATGAATTCTCTTGCAAATTTTCCTAACAATATATTTTCTTTTTGAAAAAACTGTCTTCTAAAACCGCCAAGTGATAATGGGAATGAAGCCGTTTTATAAGTTGGATCTCTTTCAATAACTTTAACTTTTCTGCCTTCTTTAGATAAAAAATAGGCTGTTGCTGCTCCTATTATTCCACCACCGATTACTACAACATCGTCCATATTTAATTTAATATAATTAAACTACTATTGAGAATTAGTGCAAAGATACACCAAAGTAAATATGGAATCATAAGATAGGCACTCAACATCTTGACGCGTTTAAACCTTAAAATAAGATTAATTATCAATGTTATTAGTATGATTAATACTAAAAGTGCCATAACCATATTATGAAAAACAAAGAAAACTACACTCCAAGTTGTATTAAAAACTAAATGAATAAAATAAATATAAACAGTATTTAAATTTCTATTTTTTGTATGCCAGTAAAGCCATATTGAAACTGTCATTAATATATATAAAGTGGTCCAAACAGGTCCAAATATCCAATCTGGTGGATTAAATGTTGGTTTATTAATTAATGAGTACCATGGTTCTTTAAATGTAATGGTAGCTAAGCCTCCAATGAATGAAGCAGAGAATGTAATAGCAAGAAATAATATAAATGTTAAAAATTTATTTTTAAACATGCTAGATATATACATAACAAAAAATGAATAAAAAAACTATTTGGATTACAGGTGGTAGTTCTGGAATTGGAAAAGCTTTAGCAATAAAGTTTGCAAATAAAGGATGGAATGTTGCTGTATCCGCAAGAAGAGCTGAATTATTAAATGAGATATCAAATTCTCATGAAAATATTTCAAGTTTTGCTTTAGATGTAACAGACAAAGAAAAATGTAAAGAAGTATTTAATGAGATTAAAAATAAATATGAAAATATAGATATTTGTTTTTTTTCAACAGGAACATGGGATCCAAAAAAAGAAAAAGATATAGATGTAGATCAGATAGAAAATGTCTTTAAGGTTAATTTTTTTGGAACTGTGAATAGTATAAAAGCAGTTGAGCAATACTTTAGAGATAAAAAAAATGGGGTTATCACTATTGTTTCATCAATAGCAGGATATAGGGGATTACCTAACTCAACTGGTTATGGACCATCTAAATCAGCACTAAATAATTTAGCTGAAAGCCTTTATTTTGATTTTAAAAGATACAATGTACGTATTTGCTTAGTTTCTCCTGGATTTATTAAAACACCTATGACAGATAAAAATGACTTTAAAATGCCATTTCTAAAAACTCCTGAATATGCTGCAGATCAAATTTATGAAGGTTTAGTTAACAAAAACATATTTGAAATACATTTTCCAAAATCACTCACGATTACTCTTAAGCTACTAAGTTTTTTACCAAGTAAGATTTATTTTGGTTTAGTTGGAAAACTAACAAAATATCAAAAAAAATAACTAATCTTTAACAAATACAACAGTCAACTCTGCTACTTTAAAACCAAATTTAGTCATTGTAGCTCTGTTAATTGCAACCCTATCATCTTGTTTGAAAATCCAATCATCAAAAGTGATTTTCATTTCTTTACCTTTAACTGGCACTAATAAAATATATTCAAATTTGAAAGCCGGTCCATAAGAATAACCTTTTGCCTTACCAACAACATCCCCTGCCGTACCCTCATAATTATTTTCATCAATTTTATTAATTTTCCATTCTCTATTTTGAACTTCACCATCATCCCAATTAAATTTTTCTTTGAGAACTAATGTTTTCCCATCCCATGTTCCATTAAGGTCTGCAGAAAATTGTCTAGTAACTTTTCCAGATCTATTTTGTAAAACACCCCAAGCTTTAACATCACCACTCAAGTATTCTTCTATTATTAATCTTGGTTCTTTATTTTTAAAATCCTCTGGTTTCATAGCACTATTATTTGAGCAACTTGTAAATAAGAATAAAGAAATTATCAATGAAATTGACTTAATTATTTTTATATGTCGCATAATTTTCTCCGTTATTTTATTTATTTTGCATTGAAAATTGTATCAGATCAATATTTTTTGACTTAAACCCCGCCTCACAATAAGAAAGATAAAACTCCCACATTCTTTTAAATGTTAAGTCAAACCCTTGATTTTTAATTAAATCCCATTTTTTTAAAAACTCATTTCTCCAAATAGATAATGTATTCGCATAATGATCAGCGTAAGAAATATATGAATTTACGGTCAAACCATTCTCAGAGACATAACGATTAATACTATTTTTATTCGGTAAAAAACCTCCAGGAAAAATATATTTTTGAATAAAATCTTGTTTATTTTTGTATCTATTAAACAACCTATCATCAATAGTAATTGCTTGAATAGCAGCCTTTCCACCTTCAGATAAATTATTTTTAATTGTATTAAAATAACCCTCCAAATAATTTTGACCAACAGCCTCTATCATCTCAATTGAGGCTATTGAATTATATTTACCTTTAAGATCTCTATAGTCTTTTATTTCAATATTTACTTTTTCATTTAAACCACATTTAAAAATTCTTTCTTTTGCATATTCAAATTGCTTTTTTGATATTGTTATACAGTCTAGTTTAACGTCATAATTTTTACCCATGTACTCAGCAAATCCACCCCAACCACATCCAATTTCTAAAACTTTATCACCATTATTTGGCTTAATAAGATTTATTAATTTCTGATATTTGTTATTCTGTGCTTCAGAAAGATTTTTTGATTTATCATCAAAAATAGCACTAGAGTAAGTTAGTGTATCATCTAACCAAAGAGAGAAAAAATCATTGCCTAAATCATAATGTTTGGCGATATTTTCTTTGCTTCTGCTTTTGGTATTTTTGATTATTTTATTTTTAACAAAATTAATCATTGGAAAATCAAGGAGACCAGAAAATTTATATATAACTTCAATGTTTCTAGCGGTTAATTCAATTAAATTCGACAAATTATCAGTTTCAAACTCACCTTTCATATAACTTTCAGCAAATCCAATGCTACCACCTCTAATTAAATTATAATTAAAATTTGGTTTTTTAATTAATATATTTGCTTTTAATTTTTGATTTGGATCTCCAAACTTCAAAACTTTTGCATCACATGTTGTAAGTTCTAGGAAACCATAATTAATTTTTTTAAGAAATTTAAAAACTAATTTATCTGCAATATTGTGTAAGAACATTAATTTTCTACTGTTATATTATTTTTAATTTTTAGTTTTTTCTTTATAAACTTAATTCCTTTAATCCATAATTTAAACGCTTCAAAATGTATCGCTGAGATTATTTTAAATGTCATCAGAGGATGTTTCAGATATGAGTTCATTAAATTTTTACTTGTCAAATCAGATCTTTTTCCATCTTGAGATGCATATAAAATTTTTCCCTCTTGGTCATATTGATCTATTACAACAGATAACTTTTCTCCAGGGTTTAATATTCTAAAAAAATAATTACAATCCATTTCGATAAATGGTGAAACATGAAATTTTTTTGAACAATTATTTTGGATCAATTTTTTTTCGTTCTCAATTTTGAAAACGTAAGTATGTTGTTCACCAAATGTATTTTTAACTTCATATAAAATGGAAATTAGATTTTTATTTTTATCATATATAAAAAAAATACTTAATGGATTGAAAACATAACCTAATATTCGAGGATAACATAAAAGTTTTACATTTATATTTTGAGTATCTATGTTGTTTTTATTTAAATTTACTTTCACCCAATCAAGAAGTGATGAACCATCTCTGTTACCATGGTCTTTTTCGTAAAAACTTATTAGATTAAATTTATTAAGTGAAAAAAATTTTAATTTATTATTAAGTTCATTAAGTTCTGATAGATCAATGAATAAAGAAAATACTCTATATTTAAAAAAATGTTCCTTAGGCTTAAATCTTTTATGAATTACATTTCCATTATATATACAAGAGTTAGTCATTTAAGTTTTTCAACATTTCAATAGATGATTTTATTCCATCTTCATGAAATCCGTAACCAAAATAACTGCCACAAAAAAGTAAATCTTTATGATTTTGTATTTTAACAAGCTCAGATTGAGCATCTAATGCTTTTTGATCGTAATAAGGATGCGTAAATTTAACTTTTCGTAATATTTTTTTCTCATCAATCTCAAAATAAGGATTTAATGTTAAGAAAATATTTTCCTCACATTTTAAGTTTTGTAATAAATTTAACCAATAGGTAATTGAATTTTTCTCTAGATTTTTATTGTCTATTGAAGAATTCCAAGAGGACCAGGCTTTTTTATTTTTTGGCATGGCACGTTGATCGGTATGAATATAAGCTATATTTTCTTTATAACTAAAATTTGTAAGAATATTTTTCTCATCATCAGTGGGTTGTTCAATTAATTTTAAAGCTTCATCAGCATGTGTTGCTAAAATTACTTTGTCATAATCAAAAAATTCATTTTCTCCACCATAGTACAGATCTAGTCCTGATGATTTTCTCCTAATTTTTGTAACTTTATAGTTTTTATAATGTTCTCCACTTATTTGAGAAATTATTTTACCTACATAAGTTCTGCTTCTATTAGTTACTGTGTACCACTGAGGTCTATTTTTCAATTTAAATAAACCATGATTTTGAAAAAATTTTAAAAAAAAATCAATTGGCATTTTGCTAGCTTCATAAGGAGGCATTGACCAAATTGCTGATACCATTGGTATTATATGATAATCAACAAATGACTTAGATAATTTATTGTTTTTTAAGTATTCACCTAAAGTAGTTTTTTCATTAGATAAACTTATTTGATCGCTTTTTTTGTAAAATTTAATTATGTCAAAAAACATTTTTAGAAACTCAATGTTGAATATATTTGATTTATTAGAGAAAATTCCACTCAACCCTTTTCCACAATATTCGAAATTTGTATTATCTACTGAAACTGAAAAAGACATATTACTTTTTTCAATTTGAATGTCATTTTCCTTAAAAAAATTAATCAAATTTGGATAAGTTTGAAAATTAAAAACAATAAAACCTATGTCGACTGAAATTTTTTTTTTATCCAACAATAAATCTATTGTATGGGAATGTCCTCCAAAATGATCCTCTCGCTCAAAAAGATCGACATGATGTTTTTTTGATAAGTAATAAGCAGCACTTAATCCAGAAATACCTGACCCAACAACAGCAATTTTCATTAATTGTTATGCTGCATCTTCTTTAAACTCATCCATACTTGGACAAGTACAAAAAATATTTTTATCTCCATAAACATTATCAACTCTTGCTACAGGAGGCCAAAATTTGTTTGCTTTTAAGAATTTAGCTGGGTATGCAGCTTGTTCTCTGGAATATTTATGGCTCCATTCATCTGAGGCTAATTCAATATCTGTATGAGGTGCATTCTTAATTGGGTTATCAACTTTATCAAATTTACCTGACTTGATCATGTCTATTTCCGATTTAATACTTATTAAAGTATCACAAAATCTATCTAGTTCAGATAAACTCTCACTCTCAGTGGGTTCAATCATCATTGTACCCACAACCGGCCATGACATCGTTGGTGCATGGAAACCATAATCTATCAATCTTTTAGCTATATCCTCTTCTGTAATGCCAGTTTCATTTTTAATAGATCGTATATCAATTATACATTCATGGGCCACATTTCCATTTGAACCTTTGTAAAGAATTGGATAATGATCTTTTAGTCTATGGGCTATATAATTTGCATTTAGTATTGCAACTTGGGTTGCTAACTTTAAACCATAAGAGCCCATCATTTTAATGTACATCCAAGAAATTGATAAAATACTTGAGCTGCCCCACGGTGCTGCTGAAACTGCTCCAATTCCTGTAGCAGGACCACAATCTTTAACAACTGGATGATTAGGCAAATAAACTTGTAAATGTCTTTTACATGCAATTGGTCCCATCCCAGGTCCCCCACCACCATGAGGAATACAAAATGTTTTGTGTAAATTTATATGACAAACATCAGGACCAAAATTACCAGGTCTTGCTATACCAACAAGTGCATTTAAATTTGCACCATCCATGTAAACTTGACCACCATGTTTATGAATTAACTCGCATATATCAGTAATTTTTTCCTCAAATACTCCATGAGTAGACGGATATGTAACCATTAATGCCCCAAGGTTTTCAGAATGCATCTCAGCTTTTTTCTTCAAATCCTCAAAATCAACATTTCCTTCTTTGTCACAATCAACAACTACAACTTTCATTCCAACCATCTGTGCGCTTGCAGGATTTGTTCCATGTGCAGAGCTTGGAATTAAACAAATATTTCTATTTTCCTCACCTCTGTCTAAATGATACTTTCTAATTACCATTAATCCTGCATATTCTCCTTGAGCACCCGCATTTGGCTGAAGTGAAACTCCAGAAAAACCGGTGATTGACCTTAGCCAATTTTTAAGATCAGTAAATAATGCTCTATATCCTTCCATCTGTTCAATTGGGACAAACGGATGGGGCTCAGCCAATTCTCTCCATGAAATAGGAATCATTTCTGCTGTAGCATTTAGCTTCATAGTACATGAGCCAAGTGCAATCATAGTTCTATTGAGAGCTATATCTTTATCTTCTAATTTTTTTAAATATCTGAGCATCTCAGTTTCTGAATGATAAGAATTAAAAACAGGATGTTCTAGATACTTTGAACTTCTTAACAAATTTTTTGGCAAATTTGGTAGACTTACAGTAGGATCTTCTTTTTTAATTGACTCCGCAGCATTAAAAATTTTTAAAAGTTGATTTACTCTGTAAACATTTTTCTTTTCATCAAAAGAAACAGCTAACATTTCAGAATTAACTTTTCTTATATTTACTTTTTGATCTAATGCATTTTGATAGATTTGGTCAGTTTTTTCCTTTGTTACAATTGTGACTGTGTCAAAAAAATGATCTGAATAAATCTCATATCCTGATTGCTTTAGTTTATCTGCAAAGTTTTTAGCTAATTGAGAAACACGCTCAGCAATAGTTCGAATACCTTCTGGACCATGGTATATAGCATACGCTGCTGAAACAATTGCTAATAACGCTTGAGCAGTACAAATATTACTTGTGGCTTTATCTCTTCTAATATGTTGCTCTCTTGTTTGTAGTGACAATCGATAAGCTTTATTTCCATGCCTATCAACTGATACACCAATAATTCTTCCAGGCATTGATCTTTTGAATTCATCTTTAGTTGCAAAGAATGCTGCATGCGGTCCGCCATAACCCATTGGAATTCCAAATCTTTGAGAACTACCTACAGCAATATCTGCTCCAAGTTCTCTAGGAGTTTTTAGAAGAGCTAAAGCTAATAAATCAGAAACTAAAACTGCTTTACCATTTTTTTTATGAATTTTGCTTATTGCTTCACTAGGATCTTTAATATCTCCTAAAGTACCTGGGTATTGTAATATTCCACAAACTAAATCTTCTTTTAATTGATCCAATACTTTATCCTCATTACCGACAAGCACTTTTAACCCCATTGGTTCTGCTCTTGTTTGAACTACATCTATTGTTTGGGGATGACAATTTTCTGAGACAAAAACTAAATTATTATCTTTTTTATTTAATCTATGACTTAAACCCATAGCTTCTGCAGCTGCTGTTCCCTCATCTAATAAGGATGCGTTAGCTATATCCATTCCTGTAAAATCAACAATCATTTGTTGGAAATTAAGTAGCATTTCCAATCTTCCTTGAGCTACTTCAGGCTGATAAGGAGTATAAGAAGTATACCAACCTGGATTTTCTAAAATATTTCTTAGAATTACGTAAGGCGTATAAGTTCCGTAGTAACCCATTCCTATAAAGTTAGAATAAATTTGATTTTTTTTTGAAATTGCTTTTAATTTTCTTAACGCTTCATATTCTGAATTTGACTCACCAATATTTAATTCATCTTTTAATTGGATTTTTTCTGGAACTGTATTTTTGATTAAATCATCAAGAGATTTATAATTCAGTTCCTTAAGCATTTTGTTTTGATCTTCATCTGAAGGTCCAATGTGTCTTTTTAAAAAATCTTTTTGTGAATTATGTAACATTAGCTAGCACTCTCCTTTGCAAATTTATCGTATTCCTCTTTATTCATTAAACTATCCATTTCTGATTGATCCTTCATTTTAAGTTTAAAAAACCATGCTGAACCCTCAGGATCTTCATTAATTTTAGATGGATCATCAACTATTGCTTGATTAGTATCTACTACCTCACCACTAACTGGAGTGTAAACATCACTAGCAGCTTTTGTTGACTCTACCACTCCCGCAGTACCATCTTTTTCAACATTCGATCCTTTTTCAGGAAGTTCTGCAAAAACTATGTCACCAAGCATTTCTGTTGCGTGTTTTGTAATTCCTATTGTGGCTACATCTCCCTCTAAAGTAATCCACTCATGTTCTTTAGAAAATTTTACTTCACTCATTAATTTACTCCTTTCACATAATTTTTTTTATAAAATGGTAATGCACAAACATTTGCTGGATGTTTTTTCCCTCTTACCTCAAGTAAAATTTTAGTGTCAACTTTTGAAAACTCTTTATCAACATAACCCATCGCTATAGGTCCGTTTACACTTGGTCCAAACGTTCCGCTAGTTATCTCACCAATTTGTTTATCTGTATCATCAAATATTTTAGTTTTTTCTCTGGCAATCAATCTACCTTCAGGCTTAATGCCTACTCTTATTTGGCTTGCTCCATCTTGCATTTGGTTCATAATTTTTTTTGATCCAATAAAACCTCCATTTGATAATCTAGATTTTGAAATTGCCCATCTGAGGTTTGCTTCAACTGGTGTTTTATTAATATCTAGTTCGTGACCATATAAACATAATCCAGCCTCCATTCTCAAGGTATCTCTTGCCCCAAGTCCTATAAGTTGTGCTCCCTTTTCTATTAAATTTTTAACAAATTTTTCAGCTTTATCGTTAGAAATTGAAATTTCAAATCCATCTTCTCCTGTATAACCTGATCTTGTGACAAATAATTTTTGATTATCAGAATCGAACCAATTTCCTGTCATAAAATTTAGTTGATCAACCCCATTTATAATTGAGTTTAAAATTTCAACAGACTTAGGTCCTTGAATTGCTATCAAAGATCTATTGTTATCTAAATTCATTTTAAATTTCGAACCTAATAAATTAGATAAAATCTCAAAATCTTGATCTTTGCATGCAGCATTTAAAATGATTAAATACCCCTCCTCTATTTTAGTTATAATTAAATCATCATAAATTCCAGCATCTTCATTCATCAAAAAACTATACTTAGAGCAGTTTTGTTTTAGATTTTTTAAATCTAATGGAAAAATTTTTTCTAATTCTTTTGTTAAACTTTCATCACCATATATGAATAGTTGACCCATATGAGATACATCAAATATTCCAGAATGCGATCTTGTGAATTTATGTTCTTCAATAATGCCTTTGCTATACTGAATAGGCATTTCATAACCAGCAAACTCAACAAACTTAGCATTATTAATTTGATGAAGTTTATTTAGTGATGTTTTTTTAATTTCCATATTAACTCTTTTTTGCCCCCTCTGTCTTGGTGCCTGAGAGATTTGCTCCTTCGGCGAGAATAATTCTCTTTCCAGAGTTAATATGTACGGTCCTTTTGCCTGAGAGTTTCCGGGGTGGTTGCTCCTTCGGCGCTACAAAAGTAGTCTCTCCCGTATAACAGTTTATAGCACATTTAAAATTTTAATGTAAAATTTATTTAGCGACCTTTTTGACAAGTAATGGAGACAAAAATTGTATAACTACTGCTGTTATAACAACAGCTCCTCCAAAAAGTACAACAAGTGGTGGGTTTTCGTTTGCAAACATCCATGCCCACAAAGGTCCTAGAACAGCTTCAGTTAACATAATTATCCCAACAAATGCTGAGGGAGTTGATCTTGCTCCAATTGTTATAAGTATAAAACCAAGTCCAACTTGAAAAAATCCTGCAATAAAACCTAAAAAAATATCGTTTGTTGAAACAATAATACTGGGTGACATAAACAAACCTATTAATGTCGCAAAAATTCCAGCAACGAGTTGTAAAGGTATCATGTCAACTTTAGGATATTTTCTAACAATTAAAATTAAGATCGCAAATGATATTGGCATAATGAATGCAACTAAATTTCCTGTCATTTGACCTGGTGTTAGTGAGCTGCCTAACATAAAAGTAATACCAACTACTGCTGTAATAATACAAGCTAATGTAATTTTAGAAATTTTTTCTTTTAAAAATACATAGCCAAAAATTGCTAAAAACAAAGCTTGAGTTTGAATTATAAAGTTTGCATTGGCTACTGTTGTTTCATACATAGCAAATACATAACTGGCAAATCCAATAGATAAAATTATACCTCCGATTAAACCTGGAATGCCAGATTTATAAAGAGCACTGAAAATTTTTCTTTTGTAAGTGAATATTAAAAAAATTGTAATTACTCCAATAAAGAAAAGTGATCTCCAAAATAATATTTGCCAAAGGGTCGATCCTTCAAAAGATTTTACTATTAAGCCACCAAAACTTAGAGCACATGCTCCTAAAAAAACTAGAAAAGGGCCTGGTATTTTTGATAAAAAATTCATTAAATTTGAGAAAGTAAATTTTGAGTTTCCATTTCATACAACTTAAATAGAGTCTCTGCATCTGATAAATTAATCTCTTTAAATTTTATTTTTGATCCTGGTGCTATTTGTACCAATCGATCATAATCAGCACTTACAACAGCACCAATTTTTGGATATCCACCAACAGTTCCATGATCTGAAAGCATTATTATTGGATTTCCGTCAGCAGGTACTTGAATAACACCTTTAATCAAACCCTCTGATTTTATGTTAGTGTTCACAATATTCTCTATTTTAGGACCCTCTAGTCTCATACCCATTCTGTCTGAAAGTTTCGATACTTTGAATTCCTTTTCATAAAATATTTTTTTACCTTCTTCAGAAAAGTAGTCAAAATTAGTACCTTTAATCACCCTTATGTTTTCTATTTTGGTATTAATGTAATTAGTTTTTTTAATATCCTTATTTGAATTAATTTTTTTTAAATTAATTCTTTGTCCTGTATCTAATTTTTTTCCATCATTAGATCCGATATTTGCTTTTGTATTTATAGAACAACTATTCCATTGAAGCTTTATATCTAGCTCACCACCTAACGCTAAATATCCATAAACAGATTTACTCGTGGAAATAATGTTAATTTCATTGCCATTTTCTATTTGATAACTCTCATAACATTTTCCCTCAATTTCAGTATCACCTTTTTTAATTATAAAAATTACATCTCCTGTAATTGCAAAATTAATTTTTCCTCCTGTGTATTTTAGATGAGGTCCTTGATACGCAAACTCAATAATTGCTGCGTCTAAATTATTATTAACAAGTTTGTTAGCTATAAGATAATTTCTATTATCCATAGCACCACTAAATGGAATGCCAATATGATAAAGGTGATCCCTGCCTTTATCTTGAAAGGTCGTGTTAATACCAGGTCTAATTATTTCAAAATAGTTATCACTCATTATAATTCTTATATTGATCTAAACTTATTTCTTTAAAAGTTACTGTATCTCCGGGATTTATTAAGTTTGGTTCATCTTCTAATGAACTATCAAACACTTTTACTGGCGTATTTCCTAAAATATTCCATCCACCAGGACTTTCAAAAGTATAAATATTAGCAAATTGCTCAGTTAATCCTACAGAGCCTTTAGGAACTTTTACTCTTGGAGTTTCTAAACGTTGAGCTCTCATATTTTCATTTAGGTCGCCTAGAAAAGGCATACCGGCAATAAATCCAGTCATGTAACAAAAATATTCTTTATTTAAAAAATTTTCTAAAATTTTATCCCTACTTAAATTTAATATTTTTTCTAACCGTTTTACATCTAGTGATAACCTTTCATGACAGCATACTGGAATTTCTATTCTCTTTGTATTGAGTTTTAAAGAAGTTTCAACATTAAGATTTTCAATATTTTTTTTAACCTCATTAAAGTTTGTTTGTTTGAGATCATATGAAATAATAAGTTTGTTATAAGATGGTGTTAAATTATTAATACCTTTTACTTTTTTTTCTTTGATCGTTTTGAAATATTTTATTACTTGTGAATTAATTGATTTATTTACTTCGTTGCCAAAATCACAATACAAAGCTGTATCACCAAGATTTGATATATTTTTTATCATGTTATGTTATACTTAGCATTATACTATGGAAATTAATATAAATTGTGATTTAGGTGAAAAATCAAAACATCATTCAAATAAGTATGATCCAGACTTGTTAGAAATAGTTAATTCAGCAAATGTTGCATGTGGTTATCATGCGGGAGATGATGAGTCTATGAAACAAGTTGTTCAAATTTCAAAAAAAAATGGAGTGAGTATTGGAGCACATCCATCATTTAACGATCCTGAAAATTTTGGGAGACAAAGAATTAACCTCACTCCAGGTGAAGTAAGACAATTAATTATTGATCAATATGAAATTCTTCAAAAAATTGCTCAAGATTATGGAGAAAATGTTACACATATAAAACCGCACGGTGCTTTAAATAACATGGCTTGTGAAGATATAGATTTGGCAATGACACTAGCAAAAGCGATAAGTGAGATTAGTAAAGATTTAATTTATTTGGTGCCCACTGGATCTAAAATGGAAGAAGCAGCAAAAAAACTAAATATGCGTATAGCTTGTGAAATTTTTGCTGATAGAAATTATGAGGATGATGGAAATTTAGTTTCTAGAAAAAAATCCAATGCATTAATCACAGATCCCTTAGAAGCTCAAAAACACGTGTTAAATATGGTAAAAAATCAGTCACTTAATTGTCACAGTGGAAAGCAAATACCTTGTGAAATCGACTCCGTGTGCATACATGGAGATAATAAGAGTTCGCTAGCTACCGCAAAATCTATAAGAGACAATTTGGTAGAAAATGGACTGAAATTAAAACCTTTAACAAATATGGAGAAATTTATTAAATGATAAAAAATACTTTAATAACATTTTTTTTATTAATACTTTTATCTGCCAATTCATATTCCGCTGGATCTAGCTCTAGTTCAGAAACAGATACTAACGATTTTAGTAAAGCCGTTAAGTTTGTAAAAGCTGCAAAAAAATA
The DNA here is from genome assembly GCA_902629285.1 of uncultured Pelagibacteraceae bacterium. Classification (GTDB taxonomy): domain Bacteria; phylum Pseudomonadota; class Alphaproteobacteria; order Pelagibacterales; family Pelagibacteraceae; genus Pelagibacter. The sequence goes on along the minus strand of CACOQN010000016.1, from coordinate 15,017 downwards.
TGAGAATGATGGGAAAACAGATAAAGCAAATAAAAGATATATGAAAGCTTTAAAACTTTTAATTAAATCAAATAAAAGCAAACCAAATAAAGCAGATACTTTAAACTACTTAGGTTTTACTACTAGAAAACTTGGGGATTTTGAAACTGGAGAAAAATACTATCTTCAAGGTCTTGCAATTGAACCTAATCACATAGGTATTAACGAGTATTTAGGGGAACTTTATGTTGTAACAAATAGGATTGATCTAGCAAATGAAAGATTAAAAATCCTAGAAAGTTGTAATTGTAAAGAGTACGATAGTTTAAAACAAATAATTGCTGGAACAAAAAAATCTAAATATTAGTTAATATTTTGAACCATTTGTTGTGGCATCCACAAAGCTATCTCTGGAAAAATAACAACAAGAATTACTGCAAGGATCATTAACACGAACAGTGGGAATGCACTCCTTGCAATAAATCCCATATCCTTATTCGCCATACCTTGTAAGACGAATAAATTAAATCCTACAGGTGGGGTAATTTGAGCCATCTCTACTACAATAACCAAAAATATTCCAAACCAAATCATATCAAATCCAGCTTGTCTAATCATGGGTTCAATAATTGCCATTGTAAGAACAACTGCTGAAATTCCGTCAAGAAACATTCCAAGAATAATATAAAAGATCATTAAGACAAAAATTAATACATAAGGTGAAAGTTCCATATTTTGTATCCAAAGAGCCAAATTTCTAGGTAGACCTGTAAATCCCATTGCTAAAGATAAAAATGTTGAGCCTGCTAATATAAAAGCAATCATACATGATGTTTTAGTTGCACCTAATAATGACAATTTAAATGACTCAACAGTTAGGCTACCCTGAAAATAAGACAAAATTAAAGCTCCAACTACACCCAAAGAAGCTGCTTCAGTTGCAGTAGCAACTCCAGTATAAATTGATCCTATTACAGCAGATATTAAAATTATAACAGGTAATAATTGTTTTGATTTTTTTATTTTTTCAAAAAAAGAAAAACTTTCCACATACTTTGGCATGCTTTTTTTATTTATCAGAGACCAGATAACCACATAAGACATAAATATAAGTGCAATCATTATTCCAGGAAGAATTCCAGCAATAAATAATTTTGCAATAGACTCTTGTACTGTAACTCCATAAATTATTAATATTATTGAGGGTGGTATAAGAAGTCCTAAAGTTCCTGAACCTGCTAAACTACCTAACAAAATTCTTTCTGGATATTTTCTTTTTCTAAGTTCTGGGATAGACATTTTTCCAACTGTTGCAACAGTTGCAGCAGAAGATCCCGAGATTGCTGCAAAAAGTGCACATCCAACAACATTTACATGGATTAATCCCCCTGGCAATTTTTGCATCCAAGGGGATAATCCAGCAAATAGATTTTCAGACAGCCTCGTCCTAAACAATATTTCACCCATCCAAACAAATAAGGGAAGAGCTGTAAGTGTCCATGATGATGAAGTTCCCCATATTGTAGTTGCCATTGCATCCCCTACTGGACGCGATGTAAATAAGATCATTCCAATGGTAGAAACTCCTATCATGCTTATGGCTACCCACACGCCAGAGCCAAGAAAAAACAAAAGTACGCTTATAAAAAATATTGTTAGAAAAATTTCAGTCATTTTTATTAAAAATTGTCAGAAGTAATTGGTGAAAAACAGCTATAAAAAAAATTAAAGATCCAATTGCTACACTAGTTTGAGGGATCCAAATTAAAATTTCATCAGCACCTTCACTTCTTTCTTGAAAATCATAAGAAATAATTAACATTTTCCATAAATAAAAAGATAAATAGCCTGAAAAAATAGAAGCTATTACTAAGCACCATATTTCTAAAAATTTTTTATAAAAAGGTGATGTTTTTTCTAAAAATAGTGTAATTCGTATATGTCCTCCCTCAACGAAAGTGAATGCTAATGCATAAAATGAGGCTGCGGCCATGCAATATCCTGAATACTCAGCTAGGCCTCTAATATAAAAACCAAAAATTCTTGATGAAATTCCAATTAAAATAAAAACTGCAACTAAAATTAAAAAAAAAGCTGCCAAATATCCTGATATTCTGTAAAGATTATTTAAATTTTTATTAATTGATTGAAACATTTAGTAAAAAGGCCAACTTACTATAAGTTGGCCTTTTTTTTAAGATAAATTATTTATAAGCGGATAAAACTGCAGCTCCTCTGTCTCCAGCTTTTGCTTTCCATTCTTCAGACATTGTTGCTCCAACTTTTTGAAAATGTTTTTTCAAAGCAGAGTTAACCTCGCCTACCTCCATGCCAGCATCTGCTAAAGCCTTTTTGTCTCCAGTATTACCTTTTTTAGATAATTCCCAACCTTTTTCCTCAGCTATAGCTGCTTGGTTCATAACTAGATCTTGAGTTGCCTTATCAAGTTTATTCCAAGCTGCTTTATTAGCAATAATCATATTTTTTGGAAACCATGCTGCTATATCATAAAAATATTTAACGCCATTTTCCCAAATCTTACTATTTTTACCAGTTGTTGGAGAAGTAATCATACTTTCCACGGCACCCGTAGAAAATGCTTGGCTAATTTCAGCAGCCTCAATTTTAGTTGGTGCCATACCAGTTAGCTCGGCAATTCTAATTGTTGCTGAGTTGTATGCTCTAAATTTCAAACCATTTAAATCACCAACTTTTTTAATCTGCTTTTTACTATAAAGTCCTTGAGCTGGCCATGGAACTGCATAAAGAAATACCAAGCCTTTCTCATCTAAACTTTTAACAATATATGGTTTTGAAGCCTCATACAATTTCATAGCATCATCGTATGTACTTGCTAAGAAAGGTAAAGAGTCGATTTCGTATAAAGGATCTTCCTTACCAAGAGCTGACATAAATCTCTCACCAATTGGTGCTTGACCTGTTCTAACAGCTCTAAATATTTCACCACCTTTATATAGTGAACCACCCGGGTGAGTAACAATTGTTAGTTTTCCTCCACTTTTTTCAGTTACATTCTTTGCAAATTCTGTTGCATTAGCAGAATGAAAATTTCCAGCACCATATGCGAGTGCCATATCCCATTTTTCTGCCATAGAAACATTAGCAAACAAAAGAACTGAACTAATTATAGATATAAGTAATTTAAATAATTTCATTTATTCTCCTTTTTAAATTTTATATTTAATTATCTCTTAAAGATTAAATCAATAAAAATATTATATAGGTCTCATTGAAAATTTTACAGATTATACTATTATAATGCTATCTTGATTGAAGAACTCATTATTTTAACAAACATAATTTTTATCACCATGATATTAACTGCAGATAATGCTGTTATAGTTGGTTCTATAGCATCAAATTTTGTTCCTAAAAACAGAAAACAAATAATACTTTGGGGTGTAATAGGAGCTTTTGTATTTAAAATTTTTTTTGCTATCTTTGCTACTTTTTTATTTGAATTTTACTTCATAAAAATTTTAGGTGGTTTGTTACTAATTTGGATTGTAAATGATTTAAGAAAAGATTTATTAGATATCAAAAAAATTAAATCTCCAACAAAAAAAATAAAAGAACCTTCATACATCAGCAGTGTTGGAAAGGTTTTATTTGCAGACATCATGATAAGTTTTGATAATGTGATTGGAGTTGTTGCTGCTGCAAAAGGATATTTTGGGTACATGATTTTTGGTTTAATGTTATCAGTAGTTCTCACTGGCGCTTTAGCAACATATATGGCTAATTATATTCAAAAACATATATGGATTGCTTACGTTGGATTAATATTTATCTTAATTGTTGGTTTGCAGTTGGTAATTGGTGGTTTAGTTGATCTAGAAATATTAAAAATCAATGAAGAGTTTAAAAAATACTTTTAATTAATAAGAGTTTTTTTTACTTGGAAACTTAATTTTTCTCACCTCTTTCGAATAATTTAAAACAGCTTTTGAAATTTCATTTCTGATATTTGCATATTTTTTAACAAACTTATAATTCATTGGATTTAATCCAATTAAATCATCAAAAACTAGTATTTGACCGTCACAATACTTAGATGCTCCAATTCCAATAGTAGGTACTTTTATATTTTGAGTTATAATCTTTGCTAGAGAAGTTTCAATACATTCTAAAACGATAGAAAAAACTCCAGCTTTTTCTAATAGTTGAGAATCTTTTATAATTCTATCTCTTTCTATTTTTTTTGTTCCTTTATATTTAAAAGTTTTATCTGATTGGGGTAGTAATCCTAAATGTCCCATAACAGGAATTTTATTTTTAATTAAAGTTTTGACTATTTGGTAAATTTTTTTTCCACCCTCTAATTTAACCGCATCACATTTAGTTTTTAAAATTATTTTTTTTGCATTTTTTAAAGCTTCTTTTGGATTTCGATAAGTATTGTAAGGCATATCAACAACCATCAAAGCTTTTTTTATTCCCATTCTCACACTCTTAGAATGTTCAATCATCATATCTAAAGATACTTGTCTTGTGGATTTATAACCATATAAAACTGACCCCAAAGAATCTCCTACAAGAATGATGTCGCAATAATTATCTATAATCGAAGCAACGTTTTTTGAATACGCAGATAAACTAACTATTTTAGTTTTGTTTTTTTTAAAGATTATTTTTTTTATTTTTCTCATTTACATTGGTAGCAATCACCAAATGCCAGTATTCTCCATTGATGCCCATGGTTCTTGTGGATCTAAATATCCATCTTGAAGTAATTCTATTGAAATTTTATCTGGGGATCTAATGAAAGCCATATGGCCGTCTCTAGGTGGTCTGTTTATAGTATAACCCATATCCATAAGTTTTTGGCATGTCTCATAAATATTATCAACTCTGTAGGCTAGATGACCAAAATTTCTTGATCCATCTCCCAGATCATCCCCGTCCCAGTTATATGTTAATTCAATCTCTGTTTTTTCATCATTTGGTGGAGCAAGAAAAATTAGAGTATATCTTCCCTTTTCACTATCTTTTCTTCTTGTTTCTTTAAGTCCAAGACCATCGCAAAAAAATTTGAGTGATGCATCAACATCACTAATTCTAATCATTGTATGTAGATATTTCATAATGATACTTATAATTTAAAATTATTCTAATTCAATAGTGCTAGGCGGTTTTGAAGTCACGTCATACACTACCCTATTTATACCCCTTATACTGTTAACTATTTTATTTGATATTGATTGCATAAAGGACTTTTTAAATTCATAATAATCTGCTGTCATTCCATCTTCAGAGGTAATTGCTCTTAGCAAGCAAAGATATTCATAAGTACGATTGTCACCCATAACCCCAACGGTTTTAACTGGAAGCAATGCTGCATAGGCTTGCCAAATCTTGTTATAAAGTCCATTATTTTTTAATGCTTGAACAAAATAATAATCAGCCTCTTTTAAAATTTTTATTTTTTTATTAGTTATTACACCCGGCATTCGAATTGCTAACCCTGGACCAGGAAATGGATGTCTTGAAATAATTTCTTTGCTTAAATTTAACTCTAAACCCAATTTTCTCACCTCATCTTTAAATAAGAATTTTAGTGGCTCTACTAACTTTAAATTCATTTTTTTTGGTAGACCACCAACATTATGATGTGATTTAATTTTAGAAGTTTGACTTCCAGTAACAGATTTACTCTCAATTAAATCTGGATAAAGAGTGCCCTGAGCTAAAAATTTAACATTTTTAATCTTCTTAGCATATCGCTCAAAGATTTTAATAAACAAATTACCAATTATTTTTCTTTTTTTTTCAGGATCATAAACATTTTTCAAATTATTTAAAAATTCTTTTTCTGCATTTACGTAAATTAAATTCATTTTAAGACGCTTCTTAAAAGTTTGAACTACTTGTATTTCCTCATTTTTTCTTAAAAGGCCGGTATTTACGAAAATACAATAAAGTTTTTTTCCAATAGCTTTATTCAATAACTGTGCGACTACACTACTATCTACACCTCCTGATAATGCACAAATTACTTTATTTGATCCAACTTGTTTCCTGATATCTTTAATAAGTTGATTTCTTTGATCCTTAGAAGACCAATTTTTTTTAATTTTACAAATTAAAAAGATAAAATTTCTTATTAATTTCTTTCCACTCTCTGTATGAGTTACTTCAGGATGAAACTGTACTCCATAATATTTTTTAATTTTATTTTCAACAATTGCGAATTTTGAATTTGTGCTTGATGCAATTACTTTGAAGTTCTTGGGAAGTTTTGACACTTGATCAGCATGACTCATCCAAACTTTTTTATTTTTTTTATTTCCAAAAAAATTAATAGTTAAAAGACTGTCGTTTTTTTTATAAACATTAACCAGACCAAATTCTCGATGTTTTGACTGTTTTACTCTTCCACCATTAAGTTTTGATAAAATCTGATGCCCAAAACATATACCAAGAAATGGTATATCAAGCTGTAAAATTTTTTTATCAAATGAGTACTTGTTTATTTGATAAACATTTAGTGGACCCCCAGATAATACTATCCCTTTAATACTTCTATTTATGTCTTTTAATTTTATTTTTTTGTGACTGACTATTTCTGAAAAAACACCTAATTCTCTGACTCTTCTTGCAATTAATTGGGTAAATTGAGAACCAAAATCAATTATTAAGATTTTGTTAATATTTTGATCAAGACTCATTCTTTTCAGGTTCTATATTTTTTAATGACTCTTGAATATCTTTGTTTTCAGCACATAAATTTTTACAAACTTTAACAAACTTATCTGAAAGATCTTTTACTTTTTTATAATTAGAATTTTCTATAGCAATTTTCATTAACATTAATAAAGCCTCCTCGTTATTTGGCTCAATTAAAAGTGTTGTTTCTAAATTGTATTCTTCTTTTCTTTGATTTTTTTCCTGATTATAAATTTTAGCTAAATATAAATACGAATTCGCATCTTTTGGATTAAAAACTATATTTCTCTCAAATAAAAAACGCGCGTCCTCATATTTTTCTTTTTTAAACAACTCTAACGCTTCATTAAAAAAATTTTCTTTACTTAATGATATGCTATTAAAAGAAGTGGCAAAAAGTATTACTCCAATTAATTTAAAAAAATTTCTCATTAATATTTACTATCATTTTTTACTACATCCACATTATGAACCATACTCTCATAAAATCCAGCTTTTGTGATTTTCACAAATTGTGGTTTATTTCTTAATTTTACGATCGTTGTTGATCCAAGATAACCCATGGAAGATTTCAATCCACCAATTAATTTATAAATAATACTCCCAACATCTCCTTTATATTTTACAAAACCTTCAACACCTTCCGGTACATATTTTGAAGAGTTTTTTTGTTTTTTTTGAAAGTATCTATCAGCTGATCCTTTATTCATAGCTCCTACAGACCCCATTCCTCTAAAACTTTTAAAAAGTTGTCCATTTTTTTTTATTAATTTTCCTGGTGTTTCATTTGTACCTGCAAATAACGATCCGATCATAACAGCATCAGCTCCTGCAGCAAAAGCTTTTGCTAAATCACCAGAATATTTTATTCCACCATCTGAAATTATTTTAACATTTTTATTCTTTAAACCACTTCTTACAGATAAAATTGCACTTAATTGAGGAACTCCTATTCCAGCAACTAATCTTGTTGTGCAAATAGAACCTGGCCCTATGCCAATCTTAATTATATCTACTCCTAATTTTATTAGGAATTTTGCAGCCTCTGGTGTTGCTATATTTCCAGCGCATAAAGCAACTTTGTGGGTTTTTATTTTTTTTATATATTTGATTATTTCTGCAACTTTCTTTGTATGACCATGTGCTGTATCTACGACTATTAAATCTATACCCTCTTTAATTATTTCTTTGGCTCTATTAAACTCATTAGGTGCTGCACCTACAGCTGCACCTACAATCAGTTTTTGTTTTTTAACTTTTTTTATCTCTGATAATTGTTTTTTTATATTAAGGTTTCTATGAATTACTCCAATACCACCAGCTTTAGCTATAGCTATTGCCATTCTGCTCTCTGTAACAGTGTCCATTGCAGACGATAAAAGTGGAATTTTAAGTTTTAAATACTTTGTTAAAGATACACTTGTATCTGTATCAGAAGGTAATATTTCTGAATACTTTGGAACTAATGTAACATCATCAAAGGTAAGAGCTTCTTTTATATGGACCATAATCTTTTATATATTATTCCTTTTAAATTAAAAGTCCCTATCGAACTTTTCGACAAATTATGAAACTTTCTTTTGAATCTTTTCTACTAGAATTTGGTTTAAAAACCTTTACTTCTTTAAAATATTTTTTTCCATCTGCGACGATTTCGTTAAATGTTACACCCATAAAAATTTTAGAAATAAAATAAGCATTTTCCTTCATAAGATCTTTTGCAAAGAACATTGCTTCTTTACACAGCTCACCTGTTTGAATTGAATCTATATTTTTTATTCCAGTTGTGTCTACAGCCATATCAGACATCACGACGTCAACCTTACCATTTATACTTTTTTTAATTTCTTCTTGGATTTTTTTTTCAGTGAAATCTCCTTGGATTTGAAGACTGTTGCCTATAGGTTCCATTTTTTTTAAATCTATAGATATCAAATTTCCACTTTTAGCCGCTTTAAGGGCATATTGCGACCAACTACCTGGAGCTGCACCAATATCGATTATTGATAAACCTCCCTTAAAAATTTTAAATTTTTCATCAATTTGAATTAATTTGTAGGCCGATCTAGCACGATATCCATCCACTTTGGATTGCCTTACATATATATCTCTACGTTGTTTATTAACCCAGTTTTTGGAGATTTTATTTTTTTTCAATTAATTTTTAAATCTTAAACTTTTATTTAAAATTTTACCTGTAAGCGTTTTAACATCTATTTTAATATTCTTGTTTAATCTCATATCTTCGTTATCTTTCCAGATACCAGCTGCTAAATGCATAATTCCAATTTGAAGGTTAGGCAAATAAGGTTCAACCCAAGTATCTTTTTCTTCGTCAAATTTTGGCAAAAGATTACTAGTTATCCAATTACAATTTAAGGGAAGAAATTCAGTTTCCACATTGTCGACGTATACAGACATATTCATGGCTAGCTGTTCTGAACCAAATATTTCACCGCCTTTAAGTGTTTGTTTTAAATTTTCCTGCCATGAATTCCAACACATTGAATTTTTTTCTAATGAAAAAACACCAATATTGATGTGTGGGGCAAAAGCCAACTTTCTAGCTTTTTCTAAACTAATGTTAGATTTTAATGCATGTTTAAAATTTTGAGATTTTATAATTGCTAATTTTCCAAATATCCAATTAACTCTTGAAGTAATCTTATAACCTGGTCCTATAGTTTGTGTAATTCCTAACTTGCCATTTTCACACCCTTTAAAATAAAGCTCAACAGACCGCCAATCATTTACCCAAGCATCACAATCAATCCATAAATATTTTTCATAGCTTGGAAAATATTTGGGTAAAAAAGCTCTAGATACTTGACTTTTTAGCCATTCACGCCCTTTTATTTTACTATCTGGAACTTTTATATCCCACTCTGCTGATTTTATTTCATCTACTTTTGAGGATAATTGTGATTTTTGATCGTCAGACAAACCAGCATCCAAAATGCAAATTCCAACATCAGAACTCTCTTTAAATCTTTTTATAGATTCTATTAGCTCATTTAATAAAGGAAAATAATTTGAATCGGCTAATGATACAATTACATTTTTTTTCATTATAAAATATCTTCAAGATCATCATCTTCTTCTTCATAATTTTGATCTTCATTTTGTTTTTTTAATTTCTGATAATGAAAAAAACTTATTGGAAGCATACATAAATATATAATTGCACTAATAGATATTACATTAAAAGGGTATATTAGAAGTAATCCAAAAAATAAAACTATTCCAAATAATAGAAAAATCGTTGCTTTTCTTTGAATAACAATTTTTTTAAATGAGTAACTTGGAAATTTGCTAATCAATAAGAGAGATGTTAGAATAAAAAAAATTGGAACAACTATATTATAATTAATATTTATAAAATCAAAGCTTGTAAGACTATATATCAATGGAGTTAAAACTAGAATACCTCCTGCAGGTGATGGAACTCCTTGAAAAAAATTATCTCTCCAAGAAGGTGCTTGGCCTGTATTTACATTAAAACGAGCCAATCTTAATGCTACACAAATTACATATATTAAACACAATAACCATCCAAATCTTCCTAATGTATTCAGTTTCCAAAAATACATAATAAAAGCTGGAGCTACTCCAAAACTGATCATGTCTGTAAGAGAATCTAGCTCTTTACCAACTTTTGATGTCCCTTTAATTAATCTTGCAATTCTTCCATCTAATCCATCGATAAGAGCAGCAAACATTATTGCTATAATTGCAAATTCAAATTTTCCATCCAGTGCAAACCTGATTGATGACAAACCAATACAAACTCCAATTAGAGTTAGCATGTTGGGTAAAATTACTCTTGCGTTAGATTTTTTATCTGTAACAATTTTTAAATTGTTTTTTGGTTGTTCCATAATTAATTTTTAGCTAGCAGTGTTTCTCCTGAAATTGCTGTTTGACCAACTTTAACTAGTGGTTCATAATTTTCATAATAAACATCAGCTCTACTACCAAATCTAATCATTCCAATTCTGTCACCCTGGCTCAATTCTTGGTTTTTATTTGTCTCACATACAATTCTTCTTGCAACTAAACCTGCAATTTGAACAACTATGATGTTGTTTCCATGTTTATCTTTAATTTTGTAATAGTTTCTCTCATTATCTTCGCTTGCTTTATCTAAGGATGCATTCAAAAATTTTCCTGGTTTATATAAAATTTCTTCAACTACACCTGAGCAAGGTGTTCTGTTAACGTGACAGTCAAAGACATTCATGAATATACTAATTTTTTTAAATTTTTGATTTTCTAGTCCAAGCTCTTTTGGACCATCTACTTCCTCAACTTTAATTATTTCTCCATCGGCTGGACTAACAAGGTATCTGTCATCATCTATAATTATTCTCTCAGGATCTCTAAAAAAATAATAAACCCAAATAGTTAATAACAAACCAATTAAACCTAGAAAATTGTTTATGATTAAAAAAATGACAGTTATGAATACAGCTATAACAATAAACTTATATCCTTCTGTGTGAATCTTTGGAAATATCTTACTAAACATATTCTTCTATTTGCTAAATTTCGATTAATATGTATATAAAATGATCAAATTCAATTAATAAGATAATTTTTATTTAATGAGCAAAATCAAGGTAAATAACCCAGTAGTTGAGCTGGATGGTGATGAAATGACCCGAATTATATGGGAGTTTATAAAAAACAAACTAATCCTTCCATATTTAGATCTAGGTATCGAGTACTATGATCTAGGCATGAAAAGTAGAGATAATACTGATGATCAAATTACAATAGATTCTGCAAATGCAATCAAAAAAATTGGCGTTGGGATAAAGTGTGCAACGATTACCCCTGATGAAGCGAGAGTAGAAGAATTTGATTTAAAAAAAATGTGGAGATCTCCTAACGGGACTATAAGAAATATAATTGGGGGAACAGTTTTCAGAGAACCAATTATTTGTAAAAATATTCCTAAACTTGTTCCATCTTGGACTGATCCAGTGATTATTGGAAGACATGCATTTGGCGATCAATATAGAGCAACAGATTTTAAAGTTCCTGGAAAAGGAAAAATGGAGGTCAAATGGACATCAGAGGATGGAAAAGATGAAATCAAACACGAGGTTTTTAATTTTACTGGTCCTGGTGTTGCGCTTTCAATGTATAATTTAGATAAGTCAATTGAAGACTTTGCAAGATCTTGTTTTAGTTATGGATTAATTAAAAAATGGCCTGTTTATATGTCAACAAAAAATACAATTTTAAAACAATATGATGGAAGATTTAAAGATATTTTCCAAGAAATTTTTGACAAAGAATACAAGCAAGAATTTGAAAAAAATAATTTAACTTATGAGCACAGATTAATTGATGACATGGTAGCATGTGCCATGAAATGGAGTGGTAAATATATTTGGGCTTGTAAAAATTACGATGGAGACGTACAATCAGATACTATGGCTCAAGGTTACGGATCTTTAGGTTTGATGACGAGTACATTATTAACCCCAGATGGAAAAGTAATGGAGGCAGAAGCTGCACATGGAACAGTAACTAGACATTACAGAATGCATCAACAAGGTAAAGAAACCTCAACTAACCCAATTGCATCTATCTTTGCATGGACAAGAGGTCTTGCTCATAGAGGTAAATTGGATGGTAATGAAGAACTAATTAAATTTGCACAAACACTCGAGAAAGTTTGTATTGAATGTGTAGAAAGTGGATTGATGACAAAAGATTTAGCAATCCTTATTGGTCCAAATAGTAAATTTTTAACTACTAATCAATTTCTAGATGGAATTGATAGTAATTTAAAAAGAAAATTAAATTAAACTTTCAAGCTTTTCAAAAGCTTCTTCAATTTTTGATTGATCTTGTCCTCCTGCTTGGGCAAAGTCTTTTCTTCCACCACCACCTTTACCTCCAATTATTTCAGATCCGACTTTAACGAACTGAACTGCATCAAATTTACCTGTTAAGTTATCAGTTACTCCAACTGCCAGTCCAACTTTGTCATCCTTGCTTGCGAAAACAATTACTATTCCTTCTGTAAGTTCTTTTTTTCCATTGTCTATTAATTTTCTTAAATCTTTAGGAGGTAAATCTTGAACTTTTTGAAGTCTTACTTTTGTATTATTAATAACTTTATCGTTAATAATATTTTTTGTTTCATCTTCTAAAACATTTTTCACATTTAATTGCTCTAATTGTCTGGAAAGATCTTTTATGGATCCTTTTAAATCCTTATTTTCAATATTTGGCTTTCCACCTAATTTAATAATTTTAGAAGAAAGTTCTTTAATTATTTCCTCATCTTTTTGAACTGATAATGAGGAAAGTTTTTCCTTATTTTGCACATAATCTTCAAGCTGTTTATCTCTCAAAGCCTCTACTCTTCTAACGCCTGCAGCAATCGACGATTGGCTAATTGTTTTAAATTTACCAATATCACCAGTATTTTTCACGTGGGTTCCACCACAAAGTTCTGTTGAAAAATATGTATTTTCCTCTTTACCCATTGAAACTACTCGCACTTCATCACCATACTTCTCACCAAAGAAAGCTAGCGCTCCCTTTTCTATGGCTGCTTTTGGGGTCATAATTCTTGTAGTAACTTCAGTACTATTAGTAACGTATTCATTAACTATTTTGTCAATCTTTACCAATTCCTCATTTGTTATTGGTTTCATATGGCTAAAATCAAACCTTAGACGATCTGGTGCAACAAGTGAGCCCTTTTGCATAACATGCTTTCCCAATGTTCTTCTTAAAGACTCGTGTAATAAATGTGTAGCTGAATGATATGCCTTTAGGTTACTTCTTCTATCTTCATCAATCTTCATTTCAACAATATCATTAATCTTGATTTCTCCGTTTTTCAAAGCTCCATAATGTACAAATAAATCACCAAGCTGTTTTTGAGTATCAGTTACTTCAAATATAAAATCCCCTACTGATATTTTTCCTGTATCACCTAACTGACCACCAGACTCTCCATAAAAAGGTGTTTGATTGGTTACAATCGCTCCTTCCTCTTTTGCTAACAATTTTTCTGTTTCTTTGTTATCCTTTACAATTGATAAAACAACTCCTTCTGATCTATTAAACTCATACCCTAAAAATTCTGTTGGACCAACTTTATCTTTTACACCAAACCAAATTTTTTCTTGTGAACTATCACCTGAACCCTTCCAATTCTTTTTAGCAAGTTCTTTACTTTTTTTCATTAGTTCATCAAATTTAATTTGATCTACTGTTAAAAATTTATTTTTTAAAATATCTTCTGTTAAATCTAATGGGAAACCATATGTATCGTATAATTTAAATGCTATTTCCCCTGGTAAAACTTTATCGATCTTATCTATTTCTTCATTTAAAATTTTAATTCCTCTATCGAGCAAAACTAAAAATTTTTCTTCTTCCATTTTTAAAGTTTCTTTGATTAAGGTTTCTGATCTCTCTAACTCGGGGTAGTTACCTTTCATTTCTTCTTTAAGAGAGTCAAAAATTTTATTAAAAACTGGTTCTTTAGAACCAAGTAAATGTGAGTGTCTCATTCCTCTTCTCATAATTCTTCTAAGGACATACCCTCTTCCTTCATTTGATGGAAGAACACCCTCAGCTAAAAGAAAAGAGCTTGCTCTTAAGTGATCTGCAATTACTCTAAAACTTGAAATATTATTTTCACTCAATTTAACTTTTGTAAATTCTGATATTGAACCAATTAATTTTTTAAAATGGTCTGTTTCATAATTATCATGGGTATCCTGTAACAAAGCTGCAATTCTTTCTAATCCCATTCCAGTATCAACTGATGGTTTTGGAAGATTAATTCTTTTGTCTTTTGTAACTTGTTCAAATTGCATGAAGACTAAATTCCAAATTTCTATAAATCTGTCTCCATCTTCATCTTTAGTTCCGGGTAATCCTCCTGGTAAATGGTCACCGTGATCAAAAAAGATTTCAGAACAAGGTCCACATGGCCCAGTTTCACCCATCGACCAAAAATTATCTGAAGTTGCTATCCTAATAATTCTATCATCGCTAAAACCCGCAATTTTCTTCCAAAAATTGAAGGCTTCATCATCCTCATGAAATACAGTCACATAAAGCCTGTTTTTATCAATTCCAAAATCTTTGGTTATTAAATCCCAGGCATAATGAATTGCTTGCTCTTTAAAATAATCACCAAAGGAAAAATTCCCTAACATCTCAAAAAATGTATGATGTCTTGGTGTGTAACCAACATTCTCTAAGTCGTTATGTTTACCACCTGCCCTTACACATTTTTGTGAAGTTGTAGCTCTAACATAATCTCTTTTTTCTAATCCTGTGAAGACATTTTTAAATTGAACCATCCCTGA
>CACOQN010000015.1 GCA_902629285.1 uncultured Pelagibacteraceae bacterium | reverse complement strand
CATTAATTCCAACCATACCTACTTGAATTTTGCTTGCAAAAGTTCTACCTGCATCACCATCTCTTGTATAAATACTAACCCCATTTCCATACTCATGGTCATTGATTAATTTTGCAGCCTCTTCAAACGTTTTTACTCTAACAACTGATAATACTGGACCAAATATTTCCTCTTTATAAATTTTCATGTCTTTATTCACATGATCAAATAAACAACCACCTATATAAAAACCATTTTCGTAACCCTGAAGTTTTAAACCTCTTCCATCAACTACTAATTTTGCTCCTTCCTTTACACCTAAATCAACATAACTAGTAACTTTTTCCAAATGATCTTTAGTAACCAAAGGCCCCATTTCTGATGTCTTATCCATTCCAGGACCTACTTTTAAAGCCTCGGCTTTTTTTGATAATCTTGATACAAGCTCATCTCCAATATCTCCAACTGCAACTGCAACTGATTGAGCCATACATCTCTCACCAGCCGAACCGTATGCTGCACCCATTAAACCATTAACTGCACCATCTAAATCGCAATCTGGCATTACAACTAAATGATTTTTAGCTCCACCTAAAGCTTGAACTCTTTTTTCATTTTTAGCTGAATTTTCATAAATATATTTTGCAATAGGAGTGGAACCCACAAAACTAACAGCTTTAATATCTTTATTTTCTAAAATTGCATCAACAGCTTCTTTATCCCCATTGATAACGTTAAACACACCGTCTGGAAGACCAGCTTCAGAAAGTAATTCGGCTAATCTCAAAGGGCAAGATGGATCTTTTTCTGAAGGTTTAAGAACAAAAGTATTTCCACAAGCTATGGCTATAGGAAACATCCACATTGGGACCATTGCTGGAAAATTAAATGGAGTTATTCCAGCAACCACACCTAGTGGCTGTCTCATTGAATAACTATCAACATCTGTGCCTACATTTTCAGAATACTCGCCTTTTAACAAATGTGGAATTCCACAAGCAAATTCTACAACCTCTAGTCCTCTTGTTAAGGAACCTCTTGCATCCTCATAAACTTTTCCATGCTCTGAAACAATTAGTTTTGTGAGTTCTTCAGAATTTTTTTCAACTAACTCTTTAAACTTAAAAATTATTCTCGCTCTTTGAAGTGAAGGCTTTAGAGACCAAGTTTCAAACGCTTTTTTTGCTATTTCAACAGTACTATCCAAATCACTCTTACTTGCAAGTCGTACTTCAGAATCTTGCTCTCCAGTAGCTGGATTAAATACTTTTCCATTCCTATTTGATGAACCTGAAATTATTTTTCCATTTACAAAGTGTTCAATTAATTTCATGAATATGATTTTTTAAAGCAAAATTCTTATTTAGTCTATTTAAACATTGGCAGTTGCAAGCATTTTTTTTATTTCTGCAATCGCTTTTGCAGGATTTAAGCCTTTAGGGCATGCACTTGTACAATTTAAGATCGTATGACACCTATAAAGTTTTAATTCATCTGCAACTTTTTTTAATCTCTGTTTTCTATCTTCATCTCTACTATCGATTATCCATCTATAAGCCTGCAAGAGAACCGCTGGACCTAGATATTTATCACCATTCCACCAATAGCTTGGGCATGATGTAGAGCAACATGCACACATAATACATTCGTATGCACCATCTAATTTTGCTCTATCATCTTTAGATTGATAAATTTCATTTGTTTGTCTCTTTGAATTATTTTTTAACCATGGTTCAATCGATTGATATTGTTTATATAGGCCGTCTAAATCTCCTATCAAATCTTTTTTAACTTTTAAATGTGGTAAAGGATAAATATCAATGTCACCATCAATTTCTGCATGAGATGTTGTACAAGCAAGCCCATTTTTTCCTCCCATATTCATAGCACAAGATCCACAAACTCCATGAGCACAAGATCGTCTATAAGCTAAAGTGGGATCAATTTCGTTTTTAATTTTATTTAAAATATCTAATACTTTAGATGGACAATTATCCATATCAACTTCATATGTATCTATTCTTGGATTTTCTTCTGTTGATGGATCCCATCTATAAACATTAACTTTTCTTAGATTTTTAGAACCAGTTTTATCTTGAAAATATTTGCCTTTTTTAACCTCGGAATTCTTAGGCAAACTAATTTGAACCATTAATACACTCTCTCTTGAGGTGGAAAATATTGAACTTCGTTTGTTAATGTTGATTTGTGCACATCTCTATAACTTATTTTAGTATTTTTTCCGTCACACCAAGCTAATGTATGTTGCATATACTTTGCATCATCTCTTTTAGGATAATCATCCCTTGCATGAGCACCTCTGCTTTCTTTTCTGTGGTATGCTGAATCTACAGTTGTTACAGCTTGTCTTATTAAATTATCAAATTCTAAGGTTTCGACTAAATCTGTATTAAATACTAAAGATCTATCTTTAACAGATATAGAATCCATACCATCATAAGTTTTTCTAATCTCCTCAACACCTTCTTTCAAATTTTTTTCTGTTCTAAAGACAGCACACTTTGATTGCATAGTTTTTTGCATAGAAAGTCTTAATTCTGCAGTGCTATTATTTCCATCCGCATTTCTCAGTTTATCAAACCTATCTAGGCATTTTTGAGTTTCGGTTTCAGGGATTTCTTCATGTGGTGTTCCTGGTTTTATTAATTCAGCAGCTCTCTTCGCTGCTGCTCTTCCAAATACTACTAGATCAATTAATGAATTAGATCCAAGTCTATTTGCGCCATGAACTGAAACACACGCTGCTTCACCAATCGCCATTAATCCAGGCACGGTTTTTTCTGAACCATTAACAGTTAACACTTCTGCTTTATAATTAGTAGGAATACCTCCCATATTATAATGAACCGTTGGAACAACAGGAATTGGTTCTTTTGTGACATCAACATTTGCAAATAATCTTGCAGCTTCTGTTATTCCTGGCAACCTACTTTCTATAATTTCTTTATCTAGATGATTTAAATTTAAATGGACATGATCTTGTTCTTTTCCAACTCCTCTTCCCTCATTAATCTCAATTGACATTGACCTGCTTACAACATCTCGTGAAGCCAAATCTTTTGCATTTGGAGCATACCTTTCCATAAATCTCTCACCTTTTGAGTTTGTAAGATATCCTCCTTCTCCTCGTGCACCTTCTGTTATTAAAGTACCATGACCATAAATTCCTGTAGGGTGAAATTGTACAAATTCCATATCTTGTAATGGTAGACCTGCTCTTAAAACCATTGCATTACCGTCACCCGTGCATGTATGTGCAGATGTTGCTGAATAATAAACTTTTCCATATCCACCAGTTGCAATAATTACCGTGTGAGCTCTAAATCTGTGTATGGTCCCATCATTTAAATTCCAAGCAATCAATCCTTTGCATTCGCCATTTTTCATTAGCAAATCTAACGCGAAGTATTCTATAAAAAATTCTGTATTGTGTTTTAAGGCTTGACCATAAAGTGTGTGCAAAATTGCATGACCAGTTCTATCTGCCGCTGCACAAGTTCTTTGGACGATGCCATTACCATAATTTTTTGTCATACCACCAAAAGGTCTTTGATATATTTTTCCCTCTTCAGTTCTGCTAAATGGAACTCCGTATTGTTCTAATTCTAATACAGCTTTTGGCGCCTCTTTACACAAATACTCAATACTATCTTGGTCGCCCAACCAATCGGCTCCTTTTACAGTGTCATACATGTGCCATCTCCAATCGTCTTCACCCATATTTCCTAGAGATGCTGAAATACCTCCTTGTGCAGCCGATGTATGACTTCTAGTTGGAAATACTTTTGAAATACAAGCTGTTTTTAATCCAGCTTCACTTAGCCCTACAGCTGCTCTTAATCCAGAGCCTCCAGCTCCAAGTACAACAACATCGTACTCATGATCTATGATATTATATTCTTTCATATACCTAAGTTAGATATTACAATAATTGTAATTATGGGAATTACTATAGCAAAAAAATTAAGCGCTTTGTTTGCGGCATTTTTGATTTTTTCGTCTTTAATATAGTCCTCAAAAACCTCACTTATGCTTAAAGCTGAAAAAAAATAAGAAAATAGCAAAAATAACCCTAATAAAGTTTTAGTTGGTTGAGCCGTTAAAAATCCAACTATTTCAACATATGTTTTATCATAAAAGTTTACTAAATTTAGTATAAACCAAAACATTAGTGGCAATAAAATTAATGAACTTATTCTTAAAAAAATCCACTTTTTTGTTGCAGGTATCATTATACAAAACTTCTTCCAAATAAATAAATTAATATAGTTAATATTATTGATCCAAAAATAACAAGAAGTCCAGTAACCTTTGTTGTTTGTAACTCAAATCCATAACCATAATCCATAATCAAATGTCTTATCTCACTTAACATTTGAAAACTGAATGACCAAGTTATACTAATCAAAATGAATTTTCCTAGAAATGTTTCTAAAAAATTCTTAATTATTTGATAGTTGATTTCTCCTAGAAGCATAAAAGCAAACCAAAAACAAATTAAAGTAATTGCAAAAAAATTAATTATTCCTGTAATTCTATGTGAAATTGATACCAATGAAGAAATATGCCATTTATAAATTTGTATATGTGGTGATAAAGGTCTATTTTCCATCTCCTTAATTTGAATTAATTATTGTTTCTGCAATTTCAACAGAATTAAGCGCAGCACCTCTTAATAGGTTATCAGAAACTATCCATAAATTTAAAGAGTTTGGATTTGTTTTGTCTTCTCTAATTCTCGATATAAAAGTTTCATCACTCCCTGTTGCTTCAATTGGAGTACTATAGCCACCGTTTTCCCTTTTATCAATAACCACACATCCTTCTGCATTATTTAGAGCATTTCTTACTTTTTCTAAATTATACGGTTTTTCAAATTCAATGTTTACAGCTTCAGAATGTGACACTAGAACTGGAATTCTTACACAAGTTGCCGTAAGTTCAATTTTATTATCTAAAATTTTTTTTGTTTCGTTCACCATTTTTAACTCTTCTTTTGTATAACCATTCTCAGCAAATACATCTATGTGTGGAATAATATTAAATGCAATTTGTTTGGTAAAATTTTTTGATTCTATTTTTTTTCCTTCTAAGTATAATTTAGTTTGTGCAATTAATTCATCCATTGGAGCCTTACCACCACCTGAAACAGACTGATAAGTTGAAACTACAACTCTCTTTATTTTAAACAAATCATGAAGTGGTTTAAGTGCAATAACTAATTGTGCTGTTGAACAGTTTGGATTTGCAACTATATTTTTTTTCATTTTTTTTATATCAGATCCATTTACCTGTGGAACGATCAGAGGAACTTCTGGATCCATTCTAAAAAAACTTGAATTATCAATTACTGTAGTATTTTTTGCTGCAATTTCTGCATATTTTTCTGCAATTTTTCCTCCAGCAGCAAAAAAAGTTATGTTTGCTTTTGAAAAATCATAGTTTTCCAAATTTTCAATCTCATATTCTTTATCTCTAAATGTGATTTTTTTTCCTGCACTTTTTTCTGATGCAACTAAATATAGACTATCAAACTTAAAGTTTTTTTTATCAAAAACCTCAAGAGTTTTTCTTCCTACGTTACCTGTTGCACCTACTATAGCTATGTTCATGTTTAAGAGCTTTTATACTAAATAAAAGGTAAATCGCAAACTTTACCGGTGCAATTTTGTCCATTTATCTTAGCTTTTACATCTTGATCCATATTCCAGTAGTCTTTTTTCATCATTGCGATACCTATAACTTTTTTAAAATGTGGGGAATAGCAGGCTGATCTCAATTCTCCAATTATTTTATTATTTTGATCAGTTAGATCTAATGAACTTGTAAGACTAATTTTATCTGTATCAAACTTTACTCCCATTAGTTTTTTTTTAATTCCATCTGATTTAATTTGTTTTAGTTTTTCTTTTCCTAAAAAATCAACATCACTATCTATATTAATGTATTTATCAAATCCACACTCATATGGATTATCTCCATTATCCATATCGTTTCCATATGAAAGTAATCCGCTTTCAATTCTTTCAATTAAATTAGGACATCCTGGTTTAATATAAAAGTCTTTTCCAGTTTCAAAAAGATGATCATATAATTTTAATCCTGAGTCATTATGTTCAACATAAATTTCATAACCACCTTGTTTAGACCATCCAGATCTTGCAATTAAATGTTTATCACCGCCAAATTCAAAATAATCAAAACCAAAAAATTTTAAATTTACGATCTTATCTCCAAAAACTTTTTCCATCAGATTAAATGACTTTGGACCTTGTACTGCCATTATATCAACATCGGGTTCAACAATTTTAACATCAAATTTATTTCCTATTGCTAATCCTTTAGCAAATAATATTACATCCGAGTCAGCAAGTGAAACCCACCATTTGTTTTTGTTTAACCTCAAAACTACTGGATCATTAATAAGCCCTCCATTATCGTCAATTATCGGACAATAATAACATCTTCCATCTTTTGATTTTGATAAATCTCTACAGGTCATTAATTGAACTAACTTTGCAGAATCTTTTCCAGAAATTTCTACCTGTCTTTCTGCGGCAACATCCCATACCTGTACATGCTCTTTTAGATGATGGTAAGAGTCTTCCAGTGTGCCAAATGCAGCAGGGAGTAGCATATGATTATATATGGTGTAAGCTGTAACACCCTGTTTTTCTATTCTTGAAGTATAAGGAGTATCTCTAAGTCTTCTTGATTTTGCTATTGAAAAAGTTTTCATTTATTTAAAAATTCTAAGACCTTGTCTCTCATTTCAAATGCTTTTTCAATCATAATCATATGACCACATCCTTCAATTATATGTACTGTTGGGTTTTTGACTAATTTAGAAAATTTTTTACCTGCCTCTAAATCTACCATTTTATCTAAAGATCCAAAAATAAATAAAGATGGGCATTCTATTGATTTTGCCGCGTCAGTTCCATTTTTATAATTGTTACAAGCAACAAGGTCGACTGCCAATATTTCTCTAATATCTCTTGGAGACTGAATAATTTTTTCTACAGGATTACCTCCAATGAATTTTTTTGATCCTTCATATCCCCACTTCATCATTAATTTAACTGCATCAGAATCTCCATTTTTTGCTAAAGCAATTAAATCTGAATGAACTGGCATTTTATTTGAACCACCAATGAAAACTATTTTTTCCAATCTATTTTTATATTTTGATGCGTACTCAAGTATCTCCAAGCATCCCTGAGAATGTCCAACTAAAGTCAATTTTTCTAAATTTAATGAAATAAATACTTGTTCTAACCAATCAGCAATTTTTTCAATTGTATCAAGACAAGGACCATCAGAATTTCCATGGCCCGGTAAATCTACAGATAAAACATTAAAATTTTTATTAGAAAAAAATTGTTCTGTTAAAGACCACACAATGTGGGAAAGACCACTTCCATGAAGAAATACAATAGTTTCTTTACCTAAGTCTATTCCCTGTCCAGCATCTGAAACATGGATGTTTTTATTTTCAATCTGAAAAATCAAAATTACCTAAACTTGTTTTCTTAATTCAAATTTTTGTATTTTTCCTGTCGAAGTTTTCGGCAATTCACAAAAAATAACTTTTTTTGGAACTTTAAATCCTGCCAATGTCTCTTTACAAAAATCAATTAATTCTTTTTCGCTAACTGGTTTATCTTTAACTGCTTCAATAAATGCGCATGGAACTTCTCCCCATTTTTCATCAGGTTTTGCAACAACTGCAGCAATAGAAACAGAAGGATGTTTAGAAAGAGTATTCTCAATTTCAATTGAAGAAATATTTTCTCCTCCAGAAATAATTATATCTTTTGATCTATCCTGAATTTTTATATATCCATCAGGATGCATTACAGCTAAATCGCCACTATGAAACCATCCATCTTTCATAGCTTTATCAGTCGCATCTTTATCTTTAAAATATCCTTTCATTACCACATTTCCTCTAATCATGATTTCACCAATTGTCTTTCCATCTTTAGGGACCTCCTTCATTGTTTTAGGATCTAAAATAGTTACTCCTTCAGTGTTTGGATATTTGACACCTTGTCTTGCTTTAATTTCATTTTGCTTCTCTTCATCAAAATCATTCCACTCATCATTCCAAGCACACTGAGTAACATGCCCATAGGTTTCTGTTAAACCGTATACATGCATTACTTCAA
This sequence comes from uncultured Pelagibacteraceae bacterium, assembly GCA_902629285.1. Taxonomy (GTDB): domain Bacteria; phylum Pseudomonadota; class Alphaproteobacteria; order Pelagibacterales; family Pelagibacteraceae; genus Pelagibacter. The sequence continues at coordinate 25,190 of CACOQN010000015.1, read as the reverse complement.
AACCAAGAGCTTTCATTTTCTTAAAAATTATACTTGGAGGAGGAGCTCCAGCAGTTAGTACATAAACTTTTTGTTTTAATTTTTTTTGATCACTCTCAGGTGCTCCGGTAATCATATTTAATACTATTGGTGCACCACCAAAGTGTGTAATTTGATATTTATCAATTAGTTCAAAAATTTTTTTAATATCTATATTTCTTAAACAAATTGTTCGACCATTTAGCATTGGAACTGTCCACGGATAACACCAGCCATTGCAATGAAACATTGGAACAACTGTCAAAAAATTTAATCTGTTTGGCATATTCCAGGCTACTGAGCTTCCTGTTGACATTAAATATGCTCCTCTATGATGATATACTACTCCCTTTGGATTTCCTGTAGTTCCTGACGTATAGCTCAATGATATTGCTTGCCACTCATCTTCTGGCATTTCCCATTGAAAATTTTCGTCGCCTGTATTTAAAAAACTCTCGTATTCTAAGTCTCCAATTTTTTCTAATTTAGACTGATCAGCATATTCGTCATTAATATCAATTATAGTAATATTCTTGTTTAGAGATTTTAACGCTTTTTTTACTTCCCCATGTAATTGTCTATCTACTACAAGCACCTTTGCTTCACTATGATCCAAAATGTAAGAAATTGTTTTAGCATCTAATCTTATATTTATAGTATTAATAACTGCACCCGTCATTGGCACTGAGTAATGTGCTTCAAAAATTTCTGGTGTATTAAATGCCAAGAATGAAACTGTATCGCCTTTTTTAACACCTATTTTTGATAATGCGCTAGCAAATTTTACAACTCTTTTATAAACTTCTTCCCAAGTGTATTTTCTATCCTCATAGATTAAAGCTTCATAATTTGGATAAATTTCTTTTGCTCTTTTTAAAAATGTTAACGGAGTTAGAGGTACGTGATTAGCTTTATTTTTACCTAAATTTGTATCGTAATGGCTCATTCCTAGTTAAATTTAAAATTCATAATGTTTGAACTTCCAGAAATTGCAGATTTGTAGTGATACTCAGCTCGAGGTAGAACTTTATCAAAATAAAATTTAGCGGTATTTATCTTATCACTATAAAACTCTGCGTTTGTATCAAAATCATTGAAACTTACATCCAAAATTTTAATCCAAGCGTAAGCAATTGAGATGTAACCTAAACTTTTTAAATAGTCATTTGCGGCAGCACTCACATCATCTTTTTCAATTTTATTTTTATCTCCTATCCAGTCTGTAAACTTAGACAATATATCTAGATAATAATTTAATTCTTTGGAAAATGTTTTTACTTTTCCATTTTTAGAATCACATTCTGACTTAACCATTTCTAAAAACTTATTAATAATATCACCATTTTTATTAAACAATTTTCTAAATACTAAATCTGAAGCTTGCACTGAATTTGTTCCTTCATAAATAGGAGTAATACGATTATCTCGATACAATTGTTCTATGCCTTGATCCTTTGTATAACCATATCCACCATGTATTTGCATCGCATCACTTGTAATTTCCATCGCTAAATCAGTAAATAATGATTTAACTACAGGTGTCATTAATGAAACGTAATCTGAAGCATCACGTTTTATTTTTTCATCTGGATGATAAAGACTTACCTCTGTTTGTTGAGATAACCAAAAACATAAAGCTCTTTCACCTTCAATTATTGATTTCATATTCAGTAAAGATCTTCTAATATCTGCATGTTCAATAATAAAATCGGCTCCATTTGAAGATTTAGAATTATTTGTTTTTCCTTGCTTTCTTTCCTTTGCGTAAGCAAGAGAATTTTGATAAGCAATTTCAGAAATTCCTAAACCTTGAATACCAACAACTATTCTTTCTAAATTCATCATAGTAAACATAGCACTAAGACCTTTGTCTTTAGAGCCAATCATATAACCAGTTGCATCATCAAAATTTAACACACATGTAGCTGAACCTTTAATGCCCATTTTGCTTTCAATAGATCCAGTTGAAATACCATTTCTAGGACCAACACTACCGTCTTCATTTACAATATATTTTGGAACTAGAAATAAACTAATACCCTTGGTACCAGAAGGAGAGTCTGTAGATCTTGCTAAAACTAAATGAATAATATTTTCAGTTAAATCGTGGTCACCCGAAGTTATAAAAATTTTTTGACCACTAATCTTATACGTTTCATCTTGCTGTTTTATCGCTTTAGTTTTTAATAAACCCAAATCTGTACCACAAACTGGCTCTGTTAAGCACATTGTACCACTCCATTTACCTTCCACAATTTTTGGTAAATATTTATCTTTTATTTCATTTGATGCATGGTGATTTATACAATTGTAAGCACCAATACTTAATTCACTATATAATTTAAATGATAGACTTGCAGAAGATAACATTTCATCAAAGAACGCACTTACAGTTTTTGGCATTCCTTGGCCTCCATATTTGGGATCACAAGACAACGACGTCCAGCCATCCTCAATATACTTCTGGTACGCTTCTTTATATCCTGGAGGAGTTCTAACAATACCATTTTCTAAAACAGCTGGATTTTCATCTCCTGCTTTAGCGAGTGGTAAAATTAAATTTTGATTTATCTTAGCTGCTTCCTCTAAAATATCTTTTACTAAGTCTGGGGTTACTTCACTATACTTCTTAAGCTCGTTATAATTTTTATTATCTCTTAATTTTTCAAAGAGGAACATCATATCTTTTACTGGAGCTGTATAACTTGGCATTTTTAAACCTTAGAATAATTCCTTTTTTATTGCAATTTTGAAATTATCGCATCGCCCATTGCTGAAGTTGATATTTCTTTCATACTATCTGACATTATATCTTTGGTTCTTAAACCATCGTTTAGAACGTCTTGGACTGCTTTTTCTAAAATATCTGCTTCTTTATCAAGATCTAATGAATATCTTAATGCCATTGCAAAGCTTAAAATAGAAGCGATAGGATTTGCAATACCTTTTCCAGCAATGTCTGGAGCAGACCCATGAATAGGCTCATACATTGCTCTCATCTCACCATCTTTATTTTTTGCACCTAAAGATGCAGAAGGCAGTAGGCCTAAAGATCCAGTTAACATAGAAGCTTGGTCAGATAACATATCTCCGAATAAATTATCAGTTACAATTACATCAAATTGTTTTGGGTTTCTTAAAAGTTGCATAGCACAGTTGTCCGCCAGCATATGACTCAGTTCTACATCTTTATATTCTTTATTATGTAATTCTTGAACCTCTTCTTTCCATAACTGTCCAGCCTCCATCACATTTGATTTTTCGCTTGATGTAACTTTATTAGATCTTTTCCTTGCTAAATCAAAAGCTACTCTTGCCACCCTTTTAATTTCACTAGTGGTATATGTGTGAGTATTTATTCCTTTTCTTTCACCATTTTCTATTGGCTTAATTCCTCTTGGCTCACCAAAATATATACCGCCAGTAAGCTCCCGTACTATCATGATGTCCAAACCCGAGACTATTTCTGGCTTTAAAGTTGAAGCATCAACCAATTGCTCAAAACAAATAGCAGGTCTTAAATTTGCAAATAATTTTAATTCCTTTCTAAGCTTTAATAGTGCTCTTTCAGGTTTTTTTGAAAATTCTAAACTATCCCAAGTTGGACCACCAACTGCTCCTAACATAATTACTTCACTCTCTAAAGCTTTATAAAAAACTTCATCAGTAATTGGAGTACCATGCTTATCATAAGAACATCCACCTATAAGTTCTTGATCAATCTCAAAATCTAAAGATTTTTTATCATTAAACCAAGTTATTATTTTTTTAACTTCACTTATTACTTCTGGACCAATACCATCACCAGGTAGTAAAAGTATTTTTCTTTTTTTTACTTTAATCATTCATTATCCATGGTTTATGGTCTTTTAATTTATTTTCAAATTGTTCTATTTTTTCAGATTTTTTTAATGACAAGGCAATATCATCTAAACCTTCTAGTAGACATTTTTTTTTAAAGGGATCAATCTTAAAATTAATTTCATTATTTCCATATAAAATTTTTTCTTCACTCAAATTTATTGAAATTTCTTCTTTCCTCTTAGCATATTCAGACAATTCTTTTATTTTTTCATCTTCTAGAATTATTGGTAATATTCCATTTTTAAAACAATTATTATAGAAAATATCTGCATAGCTGGAACTAATCACACAAGTGATGCCAAAATCTAGCAAAGCCCATGGTGCATGCTCTCTAGAGGAGCCACAGCCAAAGTTGTTACCAGCAATTAAAATTTTAGAATTATTATATGGATCTTTATTTAAAACAAAGTCATTAATTATATTTCCGTTTTCATCATATCTCATTTCAAAAAATAAATTTTTTCCAAGACCAGTTCTTTTAATTGTTTTTAAAAATTGTTTTGGAATAATCATATCCGTATCAATATTCACAATTGGTAAATATGCAGGAATACTTTTTAGTGTATTAAATTTTCTCATCTAATTTTGGTATTTTCTTACATCGTCTAGATTTCCAGAAATAGCTGCTGCTGCTGCCATACCTGGGCTAACCAAATGTGTTCTTCCCCCTCTACCTTGTCTACCTTCAAAATTTCTATTAGATGTAGAGGCACATCTTTCTTCTGGTTTTAATTTATCTGCATTCATTGCTAAACACATTGAGCATCCAGGCTCTCTCCATTCAAACCCTGAATTTAAAAAGATTTTATCTAATCCCTCTTGCTCTGCCTGTTCTTTAACTAATCCTGACCCTGGAACAACCATTGCATGAACATGTGAAGCTATTTTTTTATCTTTTAATATTTGAGCTGCTTCTCTTAAGTCCTCAATTCTGCCATTTGTACAACTGCCAATAAAAACCTTATCAATCTTAATATCCGTAGCTGCCATATCTGGTTTTAAACCCATATAATCTAATGCTCTTTCTAAAGAATTTTTTTTGTCTTCATCTTTTTCGTTTTTTGGATTTGGAATATTTCCATCAATAGTTATTACGTCCTGTGGTGATGTTCCCCAAGTAATCATTGGTACAATTTCATCAGCTTGTAAATTCATCTCTTTATCAAAACTTGCACTAGGATCAGTTTTTAAACTACTCCAATATTCTATTGCTTTATTCCAATTTTCACCCTTAGGAGACATAGGTCTGTCTTTTAGATACTGAAATATTTTTTCATCAGGTGCAATCAATCCAGCTCTTGCACCACCTTCTATTGTCATATTGCAAATAGTCATACGTTGTTCTACACTTAAAGACTCTATAAGATCTCCAGCATATTCCAAAACACATCCTGTTCCACCTGCTGTTCCTATTTTACCGATAATTTGAAGAATGACATCTTTTGAAGTTACACCCAATGGTAATTTTCCATTTACATTAATTCTAAAATTTTTAGCTTTTTTCTGAACTAATGTTTGTGTAGCCAATACATGCTCAACTTCTGAAGTTCCTATTCCAAAAGCCAACGCTCCAAAGGCACCATGTGTAGCGGTATGACTATCTCCACAAACAATAACTGTTCCTGGTTGCGTGAAACCTTGTTCTGGACCTGTTACATGAACAATACCTTGTCTTTTATCATTCATACTAAAAAGTTGAACTCCAAACTCTTTACAATTCGCCTCTAAAGTTTCTACCTGTATTTTTGAATCAGTATCAGAAATTCCTTTTGTTCTATCTGTAGTTGGAACATTGTGATCTGCAACAGCTAAAGTCAATTTTGGGTGCCTTACTTTTCTATTTGAATTTCTTAAACCTTCAAAAGCTTGAGGACTGGTTACCTCATGCACTAAGTGTCTATCAACAAACAATAATGCTGTACCATCTTCTTGTTGATCTACTAAGTGATCTTTCCAAATTTTATCGTAAAGTGTTGTGGCCATTGAAAAAATATTATTTTTTCTCTGAAGCACCCTCTGACTTTTCTTCTTTAGGAGCTTCTTCTTTAGTAGCCTGTATTGCTGGTGCTGCCTCTGCCTTAGGAGCTTCTTCTGCTTTAGAAGCTTCTTCTGCTGAAGCTGTCTCTTCATTTAGAGTTTCTGCTATTGGGACTACATTTTCCTCTGTAACTGTTTCAGGTTTTACATCGATATCAATACCAATTTTTTTTCTAATTTTTTCAGCAATCCTTGCTGATTTACCTGTTCTGTCTCTTAAATAATATAGTTTAGCTCTTCTTACTTTACCAGATCTGATAACTTTGATTGAGTCAATTAATGTTCCAAATAAAGGAAAAGTTCTCTCAACACCTTCCCCAAAAGAGATTTTTCTAACAGTAAAAGATGAATTTAAATCTCTACTCTTTTTTGCAATACAAACCCCTTCAAAATATTGAATTCTCTCTTTTTTACCCTCAGTAATTCTCACACCAACTTTAACAACATCTCCAGGATAAAATTCAGGAATTTTTTTCTCTGAAAGTATTTTCTTAACGTTGTGCTGATTTATTTCTTCAATTGTTTTCATATTAATGTGTATCAAGTTAGTTTTTCTTATATTTTTCCCATAAATCTGGTCTTCGGTCGCGTGTTATAGCCTCAGATTGAGATAAACGCCAGTGTTTAATTTTATTATGATCCCCTGATAATAGTACGTCTGGTACGGCTTTTTCCTCCCAAATTTGTGGTTTTGTATATTGAGGGTACTCTAGAAGACCATTTTCAAAGGTTTCATCTAATTTAGAGTTTTCATTTCCTAATACACCTGGCAGTAATCTTAAAATGCTATCTATCACTACATACGCTGCCGACTCTCCACCTGACAAAATATAATCTCCAATACTAATCTCCTCAATCTTTCTTGTTGAAAGTATTCTCTCATCTACACCTTCAAAATGACCACAAATTATTGACAATGATTTTTCATTAGCTAGCTCTTTTGCCAAATTTTGATCAAACTTTTTTCCTTTTGGTGACAAGTATAAGATTCTCTCATTCTCATTTTTATTTTCGTCTAAGGACTTTGCAAGAACATCAGCTTTTAACAACATCCCAGAGCCACCTCCATAAGGTGTATCATCTACTGTTTTATGTTTGTCATCAGCTGCATCTCTTATGTTTACAACTTTTAGTTTCCATAAATTATTTGATATAGCTTTTCCATAAAGCCCTTTAGATAAAGGACCAGGAAAAACTTCTGGATAAAGTGTAAACACTTGAGCTTGCCACATAAATAAACTTTAAATTATTTTTTTTCCTCTACTGGAGCTTCTTCCTTAGGAGCTTCTGCCGCTGGTGCTGCTTCTGCTTTTGGAGCTTCTTCCTTAGGAGCTTCTGCTTTTGGAGCTTCTTCCTTAGGAGCTTCTTCCTTAGGAGCTTCTGCTGCTGGAGCTGCTTCTGCTTTTGGAGCTTCTTCCTTAGGAGCTTCTTTATTATCCTCTTCTTTTTTGTTTCTCTCTTTTTTTGGCACTGCTTTATTTGGATTATTTCCATTTGCAGGCATAGGCATTAGTTCGTTCTCACCTAAAATTCTTGCTACTCTAGTTGTTGGTTGAGCTCCTTGACCAAGCCAATATTTAATTCTCTCGGCTTCTAGGCCTACTCTTTCTTTTTTCTCTTTAGGTAATAGAGGGTTAAAGAAACCAACCTTTTCTATAAATCTTCCATCTCTTGCAAAACGACTGTCGGCAACAACAACCTTATAAACAGGACGTTTTTTAGTTCCACCTCTTGATAATCTTAATTTTAACATTTCTTCTCCTTTTTTACTTTAATTGGTTAAATAGCTCTGGCGGTATACCTTTATCAGACATACCTTTCAGATTTCCTTTTGACATCTTTTTCATCATTTCAGACATCATTTTAAATTGCTTAAGCAATTTATTGATAGTGGCCGGATCTGTGCCAGAACCATTAGCAATTCTTTTTTTTCTAGAACCATCAATTATTTTTGGGTTCTCTCTCTCTTTTTTTGTCATTGATAAAATAATAGCTTCATTTTTAGTAATTATACTTTCATCAATTCCCGCTGAATCCATTTGAGATTTAATTTTAGAAACTCCTGGCATAAAAGACATAATCCCCTCAATGCCACCCATTTTTTTCATTTGTCTTAATTGAGATAGATAATCTTCCATTGAAAATTGACCCTTTTTTAAATTTTCTTCAGCTTTTTTAATATTCTCCTCACCTAAATCTTGAGCCGCCTTTTCAACAAGGGATACGATATCCCCCATACCAAGAATTCTGTTTGCAATTCTATCTGGATGGAATACTTCAAGATTATCTATTTTTTCTCCTATCCCTAAAAATTTAATTGGAACGTTTGAAACATATTTCATACTCACTGCGGCTCCACCTCTTGCATCACCATCAGCCCTAGTTAAAATAATACCAGATAAATTAACTGTATTTTTAAATTCTTTTGCCACCGAGGCTGCAACTTGACCTGTTAAAGAGTCTGCAACTAAGAAAGTTTCTGTTGGATTAATGACAGCTTCAATTTGCTTAATCTCACTCATCATTTGTAAATCGATTTGAGTTCTACCAGCAGTATCAAATAAAATTATTTCAGCTCCATTTAAATTAGCAGCACTTATTGCTCTTCTACAAATATCAGCAGGTTGCTGACCTTCTATAATAGGTAAAGTTAAAATATTATTTTGTTCTCCTAAAGATCTAAGTTGTTCTTGTGCAGCTGGTCTGTAAATATCTAGACTGACCATCATTACTTTTTTCTTTTTATTATTTTCTAAAAATTTTGCTAATTTTGCTGTTGTTGTTGTTTTTCCAGAACCTTGTAACCCAACTAACATCATTGGCACAGGTGGTACTGCGTTTAAGTTTATCTCATTATTTGTTGCACCTAATAAGTCTACAAGCTCATCATAAACAATTTTAACAACCATATCTCCAGGGGAGGTAGACCTTATTATCTCTTGGCCTAATGCTTTTGGCTTAACTTTTTCAATAAAATCTTTTGCAACATCCAAAGAGACATCTGCTTCAAGTAAGGCTTGCCTAATGCCTCTTAAACCTTCATCTACTTGAGCTTCATCAAGTGAAGGTGCTTTTTTCAGAGAAGAAAAAATTTCTTCAAATTTATTTGTTAAATTTTCAAACATATTTATTACGCATAGCAATAACGCACTAGTGGGCGAACCCTCGCTGACTAGTGTCGATCTCTTTGTTTCCAAAGACACCGCAAAGTTAATGTTTTTGCGGAAACGGCAACAACCTATAATAGAGGTTCAAAAAGTCAATAAATAAGTTAAATATCTATATATGGATATTAAAGCTTTTAAAATGGACGGTTTAGGTAATGATTTTGTCATCATAGATAATAGGCAAACAATTACAAATTTGACAAAAGAGCAAATCGTAAAGATTTGTGACAGAAAATTTATTGGTTGTGACCAACTAATATTAATTAAAAATAATGATATTTCAGATGCTTCACTAGAATTTTACAATTCAGATGGAGGAATATCTGGTGCGTGTGGAAATGGTACACGATGTATTGCTGATTTATTAGGCAAAGAAAATAACAAAAAAGAAATTGTCCTAACAACTTTATCTGGCAAATTAAAATCAAATATTGTTGGAGAAAAAATGGTTTCTACAGAAATGGGTGTTGCAAAAACAAAATGGGATGAAATTCCATTGTCTAAAGAATTAAACACAAATAATTTAGGAATTAAAATTAACGACAAAAATAACAACGAATTTTCTGGTGGAACTGCTGTAAATGTTGGAAATCCACATGTAATTTTTTTTGTTGATAATAACGAAAATTTTGAAATTGAAAAAATTGGACCAACAATTGAAACTCACTCTCTATTTCCAGAAAAATGTAATGTTACTTTAGCAACTGTTGTTAACAAAGAATTGATAAAAGTTAGAGTGTGGGAAAGAGGAGCTGGACTTACCAAAGCTTGTGGAACTGCAGCTTGTGCAACAGCTTTTGCCGCAAAACAAAACGAACTGGTAAATGATAAAGTTGATATTGAATTTTCTACAGGTAGATTGGCAATTTCAATTGATGAAAACAATAGTATTCATATGAAAGGACCAGTTTCAGATATTGAGGAGATAAATTTTAAAATTTAATGGGAATTTTCGAAAAATTTAAATCAGGTTTTAAAAAAAGTGCCTCAGCTTTTACAACAGGTTTAAGAGATATAGTTGTAAAAAAAGAGATAGATGACAAAACATTAGACAAAATTGAAGATTACTTAATTCAATCAGATGTTGGTATTGTTTCGGCTTCAGAAATAAGAGAAATAATTTCTCAAACAAAAATTGATCCTAATAAAAATTTAACCGACGAAATAAATAATATTTTAAAAAATTATATTATTTCAATAATGAAGCCATTGGAAAATATTGAATTCTTCAAAAAAAAAGAAAAATTAAATGCAACATTAATTTCAGGTGTCAACGGGGTTGGAAAAACAACTACTATTGGAAAAATAAGTAAAATATTAAAAGGTAATGGAAACAAAGTAATGTTAGCTGCATCAGATACTTTTAGAGCGGCAGCTATAGAACAACTTGAAAATTGGGCAAAAAGAGTTGATGTTCAAATTACAAAATCATCTCAAGGCTCTGATCCTGCATCAGTCGCTTACAAGGCTATTGAAGAGGCATTAAAAAATAATTTTAACCAGGTTTTAATTGATACAGCTGGTAGATTACAAAACAAAAAAAATTTGATGGAGGAATATAAAAAAATTGCAAACGTTACTAAAAAAATTGATCCTGGTGCTCCACATGATGTTATTTTAGTTTTGGATGCAACTTCGGGTCAAAATGTAATTAATCAAGTTGAAGAATTTAATAAAATTATTCCAATAACTGGTCTTATTATGACAAAGCTAGATGGAACAGCTAAGGGAGGTATTCTTTTAGCTGTTGCTAAAAAATATAAGTTACCAATTATAGCCCTTGGATTAGGTGAAAAAGAGGACGATTTACAAATTTTTGAAGCTGAAAAATTTGCTAATGCTTTTGTTAATGAAAATTAAATATGGAAAATAAAAAAATTTCAAAAAACCAAAAAAGAACTAAAATATTCAAAAGTTTATTTAAAAACTTTTTTAGATTAATTCCTTTTAATAAAGAATATTCTAGAATTATTATTGAAATTATATCTAAAAACTTATTGCGTGATAATAGTATAAGAGATATTAGACCAAGCTTAATATATTCTTTTGAAAATTTCAAAACATCTGATTATTTAATAACTGTTATCTCAGAAGCTATTAAGATGGCCCATAAATTAGATTTGAAATGTGGAAGAAAAGATCTTGGAGACAGCAAATTTTTAAATGAATTTCCAGGAGAACATTATAAAATCTTATCTTCAATAGTTAAGATTACAAATGCAAAAGAAGTTGTAGAAATTGGAACTTATACAGGACTTGGTACATTATCTATAAAAGAAGGTCTAAACTCTAAAGGTAAAGTTACGACGTATGACATAATTGGTTGGAATAAATTAGACTTAGAAAGTCATTTCAAAAAAGAGCATTTTGAAGATGGATCTATACAACAAATTTTAGGAGACCTATCTGAAGATAATTTTTTTGAAAAAAATAAGGAGATATTAAATAGATCCGACATAATATTTATGGACGCCCCTAAAGACGATAATTTTGAATATAAAATGATGAAACAATTTTTAAAACTTGAACCTAAAAATGGAAAATTATTAATTCTAGATGATATAAGGTTTATAAATATGATTGATTTATGGAGAAGCATAAAATCACCTAAAATTGATCTATCTTCTTTTGGTCATTGGTCTGGAACAGGAATAGTTGATATATCAGAGGGTCTTAAACTCTAAAAGCTTATTAAAGAACTAGAAATTAGAGGTTTATAAAAACTACATTTATAATTCTCTTTAAATTTATAATATCCACAATTTTTAGCTATTGAAGAAATAATAAAATCAAATTTTCCATTTATAGGATAAAGCTCTAACTTTTTTTCAACAATATCAAATTTAAAATTAGCTTTTAAACTTTTTACAGCACTAATCATAACTAAAGTTTTGTTATCTTTTAAAAGATAATATGCAAAGTCATCTGGAAATACTGGAAAATCATATTCCTGTAAAATGTATTTTGCAGTTTTTGGAAACCATTCATAAGAAATTAATGGTGAGGACACTTTTGTTTTATAATTATAAATATAAAGATCTTTTGGAAAATCATTAATATAATTTGAATTTTCTCCACGGGATAAGACAGCATTTTCACGAGTTTTAAAATACAATGCAAAATTTTCATCATGAGAATTCATTTGGTCTATATGAAAAAGACTATCTACTGATGCTAAATTTTCTTTGGCATTTGATAAATTATTTAAAGAAAAAAGGACAATAAAAAATAAGAAAAAAATTTTCACAGATTAACTTAAAAAAAAAATTTGAATTATCTTTGTTAAGATTATGGCTTAATTTAAACTATCAACGAAAGATTTAAGAGCTAATACAAGTTTATCATCATATTCCATCATATGATCGTCATATTTTGTAAAATATGAATATTTAGGTTCACTTGCTAAATTGAAAATTTTTTTGCCCATCCAAAATGGAACTATTTGGTCAGCCTCACCATGCATTACTAATACTGGAATATTAATATTTTTAATTTTTTCATTATTTTCATACTTATCTTTTAAAATTAAACCTACTGGAATATATGGATAAAAATTTTTCGCGGCTTCTATCATTGATGTGAAGGGTGTTTCTAAAATTAATCCTGCAAAATTTTTATTCTGAGTAATTTCAGTAGCAATTCCAGTTCCTAATGACTCTCCATAAATAATTATATCTTCTTCTTTTAGACCTTTTTCTTTAAGCCAGTTTATTGCACTGGCACCATCTGTATAAAGACCCTCCTCACTTGGTTTTCCTTTATTACCACTAAAACCTCTCCATGCAATTATTAAAAAATTAACATCCATACTTTTAAAATGATTTAATTTGTGGATTCTGTTTTCAAGTGAACCTGCGTTTCCATGAAAATAAACTATTGTTTTATAGTTTTTTAAATCTTTATTATGAAACCAGCCTAATAGATTAATATTATCAGTCGTTTTGATAGTAACTTTTTCAATGTTAACTTTTAAATTATCTCCGGAGTAATTATTCTCATCAGGATGATACATTAAATTTCTTTGAAAAAAGAATAGGAAAATTAAAACAATCAAGTAAATAGCAACGATACCAATAAATAGTTCCAAAAAAAAATTCCTACGTTTTATTTTCATATTTTTTTCTATTTAATATTAAAAAAAATATATAAGAAATAATACTTAAGATTAAGAAAACTGAAAAAGCTGATTTAAAAGCAAATATTTCCGTGTAACCCATGCCTTTAACGATATCTATCACTAGGCCCATTAGCCATTGCATTATGAATGTTCCAGCAAATATTAATAAATTAAATGAAGTTAGTGCTTTACCAGCAGAATAACCTGAAAAAGAAAGGCCTACAGCTGGCTGTGTAACTGATAAAAAAATTGAACTTAAAATAAATAAAGTTATGTAGAATGCACCAGCTTTTGGGCCTAGTAATATAATCACAAACATTACAGAAAAACTAATTGGTAAACCTAATTTAAGTATTCTTTTTGCAGTAAAACCTATACCTGAAATTTTTGGTAAAAAATAACCCCACAAAAAAAAGGATACCAACATAGTTACATTGATCCAAAATAATCCTGTAGCACTCTGAAGCGGTGTATAACCAGCAACTCTAGTCATCCATGGGCCTGCCCATAAAGTTTGTATAGCCATTAAGCCCCCATAATTAAATAAACCCATTGGAATTACACTTACAAAAAATCTATTTTTCCAAACTTCTGATAAAGTTCCAGTATTACTTGGCTCTTTTAAATCTTTATTTTTAGTTAAATTCCATTTTGGAATGAAAACTAACATTAAAAAAATACTAATTAAAATTAAGATAGCGATACCACCAAATATCCACCTCCACCCGAAACTAGGCAATAAAAGTTGCACAGGCAATGTGGATGACAAAAAACCTAATGATGCAATCATTAGCATCCATGAGTTTGCTCTTTGTTGTTGATTTTCAACATACCATATTCTGTAACCAGTTAATGGAGCCATTAAACAAGCACTGACACCTACGCCGATTAGAATTCGCGAAACTAACAATCCAGAAAAACTTTCAGCTAAAGCAAATGATCCTGTTCCAACTAATGCAATTAATAAAAAAGAAGAGACAATTTTTTTTGGTCCATATTTATCTAACAAATATCCAAGTGGTATTTGCATACAAGCAAAACCCAAAAAATAACCCCCAGCTAATAATCCTAAATCAGCTGCTAACAAATTAAATTCTGAAGTTAATACGGGGGAAAGTGTTGCAGTAATTGCACGCAACAAACATGATAAAAAATAACCAAATGCAAATACAAAAAAAACAACAATAGCCTGTTTTTTTGGTAAAATATAATTTTCCATTAATTAAAAGTTTAAAGATATATCTCTATGAACTGAGTTACACCTTGCAACAAATTTAGCTTGCTCTTTAGTTAATCTGTTTTGAAGTCTTAGACCAATATTATGTTTAATAACATCATTATATTTAGTTAATTCAGGCATCAAATTCTTATTAGCATCATCTCTCCATGAAACTTCTAAATTAAAAAGATTGAAAGTTTCTGAACCTACTTCAATTAATTTTTGCTCATCTATCTCGTCATTATCTATAACAGATATTAGATCATCTAATTTATTTGCAAATTCTTCAGTTCCAGAAATTTCTCCTAATTTTTCAAAAAGATTATCAATGATTGATATTGCGTTTTCATAATTTTTGTTATCTATGGTATATTTTAATTCTTTTATTTCTGATGAAAGTTCTTTCAATTTTTCACTATCCTTTATAAACATCACTATTTGATCCAGAGTTTCATAAGCTTCATCAACGTTTTTTCTATACCTTTTTGTTCTAGTGTTTTTTGCTTTGTGCAATATTTCAAATTCTCCATTTTTATCTTTCCAACTTTCAGGAATTCTATTTTGAAGCTCATTAATTTCTAGCTCATAATTCTCAATTTTTAATTCCAATTTATTTTTAGCTGATAAATTATCGTCGTCTAAATTTCTAATTTCCGCTTTATTTTTTTTAATTTTCTGATCTATTTTTCTAATTTTTTTCTCAATTTTTCTTACATTGAAATGCAAGTCCCTGTAATCTTTTGTAAATAATTCATATTCTTTTTCTGTTTTTTGAAGTTTTTTAACAATAGCAAAAGTTCCAAGCGCATTATCAAAATGCTCTTCAAAAATGTCTAATTTATCCATTGGAAGATTTGCAGGAGTTAATTTCTGCATGTCTTTTATTGCATTCGTAATTCTTTGTTCTTCAGTGTTGTAAATCGCAAATTTGTATTCTTGTAAACAATATTGTAGCTTTGGATTCATCGGTGGTGGAGCAACGTTAGATGTTAAATATGTTCTTGCTGGTAGATAATTTACTAATGATGGATAAAAACCAACAATTCCAAGACCTATTAATTGTAAAATAATAAATGGAACCACTCCCTTCCAAATATTTAAAGTAGTAACGAGTTTTGAAGCTACACCTTTTAAGTAAAATAATGCAAAACCAAAAGGTGGTGTTAAAAATGAGGTTTGTAAATTTACCCCAATCATGACACCAAGCCAAATTGCACTTACATTAGCTCCTGGTTCAGCTAATAATATTGGGGCAATTATAGGAACAACAACTACAGCTATTTCAATAAAATCAAGAAAGAAACCTAGTAAAAAAATTACTGCCATTACAACAATAAACTGTGTCCAAAATCCACCCGGTAAATCTTGAAGAAAATCTCTTACTAACTCTTCACCTCCAAACGCTCTAAATCCAGAGGTTAACATTGCAGCACCTAATAAAATTATAAAAACCATTGAAGTCGTTACGCATGTTTCTGTAACAACTTCTCTTAAAACATTCTCAATTTTATACGCTCTCCAAAAACTCCAAATAATTCCTATTAAAAAAGTAATTGTAAAAAATCCTGTAATAAAAATTGCGGTAAGATCTCTAGTTTCTACAGCCTTAATATTTAAATTATAATTCTTAGATAAAATATAAATTGGAATGACTGATAAAATTGCAATTATAATTGGATAATAAGCATCTTTTTTTCCTTTATGTAAACGATAACCTGCCATCATAGTTGCACCTATTGCTCCAATAGATCCAGCTTGATTAACGGTTGCAATACCTAAAAGTATAGATCCTAAAACCGCAAAAATTAAAGCAAGAGGAGGAATAATTACTATTAAAACCTTCATCCAAAATTTTGAGTCAAAATTTCCTTTAAATGGAACAGGAGGAGCTGCCTTGGGATTTAATCTTGCATAAACAAATACATAAATCATATACAAACCAACCAATACTAAACCAGGTAATAATGCCCCCAAAAACATATCTCCTGCAGAAGTAGATCCCACTCTAAATTCTCCAGGCATATTAAATTCACCAGTTAAAATTTTGTAATCAGTCTGACGCATAGTATTTGCAACGTCTGCTGCGCTAGCTAATTGATCGGCTATGATAATTAATACAATAGAAGGAGGTATAATTTGCCCAAGAGTTCCTGATGAACAAACAATTCCACTTGCTAAACTTTTATCGTATTTATTATTGAGCATTGTGGGTAATGATATTAATCCCATTGCTATTACTGTTGCGCCAACAATACCCGTGGTTGCTGCAAGTAATGCCCCAACAAAAATTACTGATATTCCTAAACCTCCAGGGATAGGTCCAAACAACTGCCCCATTGTAACTAAAAGATCTTCCGCGATTTTTGATTTTTGCAGCATGATCCCCATGAAAATAAATAAAGGAATTGCAATTAAAGTATCAGTTTCTACATCCCAGTAGTTACTCCTAAAGTTTGTAATACCGGCAGTTAACCATTCTTTAGGGCCATCAACAGCAAAATAAGCACTACTATCTCCTGCAAATAAATAACCAAAAAAAGCAGCTAGCCCGATTGAAATTATTGCTGATCCAGGTAATGCAAAAGCTACTGGAAAACCAGAGGCTAGTGCTCCAATCATTATAATTACAAGTAAAGCTAAAAATAAATGTTCCATTATTTAATTCTTTAAAAGTTTATGACTGCTACTCATGAAGTAGCTAGTAAATTGAGTTAACATACTTACTGCAAAAACAGCTAAATAAACTGCCATTAGATAAAGTAAATATAATCCGTTTGAACCTTGCTGCGTAATTTCAAATGAAATTACAGGACCATTGATGATACTAGCTTTGCCCCCCATGCCTAAAAATATTACAATCAAACATAAAGGAATTCCTAGAATTAATGACCCAATTGCATTAGTCCATGCTTTTTTACGTTCACTAAAACCAGTATAAAGAACATCAACTCTAACATGGCCCTCGTGAATTAAAGCATAAGCGCTTGCAAATAAATAAAGAGCTGCATACCAAAAACGAACAAGATCTCCCTGAAATGCCTGTTCATACTGAAATATGAATCTTGAAAGAACTATCAAAAATTCACTTCCAACTACTAAGACTGCTAGCCAAATAAACCCTACAGATCTTGTAAAAAAACCAATTACAAAAGAAGCCAATATTAAAGGAAAGTGTATATATGTAATTCTGAAAGCAGGTATTACTAAATTAATTTTAAGTTGTTCTCCAAAAATTGGCTCAACTAGTTTTTCCACAACCATAAATGAGATTAAAAAATCTGCTACTCCAACTATTAACACAGCCCAGAAAGAAGATCTTACTACGTAAGCAGTAATTTTTGTTAGGATCTCAGAGTCGGTTTGTAATGTTTGTTTTATAGATTTTAGAACAAAAAATATAACACCTATGAAAGACGCAAAATAAAATAGTAATTGAATATATGATAAGTTGATTGCTAACCCCTCTAAAGGTTTATTTAATTTTTTAAATCCAAATAATTCATAATGAGCAAAAAGTTTTTTCACTCCTGGCCAATCAAACCAAACTGTTAAAACATTATTAATTAGAAAAACTAATGTTAAGGCTAAAATAGAATAACTAAATATTCTTATTAAAATAGATAAGTTATTTTTTTCAACCATATTTAAAAACTTTTATTGATAAGTAAAAAGAGGGCCCATTTAAGGGCCCTCTAATAATAGTAAGAATTAAATTATACTCCTAATGCTCTATTTCTTTGAGCAACATATGGCCCGTCAGACAAATTAGTCCAAGCACCAATTTCCTTACGACCTTTAACAAAGGCAGCATGTACTTTCTTAGCAAGAGCACTATGTTGTTGAACTTCGTCGAAAACTTCAGCAGCACCTTTAGCGAAAGCATCATAAACTTTATCGTTAAACTTCTCTAGTTTAACTCCACTTTCGTTTACTAATCGTGCTAGTGCAGCTCCGTTTTTAGCATTGTATTCAGCCATTGTAGTTGTGTCAGCCCAATCACATGCAGTTTTAATAATTAACTGATCTGATTTTGACAAACTAGTAAACCAAGATTTATTAACACCGCATGCTAATGTAGATCCTGGTTCATGCATTCCTGGATAGTAATAATACTTAGCAGCTTCCTGGAATTTCATCGCTTCATCATTCCAAGGTCCTACCCATTCTGTTGCATCAATTGCCCCTGACACAAGGTTTTCATAAATTTGTCCACCAGGTAGTGAAATTGGAGAACCACCAAGTTTTCCAAGAACTTGTCCACCTAAACCAGGCATACGCATTTTTAAACCTTTAAAGTCATTAGCTGATCTAATTTTTTTATTAAACCAACCACCCATTTGCACTCCAGTATTACCAGCAGCAAAACTTTGTGTACCAAAATCATCAGTCAATTCGTCCCACAATTCTTGTCCACCAGCAAATTTTAACCACGCATTCATTTCAGCATATGTGAAACCAAATGGAACTGCAGTAAAATATCCAAATGCAGGGTGTTTTTTAACCCAATAGTAATCAGCACCATGATACATTTGAGAGTTACCTGATGCAACTTCATCAAACGAGTCGAATGCTTTAACTCTTTCATTAGCAGCGTAATAAGTGACTTGAATACGACCATCACTCATGTCGCTCAATCTTTGAGCAAGTCTTTGTGCGCCAGTTCCTAAGCCTGGAAAATCTCTAGGCCAAGTTGCTACCATAGAAGCTTCTACTCTTTCTTTGGCAACAGCTGGAGCAGATAAAGATGATGCTGCAACAGCAGCAACACCAGTTGCAGCTGCAGTTTTAAAGAACTTTCTTCTTGAAGGTGATCTAGAAACCTTCAATGATTTTTTTTCTTTAATCATTAGTTATCTCCTCTTCTTTGTTAATTAACTAATAAGATTTAATTACAAATGAGACTGTAAGTCTAGATTAAAATAACAAATGAATATCGTATTACAATCTGAGGTAGTAAATTGAATATTGATGAATTTTATTTTTTGTCGAAAAAGGCTTCGTAGAGCATCATAGATATTGCTAACGCCATCAAAATATAAACAGGTATAACATCAAGAAAACCAATCATCATTGATCTTGTAAGAGTTGTGGCTAATCCAATAAGAAAAAAAATTGCAAAAGAAAGTCCGATAAGAGTTACAAGTTTATTCATTAAATTTCTCACTTTCTTTTTCAAGCCAACTGCAGACACCTAAGAAACGATTGTCATCGTACTTCTCACCAATCACTTGAATGCCTAATGGTAAATTATTTTCTCCTTGAAGTAAAGGCAGAGAAACACATGGTGTACCCAAATAAGACCATACTTTATTAAAATCTGCTGAACCAGTACTTTTTAATCCCTTTAAAGCAATGCCTGGACTTGATGGAGATAAAACCCCATGATAATCCTCGAACACTTCTTTGTATGAATCGTAACTTCTTTTCATAAAATCTATTGCTTCAGCATAATCCTTTGCAGTATGTTTTTTTCCATTAGCAATTGCATTTTGCATAATTTTTGAAAGTTTTGTTTTATAATTTTTATAATAGTCACTAAAATTATTAGCTAAATCAGTTTCATAAATAATTTGATGATACTTATGAATATCTTTGAAATATGAAGGAGTATCATGAATTTCAATATTTTTTTTAAATGATTTAATAAAATACTCAAAAGCTTCTTTTGATTTTTTATCAATTGTTTTCCAAAACTCAGTTTTATAAAAAATAAACTTTGGTTCATACAAAGGACCCTTTTTTGCTATATCAACCATATTATTTGAAGAATAGTAGACAGTTGCAGGATCATGGGAGTCTTTTTTAATTAACTCTTTAACTAGATAAGCAATATCCTCAACCGTTCTTCCAAAAACACCAATATGATCGAGTTTCTCTGAAGTTTTTAATACTCCATTTCTAGAGATTAGACCGTAAGAAGGTTTGTATCCAACAACACCACAATATGATGCTGGTCTTATTATTGATCCTCCTGTCTGTGATCCAATTGATAGTGGGGCCATGAATGATGCGATTACTGCTGCAGAACCACTTGATGATCCTCCAGGTGTTCGCGAGTAATCATGTGGATTTTTTGTTTTAGATGGATTTAAATAAGCTAGCTCTGTAGTAACTGTTTTACCCATTACAATTGCACCAGAAGCATGAAGTAAATCAATAATTTCTGCATTTTGAGAATATGATTTCCCTTTTCTAATTGGTGTTCCACATTCAGTAGGCATATCTAAAGTGCCAACAATATCTTTTACTGCAACTGGTATTCCGTGTAGAGGACCGGTGGGCTTACCAGATTTTTTATAGTCATCTGACTCTTTTGCTTTTTCTAATAATAATTCTTTATCAAAGAAGGCCCATGCATTTATGTCTTTTTCAAATTTGTTAATTCTTTCTATATAAGCCTCACATATTTCAACGGACGTTATTTGAGAGTTTGAAATTTTAGTGATTAATTCTTCGACTGAAAAATTTATAATTTCATTCATGTATCTAGTTTGCAAATAACTGATCAGGTAGCCATAAAGCTATACCTGGAAATAAATACATTAAAACCATTCCAAGAATAACTATTGCTAGAAAAGGCATTATTCCTTTAAAAACCTCGATTAATTCAACATTTTTGGATTGTACCCCTTTTAAATAGTACGCCGACATTGCCATGGGGGGTGTTAAAAATGAAGTTTGTAAATTTAAAGCAATTAACATTGCAAAAAAATATGGATTAACCCCAAAAAATTCTACTAGCGGTAAAAATATTGGTACAAATATAATTAATATTTCGGTCCACTCTAATGGCCAACCTAGTAAAAATATTATTATTTGTGTAATAACTAAAAATTGCCACGGTTTAATATCCATTGATTTAAAAAAATGTTCAAAAACTTCGTGTCCACCTAAATATGAAAATACAGATGCAAATGTCCAAGAACCAATAAATAACCACATAATCATTGCAGTAGTTTTTGCTGTTAAAAAAACTGACTCTTTAAAATTTTTCCATTTAAGCGACTTATAAAAGAATGATAAAACCAAAGCTCCAAATGCACCCACACCTGCTGCTTCTGCTGGAGTTGCTAAACCAGCAAGAATGCTTCCTAAAACTAAAATAATAAGAGAGAACAAAGGTAAAAAAGAAACTAGAACTTCCTTTAGTATTACCGCTCTTGGGGGTATTTCTTCTTTAGGAGGTTTAGGTGCTATTGACGGATTAAAGTAAGCTAAAATAATAGCATATAAAATATATAATCCTGCCAACATTAATCCTGGAAATATTGCTGCTGCAAATAATCTAAGTGGTGATAACTGAGCTATCACAGCATAAACAATAAGCATAATACTTGGTGGAATTAAAATTCCTAAACAACCACCAGCACATATAACTCCTGAAGCAAATTTTTTATCATAACCAGCCTTGACCATCGCAGGCCAAGCAAGTAGACCCATTAAAGTTACAACTGCACCAATTATACCTGTCGCTGTTGAAAATAAAGTACATGTAATCAAAGCTGCCACTGCCATTGATGCCGGAAGAGAATGAGAAGCAAGCCTAATTGCATAAAATAATCTTGCAACTATTCCTGCTCTTTCAACTAAATATCCCATAAATAAAAATAAAGGTACGGCGGTGAGAACGTGATTATCCATGACAGAGTAGGTGTTTTGGACAAATAATTTAAATATCCTATTATCAAATAGATGATCCATTCTAGATGGATCAAAATAAGCATAGTAACCAAATCCTAGACCCATTGCCATTAAAGTGAAGGCAATCGGAAAACCTAAAAGAACAGCAAACAAAAATATTACCATCATTAAAATTGCAATTTCTGGATTTGTTAAACTAAACAACATCTATATCTTCTTCCTCTTTAGATTTTCTCATTAAAATTTTTTCAGTTTCTTCAGCACCAGCTTCTCTTTCAGGCCAGTGTCCTGTTTTAATACATATAATTGCTCTAAATACTTCACTCACTCCTTGAATGGTGAGAAGTATACCTGATAGCGGTATTAACGATTTAGCCATATAAATTTGAATTTGCGCAGGACTATTCCAGCTAGTTTCTTTTACCATCCAAGCTTTAGCAGCATATTCATATCCATAAAAAGCAAGGGCAATTACGCCAGGAAAGAAGAAAATAAAATACAATACTAAATCGATCCATCCTTGAACTTTTGTAGGGAATAATCTGTAAATTACATCTCCCCTGACATGAGCCTCAGTTGCTAAAGTGTATGCACCTGCCATCATGAAAATAGCGCCATACATCTGAAGACTAAAATCAAAATTCCATAAAGTTGGAGCATTAAATGCATAAGCCATTATTACCTCATAACATGTTCCGCCCATTAATATTACAATGCACCATGAAAAAGCTTTGCCCATTGAAGAGCTAAGAGTATCAGCAAATTTTATATAAGAATGCATAAACGCCTAACTTATCTTAGTTTTCTTTATTAATTCAATTAAAAAAAAAGGGGGCCATAAAGCCCCCCTTAATTTTTGATATTTTTAAACCTTAGATTTTAACTTTCGCTAACGGACCAAACTCATTTTCATAAGCAAGTCTGTAGTTAGGTTGATTCATTAGTAAGTATTTCATTACTCTTTTCGCGTATGCTTTTTGTGAATCAACAATCTTCTTAAAGAACGGATCTTTAGAAGAGAAGTCACCTACAACTTTATCCCAACCTTTTAACTGCTCTGCAAGAATTGCATCTGAAGTTTGGTAAACATTTACTTTGTGCTCATTCATCAATTTTGATAAATCAGCAGAGTATCTTACCAAAGCTTTAAAGTAGTTAGCAGTATTTGCTGCATACGAAGCATTTTTTAAAATTGCTTGGTTTGCAGGAGATAAGCTATTAAATGTTTTTTTGTTAATTGGTATTTCAAACATCTCTTGTGATTGGTGGAAAGATCCTAAGTGATAATGCTTAGATACATCTTGCATACCAAACTGAGAGTCTGAAGTAGGGTTATTAAACTCAGCTGCTTCAATCAAACCAGTTTTCATAGCTGGCTGAATTTCACCACCTGGTAATTGTCTAACTACCATTCCCATTGCAGTAAGAACGTTTGTTGCTAAACCAACTGTTCTATACTTCATACCTTTAACATCAGATACTTTAGTTACGTTCTTTTTAAACCAACCAAAAGGCTGAGCAGGCATTGGCATTGCAAAGACACCGACATAATCATATCCAACTTTAGCAAGTGTTTCTTCATATAATGCTCTTCCACCACCTTCTTCCATCCAAGCCATTACTTCTTGAGATGACAGACCGTATGATGGACCTGTTCCGAAAAGAGACGCGGCAGGATTTTTTCCATACCAGTAAGCAGTAACCCAGTGACCCATATCTAGTACACCGTCACTTACAGCTTGTCCAATTTCACCAGTTTTTACAACTGCTCCAACAGGTTGAAGATCAATTTTTAAACTTCCACCTGACATGTCTCCAACCATTTTGGCATAGTCTCCAGCCATTTCAAAAAAGATGTTAGCGCCTGAAGGCCACGCTGCCTGCATCTTTAATGTTTGTGGAGCACCAAATGCAACGTTTGGCATTGCTACAGCTGTTGCTGCTGCTGCACCTGTCGCTGCTGCGGCTTTGAAGAACTTTCTTCTTGAAGGAGTTTTTGAACCCTTCAATGATTTTTTATCTTTAATCATAAGTTTCTCCCTTATTAGTTAATTAACTGGCGAGGAATAAAACATAGATTCAAATTGGAGTCTTTCGAAAAAGTAGCACAGATTGTCACAATACTCTTGAAAGTAGAATTTTTTTCAATTTAAAGTTGATTCTAAATTGATTTTTTCAATCAATTGGATAATCCCAAGCATCTCCCCCGATAACTTTTGAAATTGCTGAAAAATCTTTACTATCATTTCCCTCTTTACAAAATTGATTATAGATTTCTAATGCCATCTTCCCTAATGGAGTTTCAGCATTCACGCTTTTTGCACATTCATAAGCAAGTTTGAGGTCTTTATTCATCATACCTGCAGAAAAACCTGGGCGGTAATTATTATTAGATGGTGTGCCATCAATTAAACCTGGCAGAGGAGGATAAACAGAAATTGGCCAACTATTACCAGATGCATTTTTCATTATTTCATGAACCTTTTTGATATCTATGTTTAATCTTTTAGCTAACATTAATGACTCTGAAGCTGCAATCATTGCAATACCTAAAGCCATATTATTACAAATCTTAGCTCCATTTCCACTTCCTATATCCCCAGCATGATAGATGTTTTTTCCTAAAATTTTTAAAACAGGTAATGCTTTATCAAAAGCTTCTTTAGACCCACCAACCATTATATTAAGGGTTGCCTTTTGAGCACCCATTACTCCCCCGCTTACTGGAGCATCTATCATCAAAATATTTTTGTTATCTGCAGCTTTTCCAATTTCTTTTGAGGTTTCTATGTCTATTGTTGAACAATCAATCAATAAACAATCTTTTGAAACTTTGTTAATTATTCCATAATCACCTAAATATATTTCTTTTGAATGTTTGCCTTCAGGTAGCATAGTTATAACTGTTGAGACCTCATCGTTAATTAGAGAATCAATGCTTTCAGAAGTGTTTAGTCCCTTTTTTTTAGCTTGCTGTATCATTTCGTATGAAACATCAAATACGGTAATTTTTTTTCCAGATTTGTGTAAGTTTTCTGCCATTGGATTTCCCATATTTCCAACTCCAATAAATGCAATTTTATCACTCATGCAAATCTCCTATAGTTAATTTTAATTTTTTTATAAA
>CACOQN010000014.1 GCA_902629285.1 uncultured Pelagibacteraceae bacterium | reverse complement strand
TTATGAAATCTTTTGAAAACGAACTTAATATTAAAATTAAACTTTTTTTTTTAAAAAATTTTTCAAAATTTTTGATTTTTGAATTTACTTCTTTATAAGTGTGTTTAAGTCCGTGATCATCAATTATACATAAATTATTACTATAGTTTTTAAGTAAATTTAATTTATACATTTTGTATTATTTTCTTTACTGTTCATTTAATGAACGTTATTATGTTCAATATATGAACGATAATCAAGACAAATTTAACATATTAAGACTAATCATTAAAAAGCCAAGTGTAACACAAAGAGAATTATCAAGTGAATTGGGAATGAGCCTTGGTAAAATTAATTTTTGCTTAAAAGAACTAAAAAAAAAAGGATTAATCAAAATAAGCAATTTTAAAAAAAGTAAAAATAAAATGAATTATATTTATCTTTTAACTCCTAAAGGAATATCTCAGAAAACTGAGCTAACCTTGAATTTTATGCAAAGGAAAATGCAAGAGTATGAAGAATTAAGAAAAGAATACGAAGATCAAAAAAAATAAATTTTAATAAATTAAGTGAAAAAAATGAGTAAAACGTTCTTGGTAATTGGTAGTAATTCTTTTTCGGGATCAAATTTTATAAAATTAATATTAGAAAAAAATTTTAAAGTAATTGCTGTAAGTAGGTCTAACGAATTAAATAAAAAATATTTAAATTATAAAGTTTCAACAAAATTAAAACAATTGAAATTTTATAAATACGATCTAAATAAAGATCTGCAAAAAATCAATAAAATTTTAAAAAAGTATAAACCAAAATATGTTGTTAATTATGCTGCTCAAGGAATGGTTGAGCAAAGTTGGAATAACCCTGAGGATTGGTATTTTACTAACTTATATTCCCAAACTAAATTTTACAACTCTTTATTAAATTATAAATTCATTAAAAAAATTATTCATGTATCTACTCCAGAAGTTTATGGAAATACAAAAAAAAAAATAAAAGAAAATTATAATTTTAATCCAACAACACCGTATGCTATTTCTAGGGCTGCTATGGATTTTCATTTAATTAAATATCATAAATATAAAAATTTACCAATAATTTTAACTAGGACTGCAAACATATATGGCCCAGGTCAACAGTTATACAGAGTTATTCCCAAGTCACTTTTTCTATGTAGAAAAAATAAAAAATTTCCTTTGGAGGGTACTGGAAATACAAAGAGGTCTTTTATATATGTTGATGATGCGTCATCAGCAACATTAAAAATATGCTTGAGAGGAAAGTTAGGAGAAACCTATCATATTTCTACAAATGAAATCAAAACCATTAAGGATGTAATAAAATTAGTTTGTAAAGTTACAGGGAGAAGTTTCAAACAAATAATAAATTTAAAAAAAGAGAGGGTGGGAAAAGATTATCTCTATTTTTTAAATTCAAATAAATTGATAAAAAAATTAAATTGGAAACCAAAAGTAGATTTAGAAACTGGAATTCGAAAAACTCTTGATTGGATTGATGCAAATTTAGAGCTATTTAAAAAAAATGAGCTTAATTATAAACACAAAAAGTAAATTATGAATATATTAGTAACAGGTGGGTGTGGATATACAGGGAGTATTTTAGTAAATGCTTTATTAGAGGATAATCACAAAGTTACAGTAATTGATACTATGTGGTTTGGTAATTATCTAAAAAAAAATAAAAAACTTAAAATTATTAAATTAGATATAAGAGATTATGAAAAAATACCTCTTAAAAATGTTTCTACGGTTTTTCATTTAGCAAACATAGCCAATGATCCAAGTGTGGAACTTAATCCAACATTGTCATGGGAGGTTAACGTATTAGCAACTCAAAAATTGATTGAAAAATGTATAGATTTTAATGTCAAACAATTCATATACGCTAGTTCAGGAAGTGTTTATGGATTTAAAAAAGAGAAAAAAGTAACAGAAAATCTAAGTTTATTACCAATATCTGTATACAACAAAACTAAAATGATAGCTGAGAGAGTATTAATGAGTTATGCAAATAAAATTAAAATTCATTTGATCAGACCAGCTACTGTTTGTGGTTATTCTCCAAGAATGAGATTTGATGTCTCAGTGAATATGTTGACGTTACAAGCCTTAACTAAAAAGAAAATTACAGTTTTTGGGGGTAGTCAAATACGACCAAATATTAATATTCTAGACCTCATTAATGTTTACAAGCATTTTTTAAAAAACAAAAAATTAAAAAGTGGAGCATATAATGCAGGATTTGAAAATTTAAGTATAATTAATTTAGCAAAAAAAATTCAAAAAATTATTCCATGCAAAATTATAATTAAAAAAAATAATAATGATAAAAGATCTTATAGACAAAACTCTGATAAATTATTATCAACATCTTTTAAAAAACATTTTAGTGTTGAAGACGCAATAATTGATATTAAAGATAGATATTATAACAAAAATTTACAAATTTTACCAAGCGCGTTTACAGTAAGTTGGATGAAAAAACAAAAGATTAAATAATTATGGAAATTGATTTTCTTACAAACCACCACAAAAAAACTAAAAGAAATTATCTGGAGAGGGTTAATAATATAAATAAGGCTGAGGCAGCAATAAAAGCAAAAAAATGGGGTTTTGATTATTGGGATGGATCTAGAGATATAAATTATGGAGGGTATCATTATGACGGAAGATGGGAGCCAATTGCAAAAAAAATGATAGAACACTATAAATTAAATAATAATTCAAAAATTCTAGATGTCGGGTGTGGAAAAGGTTTTTTACTTTACGAATTTAAAAAATTATTACCTGAGTGTGAGGTAAAAGGACTTGATATTTCCTCGTATGCACTAGAAAACGCCAAAACTGAAATTAAAGATTGTTTGGTTGAGGGTCATGCAAATAATTTACCGTTTAAAGATAATAATTTTGATTTTGTCTTCTCATTAAATACTCTTCATAATTTATACTGTTTCGATTTAGAAAAGTCTTTAAAAGAAATCGAGAGGGTTGGAAAATCAAATAAGTATATATGTATTGAATCTTACCGAAATGAACATGAGAGAGTAAATTTACTTTATTGGCAAGTAACATGTGAATCATTTTATACACCAGAGGAATGGATTTGGTGGTTTAACCATTGTAATTACAAAGGTGATTACTCGTTTATATATTTTGAGTAACTATATGAAATATAAATTTAAAGCTGCAATACTTCAAAAACTAAATTCTCCATTGATATTGGATCATATTAATTTCAATGGAAATTTATTAAAAGGTCAAATATTAGTAAAATTAATTTATTCAGGTGTATGTGGATCTCAACTTGGAGAAATTGAGGGTATTAAGGGTAAAGACAGATATTTACCTCATTTAATGGGCCATGAGGGAATTGGAGAAGTTGTAGATACAAATAGTAAAGTAAAAAAGGTAAAAAAAGGAGACAATGTTTTACTACATTGGATGCCATCTAAAGGAATAAATTCGCCCCCACCTATTTACGAGTGGAAAAACAAGAGAGTAAATGCTGGTAATTTAACCACATTTAATACTTTTGCTGTTGTTTCGGAAAACAAACTTACAAAAATTTCTAAAAAACAATCTCAAAATAAGAACACTCTTTTACTCGGTTGTACAGCAAGTACAGCAATTGGTTCAGCAAAAAAACTAACTAAAATAAAAAGAGATGATTTTTTAGCTGTATCTGGTTGTGGCTCAATAGGTTTGAACATAATTCAATATGCTAAATATATGGGTGTAAAAAATATTATCGCAGTTGATATTAATGATAATAAATTAAAATTTGCTAAAAAGATGGGTGCAAATCATCTTTTGAATTCAAAAAAAAAAAATTTCCTAAAATATTTTAAAAAAAAATTTCCTATGGGAATAAATAACTTCTTTGAATGCACAGGTAATACAAATGTTATTTCAGATGCATTTGAGTGTTTAAATAAGGATAATGGTAATGAAATTTTAATTGGAGTTCCAAGATACAAAAACAAAGCACAATTTTATACTTTAGATTTACATCTTGGTAAAAAATTAATTGGTTGTAAAGGAGGAGATTTTAGTCCAGACAATGATTTTTTTGACTATAGTAAAATTATTAATAATAAAAAATTTATATTAAAAGATTTTATTACCAACGAAATAGCACTTAACGATATAAATGACGTTTTTTCAGATATGAAAAAAAATAAATTAATAGGAAAATGTATAATAAACTTTCAAAAAGAATATTAATAATTGGTGGTTCAGGCTTAATAGGAAGTAGCTTAACTAAAAAATGTAAGGAATTAAGTTTAAACTATAAATCTACATATTATTCTAATAGAATTTATGAGACACAAGAGAAATTTGATTTAAATGATCTTTCAGAAATTCATAAACTCGTTAAAGAAGATGATGTAGTGATTTTTTGTAGTGCATTGGCAAATCCAAATTTCGTATTTAAGAATCAAGATCAAGCTTATGACTTTAATGTAAATAAAACTATAAACTTCATTAATTCAATTAAAGATAAAATTAATAGATTTATTTTTTTGTCATCAGTTGAGGTGTTTGATGGAAATAAAGGTAACTATTCGGAAAAAGATAAAAAAAACCCATTAAATTTTTATGGTCAAACTAAATTTGAAGTAGAAAATTTTATTATTGGTAATTTGAGGAATTATACAATTATCAGAACCGGATGGAACACAAGTATGAAGTTTAAAGATAGATGCGTAATAAAACTTACATATGAGACACTATTGAAAGATGATGCAAAAATGGCTTCTGACAATTATTTCTCAATTACAAATGTAGATGACTTCTCTTCAAATTTATTAAACATTATTGGCGATTTGGATGATAACATTTTGCATTTAGCCCAAAATCAAAAAATTTCAAGAGTTCAATTAGCAGACATTATTATTAATAAAAGTATATTGAAATCACAAATGAAGTATCAAAAAGTAAAATTTTCGGAAATCAAGTTCAATGAGCCAAGATCTAGATTAAATGACTTAAATACAGAATTATCTCAAGATAAATATAAAGTTAACTTTACAGATATATTTAAAACTATAGAGCAAAAAATTGACATTATTGATTCAAACTTTAAAGAATGAAATATGAAAGACATAATTAGAAATAAAGAAAATTTAGCGTACTTTAATAGTAATATATTTAAGAAACTTACAAAGCTGGCTGAAAATTCTGATTTATTTAGATCAAGAATTTGTATTCATACTAATAACAATGCGAAAACTAATGAAATGATAATTGCACTCAAAAGAGGAAGTTATATTAGACCACATACTCATCCTAACTTTAAAAGTGAGTCATATCATATAATAAAAGGAAGTATGACGGTTTTTGTATTTAATAAAAAAGGTAATTTGCAAAAAAAAATTAAAATGGGTGAAGTAAGAACAGGTTTGAATTTTTATTATAGGATGTCAAAAAGCTATTATCATATGCCAGTTGCTACAAGTAAGTATTGTATTTATCATGAAACATATAGTGGTCCTTTTTATAAAGAGAAAGATGTTATTTTTCCAAAATGGTCGCCAAATAATCATGATAAAGAAAAATACTTGAAATTTTTAAAAAAGAATAAACTTACAAAATATTTTAATGACAAATAATAATTTAAAAAAGTATGGCTATAACGTTTTGAAAACACCTAAAAATATTTCTAATACAATTAAAAAAGGAATAATGAAAAATATAAGTGACAAATTTCCAGAAAAAAATTTTTTCACAATAAATGATCAAGCAAAATTTATCAAAAAACTATCCGATAGAAGATTTAAAAAAGCTTTTGGAAATAATGCAAAAAGAATTCTAGACTTTAAAACAAACAATACAATAAATGATTGGATAAAAGGTAAAATTAAAAAACAACTGAAATGTAAAAGAATATCTCTAAATATTATATCAAAGTATGATTTAAAAAATAATGATAAACTTAAAAAAAAACAATTTAATGTTTTTTTTCGGGTTGTAAGAAATAAAAAGAACGATGTAGGATTTCCTCATCGAGACTCCTCTTTTTGGAAGTTAGGAGATCTATATGCCCGTGAAGCACCTTTTAAATATAAAAAAAGATGGAAATTTTGGATACCAATATTTGGTGTGAATAAAAAAAATTGTTTGAGAATTATTAAAAAAAGTCACGTAGATAAGATTGATTTAAAATACAGAAAAGTTAATAAAAATTTAAAACCTACTATACCTAAAGCTTACTTAAAAGAAAAATATAAAAATATAATTGTTCCATTAAAAAAATTTGATGGAAACGAGGGAATACTTTTTCACGACGACACAGTTCATTTTGGACCAAAAAATTACTCAACCGGCTGCAGAGTCTCAGCAGAATTTAATATACTAACTTCTTAAATTTATCATGCAAATCAACAGATTAAAAAAAATTTCGGATAAAGTGAGATATGAAACAATAAAACTTATACACAAAACTAAAACAGCTCATTTAGGTTCCTGTTTATCTTGTATTGATATTTTGGTTGCAAACTATTTTTCAAATATAATACTTAGATCAAATGTGAATTTTAAATCAAAATTAAAAGATACTTTTGTTTTAAGCAAAGGTCATGCAGCCCCAGCTCTTTATGTTGTTTTACAAATGAAAGGATATATTTCTAAAAAAATGTTAAATACCTACTCTAAGCCAAATAGTTATCTAGAGGAGCATCCAAATATTAAAATTAATGGAGTATTAGTATCCTCAGGATCACTGGGACATGGACTTTCTTATGTTGCTGGCGTTGCTTTGGGAGATCAAATAAATAAAAAAAATAATTACCATGTTTTAGTAATGAGCGACGGGGAATGCAACGAAGGTTCAACTTGGGAAGCTGCAATGTTTATAACTGGAAAAAAAATAAATAACATACTTGCTTTTATTGACTGTAATAAATGGCAAGCAACAGAAAAAACTTCAGATATTATGAATTTAGATCCAATGAAACAAAAATGGCAAGCATTTGGTTGGAAAACATATGAAATAGATGGACATAATTTTAGTAGTTTAATTAATGTAATTAAAAAGTTTAAAAAAAATCCAAAACCAACGGCAGTTATTTGTAGAACAATTAAAGGTAAAGGAGTGTCTTTTATGGAAAACGATAATTTATGGCATTATAGATCTCCTGACAAAAAAGAATATTTAAAAGCAATAAAAGAAATAGGCTTTAAAAAATGAGAAATGCTTTTGTAGAAGAGATAACCAAAATTTCAAAAAAGAATAAAAAAATTGTAATTTTAGTGGGTGACATTGGTTATAAGCTTTATGACGATTTTAAAATAGCATACCCAAAAAGATTTTATAACTGCGGGGTAGCTGAAGCAAATATGACCACGGTAGCTGCAGGTCTAGCTTTGAAAGGCTTTAAACCAATAACTTACACAATTGCAACATTTAATGTTTACAAAACTGTTGAACAAATTAAAGTTGATGTTGCTTATCCAAATTTACCTGTGATAATTGTAGGCGTTGGCGCAGGTTTAAGCTATTCTGGATTAGGATCAACACATCATGCTACTGAAGATATTGGAGTTTTGAGAAGTATTCCAAATTTAAATATAGTAGTACCAGCTGATCCTAGTGAACTTAGATCTTTATTAAAAGAAATAATTAAATCAAAAAAACCAACATACTTAAGAATAGGTAAAAGAGGAGAAAAATATATTTATAAAAATATTCCTAACACAAAAATAGGTAAAGCAAATTATTTAGTTAGAGGAAAAAAAATTTGTATAATTGGTTGTGGAAATATTTTAGTAAATGCGTTTTATGCAATAAAAAAATTAAATAAAAAAAATATTTTTCCTTCTTTGGTAAGTATGCATACAATAAAACCTCTTGATACAAAGCTGTTAAAAAAAATATTTAAATCTTATACTCATATAGTGGTATTGGAAGAACATTCTGAGATCGGAGGTTTGGCTGGTGCAGTTTCAGAGTTCTATACTGATAATAATTATAAAAATAATAATTTCCTAAAAATGAATATAGGAAATAAGTTTGTTTTAAAAACAGGACATCAAAATCACGCTTTTCAAAAGTTAAATTTAAATGAAAAACAAATAATGAATAGAATAGAGAGGTTTATAAAAAAATGAAAATTTCTTTAAAAAATAAAAAAGCCTTAGTTACTGGTGGTGGTACCGGTATTGGTCAATATATTGTAAAAGCACTATCTGAGGCTGGCGCTAGCGTAGCTTTTACCTCTAGGGATAAATCATCATTAAAAAGTACAATGAAAATGCTAAAAAATCATAGTCAACATTTTCCTTGTCAAATTGATTTATCTAATAAAAAAAATATATCTAAATTTAAAGACTTAATTAAGAAAAAATTTGGTGACATTGATATTCTTGTAAATAATATCGGACATACTCTTAACATTAAAGATCCATTTGCACCAATCGATAAATGGGAAAAAACAATGAATTTAAATTTTTTTACATCAGTAAATTTGATTAACAAATTTATTGGGAGTATGAAAAGAAAAAATTGGGGAAGAATCATAAATATTACATCCGTCGCCGGAATGGAGATTAGTGGGCCATCCACATTTAATGCATCTAAAGCAGCTCTTACAGCATATTCAAAAAGCGTTGGAAGAGCTTTGGCTATTCAAAAGAAAAATGTTGTAATGACAGCAGTAGCACCAGGTGTAATAGTAACTAAAAAAGGTCATTGGAATTTTAAAACATCAAAATCTACACATGCAAAAAATTATTTAAAAAATAGAACTGCTCTAGGTAGATTTGGAACTATGGAAGAATTAACAGGTATAATTGTATTTCTGTCTTCTGATCATGCTTCTTTTTTTCATGGATCAATCATTCATGCTGATGGAGGACACTCTAAACACTATATGTCAGACACTTATTTAAAATAAATTTATGAAAGTAACAGACAAAATTGCAGAAATATTATCAAAAAATAAAATTAAAAATATTTTTGGTCTACAGGGAGGTGCTGTTGTGCACATTTTCGACTCTCTAGAGAAAAAAAATTTTAATGTTACTTACAATCATCATGAACAGTCAGCTGCTTTAGCTGCTGTTGCTAATGCCAAGGTAACAAAAAATATTGGATGTGCGGTAGTAACAACTGGGCCGGGTACCACTAATGCTATAACTGGATTATTAGCTAGTTGGCAAGATTCAGTTCCTTGTATTTTTATAAGTGGTCAAGCAAGATCAAATCACGTTTCATACGGAAAAAAAGTAAGACAAGTTGGAACTCAAGAGGTGAATATTTGTGACATAGTTAAACCTATCACAAAATATACAAAATTTATTGATAAAGCTGACAAGATTGAAACTGAGTTCAATAAGGCAATTAATATAGCAAAATCTGGAAGGCCAGGTCCTGTGTGGTTAGACGTTGCTCTGGAGGTACAGTGGGCCAAAGTAGAAAAAAATAATAAAAATATTAAATTAGAAAAAATAAAAAAACATAATAATGTTTTTAAATTTAAAAAAGCACTTAAATTAATCAAAGCTTCAACCAATCCACTCTTTGTGATTGGTTATGGTGTTAGAACATCTAATGTTAATTTAAATGCTCTTAAAAAATTTTTTAAAGTAAATAATTTTCCTTATGTTTTGACTTGGAACTCAGCAGATATAGCAGCTACAAGTGACTTGAATAATCTTGGTATTATTGGAATGAGTGGTCAAAGAGGAGCAAATAAAGCAGTGTTTCAATCCGACCTATTGATCTGTCTAGGAACTCACCTTGCGATACCTCATACAACAACACTTTACGACACCTATGCTTTGAAAGCAAAAAAAATTATTATTAATATAGATAAAAACCAACTAAAAAATTTAAATTTAAAATTTGATCTAAAAATTTTAGATGATGTAAAAAATTTTATTAATTTCTTAACGAAACAAAATAATTTAAAAAAGAATAAAGATCTCTATTTCAACAAAAAGTTAAATTGGTATGAATTTAAAAGTAAAAAAGTAAATTCAAATATTTTTATTAGAAAATTAACCTCAAAAATACAATTAAAGAAATGTATTATTGTTGATGGAGGCGGAACTGCATTGTACGCAGGATTTCAAAGTTCTGTGTTAAAAAATAACGACAGAATTATATGTTCCTCAGCAATATCTTCTATGGGTACTGGACTAGCAGAAACAATCGGTGTTGAAAAATCAAACCTATTTAAACAATTAATCTGTATTATTGGCGACGGTAGTTTCTTAATGAATTGCCAAGATTTACAAAATATATCTCAAAATAATATGAATGTAATTATAGTTGTAATAAATAATAATGGTTATCTTGCTATTAGACATACTCAAAAAGAATTCCTAAATAAAAAATATTATGGAACCTCTCCTGAAGGAAACTTGACTTTTCCATCAATAAAAAAAATTTCTTATGCGTTTAACATTAAGTATTTCAAGATTGATAAAAAAGAAAATGAAGAAAATATAATTAATAAACTAGTGAGCTCAAAGGGTCCAAAAATATGTGAACTAATAGTTGATGAGGATCAAGACTCTTTATTTAAACAAGGATATAAAAAAAATTTAGATGGTACGTTTTCTCCTATGACACTTGAGGAAATGTATCCTTTTGTAAATAAACCGATATCAAATACAAATAATTAAGCATTATGTTAAACAAAATATTAAATATAAATGATTTAAATAAAAACTTTTTTAAAAAAATTGAAAATAAAAATATTGTGTTATGTCATGGAGTTTTTGATATGTTGCACATAGGTCATCTAAATCATTTTGAGGAGTCAAGAAAATTTGGACAAATCCTTATTGTTTCAATAACAAAAGATGAATTTGTGAATAAAGGACCAAACAGACCTGTATTTAATATTTTACAAAGAGCGAAGCTATTAGCAGGACTAAAAATTATAGATTTTGTAATTATTAATGATAAAGCTACTGCTGAGAATATAATCAAGATTTTAAAACCAAATTATTATGTAAAGGGTATCGATTATAAAAATAATAAATCAGACTTTACCCATAATATAAAAAAAGAAGTAGAGGCAGTAAATAAAATAGGTGGAAAAATTAAGTATACCAATTCGAAAAAAATTAACTCATCTAAAGTTCTTGATACTTTTGATTTAATATTTTCAGAAGAACAAAAAAAAATTATTAATAAAATTAGAAAAATTTTTAATTTTGAAACTTTTAAGAATTTTATAATAAATTCTAAAAAATTAAAAATTCTAGTCATTGGTGATTTGATAATTGATAAATATGTAATGTGCGATCCTTTAAGCAAATCTGGGAAGGGTACATTTTTAACTTTTAAAAAAGGTGATGAGAAAAGTTTTTTAGGAGGATCAGGTTTCATCGCAAATCAACTAGCAAATTTTTCGGAAAATGTAGATTTAATATCTGTTATATCAAATTCAAAGACTGATTATAATTTTATCCATAAGAAAAAAAAAAAAAATATAAAATTTTATCCTTTCTTAACTAATGACAGCAAAACAATAAAAAAAACAAGGTATGTAGAAAAAGTTGATTATAACAAATTAATAGGAATTTATGAGCTTGATAACAATCAGATTGAATTAAAATTGGAAAATAAAATAACAAGTTTCTTAAAAAAAAGAAAAAACTATTATGACCTTATAGTTGTATCTGATTTTGGTCATGGAATAATTTCAAAAAATATCATTAATACTATAAATCAGACTAAAGCTATAAAAACAATAAACTCTCAATTAAACTCATCTAATAGAGGCAGCAGCGGTATATACAAATTTAAAAGGGCAGATTTTGCTACTATGAATCTAACTGAGCTTACTAGTGAATATGGAGCTATTTTAGATGATAAGCAAATTTTGAATTTAGCAAAACAACTAAAAAAGAAAATCGGTCTTAAAAATATAATCATTACAAGAGGAAAGTCAGGAAGCATTATGTTGAATGAAAAAAATAATAAAATTATTTGTCCAGCCTTTGCAAAAAATAGAATAGATAAAATAGGCGCTGGCGATGCTTTATTTGCATTATTTTCACTTTGTAAAGCCTCAAAATTAGATGATCATGTTGCTTTATTCTTGTCATCACTAGCAGCTGGGTACACAGTGGAAAAATTTGGAAACGATCAACCCATGAACAAGAGTGATCTAAATAAAATACTTTCACACATAATATAATATGAGTTTATTTGAAAAATTAAATAAATTAGAACTATTTCCTTACTATTTTATATCACCATTAAATTTTGCAATCGGAACAGCCGCAGAACAAATTTATATTTCTAATTATGTTGCTAAAGAAAAAAAAAAAAAATTAATAATTTTAATTCCAAATTTTTTAAATGAAAAAAAATATCCTGTTTGTAATAAATATTTTTTTCGTAATTTAGAAAGTTATAAAAGAAAATTAATTGATAAATTCTTTTTTTCGATTTTTAATTTTATATTTAATATTTATATTTTTTTTAATATAAAAAATTATCCAAATATTGGAGTAAAATTGTCAGAATTACACAATAATCAAAAAATTAACGAATATATCAACGTAGAAAAAATTTTTTATAAAACAAATTTTTTTTTACCAAAAAAAGATGATTTTTTTTTATATGATATTTTAAAAAAAAACACAAAATATTCAGAAGGACAAAAAATTGTTACTATTCACTTTCGAGATGAGATCTATAGAAAGGATGCAGGAAGAAGAATGTATCGTAATTCGTCCATAAAAAATTCATACGATGCAATAAATTATTTAATAAGTAAAAACTATTTTGTTGTAAGAGTAGGAAATTTATCAAAAGAAAAATTTAATCTAAAAAATGAAAATTTTCTTGATTACTCTTTTTCAGATTTAATTTCTGAGAAACTTGATTTATTATTGATTAAAAATTCATCCTTTTTTATTGGAACTCAGAGTGGTCTTACAGAAATCGCTTATCTCTTTAACATTCCAGTGATGTTATTAAACATGTATCAATTATTTGAAGGATATCCCAAAAAAAAATGTGATAGAGGTTTATTTAAAAAGGTTTTATTCAAAAAAGAGGAAATTTCACTTCATGATTTCATGAATTTAAATCCAATTTATCACAATTCTCTTTTGCACAATTCAGAATATATTAATAATTTAGATTTTATTGAAAATGATGATTTAGAAATAAATAACTCAATTCAAAATTTTGAGAAATTATATTCAAAAAATAATTTAAATGAACAATCGTTAATACAAAAACAATTTAATCAAAAATTGAAAAAAAAAATTATAGATATATATAATTTTAATATTGAAAAAGTAAATCAAAATTCGAAATTTTTAAATCCATCTGAAGAAAGTTTAAAAAATATCCGATATAATTTTTTTTTAAATGGGGCTATTATGAATATTAATTTAAGTTGATAAAATGAATAATTATAAAAAAATACTAGTTACTGGAGCCGATGGTTTTATAGGATCGCATTTGTGTGAGCTGTTAGTTAAAAAAAAATTTAATGTATCTGCTATTTCATTTTATAATTCTTTTGGTTCAAATGGATGGTTAGACTATCTTAGTAAAGATATTAAAGACAAAATAAAAATAATATCAGGCGATATTAGAGATAAGGATTTTGTATCATCTTGTGTTAAAAGACAAGATGTAATTTTTAATCTTGCCGCATTAATAGGAATTCCTTACTCATATAGATCGACAGAATCGTATATTGATACAAATATAAAAGGTACATTTAATTTACTTAGCGCTTCAAAAAAACAAAAGATTAAAAAATTTATTCATATATCAACAAGTGAGGTATATGGTTCAGCTCAAAAAATTCCAATTACAGAGGCACATCCAGTTGTAGGTCAATCCCCCTACTCAGCCTCTAAAATCTCAGCCGAACAACTATGTATATCTTATAACAAATCATTTGCATTACCAGTTACTATACTAAGACCATTCAATGTATTTGGTCCTAGGCAATCTACAAGAGCAATTATACCAACAATAATTGGACAATATATGCAAAATCAAAAAATTTTAAATCTAGGTTTAATGACACCTACAAGAGATTTTAATTATGTGGAAGATACAGTTCATGCTTTTTACAAATGTATTAATGCAAAAGGAATATCTGGAGAAATAATTAATATTGGAACTGGAAAGGAGTTTTCGATCAAAGTTGTTGCTGAGATAATTTCAGATTATTTTGGCAAAAAAATAAAAGTAAAACAAGAAAAGAAAAGAATAAGACCTAAATTGAGCGAGGTTTTAAGATTGTGTTCTTCAACAAAAAAATCTAAAAAAATTCTTAATTGGAGATCATCAATAAAATCAAAAAAAGATTTAAAAATTAAATTATACGAAACTATTGAATGGTATATTAAAAATAAAAAACTAATGAAAATAAACAATAAAGAATATCATATTTAAATTGAAAAAAAATTTTATAAATAAATATTGTTTCGAGATTAAAAAAAAATTTAAAAAAAATATTTTAGAGCTTCATGAGCCGTTCTTTAAAAAAAATGAAATTGATCAACTAAAAAAAGCAATATCGACAAAAATAGTATCTACTCATGGAAATATAACAGAAAAATTTGAAAAAAAATTATCAAATTTTACAAAAACAAAATACGTTATTGCTACAAATAGTGGAACTAGCGCAATCCATGTTGCTTTAATTTCATTGGGTTTAAATAATTCTGATGAGGTTTTAGTACCGAACCTAAATTACATAGCTTCAGCAAATGCTATATTATATTTAGGAGGAATTCCTAATTTTATTGACACAAATGAAAGAAGTCCTTCAATAGATCTTGAAAAATTAAAAGACTACCTTTCAAAAAATACAAAAAAAATAAATGGTGATTGTATAAATATCAGAACTAAAAGAAAAATTCACTCAATAATAATAACACATATTTTTGGACACATTGAAGATATTGATAAGTTAAAAAATTTGACAAAGAATTTTAATTTAAAATTAATTGAAGACGCTTCAGAAGCATTAGGCAGTTTTTACAAAAAAAAACATGCCGGATCCTTCGGTGATGTTGGAATAATTAGTTTTAATGGAAATAAAATAATTACCACAGGTGGAGGTGGTGCACTTATAACAAATTCTTTAAAACTCGCCAAAAAAATTAAAAATTTAACAACAATCTGCAGAAAAAAAAATACTATTGAATATGATTATAGTGGTTTAGGTTATAATTATCGAATGCCAAGTATAAATGCTGCCATAGGTATAGCCCAATTGAAAAATTTAAATTTTTTTCTTAAAACTAAAAAAAATATTTTTAATAAATATAAAGAAATATCAAAAAAATTTACAGAATTTGATTTAATAGTAGAACCAAAAAATTGTAAAAGTAATTATTGGCTTCAAGGTATTATATTAAAAAAAAATTCGTTAAAATATAGAAACCAAATAATTAAGTTTATGAATAAAAATGGTATAAAATCTCGACCTGTATGGAAACTAATGCATAAAATACAATATCTAAAAAAATTCAAACATGGAGATTTATCAAATTCAATAAGACTAGAAAAAAAAATTATCAACTTACCAAGTGGAATAGGTTTAATTTATGATAAGTAAATACTTCGTCAAAGTTGATGACAGCATTGAAAATACTATTAAAAAAATAAGTGATAGTGGACAAAAATGTGTTGTCGTACATAAAAAAAAAAAATTAATTGGAACAATCAGTGATGGTGATATAAGAAAAGTTATAGTTAAAAATGTTGATATTAAGTCATCTATTAATAAATACTTTAACAAGAACCCAAAGTTTCTAATAGAACATCAATATACTGAAAAAGATATAAAAAACTATTTCAATAAATATAACTTAGACATAATTCCAGTAGTAGATAAGAAGAATATTATTAAAATTGTAATAGATAGAAATTATTTTTTTGAAAATAAAATAATTAAGACAAAAAAAATTAGAGTTCCAGTTGTTATAATGGCTGGAGGTAGAGGTACAAGACTAAAACCTATTACTAATGTAATTCCA
This sequence comes from uncultured Pelagibacteraceae bacterium, assembly GCA_902629285.1. Taxonomy (GTDB): domain Bacteria; phylum Pseudomonadota; class Alphaproteobacteria; order Pelagibacterales; family Pelagibacteraceae; genus Pelagibacter. The sequence continues at coordinate 21,126 of CACOQN010000014.1, read as the reverse complement.
AAACCACTAGTGCCGTATAAAGGAGTTCCGATTATTGAACAAATTTTAAATGATTTTTTTAACCAAGGATTTAAAGATTTTTATCTTACATTAAATTTTAAGTCTAAAATTATCGAAACTTACGTAAAGGAAATAAAAAAAAATAATATGAAAATTAATATTGCAAGAGAAACAATACCTAGAGGCACAGCAAGTAGTCTGAAACTTTTTAAAAATAAAATTAAAAATGATTTTATTGTAACTAATTGTGATGTTTTATTTAATGTGAATTACGAAAATTTAATTAAATTTCATAAAAAAAGTAAAAATTTTATTACTCTTGTTGGTGCAAAAAAAAGAATTAAAATTCCATATGGAGTCTGTAAAGTTAAATCAAAAAATATTTTAAAGAAAATCGAGGAAAAACCTGATTTTGAATTCATTGTAAGTACAGGTTTGTATGTAGTTAACAATAAAGCAATGAAATTTATTCCACCTAGTAAAGAATATAATTTTGATAAGTTAATTTCGGATGCTGTAAATAAAAATTTAAAAATAAGTATTTTCGAAATTGATGATAAATCCTGGATTGATGTCGGTGATTGGGCTGGATTTAAAAAAAACATAAATTTTTAAAATGAAACCAAATATTTGTATCATATGTGCAAGAAAAAACTCTAAAGGAATTAAAAATAAGAATTTAATCAAATTAAATAAAAAAACTTTAATTCAGATTTCATATGAGCAGGCAAAAAAATCAAATATATTTGATAAAATTATCATATCTTCAGACTCACCCTATATATTAAATATTTCTAAAAGATTGGGTTTTGATTTAATAATTAAGAGACCCATCTATTTAGCAAGTGACAGAGCTGGAAAAGTTGATGCAATTAAACATGCTTTATTGAAAGCTGAAGTATACTTTGATAAAAAATATAAAAATGTGTTTGACTTAGATGTAACCTCACCATTAAGAAGCTTTAAAGACATAAAAAAAGCATTTTTAATTTTTAATAAAAAAAAAGCAAATAATCTTGTTACAGTTTGTAAGTCTAGAAAAAATCCATATTTTAATATGATTGAAAAAACAAAAAATAAGCTAAAAATAGTTTCAAATAAAAAATCATTTAAATCCAGACAAGCAGCACCTAAAGTTTATGATATGAATGCCTCAATATATATATGGACAAGAAACTCTTTATTAAAAAATAAATTATTTAATTCTAAAACTGTTTATTATGAGATGCCAGTATCTAGATCAATTGATATTGATAGTATATTTGATTTTAAAATTGTAAAATTTATTTATGAAAATAAAAAAATATTTAGAAAATTATAATTTATCTCATAAGAGAGCTTTTGTAATAGGTGGAAGTGGTCAGATTGGTTCAGAAGTAATAAATGCTTTATTAGAGTGTAATGCACATGTTTTTTCGTTTGATACTAAAAAGCTAAATATTAAAAATTCTAATTTTACATATCAATTTTTTGATTGTAAAAAATTAAATTTCATCGAAAAAAATTTAAATAAATTTGTAAATAAATTTGGATGCCCAGATATTCTAATTAATACATCCTATCCAGTATTAAAAAAACCAATTAAAAATAATTTTTCAGAAATAAAATTACAGGATTTTCAAAATGATGTAAATTTTCACTTATTAAGTTATTGTTGGATTTCTAAAATAACTTCTGACCTTATGGTAAAAAATAAAATTAGTGGAAAAATTGTTATGATGGGATCTATATATGGATCATTAGGACAAGATAAAAATTTATATAAAAATACTAAGATTAAAGAGAGTTTCTCTTATCCCATAATCAAAGGGGGATTAGTAAATTTTACAAGACAAATGGCCTCATTTTATGGACATAAAAATATTAGAATTAATATAATTAATTCTGGAGGGCTATATGGAAAATCTAAAGTGACTAACAAAAAAATAGAAAGTAAATTTCTTAAAAGATATGAGTCTAGGGTTCCCTTGAAAAGAATGGGAACAACTTCAGAAATAGCTTCATGCATTCTTTTTTTAGTTTCTGATGCCTCATCTTATGTTACTGGAGAAGTTTTTACAGTCGATGGTGGGTGGTCCATTATTTAGAAATAAAAAAAATAAATGATATCTTCAATATATAAAATTCTACCTAAAGAAATTAAAATAAGTTCTTTATTAGTTATATTACTTATTTTTTTTGGAACTATATTAGAAATCCTGGGAATAGGAATGGTTTTACCTATCTTGAATGCACTTATTCAAGAAAACTATTTAGACAATCAATACATTTCTTATTTAAATTTTTTTTTTAATAATCCTGAAAAAATAAAATTTATTATTTACTGTGTTTTTACTTTAATGTTAATTTATTTAGTAAAATCTTTTTTGATTTCTTTTATAAACTTCAAAATTTCTAGATTAAATAAGAGAATTTTAGAATTTTTGACTATAAATATGTTTAAGGTTTATATTAATCGGTCTTATTTATTTCATGCAAATTCCAATTCTGCATATTTAACAAAAAATATTTTATCTGAGGCTAACAATTTAACTTATATTATTATCGCAATAATTAATATTTTTTCAGAGACAATTCTTCTTTTATTTGTGACCTTATTATTATTTATGTACGATCCGTTCTTAACTTTATTATTAATATCATTTCTTATTTTCGTAGTAATATTTCTAAATTTTCTATCTAAAAAAAAACTAATTGAAATAGGAAGTAAAAGGCAAAAGTTTGATACACAGAGATATAAATTGTTACAAAAATCTTTCGGACCTCCAATAAAATTAATCAAAATTTTAGGATTAGAAAAGTTCTATTATGAACGGTATTCTGAAATTGCATCTAAATATGCTTCTATAACGACTTTACAAATATTTTTACAATCTTTACCAAAAATATTTTTTGAATTATTATTTATAATTTCAATTGGTACTTTAATAATTTTTTTAATTTTTGCAGGCTATACATTAAATCAAGTTGTTATTACTTTAGGTTTTTTAGGTGTAATATTTTTTAGATTAATGCCGTCTTTTGTAAAATTAATTGGTAACTGGAATACAATAAGATTTGCAACTGGTGGTTATAAAGTAGTTTATTCTGAGCTTAAAGATTTAAATAATGAAATTCAATCAAATAATAATATTGGTGCTTTAACTTTTAACAGAGAAATAAAAATAAAAAACTTATCTTTTAGTTTTAATAGAGACAAAAAAGAATTATTTAAAAATTTGAATTTAAAAATCATTAAAGGTAGTTCAATCGGTATTATTGGACCTAGTGGTTCAGGTAAAACAACATTAATTAATTTGCTTTGTGGTTTAATAGAAACAGAGGAGGGTAAATTGTTTGTAGATGATGTAGATATAAAAAATAAAATTAAATCCTGGCAAAAAAATATAGGATTTGTTCCACAACAAGTTTATTTAGACGATGATACTATCAAAAAAAATATAGCTTTAGGTGTTGAGGAAAATAAAATTGATATAGATAAAATTTTTAACGTCTTGAAGCATTCCCAACTTTATGAATTTGTAGAAAAACAGCAAGATGGAATTAACACAAAAGTAGGAGAATTAGGTGCACTAATTTCTGGTGGGCAATTACAAAGGCTTGGAATTGCTAGAGCCTTATATAGGGATCCAAAATTACTAGTTTTAGATGAAAGTACTAGTAATTTAGATCTAAAAACTGAAAAAGAAATAATAGAAACTGTAAATGAATTAAAAAAAAATAATTTAACCGTAATTATTGTTTCCCATAGAGAGAGCACTTTAAAATTTTGTGATCAAATAATTGATTTAAGTAAATTTAGATGATTAAAAAAATAATAATTTTTGGCTTTGGATCTATTGGCAATAAACACAAAATTGCTTTAAAAAAAATTAATAAAAAATTAATTTTTTATGAATTTAACAGTAAAAAATCATGCTCAAAAAAAGAAATATTAAGTATCAATCCTGATTTGATAATAATATCAACACCAACATATCTTCATTACAAAAATTTAATTTTTTTTAATTCAATTTTAAAAAATAAAATAATTTTAATTGAAAAGCCGTTATTTCATAAAAAATTAAAATTTAAATTAAAAAATAATAAAAATAAAATTTTTGTTGGGTATAATTTAAGATATCATCCAGTAATTCAATTTTTAAAAAAAAATATCAAATCTATAAAACCATTTTATATTAGATCTGAGTGTTTTTCGTATCTTCCAAATTGGAGAAAAAATAATTATGAAAATAATTATAGTTCTAAAAAAAAAATGGGTGGTGGTGTAGCAAATGATCTAAGTCATGAGGTTGATTATATATGTTGGATATTTGGTAATATAGAGGAAGTATTTAAAAAAAAGTGTAAAATATCAGAACTTAACATTTCATCTGATGATACCTTTATTTTAATAGCTAAAATTAATCAAACTTTAATAAACATTAGTTTAAATTTTTCATCCTTCTTAAATAGTCGAAAAATAATTATTGATGAACATAACAGAACACTAGAATGTGATTTAATTAAAAATAATATAAAAATATATAAAAAAAATTCAAAAAAAATTATAAAAAAGAATTTTAATGACACTAATAGCTTGTTAAATATGCACAAAAAAATATTACAAAATAATTTTAAGCATCTGTGCTCTTTAAGTGAGGCAATTAAAATTATTAAATTGATAAATTAATTTATGATAAATTTATATAATTTATTTTATAAAATCTTTTACAAGATTTTACGATTAAAATTGTTGACTGCTTTTAAAGTTTTTTACTTTGTTTTAATAAATAATGTAAGTAAATATCCAGCTTATGTAAACGATTTTGAAAATTTAGCTTCAGTAAAATTTAATTCAAAATATTGTTTATCATTTTCAAGTGGCACAGCTGCATTTTATTCTGCAATCTTATCATTGAAACTTCAAAGAAATTCAAATGTATTACTTTCAAAAATAACATTTCCCTCAGTTGTGAGAGTGTTAAAATTTTTAGGATATAATTTATATTTTTTCGACACTAATGAATATTTTCAACCAATATATAAAAAGGAATTTACTGAACGAGAATATGATTTAGCAATAATAACCCATCCTTTTGGATTTGTTGTTAGTCCAAATAATTATAATAGATTTATATCTGAAAAAACTAAATTAATATTTGATTGTAGTCATGTACATGGTTTGAAATATAATAATAAAAATTTAAATGAACTTGCCGATATAAGTTTCATGAGTTTGCAGGGGCAAAAAGCAATCTCTGGAGGAGAGGGAGGAATAATTCTTACTAATGACTCAACCTATCATCAAAGAATGATTGAGTTGAGCCACCCTGGCCATAATCTCAATAATTTTTTTAAAGAATTCACAGGTATGTCTAAAAATTTAAAGTTAAGAATGCATCCTTTGGCTGCAGCAATTGCTTTAACAGATTTAAAAAATATTGAGAAAAAAAATCAAAAACTAAGAGATAAAATTGAAAAAATTTACTCTTTTTTATCAAATAAAAATAATCTTGAATTAAGTGGTTTTAAAATTAATGAGACAGGAGGCTATCATTTTGGAATACCTATTTATTTCAAGGATGTAAAAAACCAAAAATTGAATTGGCCTTTAGTGAAATATAATTGGCCCAGAAATTATGACTTTAAAAATAACCCATCACATGAGAAATTATATAGTGTCTTTGATAAAATTTTATTTATAGATTTAAATTGGATCAAAAGTAATTCATTTTTATACATAAAATCAAAATTAGATTTTATTATTAAATAATGCTTATAGATATAAATAGAAAAGAGGGAAGATTAAATTTTTTAGATATAAATTTTAAGAAATATGATTATGTAATAATTGGAACTGGCCCTTCTGGAACAGTTTTAATCGATAGCTTATTAAAAAAGAAAAAAAAACTACTAGTAATTGAGAGAGGTAATTTCCAAAAAAAAAAATATGAGAGCGTTATTTCAAAAAAAATAAAAATTAAAAAAAAATCAAAAACATTTGCAGTAGGAGGAACTAGTTTAGATTGGTCTCAAATTTATTCTTATTTAGATCAAGTTGAATTAAGTGATAGATCAAAACTGAGTAAAAAAAATAATACATGGCCTTTTAATTATAGTGAATTAATAAAATATTATAAAACTTTAGATAAAAAATTTAAATTCGATTTCAAAAAGTTAAAAAATATTAATCTTGATTTACCCTTTTTATTAAGAAAGTTTGTAGCACCAATAAAGCCTTGTAATTTTGGAAAGTTGTTAAATTATGACAAGATAGATTTATTAGTAAATTGTAAAGTAAACACAATTGATAATAAATATAATAATGTGCAACTTTATCTGCATAATAGGAATTTTAGAAAAGTTATAACTGTTAAAAATTTAATTATATGTAACGGGGGTATTGAAAGCACTTCATTAATATTAAGATCAATAAAAGATAAAAAATTGCAAGGACTTAAGAATAAAAATATAGTTGGAAAATTTTTTATGGATCATCCTAAGAGTTATGCAGGAGTGATAAAATATCCAAAAAATGATATAATCGAAAAAATTTCGCTAAAAAAAACTAGAAATCAGATATCTTATTATGGTTTATCTTTAACTAAAAATGAACAATACAAAAAAAATTTGTTGAATACTTATTTGAGATTCGAGAAAACTTCTTTGAAAAGTCAAAATATTGTTGATCCCTTTTTTAAAAGTATTAAGTATTTATTTAATTATTTTAAATTAAATAATTCAAAGATTAATACGGATGGAAACCCATATAATATTAGAGTTTTTTTTGAAATGTTACCTTCAATAAAAAATAGTATTAAAATTGATAAATCAAATCGAATTAATATAAATTTAAATTACTCTAGAACAGAAATTAAAACTTATAATATTCTAATAAAAAAAGTTTATAGATTTTTTAGCAATGAATATAAAAAAGAAAATATAAAATTGTTGAACAAAAAAAATGTTCTTAATTTAAAAGATGCATCTCATCATATGGGAGGGTTGATTTATCCGTCAATTGTTGATCAAAATTTAAAATTTAGAGGATTAAGGGGTATTTATTGTTGTGCCTCTTCTATTTTTCCAACTTCTGGAAGTGTAAACCCTACTTACACAACTTGTGCTTTGGCTTTAAGACTTGGAAAATATTTAAATTAATTTGAATTAGCAGCTTTTTTAGCTAACAAATCAACCTCTTCATTTAAAGGATTTCCATCATGAGCTTTTACCCAGAACCATTGGACATCTAAAAATTTAGTCAAATTATATAATTCAATCCACAAATCTTTATTTTTTACATCCTCTTTTTTTGAGGTTTTCCAATCGTTGTTCAACCATGTATCAATCCATTCAGTAATCCCATTTTTTACGTATTGAGAATCTGTATATATTTTTATTTTAGGACCAGATTTAATTTCTCTCAAAGCATTTATTGGAGCTAATAGCTCCATCCTATTGTTTGTTGTATTTTTTTCATTTCCACTAATTATTTTTTTTTTATTATTTTCATTGATTATTGCAGCCCAGCCTCCGTTACCAGGATTTGTTAAACAGGAACCATCTGTATAAATTGTAATCATTAATTCAAATAGTCCTTAAATGAACTTAAATTATTATGTGTAAGTAGTTTTTGATAATATTCATTAGGGTCTTTAATTTTAATCAAAGCTGTTTTTGGTGTATTCGAGAAGTCATAAAGCCTAGTTAATAGATATCTAATTGCAGCTCCCCTACACAAAGTATTAAGAGAATTCTTCTCTTTTAAAGATATTTTTTTTATACTTTCGTATCCCCTAATTAAACTTTTTATTTTGTTTTTATTCATTACAAATTTTTTGTTTTTAAACTCGAAGCATAAGGCATTGATACATATAGCGATTTCATACATAAAGTAGTCGTTAGCAGCAAAGTAGAAATCAATTATTCCAGATAGCTTATTTTTTTTAAAAAAAATATTATCAATGAATAAATCGCCATGAATAATACCTTTCGGTAATTTTTTTGGCCAATTTTTTCTTATATTTTTTAAATTATTTTTTAAAAAATTTTTTAAATTTGACGTTTCTTTTGATTTAAACTTAATGCTTTTTAGTAAGGGATTTAAATTATTAATTCCCATTGAATTTTTTCTAATTAACTTTATTTTTTTTGTAATTAGATGCATTCTAGCTATAGATTTTCCTATTGCTAAACAATCAATGGTTTTTAATGACTTTTTATCTTTACCTTCTAAAAATGAAACAATGCAAGCACTTTTATTTTTTAATTTTATAAGGTAATTTTTATTATAAGTTTTTAATGGTTTAGGACAGCTTATATTCGAACTATTTAAAATATCCATTAATTCCATAAAAAATGGAATTTCTTTTTTTGAAACTCTTTTTTCAAATATTGTTAATATATATTTTTTATTTTTAGATTTAAGCAAATAATTTGTGTTCTCAATACCTTTTTTAATTCCATGAAAACTTAATATTTTTTCAATATTAAATTTATTATTTATTATTGAGATTTCGCTTTTACTTATCTTAGTATAGACAGCCATTTAATTGAGCTTATTTGGAACCTTAAAAACTACGTTTTCTTTAATAATTTCTATCTCGTCGATTGTTATAGAAAAATTATTTTTTAATTCATCTATAAAGTTTTTAACTAAAATTTCTGGAGCAGATGCACCAGATGAAATACCAATAGTTTCACAATTTTCTATTTCTTTTAATGGTATTTTACTTTCAGAATGTATTAATTGTGCATTTTTACAACCAGATTTTTTTGCCACTTCCACTAACCTAACAGAATTTGAAGAATTTCTACTCCCAATAACAAAAAACATGTCACAATTTTTAGCTATTTCTTTTACAGCCATTTGTCTGTTTGTAGTTGCGTAACAAATATCTTCTTTCATCGGTTCTTTAAGATTTGGAAATTTTCTTTTTAAAACATTTATTATTTCTTTTGTATCATCAACTGATAATGTGGTTTGGGTTATATAAGCAATCTTGTTATCTTTATCTATTTGATAATTTTCTGCCTCTTCTTCATTTTGTATAAGATCTATAGATCCTTTTTTAAGCTGACCCATAGTTCCAATTACTTCTGGATGATTTTTGTGACCTATTAAAATAATATGATATCCTGATTTAAAGAGATTTTCTGCCTCTCTGTGAACTTTAGATACTAAAGGACAAGTAGCGTCAACGTATGTCATTTCATAATTACTTGCATCCTCTGGAATTTGCTTGGGAACACCATGAGCTGAAAAAATTACAGGCCTTGATTTGTCCTCTATTTCCTCAAGTTCTTCCACAAATACCGCTCCTTTGCTTTTTAAATTATCAACAACATGTTTATTATGAACGATTTCATGACGTACATATACCGGGGCTCCAAATTTTTGAATAGATTTTTCTACAATTTCAATCGCTCTTTCTACACCAGCACAGAAACCTCTTGGTGCGGATAATAATATTTTCAATTCTTTATTTTTCATTTTTCTCTAACAAATATTCCAGCAATATATGTGGAAAGGTTAAAGACGCCAAACCTATAAATATCACTTTTAGTACAGAGCTATCTAAATTATTTCCACTATTTAATAAATAGAGGCTAATCAAACAAAATACACCTGTTAAAATTGTCAGTGGAATAGCCATTTTTATAAATATTTTAAACCCATTTACTAAACTACTACCATCTAGCTCTACAGCAAGAGAAATAGAATGTCTGATTGAGTGTAAAAAACAAAAATAAATAGTAAATGCTGTCAGTGGAGATAAAAAATAATTTAAAATTATTATTGAGAAGTAATCTAAAAAAATTGAAAACTTTTTTATTTCAAATTTATTTAAGAACAAGAAAATACTGGAAAGTGTACTAAACAATATTCCGATATCAATAATCCTATTAGCTTCAATAAAGCTTAGAATTGAGTAAAAAACTTCATTATCAATAAGTAACAATTTAAAAATATTTACCGTATCTTGCAGATGAAAATATAAAGGAGTTAGAATAATTAAAGAACCTTTAAAAAAATAAAGTATTTCTGATAAATATGACTTATTTATTATCAAAAATTCAGTATCTTCTTTACCAAAATGATACGAGGCAACAATTAGAAATAATAATAAAGTTAATGATGGAAAAAGTACCCATATAAAAATAATTGCTAAAGCTACTATAATATATATTAAAAAAAATAAATAAGTTTTTTGGATATTAAATAATTCTAAAAGTTTTTTACCCTTAATATGATCAAGTGAACCATGAGATACGCCTATTGTTAAAATAAGAAATAAGCATAAGATTGTTGAAAAATCTAAATTACTAAATTTAAAAACTAAGATTGAAAAAATATTAACTACTAAGAAAAAAATAAATGAGTGATTTAAATTTATTTTCTGAATTTTATAATTCATATTAAATTATTTCTTTTAAGAATTTCCATTTAGGCATTTTTAGTATTACTTCGAAATCTTCAAATAAATTACTTCTATTTGATAAAAAATTTATTGCTGTTTTAGGATTAGAGTCAAAAACCTTAAAAAAAATATTTCCCATCTCATTTGAATTATTCTTAAGAACTTTTAACAAAATTTTATCTAAAAAATCATATTTACTTTGAATTTTGTATAGGTTGACATTTTTAATATTTTCAATGTTCTCTCTTATATATCTGCTCTGTTCTTGTATATTTAAAAAAGTGTATCCTGTGCTTAATCTAGTCATACCTCCTGCTGTACCTATATGAATTTCATTAATTTTTTTTTTATTATTTTGTCTAAAAAGTGGAATTGCACCTGTTTCTTTATAGTTTATTTTACAGTTTCTAATATTTAAGTGTTTATTTAAGTAATCATCAATTTGATTGTCATAATCTTTCAGTTTTTCGTCATTAAGATCTGATATCCACGTAGTTTCAATTAATGCATTTCTTTTTGTAAATGGTAGTGTATAAAAAAAATGAACTTTATTTCTTTGATCACACGCAAAATCCATTAAATTAAATATTTCATCATCAAAAAAATCTTTATCGGTTTCTATTTCAACTCCACAAAAATGTTGCCATAACTCACTTTGCATGTTTTCAATTCTAGGCACGCTATTGAAACAAAATGAATTTTTTGTATCTACTTCGTTTATATTTTTTAAGAAATGAATATTTTTATTTAATTTCAATCTTGAAAGTATTTTTTCATAAAATAAACCACTGTCAATTGTCTGATAAGGAGTAGAAGAGCATTTTACATATTTAGTTTCGTTTGGTGTATTTATTGTAAAATTATTCCAGCTTTTTTTAACACAGTCATCAAAGTTATGTGAAAAAACTCTCCAAAAGGACCAAGTTTTATCTCTTTTATAATCTTCTCTTGGTTCAATGATCCCTAAAGTTTTACCTTTTAATTTGTCAAAAATTTCAAGCTCATAAGCTAAAGAGAGACCTGAGCAACCCCCACCTACAATTATGTAATCAAATTCTTTCATCTAAATTTATTTCTTCATTAATCAAATCATGATCATGTTTAATTTTGTCATCGTTTTTATTTATAAGTGATAATTCAATTAAATCAAAAACAGAAAGTAAAGTTTCAACAATTTTCTCAATTTTTGAAACATAAATTTTTCCAGATTTTTTATAATTTTCTAAGTTTTTTTTATTTAGAATATTATATCCTATTTTTCTATAAACTCTTCTTGCAACTAGAATAGAAAATCTGAAAGAAAGTGGTATTTCTTTTATTGAGTAGAAGGAGTCATTGTAAAATTTTTCTGAAAGTTTGATCGTAGTCTGTATATCCTCAAAACTTTCATTAATATAAGATCTGTTATTTTTTTTATCTTCGATAACATCTCTAGAAATGTTTGTTAATTGCATTGCAATTCCTAAATCAATTGCAGATTTTAGAGATGTTCTTTTACTAACATTCAATATTTTAGCCATCATTAATCCAACAGTGCCAGCTACTCTATAGGAATATATTAATAATTGCTTTTTTGAATTAAGTTTAACGACTTCTTTGATGTCAGAGTTAATACCTTCAAGTAAATCATCAACAATTTTTCTAGAAATATTGAATTCATTCATCAAATCCCACATATTTTTAATTATTGGATCATCATAATTTTTATTTACAAAGTTATTTCTAAATTTAATAAAATTATCTTTTCTTACCTCGACTCCATTTTCATCATCAGCAATATTATCTGCTACTCTACAAAAATCATAAAGCACAGAGCATTTTTCATAGATTTTTTTTGGTAAAAAAAAACCTGCCCAATTGAATGATTTTGCATAAATAGCTAAATAATTCTTAGATAACATTAAAATAATTTATCTAAAACTTTCGCTGAAGAGAGAACACCAGGAACTCCAGCACCCGGATGTGTGCCCGCACCAACAAAATACAAACCATCATATATTTCTGATTTATTATGAAATCTGAAGTATGCAGATTGTGTAAATTTAGGTTGAATTGAAAATCCAGAGCCATATTTTGTATTTAATTCTTTCTCAAAGTAATCAGGTGTGAGATAAAAATCATGAACTATATTATTCCTAAGATCTGGCATTAAATCTTTTTCCATTTTATCAATTACAAGATTTTTCATTTTATCACCCTCGATTTCCCAATTTATTTTTGACTGATTATTTGGAACAGGTACTAAAACATAAAAACAATCATTTCCTTCTGGAGCCATAGTTTTGTCGGTCGCTGTGGGCCTATGAAGATAGTAGCTGATATCATTATTTAATTTTTTCTTGTTAAATATATCATCAAGATGTTCCTTATACTTATTTCCAAACTTTATTGTATGATGTTCAACATTTTCATAAATTTTTTTTGTACCAAAATAGTAAACAAATAAACCCATTGAATATTCCATTCGATTTTTTTTCCAATTAAATAAGGTTGAGTTTTTGTTGCCTCTACTTGACATTTTCTCATAAAATGCGGGTGGGTCTGCATTACAAATAACATTATCTGCGTCAATTAGATTTTCATTATTAAATTTTACACCACTTATTTTATTATTTTTTGTAATAATTTCTGTAACTTCACTATTTTTTATTATTTCAATACCAACCTCATTCATTAACTTTTCAAACCCTTTAATTATATTACCTGTTCCTCCAATTGAATAATGTATTCCCCATTTTTTTTCTAAAAAAAGAATTAATCCATAAATAGAGGTAGTAGTAAAAGGATTGCCTCCAACTAACAAAGGATGCATACTAAGCATTCTTCTTAGTTTTTCGTTTTTTATATATGATGAAACTAACGAGTAAACTGACTTATAGCTTTTAAGTTTCAGGAGAGCAGGTAATTGCTGTAGCATTACAAAAGGTTTATTAAATGGTACATCTGCAAGTTCTGAAAAACCTTTATCAAATATTTTTTTTGTGAAATTAACTAATTTTTCATATCCATTCACATCTTCATAGCTAAGCTTCTCAATTTGGTCTTTCATTTCTTTTTCGTCACCAGAATAGTTAAATTTAGTTTTATCCTCAAAAATAAATTGGTACCAAATTTTAAGAGGGGTTAGCTCTATATAATTTTTGGGATCTTTATTAAACAACTCAAACAATTCATTAATTAAATAAGGTGCAGTAATTACAGTTGGTCCTGCGTCGTATATAAATCCATTTCTTTTAAAAACTCTAGCTCTGCCACCTAGATCTGCGTGTTTTTCAATTAATTTTACTTTATGTCCCTTTGCTTTAAGTCTTAGTGCCGCTGCAATTCCACCAAATCCTGATCCAATGATAATAGAATTCATTTTATTAATTTATAGTTTTTTCTGAAAATTGTAAGTGTATTATGAATTAATTTTTTTTAATTCTTCTTTAGTTTCATCTAAATTTTTTTGAAACACTGCGTCTAATTTTGACTTGTCTACAGATGTGGTAATTATTTTTTTAACCGAGTCTACGGCAATCTTTATAGACGCATCTTTAATTTCTTTTAAGGCATTTTCTTTCATCTGACTTATTTTATTTTCAATTAAATTTTTTTTAATTTCTGACGATTTATGAAACTTATCATTCATTTCAATTATCAATCTATCAGCATCTTTTTTAGCATTCTCAAGAATTTCATTGCTGACAGATTGAGCTGTATCTAATTTTTTTTGTGAATTATCTAATAGTGTTTTTGCCTCAGTTCTTAATTTTTCACTTTCATCAATTTCATTTCTAATGTCAGATATCATTTTATCTAACATTTCAGAAACTTTTTGAGGAATCTTAAAATAAATTAAAACTCCAAAAAAAATAATAAATGATACGGCTACCCAAAATGTTGCATCAATTGCCATAGTATTTATCTCCATTTCTTTTAGATAGATCCTCAACAATTGCAGATATACTGCTATTATTTACTTCTGCCCCTATAAGTTTTAGTAATAACTCAGATGAAGTCTCAATAGCTATTTTATTTATTTTATTTGGTGCACTTTTTCTTAATACATCTATTTCTTTTTCAGCTTCGGCAATTTCTTTATCAATTTGCTTATCCAGAACTTGTCTTTTTGCACCAATGTCTTTTATTGCTTTTTCCCTTGCTTGATTGAAAATACTATTCGCCTCAAGTTTACTTTTAGATATAATTTCGTCATATTCTTTTAGCTTTGTATCACTATCTTCTCTTTGTTTCTCAGCAGCCTCAATATTTTCTAATATTTGAGATTTTCTTGACTCTAAATTGTTACTAATTTTTGGGAGTATCAGTTTAGATAAAATTAAATACATAATACCAAAAGTAAGTATTAACCAAAAAATTTGAGAAATCCAAAACTCTGGATTTAATTGAGGCATACCTCCGCTTTCAGCTGCAAAAGCTTCTTTAATAAAAAAGAAGCTAAAAAATATCGACTGAAAATATATTTTTTTAACCATCAATTTAAAATGCAAAAAGAATGATTAATGCAACTACTAATCCGAATAATCCTGTAGCTTCTGCAAGTGCAAAACCTAAAAGCAAATTAGGAAATTGTTTTTGTGCCGCAGATGGATTTCTCATTGCACCAGACAAATAATTTCCAAAAATTATTCCAATACCAACACCGGCACCAGCTAAGGCAATTGCTGCCAAACCTGCTCCGATCATTTTTGCTGCCTCTAACTCCATTATATCCTCCTCTGTTATTAATGGTGTAAATTTAATGCATCATTTAAATAGATGCAGGTTAAGATTGCAAAAACATAAGCTTGAAGAAAAGCAACTAAGATCTCCAAACCTGTTAACGCAACCGAAAAACTAAGTGGAAGCCATCCACCAACTATTCCAAGACTAATTACAAAGCCCCCGAAAACTTTCATCATTGTATGACCAGCCATCATATTAGCAAATAATCTAACTGATAAACTTATTGGTCTACTTAAATAAGAAATAATTTCTATTACAACTATCAAAGGTAGTAATACCGCAGGTACTCCACTTGGAACAAATAATTTTAAATACCCAAATCCATGTTTAATAAACCCAATAACAGTCACCCCAATAAATATAAATGCTGCAAGCACAAATGTTACAATGATATGACTGGTTACAGTGAAAGTATAAGGTATCATTCCAAACATATTACAAAATAAAACAAACATGAATAGAGAAAATATAAATGCAAAGTATGGTTTAGCTTTTGATCCGGCCGTATCGCTAATCATTTTGGATACAAAGGTATAACTAAGTTCTGCTAATAATTGAATTTTGTTTGGTAATAATGAATTTTTTTTTGATCCTAAATTAAAGATTAGCAAAATAGACACAGTGCTTAAAATCATAAAAAGACTTGCATTCGTAAAAGATATGTCGAATGCTCCAACTTTAATTTCTGGTCCAATTCTATAAACGTCGAATTGAGACATAGGATTTGCTGCCATAGTACTTTTTATTTTTGCATTTTTTTTGCAGATCTAATCACATTGGTTATTCCAGCAACTACTCCCACAAAAAAAAATATTAATATAAACCAAGGTTTAGTACCAAAGGTCTTGTCAAAAATAAACCCAATAATTGTACCCACGGCCACTGCAGAGACTAGTTCTGTGCTCAATTTAAATGCGGTGCCTAAAGGCGAGGGGTCAATCTTCTTATTGTAGAGATTTTTCTTTGAAATCTTGTTTTTTGCAATCTCTAAGCGAGTTTTGAAAGGGTCTTTTGCCATTTATACAGTTAAGCAACCATACTCTCTGCTTTTTGTAAATCAACAGCCACAAGCTGACTAATTCCTTTTTCAGGCATAGTCACCCCATATAGTCTGTTCATTTTTGACATAGTTAAAGCATGATGAGTTACAATTATGAATTTGGTATTAGTTATTTTTATTAGTTCCTCAAGGAGACTACAAAATCTTGTTACGTTAGCATCGTCAAGTGGTGCATCAACCTCATCTAATACACATATAGGCGAAGGGTTTGTTAAAAATACCGCAAAGATTAAAGAGAGGGCAGTCAATGCTTGTTCCCCCCCAGATAACAAAGTTATAGATTGAAGTCTTTTTCCTGGGGGACTAACTAACATTTCCAAACCTGCTTCGAGTGGATCATCAGAGTCAACCAATTCTAATTTGGCATTTCCACCATTGAAAAGTTTTGTATAAACTTCATTAAACTTTCTATTAACTTTTTCAAAAGCTTCAATCAATCTTTCTCTTCCTTTTTGATTAAGTTCATTGATACTATCTTTTAGTTTCACGATAGCGGTAACAAGATCGGCACGATCCTGTTCCATTTTTTTTATCTCATCTTCATATTTGCTTGTTTCTTCATCTGCTTTTAAATTTACAGATCCTAATTTTTCTCTTTCTTGTTTTTTCTTGTCCAAAGCATCTTCTTGATCAATTGGATTTGGAAGTTCTTCTACTCCGTTTAAATTTGAATTTTCTAAAATATTATCTTCATTCAAATTTAGCTCAGAACTAATTCTATCAAGCAGATCACTTTTTCTTTTTCGCAGACCTTCAATTGTTGCTCCTGAGCTTGCTTTTCTTTCTCTGATTTGAATTGATTGTTCTTGTATTTCATTTAATTGCGTTCTCAACATTTCAATTTTTTGATCTGTTTCATCTATAATCGCTTCATTATCAACTTTTTCTTTATCAGAAATTCTTAAATTTTCTGAAATTTGACCTTTTCTTTCAGCCTGTGCTCTAGGTTGGTTTTCTAAATCGCTTAATTGTTTTAACAACTTATCTTTTCTTTGCGTTAATTCATTAACCATTTTATTTGAATTTGCTAATAAGTTTTTCCAACTCTCTATTTCTGTTTCAATAGTTTTAATTCTTTCATTTCTTTTAATTGACTCATTTCTAATAGATTGATTTTTACTGTATGCATCTGCATACTTTTCTTGAAGTATTTTAATATTTTGAGATCTTTCATTAACACTCAGCAATTCACTTCTAGATCTTTCATTTTTTAAATCACTTAAAAAACTATCAAGTTCTATATTACACCTATCTAAAAGTGTTATCGCTTGGTTTATTTCATTAATATTAATTAATTCTTTGACTCTTGTTATTGTATTTTTAATGTTTTTTACGGGACCGACACTTATATTTACAGTTTCCTCTGCTAAATTATTTACTACTTTATCAATTGCTTTTTGCTCCTCTTCAAGTTTATTTTTTGCATTTTCTAACTCCTCATTTGATAATTTTTCCGTCTCAAAATATTTTGAGTCTGTTTCAATTAATTCGGACTTTTCCTCCTTTAATCTTTTTTCATTTGAATTAGCGTCTATAATTATACCTTTTTCTCTAGCAATATCCTCATCAAGTGTTTGAATTGATTTTTTTATGCTTTCAATCTCATCTTGAATTCTTGTGTTTTCCTCATCCAAATTCTTAAGTTCTAAATTTAGCCTTTGAATTCTAGATAAATTTTCAATATTTTTTTCTCTTAATGGAGTTACTTTTTGTGTAAATAACTTAATTGAATTTTCAAATTCAGATATTTTTTTATTAAATCCTTCCACTTCTTCTTCAGCTTCAGTATTAATTTCATTTTCTATTCTTATTTCCTTATCTATTTCTAATAATTTTAAGTAATACAATCCCGCCTCAATTTTTTTTATATTGTCTGAAATTAGTTTATATTTAGTTGCCTCTTCAGCTTGTTTTTGAAGATTTGCAAGTTGTTTTTCTTGTTGCCTTCTTAGTTCGTCTGCTCTTTTTAAGTTATTTTCTGCTGAACCCAATCTTAATTCAGCCTCATGCCTTCTTACGTGTAAACCTGAAATTCCTGCTGCTTCCTCTAAAATAGCCCTTCTATCGGTTGGTTTTGCGGTAACTAATGCTCCTATTCTTCCTTGGCTAATCATTGAAGGAGAATGTGCACCCGTAGAAAGGTCTGCAAAAAACATTTGAGCATCTCTTGCTCTTACTTCTTTGTCATTAATATAAAATTTAGATCCTTTATCTTTCTCTATTTTTCTTCTAATCTGAATTTGCCCTGATTCACGATATTGGATTGGTCCTTCATTATCTTTATTTTCAAGTTCAATTGAAACTTCTGCGATATTTTTTGATGATTTGTTGGATGTTCCTGAAAAAATTACATCCTCCATACCAGATCCACGCATACTTTTTGCTGAGGTCTCTCCCATAACCCATCTTAGAGATTCTACTATATTAGATTTTCCACAACCATTTGGACCCACTATACCGGTTAGTCCATCTTCAATTAAGAAATTGGTTTTTTCTGCAAAAGATTTGAACCCATTTAATTGGATTTTTTTAAACTCCATACACTAACTTATATCAGTTTTTCTAGTGCTTTTTTTAAATTTTTATAATTTAGGGTTTTTTCAAATTTTTTATTATTAATTATAATCGTAGGAGTTGCGTCTACCTTAAAAGTCTTTGCTCCCTCAATTCTATCATTCAAAACAAAATCCTCTAATTGCTTGTTATTTAAACATGAGTTAAAATCTATGCTAAATCCCTCATTTTTAAGATATTTTTGAAGATTTTTATTAGCCTCTTCTACCGTACTACCTTTAACCCACATTTGTTGATTACTATACAAACTTTGAAGGATGTCTGAATTTCCATCATTTTTGCATTGAGAAATTTTTGATGCATTTAAAGCAGCCATGTCTAAAGGAAAATGTCTAAATTCAATTTTTGCGAGTCCTTTATCAAGAAATTCTTCTTTAAGTTGAGGATAAACATTTTTATGAAAACTCGCACAATGACTGCAAGTTAAAGATTCATAGGCTATTATGGTTATCTTGGCATCTATATTTCCTACTATTATTCTTTTAATTTCTTGCGCATTTGTAATGGTAAAAACATTGATAAAAAATATAAGAATTAAGGTGATTTTTTTCATTTTTTACTAAAAACTTTTGTAAATTCAATTAATGCTCTTCGTATATTTTCATTCTTAACATTATTGACTCTGTTTTTATATTTATTAATTGCCACATTTTCAGTATTTTTATCGTTTTCAACTGATATTTCGTATTCGGCATTAAAAGTTAATAATTTTAATTTTTTCACAACTGAATAACCAAAAAAATTATTCATTTTGTTGATAATTTCTTTTTTAGAATATTCCACATCCACTTCGTGACCTCTTTTAACCATTATAACAAGCGTGCTTACACCAAATTTATTTGAGTTTTTGAATGTTTTTGGATAGCAGACTTTAAAAAGTTCAACTCCTACTATGTATTTCCAGTTACTTAGAGTTTCTGAATAAATGTGACCTTTTTTATTAATAATATTTTTAATATTTTTTGGCAAAGTGTCTTTAAAAGATCTTAGGCCTTGAATGGATTGGGTTCTCTGCTTAGTATTATTTTTAAATTGCATATGAATAATAAGATAATAACAAATAAAATCCTTAATTGGTATGATATTAATAAGCGAGAGTTACCTTGGAGAAAACAAGTCTCTAGTAAAAAAAAACAGTATTACACTTTAGTTAGTGAGTTTATGTTGCAGCAAACACAGGTTGCAACTGTAATTCCATATTTTAAAAAATTTGTAAAAAATATTCCAAATCTAGAAAAGCTGGCAAATTTTGACGAACAAAAATTGGTAAAGTTATGGGAAGGGTTGGGTTATTATTCAAGGGTAAGAAACTTAAAAAAAACTGCCCAAATTGTTATTAAAGATTTTAATAAAAACATACCAAGTAATTTTTTAGAATTAAAATCTTTACCAGGTATTGGTGATTATACAGCAAGTGCAATTTCAGCTATTGCGTTTAACAAACCACATATTCCTTTAGATGGAAATATAGAGAGAGTTCTCAAGAGGTATTTGTATTTAAAAAAAGAATATCAAATTACAAAAGAAAATTTACAGGAAGAAAAGAAAATATTTGGTTTTTCATCAAGATCTAGTGATTATGCGCAAGCACTTATGGAACTTGGAGCATTAATTTGTATACCGAATAATCCTAATTGCAAAAAATGCCCAATATCAGAAAATTGTATTTCTTTTGAAAAAAAAGATTTTGTTTTAAATAAAATAAAGAAAAAAAATAAAGATAAGTATTATTTACTTAAAGTATTTAGAAAAAATCAAAAATATTTACTTATCAAAAATACTCAGTTCAATTTCTTAAAAAATTTTGATATTTTCCCTATGCAAGAAATAATTAAACCAAAAAAATTTGATAAAGATCTAAATATCAAATTATCAAATATGAATATGAATATTAAAATAGAATATGATAATGAAGTCAAATCAGTAACTACACCCAATTGGATAGATCCAAAAAATTTACAAAATTATACTTTGCCTACTTTTACTAAAAAGATTGTTAATTATCTAGAAAATCATAAATGAAAAATATCGCTATTATAGGAGCCGGTATATCAGGTTTGTATTTAGCTAATTTATTTAAAAATAATAAAGATTATCAAATTACAATTTACGAAAAAAAAAATTCAATAGAAGTTAATGAAGGATATGGAATTCAGTTATCAGTAAATAGCGTAGAACATTTAAACAAAATAGGTTTTAATTCTTTAACAGAAGAAGAAAAGTTTAATCCAAAGAAAATTGATTTTTATGATCTTAAAAATTTAGGAAAAATTTGTGATTTAGAAATTTCAAAATTTAATTTAGAAAATTGCAAATACACAACATTAAAAAGATCAAATTTGCTTAAGTTTTTGATAGATG
>CACOQN010000013.1 GCA_902629285.1 uncultured Pelagibacteraceae bacterium | reverse complement strand
CTTAGGTTTAAGTGTTGTTTATTTTAGAGCAGCTATTTTAACATTAGATAATATCAGTTCAAATTTTGGTAAAGCTATTTCAGTTCTATTCATTGGATTATTTATACAAACATTAATTTTAACAATTTATTTAATTTTTTTTAAAAAGTCAGAATTTAAGAAACTTTATCATGATAAATATGAATGTTTTTTAACTGGTATAGCTGGATTATTAGCATCATTATCTTGGTTTTATGCTTTCACTTTAATACAGTCTTCATTTGTAAGAGCTGTTGGTCAAATTGAATTGTTATTTAGTTATTTTTCCTCAAGATATATGTTTAAAGAGAAAGTAAAAATTACAGAAATAATAGGAATTATTATTTTTATTATTGGAGTTACAATTTTGTTATTATCTAAAACTTAAACTAGAATTAATTTAATCTTAATTTACTTTATTTTTACAATTACCCGTCTTGAAATATTCATCCAAATTATCAATAGCTAAGTTAGCCATTGCAGTTCGAGTGTCTTTTGTTGCACTACCCAAGTGTGGGAGAATGAAAGCACTTTTATGTTTTAAATAACCTGGATTTAAATTTGGCTCATTTTTGTATACATCTAAACCAACTGCATAAACTTTTCTTCTATCAAGAGCATCAATCATAGCTTCATCTTCAATAATATCTCCTCTAGCAACGTTAGTGACTACAGCACCTTTTGGTAAGTACTCTAATGTCTCTTTATTAATCATATCCACTGTTTCTTTTGATGCAGGACAACATACTGAAAGCACATCTGATTCTGATAAAAGACTTTTTAAATTGTCATGATAAGTTGCACCTTGTTCTTTATCTTCACTTAATTTTGATCGATTATGATAATGAATAATCATACCTAAAGATTTTGCGATCTTTGCTATTTTTTGGCCTATTCTTCCCATTCCTAAAATTCCTAGCCTAGACCCTGTTAATTGTTTTCCTATTAAGTAATCAGCAGACCATTTCCAGCCTCCTTGCCTAGCACTATCAATACCCTCTGAAGCTCTTCTGCAAGCCCCAAGTATTAACAAAACCCCAATCTCAGCTGTCGCATCTGTTAAAACGTCTGGTGTATTTGTTACTGCTATCCCTTTATTTTTGGCAGCTTCTAAATCTATATTTCCAAATCCAACAGCAAAATTTGATATTATTTTAATACTATCAGGAAGTTTATTTATTGTTTCAGCATCTAATTTATCCGTAAGTGAAGACAAAATTCCATCACAGCCTTGACTAAGTTCTATGAGTTTTGTTTGCGAATACAATTCATCATTAAGATTAAAATTTGAATTAAAAATTTCTTTCGCCTTATCCTCGCATGTTCTTAATAGTTTTCGAGTAATTAAAATTTTTTTCATATATTTTTATTAATTTAAATCAAAAACTTTTCCTGGATTCATTATATTATTACAATCTATACTTCTTTTAATTGCTTTCATCACAGGGATATTATCCATATGCTCTTTTAAAAGATAATGTTTTTTTTGTAACCCAATACCATGCTCACCGGTTATTGTCCCCTCTAGTTCTAGGGCTTTATTTATAAGATCGTCACTGTACTGTCTTATTTTTTTTTGTTTTTCCTTATCATGCGGATCATATAAAATTATTGAATGAAAATTACCGTCACCCACGTGACCAACCATTGGGGCTGTTAAGCCAAGCCTATTTACCTCTTTTTCTGCCCAAGATATGCATTCAACTAATTTTGAAATAGGAACACAAACATCAGTTGAATAGACTTTCATATTATTTCCTAATGCCTTAACAGAATAATAAACATCATGTCTTGCTTTCCATAATTTTTTCTGCTCTTCAGTTGAAGACGCCCATTGAAAATCACTTCCATTGTTGTTCTTGGATAATTCCTCGACAATACTTATTGCCTCATTATTTGTTGTCTCACTTCCATGAAATTCAAAAAACAATGTTGGGGACGCTTTTACATTGTCTAACTTAGAATATTTAATACTGATCTCCATTTGATCTTTATTTAACATTTCAATTCTTGCGATTGGCACACCATATTGAATTACTTCTTGAGCAGTTTTTACTGCAGAATCTAAATCTGGAAAGTAACATACGGCGCTCATTATACTTTCAGGAATAGGGGACAGTCTAACCTGAACCTCAGTAATTATTCCTAAAGTTCCCTCAGACCCAATAAATAAGTTGGTCAAATTATAACCTGCAGATGTCTTTTTAGTTCTACTGCCTGTTTTAATAATTTCACCATTTGGCAAAACAACAGTTAAACCAGAAATAACAGTTCTCATTGTGCCATATTTTACTGCCATGGTGCCTGAAGCTGATGTAGATGCCATACCTCCTAAAGCTGCATCTGCGCCTGGGTCAATTGGAAAAAATACACCATCTTCTCTTAAGTGCTCGTTTAATTGTTTTCTCGTAACGTTTGCTTGAACTCTGCAATCAAAGTCTTCTGCATTAACAGATAATATTTTATTCATTTTTTCTAATGAAATTGTAATACCATTGGAATTACCTACAGCGTTTCCCTCTAAGGAAGTTCCTGTACCAAATGGAACCACAGGGATTTTATTTTCATTACAAATTTTTAAAATTTGTGAAACTTCCTCATTTGTTTCTGGAAAGACTACAGCTTGAGATAAAATTGGATCATAGGTATCTTCACCTCTAGCATAATTTGCCCTGGTAGCCTCAGAGGTCGAAAATCTACTATTAAAAATTTTTTTTAATTGTGAATGAGCTTGATCTATCATTTCAAATATTAATAATAATGAAAAATCGTAAGAAAATACAGTTTATTTAGTGAGCATTTTTTTAATATTTTCTAACGCATTAGAAATATTATCTTGAGAAGCAGCAAAGCTAAATCTTACATAATCATTACAAGTTTTTCCAAATGCAGTACCTGGAACTATTGCTACTCCTGCTTCATGCATTGCTTTTTTACAAAATTCTGCACCATTCATTCCAGTATCAATTACTTTTGGAAATGCATAAAACGCACCTCCTGGTAAACTACATTCTACTCCTGGTAAACTATTTAAGCCTTCGTGAATTAGTTTTCTTCTTTGAGTAAATTTATCCATCATAGCATGAATGGAATCGTCTGGGCCATCTAAAGCCGCAATTCCAGCAAATTGAGCAGCAGCATTTACACATGACACGCTGTTTATGAGTAATTTATTTACATGTTCAACAAGATGTTCTGGCCAAAAACTCCAACCCAATCTCCAACCTGTCATTGAGTAGGCTTTACTCCAACCCTCTAAAACAATTAATCTATCTCTTAATTCTGGATAATTGAAAAAAGTTGGCATTTCTTTATCATCAAAAATTTGTCTACTGTAAATTTCGTCACTTAAAATTGTTACATGAGGATGTTTCTTTAATCCTTCAGCTAGCTTATCAATTTCTGGTTTTTCTACAAAACTTCCAGTTGGGTTATTTGGATTAATTAAAATTAACAATCTTGTTTTATCAGTTATTAAAGATAAAATCTTATCTGCATTAAATTTTAAATCTTTATCCTCTGTTAAATCATATGGTACAGCAGTTGATCCTGTATAATTAATCATAGATTCATAAATTGGAAATGCAGGTGTCGGATGTATTATTTCAGCTCCAGGCTCACCAAAACACTGTATTGCATAATGCATTGTAGGTTTACCGCCTGGCATAATAAGAATTCTCTCAAAATCAACATCTTGATTGTAACGTTTTTTGATCCAACGTGTTACAGCTTGTCTACATTCTGGGATACCGTTAGACATCACATAGCCATGATGACCATCATCTAAAGCTTTTTTTGCGGCTTCAACTACATGTTTTGGAGTTTTGAAATCTGGCTGACCTAAACCTAAGTGGATCATAGGATGTCCTTTAGCTTCAAGTTTTTTAGCTTCTGCTAATACGGTGAAAGCACTTTCTGTTCCAAGTCTATCGAGCGATTGAGCAAGTTTCATAATTTTGTGAACGTAACTGAAAACATATTTGTTGTCTATTATTGATTATGAAAAAGTATTTATAATTTTTATAACTAATTACGATAAATAATTTTTGATCTATCCAGATCTTTGACAGATTTACAGCCCATAAGTACCATATTTCTCTTTATTTCTTTATACATATTTTCTAAAAGGCGTTCAACACCTGACTGACCACCCGCACCTAGACTAAATAAAAATGCTTTTCCAAAACTGCAGGCTGTCGCACCTGCTGCTATTGCCTTGAGTACATGTGTACCTCTTCTAACACCCCCATCTAAAATAATTTCTAATTTATCTCCTACAGCATCTGAAATTGCTTTAACTTGATCAAAAGGTGACCTTGATCCGTCAAGTTGTCTTCCACCATGATTTGAAATCATTATTGCTGTACAACCAATATCAATTGCTTTTTTTGCATCCTCTACTGACATAACACCCTTTAGAGCCATTGGTTTATTCCATTTTTTTATACAATATTCTGCATCTTTCCAATTCATGGCAGGATCATATTGTTCATTAATATAATCCATTACTGATTTAGCGATATTTGTGCCTTTGTCAGTTTTATTTTTAATATTTGCTAACTCGAATTTCTTACTAATTAAATATTTAAAAACCCATCCAGGCCTCATTGCAAAACTTGCTAAGCTATCTAACGTAAATTTAGGTGGTGTTGTAAATCCAGTTCTATGATCACGTTCACGATTGCCTGCTACAAGTGTATCAACAGTGATGCACATACCATCAAAATTTGCTCTAGAACATCTTTCAATTAAATCATCTGTAATTGATTTATCTTTATGAATATACAATTGAAAAAGTTTAGGACCACTTGAGATATTTGCTACTTCCTCAATTGAAAAAGAAGCCATGGTAGACATACTATAAATAGTATCAAATTTTTCAGCGGCTCTTGCAGATGCTTTATCGCCCTCTGGGTCATATAAACTTTGCATAGCTGTAGGTGATAAAAATAGTGGCATACTAATTTTTCTGCCAAAAACTTTAGTTGATAAATCTGGCTCACCAACACTATTAAGAATATTGGGAACTAAGTCACAATCATTAAATGCTTCTGTATTTCTATTTAATGTAACTTCATCATCTGCACCGCCATCAATATAATGAAAGATAGGAGCTGGTAATTTTTTTTTCGCTAATTTTCTAAAGTCTTCAAAATTATAACAATCATTTATATTCATTATTACTATTTTCTGAATCTTAAATTATTTCTATTTAAATCACTAATTTTAGTGCAACCCATTAACTTCATATCTCTTACTAATTCAGATTTATACTTCTCTAAAGCTCTTTCAACACCTGCTTGTCCGGCTGCCGCTAAGGCGTATAAATAAAGTCTGCCACCAGAACAAGCTTTTGCGCCTAATGATAATGCTTTAAGCATATGAGTTCCTCTATGAATTCCCCCCTCACAGATTACATCTAGCTTATCGCCAACAGCGTCAACAATTTCAGCAAGTTGATCAAAAGGTGACCTTGATCCATCAAGTTGTCTTCCACCATGGTTTGAAACCATTATGCCTGTACATCCAATATCCACAGCTCTCTTAGCATCTTCAACACTCATAACTCCTTTTAAAGCGAAATGACCTCCCCATTTTGAGCAAAGTTGTTCAGCATCTTTCCAGTTCATTGACTGATCCAGCATTGTAGAGAAATAATTTCCAATTGAAGAATTTGTGCTAGTACCCTCTTTTACAAAATCTTGAAGATGAGGTAATTCAAACTTACCTTTTGTTAAATAATTTATTCCCCACATTGGCTTTGTAGCAAAACTAAATAAACTGGATAATGTTAATTTAGGTGGTGACGTAAACCCAGTTCTCAAATCTCTTTCTCTATTTCCTCCTGTAATCGTATCAACCGTTAAAGCCATGACATCAAACTTTGCTGCTTTTGCTCTTTCTAAGCATGAGTCATTGAGCCCTCTATCTTTATGAAAGTAAAACTGAAACATTTTTGGAGTATCAACAAGTGAAGAAATTTCTTCTACGCTTACTGTAGCTAGTGCCGATACACCAAACATGGTGTTATATTTCTTAGCTGCTTTACCTACAGCTCTTTCACCATCATAATGAAATAGTCTCTGTAAAGCAGTGGGTGATAAATAAAAAGGTAAATCTAATTTCTTTCCAAATATTGTCGTCGATAAATCAACATTCTCTACGCCTCTTAAAACATTTGGTACTAAATCAACATCATCAAATGCACTTGTATTTCTTGCATAAGTAATTTCATCATCTGCAGCACCATCAATATAGTGAAATATTGGTGATGGTAATTTTTTTTTTGCCAATTTTCTAAAATCACTAAAATTATGACAATCTTTTAAATTCATGAATCTTTATTAGAAGTTTTTGAAGAAATTAAACATATAACTATTTGCCCCAGGATTCTTATCCCCTAAACTTGCATTAGATATATGATTATAAGAAAAACCTAACTCACTTGTTTTTGATAGATCAAGTGAAATTTGCAATTCACTTTTAAATTCAACTAAATGACCTAAATCTTTGCCATCACCCTCATGGTATAATCCTGGAGTAAAACTCGGAGTTAGGTTTATAACACCCATTCTATATTGAGCTTGAATACCCGTGTAAATGTATCCTGCATTATCTGCTGTAATTAGAAAACCTGTTATTGGCGAAAGATTTCCTAAAAAAGTATTTCTATTTAAATTTTCATTTTGATGCTGAAAACCAATTAAAGTAGATCTTTTTCCATTATCACTAAAATCAAACATTCCTGTGAAAACACTTAACTCTGTATTTTTATTTTTAAAAATTTTTTCATCTGCAAAAGCAAAAAGGGGAAATATTATTATAAACAAATTTATTATAAATTTTATTGAATTCATTTTAGTTATATTTATTTTTTCACTATAAAGTTTCTGTAGATTATTGCACCTCCAATTAAAAATATCAATAATGGCAATAGCCAAAGAAAATAAGTATTTTTATTTAACTCAGGATCATAAAGTATCCACTCTCCATATTTACTCTTAAAATAACTGTAAATTTGGTCTTCCGATAATCCCTCAGCTAGTTTTTTATCAACTAATATTTTCAAACTATTTGCAAACTCAGAGTCTGAGTCATAAACAGACTGTCCTTGACAAACAAGACATCTTAAATTCTTAGTTATTTTATTCCGTTGATCTATTTCCTCTGCTTTAATAGCACTTGATGAAAAAAATAAAAAAATAATTAAAAAAAATCTGAAAACTTTCATTTTACTAATAATTTTATTTCATCAATTAATTTGTCATTAAGAGGTCCAATATATTTTTTGATAATTTTATTATTATGAATTAAAAATGATTCTGGAACCCCATAAGCACCCCACTCGATTGCAATAGTACCATCTAAATCTAAAAATATTTCATTATAGGGGTTTCCCAATTCTTTTAAAAAGTTATTAGCATTTTTTAAATCATCTTTGTAATTCATTCCAATAATATTAACTTTATTATGTAAATTTAAATTCATTAACAATGGATGTTCTTGACGACATGGAACACACCATGACGACCAAATATTTAATAAATAAATTTTATCTAATTTAAAGATATTTGAAGAATTTATATTTTCTTTAGAAAAAAAATTTTTAGCATTAAAAACGGGAATTTCTTTTTCAAGGTTAGTATCAGGAGTGTATATACTTGAGTCTTCCAAACTCTTATAAAAAATTATAAATGTAAATCCAAAAATTAAAATCAATAAAAAAGGTAATTTTTTATTATTCATGATCTTTTTTTTAAAAAACTTATAATTCCACCAAAAGATATAAGTACCACTGATAACCAGATCCATACCATAAATGATTTAACTTGATATCTCACATTAAAATAATCTTGATTTTGAACTAAATTTATTACAATAAATTTATCGGATATTAGAGTTGTTTTGATATCTGCTTCACTTGTAGCAATTACAGGTTGATTATAAATTCTCAACTCAGGTGAAAGTTTGTCTTTTTCACCTAAATAATTTTGTACAGAAAAATTTGCAATTATAGCATTATAATTTTTTTCTTTTTTCTGATTAATACTTTCAAAGACTATTTTAGTTTTTGAATTTTCAAATGATTCACCAACCTTAAGATTGGTTATGATTTCACTTGAAAATAAATTATTAAATAAAATACTCAGAATTAACAAACTAAATCCAAAATGAGCAATATTTTGTGAAATGTTATTATATTTTTTTATAAAAAAGTCTCTTAACGTAATAAAAAATAAATAAAGTGCGCTAGATATCAAAATTGTATTTATTAAAATATTTTGACTAAAATTTTTTAAAATTAAAAAAGATAATAAAATTGAAATAATTAAAAAAGAAATTAGATATAATTTATCTATTATTTGAGATTTAATCCATTTTAACTTTGGGCCAATCGCCATCATTATTAAAAATGGTATTAAAAATGGAATTATTAATTTATGATAAAATGGAGGCCCAACTGATATTTTTTGAGAGGAAATTACATCTAAAAAAATAGGATACACAGTACCAATTAGCACGACAGATAAAAAATACATCATAAACCAGTTGTTAATTAAAATTGAAGTTTCTTTGCTCAACCAAAAAAAACTATAAGATTTTTTATTATCTTCTTTATGAAAAAAGAAAAAAATTAAAATAGATAATAAAATCAAAATAAATAAAAAGATAAGTATAAATAAACCTCTTTCAGGATCATTAGCAAATGTGTGAACGGAATTTAAAATTCCTGATCTTACTAAAAATGTGCCAGACATACTTAGCGTAAATGTTGCTATAGAAAGAATTATTACCCAAGAGGTTAAAATAGCTTTTTTTTCTAATACTAAAATACAATGCAAAAGGGTAGTTAATGCAAGCCAAGGCATTAAAGAAACATTCTCTACAGGGTCCCAAAACCAAAAACCTCCCCAGCCTAATTCATAATATGCCCAAATTGATCCAAGCAAGATACCTAATGTCAAAAATATCCATGAAATTAATATCCATTTTTTTATATGTAATGCCCAATTAGTAGAAATAATTTTTAAACTTGTTGCAGCCAAAACCGAAGAAAAAATAATTGAAGATCCTACATAACCCAAATATAAAATTGGTGGATGAATTGCCAAAGCAGGATCTTGTAAAATCGGGTTTAATCCAAGACCTTCTAAGGGAGTTGGAAAAATATAATTAAATGGATTTGATGTTTGGATTAAAAATAAAAAAAAACCAACTATTATAATTTGTTGAAAAACTAAGGTTAATATTTTGTACTTTACTGGTTGATTTTTACTTCTAATTAAAAACAAAAAAATAAATAAAGTTAAAACAAGTAACCATAATAATAAGCTTCCTTCGTGATTTCCCCAAGTTCCACTTATTTTATAAAACAATGGTTTTGTAGTATGAGAATTATTAAATACTGTCTCATTGCTAAAATCAGAAACAATAAAAGAAGAAATCAAACAAAAAAAACTAATTACAACGAAAAAAAGTTGTAAAAACGTAAAAGATAATAATTTTTTATCTAATATATTCGAATTATTAAAATTTTTGAATGACAAAAAGAATAACGATATTCCAATGATCAATCCTAATATTAGTGAATAATATCCAACAAGGCTGAAAATCAATTTATTTATCCTCCAATGCCTCTTTTACTTCTCTCGGCATATAATTTTCGTCATGTTTCGCTAAAATTTTTGTGGCAGAAAAAAAATTTCTATCTTTTAAAAAACCTTCAGCTACAACACCTTTTCCCTCAGCAAATAAATTTGGGACTGCTCCTTTATAAATTACATTTATTTCATTTTTAAAGTCCGTAATTATAAAGTTAACTTCATTTGAATTTATTGAAATAGAATTTTTTTTAACCATACCCCCAACTCTTATTTTACTATTATCAATTTCACTAAGCGATTTAATTTCTGTAGGTGATTGAAAATATACAACATTTTCCTCTAAAGATTTCAAAATCATGAAAGTTGTTAAAATTAAAGTAATTAAAATAATAATTATAAACAAAAATCTTAATTTAACTTTTCGACCATACATGGCTTAAAAGTTAATTGTTTGTTGCGCTTGCTAAAATTTCTTTGTTTATTCTTTGTGATTTTGCAAAATTAGCTTGCTCAACTGAGAGCGATCCAAATTTAGTAACAAATTTATTTTGTTCTCTAACAAATTGTATTTTAGTTACTAAATATAAACTAAGGAAACTTAATAGTGTAAAGCTAAAAGCAGACAACACATAAACTGCATATCCATTCATAAATAATAATTCATTTATCATAATCTATCTAAGCCTTTATTTTTAATTTTTATCAGTTCTGTATTATATTTCATTAAGAAAATTAACAATGAAAATAGAGCAAATGCCGCAGTCATTATTAATAATGGGTAAAGCATTGAAGAATGGATTGTACTTTTTGATAAAATATTAATTGATGCAGGTTGATGGAGTGTATTCCACCAATCAACAGAATATTTTATTACTGGAACATTAATAATTCCCAAAATGGTTATAAAAGTTGAAATCTTATATACTTTTTCTTTTTCATCATAAATTCTCCACACAATTAAATACATTGCATAAAACAAAGCTAGTATTAACATGGATGTAATTCTAGCATCCCAAGCCCACCAAGTTCCCCAGGTTGGTTTTCCCCAAATTGATCCTGTAACTAATGCAATAATATTAAATACAAACCCTGAAGGAGCTAAACTTTTTGATATTAAAAAAAAATTTTTATTACTAAATATAAAACCACATATAGATGATAGGGTCATTGAGGAAAATATACTTAATGAAATCCATGCAGCAGGAACATGAACATACATAATTCTAACAGCATCACTTTGTTTATAATCCTCAGGAGATAAGATTAATGCTTCCACTAAACCAATACTCAATACAATAACAAATAAAAATAAAACATACTTTGGCGCTCTTGATGTAATTTTAAAAATTTTATTTGGCTCAAAAAGTTTAAACATTTTAATTTTGAATTTTTCGTGATTTCTATTATGAATTGGTTTTCTGATCAAGAATGCAGAGGGGAGATAATATGACTGAAATTAACGTTTAATACTCTTGACCAGAAAATATTAAAAATATAGATAATTTGTATGGCCTAGATTTGAGCTAAATGTGTTTGAATAGTGGTTGTCTTAATTAGAGAGCTTGAAATAACTAGAACCTTTTTTACCAGAAAAAATCTCCTCAATTAAAGGGTGTTTTATTGGCTCGCCAGAGTTATCCGTTAATAGGTTTTGCTCTGAAACATAAGCTTCATAAGTTATCTCATCATTTTCTGCTAACAAATGATAAAAAGGCTGATCTTTTCTAGGTCTCACATTTTTTGGAATAGACTGATACCACTCCTCTGAATTATTAAATTCAAAATCAACATCGTATATCACACCTCTAAATTCAAAGTGTTTATGCTTAACAATGTCTCCAATAGAAAATTTTGCTTTTTGCACTGGCATTGATCTTAGTATGGGTATTTAAAGATAAAAATCAATGCTAAAATATAAATGTTTTGAGATGTGGCAAATATGTTAATATCTTTCCAGTGAATAAATCTTTTTTAAAATTTGTTACTGATTTTGGCCCTTTAGCAATATTTTTTTTCTATTATTACAATAGCGGTAAAAATTTATCAGTAGCTATACCTCCACTAATAGTTGCAACTCTAATTGCACTCGCAATAGTTTGGTTTTTTGAAAAAAAAATTCCACCAATGCCACTGGTCAGTGGAATTTTAATTACTTTTTTTGGTGGTTTAACTATTTATTTTAACGATCCTATATTTATTTACGTAAAGCCAACTATTATTAATATTATGTTTGCTCTTGCATTATTTTTTGGAAAATATCTTGCTAAAGAACCTATTCTTAAAAAAATTATGGGTAAATCAATTCCTCTATCTGATGTTGGATGGGAAATTCTTAATAGAAGATGGATGTTTTTTTTCTTTGGCCTTGCTTTATTAAATGAATTTGTCTGGAGAACACAAACAGAGGAATTTTGGGTTAATTTTAAGGTCTGGGGAATGCTTCCAATATCAATAGTTTTTACAGCATTTCAAATACCATTAATCAATAAACATAAAATCGATGCGTAGTAATTTAAAATTAGTAATAAATAACCCTAATAAAAAAACCGAAGATAAACATTTTTTTGAAAAGGATGAACTTAAAATTATTTTAGATTTATATGCTAAAATGGTATCTGAAGGTTCTTGGAAAGACTATGGTTTAAGTATATCAAGTAAACAAGTAGATTTTAGTGTTTTTAGAAATTCAACTGAAAATGCGCTTTATAAAATTTGTAAAAATTTTAAGCCTAAAAATAAAAATCTTAAATATTTAATTACTGATACAAACGGTAAAATATTAAAAAATTCTTATGATCTTAGAATTTTGCTCAAAAATACTAATTGGAAGAAACTTTAAAAATAAATTTATCTTCTTTGACCAAATAATCTTAGCAACATTATAAATAGATTAATAAAGTCTAAGTATAAAGTTAAAGCGCCCATTACAGCTTTCTTTCCCATTAACTCTCCTGAGTCAGAAGCAACATACATATTTTTAATTTTTTGAGTGTCATAAGCTGTTAAACCCACAAAAATTAAAACACCTAATATTGAAATCACAAAATACATCATAGAAGATTTCATAAAGATATTAACAATTGAGGCTATAATTATTCCAATTAAGCCCATCATTAAAAAAGATCCTAATTTCGTAAGATCTCTTTTAGTTGTGTACCCGTAAATACTCATCGCTCCAAATGTTGCAGATGTAATGAAGAAAACTCTCGTTACACTCATTCCAGTGTAAATTAATAATATTGAGGATAAAGATAGACCCATCAAAGCTGCAAAAACCCAAAATGTAGTTTGAGCTTTTGATGCACTCATCTTGTTAATTCCAAAACTCATGTAAAAAACGATACCTAGAGGTGCTAGCATTACAAGCCACTTAAGACCTGATAAATAAATTGCATTACCCATCTGTGTTAGACCCACAATTGAACCTGCATCATTAGTAACAACTGACATTTTAAATGTTATCAGTGCTACTATTCCGGTTAGCAATACACCCGTTGCCATATAATTATAAACTTTTAGCATGTAAGCTCTTAAACCTTCATCCATTACAGCAGCTGTTTGTTGTGCTGCTTTTGCTCTATTTAATATTCCGTTTTTGTTATTTTCCATGATGACTAATATATATATTCTTTTACTAATTATTCAAGATACCTTAAAAGATTAACAAAAATTTAACTTAATATTTCTAATGAATTACAAAAATTTAGGTAATACCGATATTAAAGTCAGTACAATTTGTCTCGGTACAATGACTTGGGGAGAGCAAAATACTGAACTTGAAGCATTTGAACAAATGGATTTTGGTTTAGATCACGGAGTAAACTTTTGGGACACTGCCGAATTATATGCAGTGCCTCCTAAAAAAGAAACCTATGGTGATACAGAAGTGATTATTGGGAATTGGTTTGAAAAAACTAAAAAAAGAGACAAGGTCATTCTAGCAACAAAAGTTGCTGGTCCAGCGAGAGATTATTTAAGAAGTGGCGAAAATAGTTTTACAGGTTCAAATTTAGAATCTGCTTTAAATGACAGTCTTAAAAGACTTAAAACTGATTATATAGATTTATATCAACTTCATTGGCCAGAAAGAAATGTAAATAATTTTGGCCGACTTGGATATGTTCATGAAGAAAATGAATGGAATAAATTTGAAGATGTTCTTGCAGAATTAAATAAATATATTGATCAGGGAAAAATAAGATATGTTGGTTTATCAAATGAAACCCCGTGGGGAGTTTTGAATTATCTCCAACTATCTAAAGATAAAAAATTGCCAAGAATGATGTCAATTCAAAATCCATACAGCTTATTAAACAGATCTTACGAAGTTGGATTAGCTGAAGTTTCTATAAGAGAAAACATTGGCTGCTTAGCATATTCTCCACTTGCTAGTGGATATTTAAGTGGAAAATATAGAAACAAAAGTTTTCCAAAAGGATCGAGAATGGAAAGAGATTATGATTTTTGGACACGTTATAGAAAGCCAAATACTGAAGACGCAGTTGAGCATTATTATAAAATAAGTAAAAAATATGATCTAGATATGAGTCAAATGTCTATAAAATTTTGTGAAATCCAAGACTTTATGACTAGTGTAATAATTGGAGCAACTAAAATGGAGCAGTTGAAAACAAATATAGAAAGTGTAAATGTAAATCTATCAAGTGATGTCATTAAAGAAATTAACTATGTTCAAAAAATTTATCCAAATCCATGTCCTTAATTAAAAAAATCATAATATTTTTAGGAATATTTTTTATAGTTGGAATTAGCCAAATTTCTGCTCAAGAAATAAAAAAAATTGGTAAATATAAAGATTGGGAAGCAATGGTTGTTTCTGATACCGATGGTAAAGTATGCTTTGCTCAGTCGTTACCAATTTTACAAGCTCCAAAAACAAATAAAAGAGATGCTAAATTATTCGTAGCTTTTAGACCAAACGACAATATAAAAAATGAAGTAAGTGTTACACCAGGTTATGAATTTAATAAAAATAATTCTGTAACAGCTGCTTCAGGAAAAAACAAATTTAAATTTGATATTAAAGAGCAAGGTTTTGCGTGGATTGCAGATAATAAGATCGAATTAAAAATGATTAAACAAATGAGAAAAGGATCAAGAATTATGATTACTGGATATAATCAACAAGGTTCTCAAACAATTGATCATTACTCATTACTAGGATTTACTAAAGCTTATAACGCATCAAGAAAAGCTTGTAGTTAATTCAATGAAATCAAAAAAGAAAATTGTTCTAGCTTATTCTGGAGGGCTCGATACCTCTATAATTTTAAAATGGCTTCAAGAGAATTATGATGCTGATGTAATTTGTTATACAGCGGATGTAGGCCAAGAAATTGATAGAAAAAAAATAATAACTAACGCAAAAAAATTTGGTGTTAAAAATATAATTATCAAAGATTTAAAAGATATTTTTGTTAAGGATTATGTTTATCCCATGATTAGAGGACATGCGATTTATGAGGGTATTTATTTATTAGGGACATCGATTGCAAGACCTCTTATTGCAAAAGATCAAATAAGAGTAGCTAAAAAATTTAAGGCCTATGCAGTTTCGCATGGAGCAACTGGTAAAGGAAATGACCAAGTAAGATTTGAATTAGGATATCATTATTTTGGACCTAAAATTAAAATAATAGCTCCATGGCGAATTTGGAATTTAAAATCTAGAACAGATTTAATTAATTATGCAAAAAAGCATGACATAGCTATACCTAAAGATAAAAAAGGTGCACCTCCTTTTTCAGTGGATGACAATTTATTCCATACTTCAACTGAAGGTAAGGTTTTAGAAAATCCAAAAAATTCTGCACCAGAATTTATTTTCCAAAGAACAGTTTCTCCTGAAAAAGCACCTAACAAACCGTCATTTGTTACTATCAATTTTAAAAATGGTGATCCTTTTGGAATTAACGGAAAAAAAATGTCTCCAGCTAAGTTATTAACAAAACTAAATGTTCTTGCAGGTAGAAATGGAATTGGAAGAGTTGACTTAGTAGAGAATAGATTTTTAGGTATAAAATCTAGAGGTGTATATGAAACACCTGGTGGAACCCTTTTAATCAATGCACATAGAGCAATCGAGTCAGTTACTTTAGATAAAGAAACTATGCACAAAAAAGATCGAATAATGTCAAGATATGCTGAGTTAATTTATAATGGTTATTGGTATTCAAAAGAAAGATCTAAACTTCAGAAAATTGTAGATTTAAAAAGAAGCAAAGTTAATGGCTCAATTAAACTTAAATTATATAAAGGTAATATTACAATTCAATCAAGAGTTACTAATAGTAGTGCCTATTCAATGAAAAAAGTTTCATTTGAAGAAAATAAGTCATTTAACAAATCTAATGTTGAAAAATTTATTAATTTTCATAAAAAAAAGCTTCGTTGACACTATAGTTTAGGACAAATTAACATTTGTTTTAATTATTAAAAATTATATCCTCAACTTATGGAATCAATAAAGAATTGGATGAGAGATGCTGCAAATATTTTATTTGATGATAGTAAAAATGATCTACGTGCACTTCCCAAAACAGTTAGATTACAAATACTTTTAGTTTTAAGTTTTATTTGGACTACAGTTTTTAGTTTATATGTTTTTTCATATACAACTTTTGCATTTGGATGGGCTGGACTTTTTTTAGCTCACGTTGGTTTAATATTTGCTGTCTACATGACTTTTAAACAATTCCATAGAGCAGAAGCGAAATCCGCAAGTGTTTTTCAAACAAAAAATTTTGATCCTTTTAAAATTATGGTAATCGTTTTTGTAATAGTATTTATATTTGTATTTTCAAAAGGAATAGAAGTTTTAACAAGTCCAAACCCAAATTCTTATTCAATTCCGTATGATGGACCCTTAAAATCAGCCATTGAAAAATGGTTACCATTTAGTAAAGATTAATTATGGATAATATTACAAAAAACTTACAGTTGGCTTTGATGTGTATTATTTTAGTTAGTACAGTTATCGCTGTTGGTATAGAAATAAAAAACATGTTCACTAACCAATCTGTTACTTTAGCAGATTTACTTTTAATGTTTCTTTACTTAGAAGTACTAGCTATGGTTAGAGTTTTTTGGAATCAACAGTCTATTAGTATTACACTTCCATTACTTATAGCAATTACAGCTCTTGCTCGGTTTATTATACTACAAGGGAAAGAGATGGACCCTACTGCACTTGTGTACGAAGCAGTTGCTATATTGTTAATTGCTGCAGCGATTGTTGTTTTAAGGTTGAGACACAGTGATAAACTAGGTCTGAAGAAAAAAAAATCAAAATAATTAAAAAATTATGTTTGAAGCTTCAAGGGCTAAGGCCTTAAATAAATTAGATAATTTTGTCGAAAATAATCTTGGAGAATATTCTAGATTAAGAAACTTTGATTTTGGACCTGAAAAAAGATCAAATGTGTCTTGTTTATCACCATATATAACTCATGGAATAATTAATGAAAAAGAAGTAATTCAAAAATCACTTAATAAATTTTCTTTCTCAAAAAATGAAAAATTTATCCAAGAAGTTCTTTGGCGAACTTATTGGAAAGGTTGGTTAGAACTAAGACCTAATGTTTGGACAGATTATCTTTTAGAATTAAATAAAACAAAAAACGAATTTCAAAACAATCAAGATTACCTTTCTGCGATTGAGGGAAGAACAAACATAAGTTGCTTTAATGAGTGGGTAAAAGAACTTAAAGATAACAATTATTTACATAATCACACAAGAATGTGGTTTGCTAGTATTTGGATTTTTACTTTGGAATTGCCTTGGCAACTGGGTGCAGAATTTTTTATGCAACATCTTTACGATGGAGACGCAGCATCAAATACTCTCGGTTGGCGATGGGTTGCGGGCGTTCAAACACAAGGAAAACATTACCTCGCAAGTGAATGGAATATTAAAAAATTCACCAATAATAGATTTCAAAACATAAAATTAAATGAAAATGCTCCTCCAAAGGTATCTGAAAAATCTTACCAAATAATTAAACAAGATTTTAATAACCCACCAAATATTGAGGACAAAAATCTTTTAATTTTTGAAAATAATCTGTCGTTTGAAATCACTGATTTTAAAGACAACAACTTTAAAAAAATTTACTTAGTTTCTAACAGTAATGAAAATAGATCGATAAAACTCAGTGAAAAGTTAGTAAAATTTAAGTCTCTGTTAATTGAAGACCAAGAACAGAGATTAAAAAATAAATCTAGTGATTGTCAAATTATAAATATAAATGAAATAACAAATATCGAAAATTGTTGTGGTTTATATCCAACGGTGGGTGAAAATTTAGATTTTATAAATTCAAAGAACCTAAAAATAGATTTTTTATATAGAAATTTTGATCAATTAGCTTGGCAATACTGTAACAAAGGATTTTTCAATTTTAAAAATTATATTCCTAAAATTGTTTCAACTTTTAATTAAAACCAACGAACCATACCTATAATTCCCGCTGTAGCATAAAAAAATTGTAAAAATAAAATTCCTTTATGGCCACCTCTATATGCCCAAATACCAATTAAGATTGCAGATAAAAGTAATAAACAGAAACCAAAAAACTCAATCCCAATATTTAAAGCCACAAACAAAGAATATAATATTGCAGTTATAACCCCTGCCCACTCAAAGATTTTGTTATTCATAAAAGTTTTTTAAAATTATCATAAAGGATTGTAGAATAGTTATTCATATCTTTCATGTTATCTTTTGCAGATTTATCAAACTTTTCTAATGCTTCATTACCAAGCTGATCCTCTAAAGCTTTTTTGTATTCTGGAACACACCCCCACTCATTCACTGTGGTGTCTTTTATTTCTATATGAAATTGAATTCCATAAGCATGATTTTGATATTTAAAAATTTGATACTTGGTAATTGGGGAAGAAGCTAATAAAGTTACATCATTATTATTTTCAATACCTTGAACTTCATAAGAATGCCATTGCAAACTTTTAATCGTATTGGGAAATTTCGAAAATAATTTATCTTCATCTTTTTTATTAGAGAAATTAATATCCATAATCCCAATTTCAGCTGGATTAGATTTAACCACTTTTCCACCAACTACTTCTCCTAAAAGCTGACAACCTAAACAAAAACCTAAATAAGGTTTTTTTAAATCTACAACAAACTCTTTAATTTTTTTCTTTTCCTCTATTAACCAAGGATATTCTTGCTCCATATAAGTATCCATTGGACCTCCCATGCAAAACATTCCATCAAATTTACTTAAATCATTTGGTATTTTTTCACCTTCATCTAATTCGATAGTGGTAAGTTTAAATCCATCTGCCAACATTAAATCTTTAATGTAACCTGGGTCTTCTATTTTAATATGCTGTAATACTATTATATTCACTAAGCTTAGCTTAGCTTAGAACACTTCTTTGAACAATATTTTACTCTCTCCCAGTTCAACTTCCATTTTTTGCGCCAAGTAAATGGTCTTTTACAAATTGGACAAGTTTTGGTTGGTAAATTTTCTTTCTTCATCAAATTGTATTTTGTTTAATAAATTTATCAGCTTCTGATAAAATTAATTTTTTTCTCTCAGATTTCATTTTATCAAATATTCTTACCATCATAGATAGACGAGGATTTTTTAAAAAAAATTTTCTGTTTCGGTCTATGAACCTCCAATAAAGACCATCCATTGTGTTACACCACTCTCCTTTTTTAAAATCCATCATTTTCATAAAATATGCTGATCCACAAATATAAGGTTTTGTTGCAAAAATTCCTCCATCATTAAATAGCCCCATACTAATATTTGGAACCATCACCCAATCTGAAGAGTCAGCAAACATTTCCATAAACCACTTATAAACAAATAATGGTTTGATTTCACAAAGGTTCATAATGTTTGATAAGATCATTAGTCTTTCAATATGATGTGACCATGCATGACTGACCGCATTTTTAATTGCATAATCCAATGGTGGAAGACCCGTTGATCCCTCATACCAAGAACTTTTCATTTTTCTACTATGTTTAAAAAAATTTCCATTTACAATCTCTTGTGAATACGACTGATAAATTCCACGCATAAATTCTCGCCATCCGATTACTTGACGAATGTAACCTTCTAAAGAATTCATTCTAATTTTATTTTTTTTATGAAATTCTAAAACTTTTTGAATTACAAATTCAGGGGTTATTAAACCTAAATTTATGTAAGGACTTAATGCACTATGAAACAAGATATTATCTTTTTGATCAACAGCATCCTCATAATCGCCAAATAAATTTGATTTTTCTTTTATAAAAAAATTTAAAAGGTTGACAACATCATCGTATTCTGTTGCGAACCAAAAATTATCTGTACTTCCAGGATGATTTTTAAATTCCTTTTCAATAATAGGCTTTAATTTTTTTGTGTGACTAGTTTCATTGATTTTTGGAAATTTAGGAATTGAAATATTTTTTGGTAGTTTGTTTCTATTATCTTCATCGAAACTCCATTTACCCCCAATAGGATTACCATCTGAGCCCATCAATATACCAGATTTTTTTCTAACTTCTTTGTAAAAGGTTGCCATGAATGGTTTTTTTGATTTTGACAAATAATGTTTAAATTCTTCTCTAGAATTTAAAAACATAGGAGTTTGAATAATATTCCAATTTATTTTTTCTTTTTTAAAAAATTGTGAAATCTTTTTTTCAAAAGATTTGTCCTCTACTTCAAAACTTGAAATTTCTTTTATTTTTTTTTGTGTAATTGTTTTTTTTAGTTTTTTTAAATAATCATCACTAAATTCTTTATCTTCAATTTTAAGATAATCTAATTTAAATTTATTTTTTCTTAACCCATCTGCATAAGAACGCATTGAGGATAAAAATAATAAAATTTTTTGCTTATGATGCTTTTCATAGGTGCATAAACCCTTATCTTCAGCCATAAAAAACAGGTGGTCTTTTTTGAAGCGGTCAAGGTATTTTATTGGAAATAATTGATTACCAAGTATAAAAAATAACTTCATAGTTAAATATAACTAATAAAAATTTTTATGTCAGAAAAATATGTAATTTTTGGTGCGACAGGTTCTATTGGATCAAGTTTGGCTGAACAATTAAAAAACTCTGGAAATGATATTCATTTGGTTGCAAGGAATGAAAGTGAACTTAGTCCAATCTGTGAAAAGCTTGGATGCTCTCATACTATTGCAGACGTTTTAGAGGAAGGTTTTATTGAAAAAGTTAAAGCAGATATTTCTGAAATTAAAGGCCTGGCTTATTGTGTTGGTTCTATTGATCTAAAACCACTAAGAATGGTAAGCGAACAAGACTTTCAAAAATGTATGAAACTAAATCTTTATTCAGCTGTAGAAGCTATCAAAGGATTTCAAGAAAGTTTAAAAAAAAATAAAGGTTCAATAGTATTATTTTCAACTGTTGCTGCTCAGAGAGGTTTTACTAATCATGCAATTATAGCTTCAACTAAAGCGGCTGTTGAGGGTTTAACAGTCTCTCTTGCGGCTGAATTTGCACCAAACATAAGAGTAAATTGTGTAGCACCAAGTTTAACAAAATCTAAGATAGCAGAACCGATGTTAAAGAATGCTGCTTTGGCTGAAGGGATCGCAAAAGCACATCCGCTTAAAAGATTAGGTGAAGGTAAAGACTCAGCAGCTCTTGCTAAGTTCTTGCTGACAGAAGACAGCTCTTGGGTTACAGGTCAGATAATTGCTGTAGACGGTGGTAGATCTAAGCTTTCATAAAGTGATCAAGTATTTTTTATCGATATTTTTCTTTTTTTTATTTTCATCAAAAAGTTATTCAGAAAATTTTACTTTTCAAAAATTAGTAGATTTAAATGATCCATGGGGATCATCTTTTATAAACAATGAAGAGCTAATTATTACTGAAAAAACTGGAAAAATAAAAATAGTAAATATTATTTCTAAAAAAGTTTATGAAGTTGAGCATAACTTAAATTATTTTGTCCATGGCCAAGGAGGTTTACTAGATATTATTTATCAAAACGATACCTTATGGATTTCTTATTCTGAAAATAGAGGTGATTGGAAAACGAGCACCTCTATTGCAAAAGCTAAATTAAATAAAAAAAAATTAAATTTTAAAAATATATTTCAAGCTGAACCACCAATAGAATCTGGCTATCATTTTGGATCAAGACTAGCAATTAAAGATAATTATCTTTTTGCATCTGCAGGTGAAAGAGGACAAGGAATGATTGCTCAAGATCCAACAAAACATGCTGGAAGTATAATTAGAATTCACATTGATGGAAGTATCCCAAAAGATAATCCAAAGTTTGATGGTAAATCCAATTGGTTGCCAGAAATTTACCAAATTGGTGTTCGTAATCCCCAAGGTTTAACTTTATCTCCTTTTGATGGAAAAATTTATATCAGTAATCACGGTGCAAAAGGTGGTGATTGGTTTGGTGAAGTGAAAAAGGGGGGAAATTATGGTTGGAAAATTCTAGGTTGGGGTGGCACAAATTATTCAGGATCAAAGATAGGACCTAAATGGAAACCAGGATTTACAAAGGCAATACAATACTGGGTTCCTTCAATAGCTACTAGTGCAATAACTATTTATGAAGGAAATGAGTTCAAAGAGTGGAACGGTCAAGCTCTTATCACTTCTTTAAAAGATAAATCAATGAGAAAATTAAACTTTCAAAATTTATCAAAGGTAGAAGAAACAATTATTTTCAAAGACAAAATTGGAAGAATTAGAGATATTCAAGTACACCCAATTAATGGAAAAATTTATTTTCTTGCAGGAAATGGCTTGTGGTTAATGGATAAACAAAAATAATATGAAAGAGAGACCTTACCATCATTTACCAGATGGTACTTTTAGAAACCCAAAAGGATCTCCGGTAATAATATCTAGTCCAAGAAAATTTTCTTATAGAACTTTTAGTAAATTAAGAAAAAAAGTTAATTTATCTTATCCCAGAGAACATGTGGTTGAGAAAGCTAAAGTCTTAGCAAACTTAGAAAAATATAAAGATGATGATTATATTGCTTGGATAGGTCACGCAACATTCCTTATTAAATTAGGAGAAACTACAATTATAACAGATCCTGTATTTTCTAAAAATGCTGGACCACTAATATTTGGTCCAAAAAGATTTGTTAATC
This sequence comes from uncultured Pelagibacteraceae bacterium, assembly GCA_902629285.1. Taxonomy (GTDB): domain Bacteria; phylum Pseudomonadota; class Alphaproteobacteria; order Pelagibacterales; family Pelagibacteraceae; genus Pelagibacter. Next base: position 20,263 of record CACOQN010000013.1, on the reverse strand, counting down.
CTGCTATAAAATTAAATGAGACACCTAAAACAGATATATTTTTACTAACTCATAATCATTATGATCATCAAGATATGTCAACCATCAGAAATTTTCCTTTTAAGGATGCAAAAGTATTAACGCCACTAAATCTTGGTAAATATTTTAAAAGATACAAAGATGTAAACGAAATGGATTGGTATGATCAAAAAATTATAAATGAGAATCTAAAAATCACTTTGCTTCCAGCAATTCATTGGTCAAAGAGAAGTTTAACAGATACAAATAGAACGTTGTGGGGTAATTTTTTAATACAATATAAAAATAAGAAAATTTTATTTGCATGTGATACAGGATATGGAGAAATCTACAAAGAGTTAGGTATAAAATATGGTCCAATAGATCTCACAATGATTAATATTGGGGCTTATAATTTTAAACCAATGTTTGATAAAACTATCTATCACACTACACCAGAGGAAGCATTGAATGTTGCACAAGATTTAAAAAGTAAAAAAGTGCTTGGAATGCATTGGGGAACATTTGTTTTATCATTTGAGCCAATTATGGAACCTCCAATCAGATTTAAAGATAATGCTGAAAATTACGGATATAAGAAAAGTGATGCTATTACTTTTAAAATTGGAGAAGTTAGTCCTTTAAATAAAATTTTATAAAGTTAAATACTTTATTGCAAAGAATATGGTTCCTATAGATGCAATAGTAGATACAAAGATAGCTTTTATTATATTTTCAGGACTTACATTGTATGCAGAACATAAAACTATAGCTGTAACTCCGCAAGGTGCAACACTCACAAAAAAAGCGCCTGGTATTTCCACTGGCAATCCTGCATTAAAAAACAAAAGTCCAATCAATAATAAAATAATTGGGGAAATAATTAATTTCAAAATTGATATAGATACAGATAACTTATTAATTACATTTTTGGTATAAAATGAAAGAATTATACCAATTGCAAACAATCCAACTGGCGAAACACACGCTGCAAGTTTAGATAAAGTATACTCAATTGGTGTTTGATTGATATTTAAGTTAAATAATAAAAATAATAAACCAATAATTATTGAAAGGATAAATGGATTGAAAATTAAATTTTTAATAAATGAAAATAAATTTAAATTTTTTTTTGTTGATAATTCTAAAAAAAAAGCAATTACAGACAATAATATTACTCCATCCATTAATATAATACTTGCAACTTGTGTAATTACATTTTGTTGAAAATAAATTTCTGTTATTGGCAAGAGTAAAGTCACATGGTTTGATAGTGCAACTGTTAAAGCCCAAATAATAGACTCTGGAATTGATCTTTTAAAATATTTCGAAGTAATTAAATAAGCAATAATTCCACATATTGATTGCATAATTAAATAAGAAAGAATTTGTTTAAAATCTACTTGTCCTATCTCATTTTGTGCAATTAACTTAATTATCAATGCTGGGACAGCAATATAAAATAGGAAAAGATTTAAAATTTTAGCATGACTAAGATCTAAGACTTTTAATTTTCCAAATATAAAGCCCAAAAAAGTAATAAATATAAAAGGAGTAAGTCCCAAAAAAATTGTGAACATAGATTATTTGATTGTTATTCTATGCATGATTCTATTTCCTTTAAAAGGTGTTGCCTGATGTAGCATAGATCTGTTGTCCCATATAGCCAATTGATTTTTCTCCCAAGGAAGTGAGAACTGAAATTTTTTTTTAATTTGATGATTGAATAAAAATTTTTTTAATTTCTTCTGACTTTTAATCTTTGAGCTAAAACCAACAAAATGTCCAGGACTACAATAAATCGAATGTTTTGAGCCTATTTTCTTAATTATCTTGTGTGAAGATTTAAGTTCTTTAATATTTTTTCCTTTTTCTTTTACTCTTTCCTTAGTTGTTATTGAAATTGGTCCTTCAGAGGAATATTTACCTTTGATTGTTTTGAATTTCTTTTTTATTGAATTTGGTAACTCTTCGTAAGCTAGATATTGAGAACAAAATTCTGTATTTGCTTTTCCTTTTTTTGGTACAAGTTTTGAGAACAGCATAGTAAATCTTGGTGGTTTTTTTGTGTAAATTGAGTCTGTATGAAATTGTTCACCAAAACTTGGGCCTTTATCGGTTGATTTTCTTTGTACAACTGTAATTTGAGGAAATTTTCTATTTAAACCTTTTAGTCTTGGATAAGTTGCTAATTTTCCAAAATGTTTAGCAAACTTAACATAAAGTTTAGAGGTCAATTTTTGATTTCTAAAATATATCATTCCGTATTTATTTAGCGCTTTCTTTATTGCAGAAATTTCTTCATTAGAAATATCTTTTAAATTTAAAATTATTTCTGCTCCGATATTTTTTTTATTAGATATTATCTCAAGCATTTTTTAAAAAAAAAGTTTTTAAGTGTTTTATTATTTGTTTAGGATTTTCCTCTGGAATAAAATGATCTGAATTGATTTCTGCACCATAAATCTTTTTATTTGTATATTTTTGCCAAATTTTTATTGAATTAAATTGTTTACCAACAACTCCTTTTTTTCCCCATAAAACTTGGATAGGGATATTTAATTTTTTTTTTCTATCTTTTTTGTCATGATCTAAATCTATACTTGCGGCAGCCCTATAATCCTCACATGTTGCATGAACTCTTTTTTTTTGTTTAAAGGCTCTTAAATATTCTTCTTCAATTCTTCTAATTGCAATTTTGGATGATCTATTAAAACGACTTTTTAACCATCTTTTAGGATCTGCAATTATCATTTTCTCTGGCAAAGGTGCTGGCTGTATTAAATAAAACCAATGAAAATATCCTTTTGCAAATTTCATATCTGTTTGTTCATACATATCTAAAGTAGGGCAAATATCTAATACGCTAATTGCCAAAATTTTTTTTCTAAAATCCCTGGCCATACGATGGGCAACCCTTCCACCCCGGTCATGACCTGCAACAAAAAAATTTTTAAAATTTAATTTACTCATCAATTGAACCATATCTTTAGCCATTTCTCTTTTAGAATAATTTTTATGATTTGTTCCACCAGGTAAAACTAAACTGTCTCCATATCCTCTAAGATCAGCGACTATTACTGTGAAATATTTGCTAAGTTCAGGAGCAGTTTTGTGCCACATCACATGTGTTTGCGGATATCCATGAAGTAATAATAAAGGAGGACCTTTACCTTTAAATCTACAAAAAATTCTCCCCTTTTCAACTTTAACAAATTTTTTTTTAAAACCATTGAACATGATTAAACTATTTAATTATTTAATAGTTTGTTTTTCGCCTTTTCAAATTCCTCTTGAGAAATAATCCCTTGTTCTTTTAAATCATTCAATTTAGTAAGTTCATCACTTAAATTAATGCTTTGTTCAGAATCAGTTTCTCTTATTTCACTGGTCTCATTTTCAGCTTCCTCTTTTTCTGCTCTATTAGCTTCTTTAGATTTAAAACCATTCATAATTGCCATTCCACCTAAGTATAAAACATAAGCCATGATGGGAATTACCAATCCAAAAAAAATTATTTTTTCCATAATTTAATCTTCGTCCTCTTCTCTCCAATTTTTTTCATACATTAAGTATGCAGCATAAATTACTGATACTGTTCCTACAATCATACCATAGTCAAAACCAGTTTGCATGTCATGTAAATACCAACCAAGCTGTGTTGCTCCAATAGGTGGAACAGTAAGCATCAAAAAAATGATACCAAATCTGTAAGGTCGTTTAGGTTTTTTCATCTTAATAAATTAACAGATTAAAGCTTATGGTTTAATTATTATATTTGCGATCTTTTGAAACAGTCTATGGTATTTTTAAGTAGACAGGCAATAGTCATTGGTCCAACTCCCCCTGGAACTGGAGTTAATGCTCTTGCATTTTTTGAAACTTCCTCAAAATGAACATCACCAACGATACCTTTATCAGTTTTATTTATGCCAACATCTATGACAATAGCATCTTTCTTAACCCAATCTCCTCGAACAAGTTCAGGTATACCTACAGCTGCTACAATTATATCTGCTTCTAAACACTCTGCTTTTAAATCTTTAGTTTTAGAATGTGTGATTGTGACAGTACAATTTTCTTTTAAAAGAAGTTGTGTCATAGGTTTTCCATTTAGGTTTGATCTACCCACAACTACAGCTTTCTTTCCATTAAGATTAGGTTCAAATTTTTTAATTAACAAATAACAGCCAAGTGGCGTACAAGGAATAGAGCTTTCATATCCAGAAGAAAGATTGCCTACATTCATTGGATGAAATCCATCTACATCCTTTGAAGGATGAATTGCCTCTATAACTTTTTGTTTATCTATATGTTTAGGTAGAGGAAGTTGAACTAAAATTCCTGAAACAGTTTTATCACTATTTAATTCTCTAATTTTTTCTAAGACAGTCTTTTCTTCAACTGAATCTGGATATTTAATAACTTCAGATTTTAATCCTACTTCATTTGCCGATTTCTCTTTATTTCTTACATAAATCTGGCTAGGTGTTAAATCACCAATAAGTATAACTGTTAAACCTGGTACTTTATTATGTTTTGCTTTTAACTCTGTAACTTCTTGCTTTAATACTGCTCTTAATTCTGCAGCTGCTTTTTTTCCATCAATTAAAATCATATTTATTCCTTAAAAAATCATTGGTGCAATGTACAGCTTCATACACATTTCGATAAACCAAATCAATAAAAGAAGGATGATTGGAGAAATATCTAATGAACCTAAATTTGGTAAAAAACGTCTTATTTTATTTAAGAAAGGCTCAGTTAATTTATAACTCAACTCTAAAATTGCATAAACAAATCTATTTTGAGTATTAAGAACGTTAAAAGCTATTAACCAACTGACAATAACATTAGCAATGACAACATAAGAGTACAGTTTTAAAATTTGTAAAATTAGGTAAAAAATAGCTATCATTTTTTTTCAACATAAATCGACTGACTTGGGAATGCAAATGAAGCACCATTTTTTTCTACAATCTCTTTAATCGCGATTGCTAATCTTTCTTTAACATCAAGCCAATTATTCCAACTACCTGATTTTGTGAAACATCGTACATACATATCTATTGAACTATCTGAAAATTTATCAACTCTTACAGCAACTCCAATTGAAGTATTGTAATCTTCACTTGAGTTAATATGATTTTCTATTTCATCTCTAATCTTTTTAAGCTGATCTACTGTAGTATCGTATTGAAGTGTAATAATCCAACTAATTAACCAATTTGAAGTTTCACTTACATTTATAACTGCATTTTCTGCAAATTGAAAATTTGGAATAATAGCAAGAGACTTATCAAACTTTCTAATCGTTGTTGATCTAAATCCAATCTTTTCTACTATACCTTCAATAATACCTTCAACTGCAATCCAATCACCAATCTTAAATCTCTTTTCAACTAATACTAAAATTCCTGAAATTAGATTTTTAAATAAATCTTGTGCACCTAATGCAACAGCAACTCCAAATAATCCAAGACCTGCAATAATTGGACCTATTTTAATTCCCCACAATTCTAAAACTGCTGCTAAACCTAAAATAAAAATTAAAATTTTTAATGATTTAATTATCCAGCCAATAAGTTCTCTTGTTAATATTTTATCTAAACCACTAAGTATGTATGAGATAGGTTCTATGATTTGGTGAATTACCCAAAAAATTAAAATGGTGATCAACGTTCTATTAATTGTATCTACTACTTCTCTTCCTTCTATTGAGAAAGTCATGTAGTAGCTTGCAATAAAAAACCCTAATACAATTGGTAAAAATCTTGCTGGTCCCACAAGTGATTGAACAAAAGTATCATCTAATTTATTCGTTGTTCTTTTCGAGATGATTTCTAATTTTTTAATAACTAGTTTGCTTATAAGACCCCTAAAAATTAAAAATAGTAAAAATATTCCAATACCAATTAATATTTGAAAAATATCAACACCAAGAATTCCTTTATTCCATACTGATAAAAATATTTCAGAAAAATTATTAATTAATTCCATTTTTAAATTTTATATAACAAAAACTCTTCTTCTCCAGGATTAAAAAGAAAAATCTTTTTCCATTTGATTTCGTTCAATATTGACGAGGTTTTTTCGCCTATACACATCAAATTCGTATTCATCCATAAATTTTTGGTTTGGTAAATCTTAATGAAATTTAAAAAACTTGATGCGCTATTTTGGGAGTAAACATATACCATGTCTGGCATATTTAATTTTAATTCATTTACAAATTTCTCATCAAATTTTTGATTATGATCTACTCTATAATTAATAATTCTTTTCACCTTAAAACCTACACTTAATAACTGTTGATCTAAATCAACCGATATTGTTTCACCACTAACATAAAGCAATTCTTTATTTTTGAAATCATAACTTTGAATTATTAACTCCTTTAAGTTTGCAACATTCCCTTCAGCCGCAATTGTATTTTGAAAACCAATACTTCTTGCTTTATTTTCTGTAACGTTACCAACGCAAAAGCATTTAATATTTTTATTTAATTTTTCTGTGTTTAAGAATTTTACTGCATTTGCACTAGTAAAAACAATTCCACCATATTCAGAAAAGTTAATTTCTTCATAATTAACTTTTTCAATTCTTATTAATGGAAGATGAGAAACTTGATGTCCTAACGATTTAAATTTCAATATCATTTCGGAACAATCTTCTAATGTTCTAGTGAATAAAATATGCATACTATCTTTTATATATATTGTTTGATTTTGTTTTTAAAAGTACCCCAACTTCTTTACCAACTTCTTTAAATTCATTCAAATTACCAACCTTTTTTTCATAAAACCTTTGTTTACCATCTAGAGAAAAAAGTTCGGCTTCCACTATAATCTTATCTCCATCAACCACTGAATGAGCACCAATTGCTGTTTCACAATCTCCATCTAAAACTTTTAAAATATTTCTCTCAAGGTTTGCTCTTTTATATGTTTCCTCGTGGTTAATTTTATTTAAAATAGAAATTATCTCGTCATCATTCTCCCTGCACTGAAGAGCTATTACACCTTGTCCTGCACTAGGAATTATTTCTTCAGCAGAAAAAATTTCGGAGATTTCATTTTCAAATTTTAAAAATTTAATACCTGCATAAGATAATATAATTGCATCATACATTCCTTCATTTAGTTTTCTAATTCTAGTATCCACATTTCCTCTTATTAATTTACAATTTAAATCTTTTCTAATTTTTTTTATTTGAAATTCTCTTCTAAATGATGAAGTTCCAATAATTGACTTTTCATCTAAGTCTTTAAGTTTCTTTTTATTCTTTGTTATTAAAATTTCCCTAGGGTCATTTCTTTCAAGAAAAGAATCTGTTCTTAATCCTTTTGTCTCGTTAGCGGGCATATCTTTCAGCGCATGAACTGCGATATCAATATTTTTTAACTGAAGTTCTTTTTCAATATTTCTAGAAAACAAACCTTTACCGCCAAGGTCTGACAATCTTATGTCCTGCACCTCATCACCTTTGGTTTTAATCGATTTAATTAAAATATCATCATGGTTAAGGCTGGTATTTTTAATAATTTTATCTTTAGCTTGTTGGGCATAAATTAAGGCTAGCTTGCTTCCTCTAGATCCAATTATTATTTTTTTACTCATAAAATTTATTTCTTACTTGTATAAAGATTGTACAATTATTAAAAACTATTTGAATGAGCAAAAAACCTTTAATTTTAGGAATTGAGTCTAGTTGTGATGAAACAGCAGCTTCTTTACTAAGTGAAAATGAACAAGGATTACCAATAGTTTTATCAAACATTGTTTCAAGTCAAGTCGAGGTTCATAAGGAGTTTGGTGGTGTGGTTCCCGAACTAGCAGCTCGTTCACATATTGAAAAAATTGATTGGATCGTCAAAAAAGCTATTGATGAAAGTGGAAGAAAAATTGAAGAAATAGATGCGGTTGCTTCTACAGCCGGTCCTGGATTGATTGTATGTTTATCAGTTGGTTTAAGTTTTGGGAAAGCTTTCGCCTCATCAATTAATAAACCTTTCATTGCTGTTAATCATTTAGAGGGACATGCTTTAAGTCCGAGACTAAATACTAATCTAAATTATCCATATTTACTGCTTTTAATTTCTGGTGGACACTCACAATATTTGAACGTTCAAAATCTTGGTAAATATAAAAGACTAGGAACAACTATTGATGACGCTTTAGGTGAAGCGTTTGATAAAACTGCAAAACTATTAGGAATAGAATTTCCAGGTGGACCTCAAATAGAAATTTTAGCTGAAAAAGGTGATCCTAAAAAATATGATTTACCTAAACCAATTTTCAACAAAGGGGGTTGCAATCTTTCTTTTGCAGGTCTCAAAACTGCTGTATTAAAAATAAGTAAAACAATTAAATCAGAACAAGATAAATATGATCTCGCAGCATCTTTTCAAAAAATAATTGAAGATATTTTATATAAAAAAACAAAAATTGCTTTTACTGAATTTGAAAAAGCAAATCAATTAAATAAAAAAAAATTTGTAGTTGCAGGAGGTGTTGCAGCAAATAAAAAAATTAGATCTATGTTAATTAATTTATGTGAAGAATATAATTATAAAAGTATTTTTCCACCTTTAGAGTTTTGTGGAGATAACGCAGCAATGATTGCAATGGTAGGTTTAGAAAAATTTAAATTAAATCAATTTAGTAATTTAGATTATCCAGCAAAACCTAGATGGCCTTTAGATGAAGATGCAACTTTTCTCAAAGGTGCTGGAGTACAATTATAATGCAATATTGGTTAATGAAATCTGAACCTGATGTTTGGTCAATTGATCAACAAAAAAAAGCTGGAATTAAAGGTGCACCATGGGATGGTGTAAGAAATTATCAAGCTGCAAAAAATTTAAAAAGTATGAAGAAAGGAGATCTTTGTTTTTTTTATCATTCAAATATTGGAAAAGAGATAGTTGGAATAGTAAAAGTTATAAAAGAATCTTATTTAGATGAAACAGACAAAACAGGAAGATTTGTTGCTATAACTGTGCAATTTAAAAGCAAATTTTCAAAGCCTATATCGTTAGAAAATATTAAAAAAAATAAGGATTTAAGCCATTTAGCTCTTATAAAGCAAAGTAGACTCTCTGTAATGCCAGTTGATTATAAAAGCTGGAAAATTATAAATAACATGAGTAAGATTTAAAAAAAAAATTATCTCATGCCAAAGAAAAAAAAGAAAAAAAATAAATTAAGAAGAAAAAGATCTAAAGTAAGAAAAAAAACTATAAAAAAAGTTAAGAAAAAATCTAAAGTAAAAAAAAAAACTTCTAAGAAAATAAAAAAAAAAATTAAATCAAAAAAAGAAAACGGAAATACACCTCCAGAAGTAGTTATTAAAACGAAACCAGAATGGGTTAAAAGTAGTTTAGCAAATAAAAGTAAATACCAACAAAAATATTCTCAATCTATAAAGAGTAATGATGAATTTTGGAGAAAAGAGGGAAAAAGAATTACATGGATAAAACCATACAAAAAAATTAAAGATGTAAAATATAGTACAAAGGAAGTAAAAATTAAATGGTTTGAAGACGGTACATTAAATGCTTCAGCAAATTGTATTGATAGACATTTAAAAGATAAAAAAGATAAAACTGCTATTATTTGGGTAGGAGATGATCCAAAAGACAGTCAAAAAATTTCTTATAAACAACTCCATCAGAAAGTGTCGAAAGCAGCGAATGGTTTAAAAAAATTAGGAATTAAAAAAGGTGATCGTGTAACAATTTATTTAACAATGATTCCAGAGTTAGCAATTTTAATGCTTGCTTGTGTAAGGATTGGTGCTGTTCATTCAATTATTTTTGGTGGTTTTTCAGCAGAGTCTATTTCAGGAAGAGTTAATGATTGCGAATCCGAATATATTATAACAGCTGATGAAGGTGTTAGAGGAGGAAAAACTATACCACTCAAATATACAGTCGATGAGGCTTTAATGAATTGCCCAAATGTTAAAAAATGTATTGTTGTAAAACGAACAGGTAATTACATCAACTGGGATCAAAATAGAGATGTTTGGTTTCATGACTTGATTAAAGATGTTCCAAATCATTGTGAGCCTGAAGAAATGAATGCGGAGGATCCTTTATTTATTTTATATACTTCGGGCTCAACAGGTAAACCTAAAGGAGTTCTTCATACGACTGGTGGTTACATGGTTTATGCATCAATGACTCATCAGTATATTTTCAATTATAAACCAAAAGATATTTATTGGTGTACTGCAGATATTGGATGGGTGACTGGACATAGTTATATTATTTATGGACCACTGGCTAATGGTGCTACTACTGTTATGTTTGAGGGAATTCCAAATTATCCTGATAGCTCTAGATGGTGGCAAATAGTTGATAAGTATAAAGTAAATACCTTTTATACAGCACCAACGGCAATTAGAGCATTAATGCGTGAAGGAGATAAACCAGTTAATAAAACCTCTAGAAAATCTCTTAAACTTTTAGGAACCGTAGGTGAACCAATAAATCCCGAGGCTTGGATGTGGTATTATAAAACTGTAGGTAATTCTAAATGCCCAATTGTAGATACTTGGTGGCAAACAGAAACTGGAGGTATAATGATTGCTCCACAAACTGGTGCTATTCCTCTAAAACCTGGTTCAGCTACAAAACCTTTTTATGGAATTAAGCCTGTGCTTGTTGACAAAGAAGGGAAAGAAATTAAAGGTGCTGGTGAAGGAAGATTATGTATAGCTCAATCCTGGCCTGGCCAAATGAGAACAGTATATGGAGATCATCAGAGGTTTATTGATACATATTTTTCTCAATTTAATGGAAAATATTTTACAGGCGATGGATGTAGAAGAGATAAAGATGGATATTATTGGATTACTGGTCGAGTAGATGATGTAATTATTGTTTCAGGACATAACTTAGGAACAGCTGAAATTGAAAGTGCTTTTGTTGCTCATCCTAAAGTAGCTGAAGCTGCAGTTGTTGGCTATCCTCATGATATTAAAGGTAATGGCTTATATTGTTATGTAACTTTGAATGCAGGAGAAACTGAAACAGGTGAACTCGAAAGAGATCTAAAACTTTGGGTTAGAAAACAAATAGGTCCTTTAGCAACGCCAGACTTAATCCATTTCACTCCTGGTCTACCAAAAACAAGATCTGGAAAAATAATGAGGAGAATTTTAAGAAAGATTGCAGCTAACGAACATGGGCAATTGGGAGATACGACTACTTTAGCTGACCCAGGAGTTGTTGATAATTTAGTTGAAAATAGAAAAAATATTTAAAACTGAATCAAGTTTTGAAATTCTTGTTTAATAACATCCCACTTAAGTATCATGGAGTTTAAAATAATTTTTCTATCTAAAGTTTTAAGTTCATCTGCGATAGGAGCCCACTTATATAATGAAAGTGCGCTAGGGTTAAATGGTATATCAGTATAATAATTATCCCAATTTATATTTTGAAATCTTTCCTCAAAATTTGCTCTTGCTTCCTCAATAATTTTCAATGGCATTTGATTTGAAATTTCATCATCTAGTATTTTGTTAAAAATTTCTTTAGCTTTATCAGTTTCTTGATAATTAAAATTATTTTTCAAATATGAAAAAGTAAAAAAAATTAAATCTTGCAAAGAAACAGAATAAATATTCCATTTTGCTAAATTAACAGAACTCATAAATACATCGTTGTCAAAATGAAGAACGTATCGCGTTCCCATACGAGTTTTTAAATAATTGTATAATGTAACTTGTGTTACCCACGCAGACTTCGTTTGGATAAAGTGTTCTAGCTCATCTAAATTTTTAATCTTTTTTTTTGGTACAAATGCTTTAAACATAGCAAACAAATAAGTCTTAAGATCATCAAGCCTAAGGTCTTTCCAAGTAAGTTTATATTTTGCCATAAAAAACAATTTATGCGTTAATTATACCTCAAAAGTACTTAATAAACGCTTAATTTGAACAATTTTTAGTCTTTTCAAAGCTCTCATAATGGTTATGGTTTTCGCAGTTATAACTAAATAGAGAGGTAAAAATGTCAAATCAAGAAAAACACTGGGATAAATCCAGAAATTTGCTTTTTATTACATTAGCAATCTGGTTTGTATTCTCAATTGGCATCTTCCTTTTTGGAGCTGAAATGAACGAGGTCACAGGACCTTTCGGTTATCCTTGGACATACTGGTTTACATGTCAGGGATCTCTTGGAGCTTTCGTAATCCTAATTTTTTGGTTTGCGAATAGACAAGAAAAGATCGATGAAGAGTTCGGCTTTAGCGAAAGAGAGGACGAATAATGAAAGGTAATTTTATAGATAATTTGCCTAAGGTTTATGGAATTTATACTGGAGGATTTATAGGTTTCATAATCATCATGGCAATAGCTGAACAGATGGGTATGACGGCTAAAGCAATTGGTATTGCTTTTGTTGCATTTACTGTATTCATCTATGCATTAATCGGATGGCTATCTAGAACAGCCCAAGCTGATGCATATTACGTAGCTGGAAGGCAAGTACCGACAGTCTTCAACGGAATGGCAACAGCAGCAGACTGGATGTCTGGTGCTTCATTCGTTGCAATGGCGGGTGGTATCTACTTTAAAGGTTACGGATATATGGCGTTACTTGTAGGTTGGACTGGTGGTTACGTGCTTGTTGCATCTTTATTAGCACCATACTTAAGAAAATTTGGCTGTTACACAGTTCCAGATTTTATAGGTACAAGATACGGTGGTAATTTAGCTAGATTTAGCGCAGTTGTAGTTTTAACTGTTGCTTCATTTACTTATGTGACTGCACAAATAAACGCTACAGGTACTATTGCATCTGTTGCACTAGATATCCCATTCCAATACGCAGTTTATGTTGGACTAATAAGTATTTTATTATGTTCAATGTTAGGTGGTATGAGAGGGGTAACTTGGACACAGGTTGCACAATATATCGTACTAATTATAGCATACCTACTTCCAGTATTCTGGATCAGTAACAAAATGGGTGCGGGTTTCTTTCCTCACTTCATGTTAGCTGATGAGGTAGCTAGAATTGGTGAATTAGAACAACAGTTTGGTTTTGTTAAAAACGCAGCTGCTGATCTAAAATCAGTACCTAAAGGCTTAGCAGGAATAACTAAAGCTCACTCTGCAGTTAACGCTACACCTTGGGCATTTATTTCGTTAGCACTAGCGATGATGATGGGAACAGCTTCATTACCGCACGTGATGATGAGATACTTTACTACTCCAAGTGTAAAAGCAGCTAGAAAATCAGTAGGTTGGTCATTATTCTTTATCTTCCTACTTTATTCTTCTGCTCCAATGTTAGCTACACTATCTAAGTTATCATTGATCGATCCGAATTTACCAACTGGTATTATCGGTAAGACATTTGCAGAAGTGGAAGCGATTGATTGGTACCAAAACTGGAACCAAGCAAACCTAATGTTTATCAGCGACTTTAACGGAAATGGAACTCTAGAATTAAATGAGTTTTTCATGGGTGGTAAAGCCGTTGTATTGGCAACACCAGAAATAGCTGGATTACCTTATGTAATTTCAGGTCTAGTTGCTGCAGGAGGTATGGCAGCTGCCATGTCTACTGCTGATGGTTTGATTCTAGCAATTGCAAACGCAATATCACATGATGTTTATTATAAGATAATTGATCCAAAAGCTGAAACTGCAAAACGACTTCTTGTTGCAAGGGTATTACTTGTAGTAATTGGTTTTGCTGGAGCTACAATTGCAGCAATGGAGATTCAAGGAATCTTAGGTTCAGTTATCTGGGCTTTTGATTTTGCGATGTCTGGATTGTTCTTCCCACTTGTACTAGGTGTATGGTGGAAGAGAGCTAATAGACAAGGTGCGATTGCTGGTATGCTAGGTGGTCTTGCTGCCGGTACTTGGTACTTAATTTGGGTGCGAACTGGTGGAAGTGGATTCCTAGGAATTACTCAGTTAACATTTGGTATCTTTGGATCAGCTGTTAGTTTAGTAGCTATGATTGTAGTTAGTTTAATGACTGCAGAACCAGATAAAGCTACTCAAAAAATGGTTGACGATGTACGTGTACCAAGTGGTAAAACAATTCTTGGTAAATCACACTAAATAATCTTTTTAAAGGGGCGATTAATTTCGCCCCTTTTATTTCATTTCATTTTCCAATATAAATTTTAAATGTCGGCAAATTTTCATCCTTTAATATATTTTATTGATTATTTGCTTGGAATTATAATGTGGACTCTGATTGGAAGAGTAGCAATGAATATTTTTCAAAAAGAAGACTCTCAATTTTTTTTCATGAGAGTTTTTGTTAAATATACCAATCCCTTAATAAAATTATTTAAACCAATAACACCTTCATTTATTATTGGTCCATTAGTGCCCCTATATGTGGCTTGGTTCTTTTATATGATCAGATTTTACTTGATGCCATGGATCTTGGGATATTCAGTTATGGGAATGTTGTCATTTCCTCTTGAAAGCGAAATTTCTAGACAAATTTATCAATTTTTTAATTCATTTAAATTTTAAAAATTGATACTAGTTAATTTAGTTATCAATGAAAAATATACAAATTTCACCGTCAATTTTGTCAGCTGACTTTAGTAATTTAAGAACAGAGATTAAGAGACTTGAGGAAGGTGGAGCTGATATGATTCATGTAGATGTCATGGATGGTCATTTCGTTCCTAATTTAACAATCGGGCCTCCTGTGATAAAAGCACTTCGAAAACATTGCTCATTAAAATTTGATGTACATTTAATGATATCGCCAGTACATAAATATATAGATGCCTATGCGGATGCAGGAGCAGATATTATTACTATACATCCAGAAGCAACGGATGATTTAGAAAATTCAATTAAAAAAATAAGGGAAAAAAATAAACAAGTAGGTGTATCACTTAATCCAGAATCAGAGATTAAGTTAATATTAAATTTATTAGACAAGATAGATTTAGTTTTAATAATGAGTGTTAATCCTGGTTTTGGAGGTCAAAAATTTATGCCTGAAGTTTTAGATAAAATTAAAAATCTTAAAAAAATACAAAAAGAGAAAAAATTAAACTTTGATATAGAAATTGATGGTGGAATAAATTTTGATAATTGTAAAAGTGCAATAGAAGCTGGTGCAAATATTCTTGTTTCTGGTACTACAGTATTTAGAAGTAATAATGGAGACATAAAAAAAAATATTAATTTATTAAAATTAAAATAAGTTAATGATCAATACAAATTCCTTCAACGTTTTAGGTCAATTTTATTTAAATATAAAAAAAAGTGTAAAAAAGATTTATAAAAATTCAAATTTTTACGAAAAAAAAATATCAAAAACTTTTAAAAGTAGTTTTGAGTATAAACCGAGTCCTCATCTACTTTCATCTATAATTAAATACCAAAATAAAAAGTATAAAATTGAAGATTTTGCTGTTGAATCAATATGGCAAAAAAATTTTAGTTTAAAAGATTATGAAAAACTGAATAATTTTTTTTGGTTTTTTAGTTTAGATTTAAAGTCTTCCAAAAAGACAACTCAAACTGTGATCAAAAATTGGATTTCGAATAATAACAGATATAAACAAAAAAGTTGGGAATTTGATTTAACTGCAAAGAGAATAATTTCATGGTTGTCAAATCATCAACTTACCTATGAAAACAGTGATCAAGAATATAGATCAATCTTTGATCACATGATTCAGAAACAAACCAATCATTTATTGAATGAAATAAAAAACTCTAAAGAATTAGAAAATAAAATGATTGGATGTGCTGCAATAATTTTAACGGGATTAGCCTACAAAAACGAAAAGCAATATCTTGAAAGTGGCTTAAATCTTTTAAAAAAAATAATTAAATTTTCAATAGATAACGAAGGTTTTCCAAAATCAAGAAATATTAGACAATTAACTTTTTATTTAAAATATTTTATCATTATAAGAGAATGGTTTAGAGAGTCCCAAAACTTTATTCCTGAATATGTCGATGAAACCATCTATTATCTTGGATCAAGTTATGCTTTCATCTGGCAAAATATTAAAAAAGATATTTTTTTTAATGGTAATTTTTCATCTAGAAATGAGGAGTTTGACCAATATTTAAAAAGATTAAGCTACGCTTTCAAAAATAAGGAAAATGAACTTAGTGGATATACAATACTGCGAAATAAGAGAATAATTCTTGCTGCTGATATTGGTTCGAGCCCAAATAAAATATTTTCTTACGATTACCAAGCAGGAGCTTTATCTTTTGAAATATATTCAAATAATAAAAAGCTAATTTCAAATGCTGGATACTATCCAGGTAAAAACAATAAACTTAGTAAACTGTCAAGAAGCAGTTCTCTTCATAGTGTACTAACAATTGAAGATTTTTCGTCTTGTAATTTTACAAAAGCCAAAAATGATTTCATGATTGATAAAGGATTAAAAGTTACAAAAAAAAATATAGTATTTGAAAATAATTATTGGAAAATATCAGCTTTACATGATGGATATTTATATAAATTTGGAACTATTTATGAAAGAGAAATTGAGTTTTATCCAGAACAAATGAAATTTATTGGCTATGATAAGTTATTCAGAAAAATACCAAATAATGAGATTAAATTTGATATAAGATTTCATCTTGATCCAGATTCAAAAGTTATGAAAACACAAGACAACAAATCTATACTAATAGAAATAGATGAAGAAGGGTGGAAATTTAGTTGTGATAATTTTGATATAAATATTGACAATGGATTATATTTTGGAAATAAAAATTTATATAGAGAGAACCAAAATATTTTTATCTCAGGAATAAATAATGAAAAAGAGCAAATTATAAAATGGGAAATCAGTAAATTATGATGAAAAAAATTAAAACAGCTCTTATTTCTGTATCAAATAAGAAAAACTTAAAACCATTATTA
This sequence comes from uncultured Pelagibacteraceae bacterium, assembly GCA_902629285.1. Classification (GTDB taxonomy): domain Bacteria; phylum Pseudomonadota; class Alphaproteobacteria; order Pelagibacterales; family Pelagibacteraceae; genus Pelagibacter. The sequence continues at coordinate 3,365 of CACOQN010000013.1, read as the reverse complement.
AATGTTTTAAAAAAAAATAAAATAAAAATTATTAGCTCCGGTGGTACTTATAAAGAAATAAAAAGATTAAAATTTAAATCTACAGAAGTATCTGTTTTTACAAATACACCTGAGATTTTAGATGGTAGAGTAAAAACTCTTCATCCAAAAATACACGCAGGTATCTTGAATAATAGAAAAAAAAAATCTCACTTTAGAGAACTTTCAAATCTTAACTTTGAAAATATTGATCTGGTAATTGTAAATTTTTATCCATTTGAAGACGTGCTTAAAAAGTCAAAAAACCATAAACAAATTATAGAAAATATAGATGTTGGTGGACCTGCAATGGTTAGATCTGCAGCTAAAAATTATAATGATGTTGTAGTAATCACTTCATCAGACCAATACAGTGAACTAATTAAGGAAATTAAAAAAAATAAAGGAAATACTTCTTTAAATTTTAGAGAAAAACTCTCAAGAATAGCTTTTGCTGAAACAGCTTATTATGACTCTGTAATTTCCAACTACTTCAATAAAAAAACAAATACTATTTTCCCTAACAAAAAAATTTTTTATGGAAATCTGATAAATCAACTAAGATATGGTGAAAACCCTCACCAATTAAGTGCAATTTATTCAACTAATTCAAATACCAATTTAAAACAAATTCATGGCAAACAGCTTAGTTATAATAATTATAATGATATATTTAGTGCTCTAAATATTTCTAAATCTTTACCAAAAAATAAAGGGACTGTAATAATAAAACACTCAAACCCTTGCGGTGTTTCAGCAAAAAAAAATCACTTAGAAAGTTATAAATCTGCATATTCGTGCGATCCAGTAAGTGCATTTGGTGGCATAGTTTCTTGCAACTTCAAAATTAAAAAAAATTTAGCTTTAGAATTAAATAAATTATTTTTAGAGGTAATAATTGCAAATGGATTTGATAATGATGCTTTCGGAATATTAAAGACAAAAAAAAACTTAAGGTTAATTGATGGAACAAATTACTCATTAAACCAGTTTTTTAAGTTTATTTCATATAATCAAGATATATTAGTACAATCTGAGGACTTGGATCAATTTTCAAACAAAAATTTTAAAGTTGTTTCAAAAAGAAAACCAACCTTAAATCAACTTAAGAATCTTATTTTTGCTTTTAATATTTGTAGGTTTGTTAAATCGAATGCAATAGTCCTGGCATCTAATGAAACAACTGTAGGTATTGGTTCTGGTCAACCAAACCGATTGGATAGTTGTAAAATAGCTGTTAAAAAAATGAAAGAATCAAAAATAAATACCAATAATTTAGTCGCTGCCTCAGATGCTTTTTTTCCTTTTATAGACGGTATTGAAGAACTAATACAATCTGGTGTTAAAGCAGTAGTTCAACCATCTGGATCTATAAGGGACAAAGAAATAATTAATTTTGCAAATGAAACAGATACTGTACTAGTGTTTTCAAGCACAAGACACTTTAGACACTAGGTATTTTATCTATCTTTGCAGCAAGGATAAAATCGCTTTCTGCTAAACCTTTAATTGCATGTGTGAAAATTTTAATTCGCGCATATCCCCACCCAAACCATAAATCAGGGTGATGACCTTCCGTCTCTGCTATTTCACCTACTTTATTAATAAAATCTTGGCTTTGTAAAAAATTGTCAAATTTAAAATTTTTAATTAAATGAAATCCGTCAATTTTATCCTCTAAAACTTCCCAACCATCAACTTTTTTTAAATATGTGTGTATTTCCTCTGCATTAAATGGGGGAATATTTCCTTCACATGGTACACATTTTTTATTCGCTAAATCACTCATAAATCCTTTTTTTTGGAGCGGGCAAAGGGGGTCGAACCCTCGACCTTCTCGTTGGCAACGAGACGCTCTACCACTGAGCTATGCCCGCTTGTTGAGAAGCATTATAGTAAGCGAGTTTTATAAATGCAAGTAATAAGAAGAATATGTTATTTTAAATAACCTAATTCTTTTAAATTATTTTTAAAAACTATATTTAATTTTTCTTGATAGTTTTTATCAAACATACTTTTCCAATCATTTTTGGGACCTAAATGAAAAAAAGGAATTTTTTGAGAGTCATTTTTTGACAAAACAGACTCTATAAAACCATTATTTTTTTCTAAATTTTTCATGTTTTCAAAATTAGTAGTCTCCACACAATTATGAGCTTTAAATTTATTTAATACATTTTTTTCTTTAGCAATGGTTGTAATAAATTCAATTATTTCTATAAAAATTTCTAAGGTTTTAATAGCGAGATCCTCATACCTAATTAGTTTAACTGGAAAAATCTTTTGATTTATCCAAGACTTATAATTTTTCTCCCAAGAGCTTATAAATTGAAAATCACTAAAATCATCTTTTACATGATAATTATGAATATATTTTTTTTCACTAAGCATAAATTTCAAAGCTTCGTCTTTAGATAATTCGTAGTGGTTTTGTATTGAAGTTAATACATTTCTTGGGTCACGTACAATATAAATAGCACCGGCAGTATTTTTTTTATTTGTGAAATTACTATTATTAATCGAACCTAAAATATTATGAGTTTTAAAATAATTTAGTTTATTGTTTCGATTTATTTTTTCCTGAGCTTTTATCCAAAGTTTAGAAGTATCTGTCACAATTTTTCTATCATAATTAAAATCAGAAAAATGTATCTTTTCAGGAAATTGAGCAATATTTTGAAGTAAATTTTCATTAAATATACCATCTTCCGAATAATAATATGATGACAAGAGTGCTCTCAACCATGTATTCCCACTTTTAGGATATGAAGCGATCCAAAATATCATTTATATTTTTCCTAATAATATATTATAAAATAAAAATGAATACTTTTCCTAAAATAATTCCTGTATTTCCACTAAGTAATTTTATAATTTTTCCTAACACTACAGTTCCATTAAATATATTTGAACCACGATACCTCGATATGATTAATGATAGTATGAAATCAAATAAATTAGTTGGTATGATTCAACCAAAAAATTCTGAAAGTGAAAACAGTGTTCCAGAATTATATGATGTTGGTTGTTTAGGAAAAATAACAAGCTTTAGAGAAACAGATGATGGTCGTTATTTAATTGAATTGAGAGGAAAAACAAGGTTTAAAAAAGTTAACGAAATTAATTCGGACAAGAAATATAGAATTTTAGAAGTTGACTATGGAAATTTTGTAAATGATTTAACCAATGAAAAAGCAAAAATAAATTTTTCGGACCTTGAGTTAATATTCAAAGATTTAAAATCTTTATTTGAAAAAAAGGGTTTTATAATAAATTGGAAGGCTTTAGAAAAACAAAGCCTAGACGAGACTATTAATGCTCTTTCTATGGCTTCCCCTTTTTCACTT
>CACOQN010000012.1 GCA_902629285.1 uncultured Pelagibacteraceae bacterium | reverse complement strand
TAATTATTATATTTTCTGATAAATATTGAATAGAGCCGTGCTTAAAGTTAAATTTTTTATCAATATTAAATTTTTTTTTAAAAATTTTTATACAATTTTCAAAAGCTACTTTACCTAATGTTACAATGACCTTTAACTTACTTAGTGAAAAAATTTCTTCGTTAAAATAATTAGAGCAATTTGTTAATTCATCAATAAGTGGTTTATCTTCAGGAGGAACACACTTTAGAAAATTTGTAATATAGGTTGATTTTAATCTAAGATTATCATTTATATTTCTAGAAAAAGGATGATTGGAAATACCAGCTTCATATAAACATTTAAATAAAAAATCTCCAGATTTATCTCCTGTAAATGCACGTCCAGTTCTGGTTCCACCATGGGCAGCAGGAGCCAATCCTATAATTGCTATCTTTGAACTTAAATTTCCAAATCCAGGAACTGGCTTACCCCAATATATTTCATTTATATTTTTTTTTCTTTTTGTGTTACTTACTTTTTTAACATAATCAACTAATCTTGGACATTTTTTACAGTTAATTATTGTTTTGTTTAAATGGTTTAATCTAATATCCATATATGAAATTTTTAAAAACTATACTTGTTACTTTTATATTTTTAACTTGTAGTGTCAAAGCAGATTTAAATCAAAATTTAATAAAAGAGTTTCAGCAGGGTGGAAAATTAATATTTATTAGACATGCTTATGCACCTGGAAGTGGTGATCCTAAAAATTTCAATTTAAACGATTGTTCTACTCAAAGAAATTTAAATGATAGTGGAAGAAATCAATCTAAAAATATAGGAAATTTTTTTTCTAGATATAATGTTAAAATTAATAATGTTTATTCAAGTGAATGGTGTAGATGTAAAGAAACAGCATCTATTGCTTTTGATAGATTTGAAATAAAAAAATTTCTCAACTCATTTTACAGTCCTGAATTTAGGAAAAATAGAAAAAAACAAGTTAGAGACTTTCGAAAGTTTTTAAATAATTGGAATAAAAAAGATAATTTAATATTTGTAACTCATTATGTATTTATCTCTGAAATATTAAACTATGCACCTTCTTCTGGAGAGATTATTATAACTGATAAAAATCTAAATATTGTTGATACTTTAGAAATAGAATATTAAATTAAATTATTATGTCATCTAAGAAAGCTTTACGCCAAGCACAAAAACAAGCTTACGCAAAACATAGATCAAATATTACAAATAGTAGATTTGAATTAAAAAAAGAATTTTTAACTAAGAGTAAAGCAAAGAAAAAAAATAAAAATTAGCTTCGCTGATCAAATTTTTCAATTTTTTTGCAAGTTGAAACTTTTGAAAGGCTCTCAATATCATTTAAAACTGCTTTAATAAATATTTCTTGTTTATCTTTTTCAAATAAAATCTGAGTATAAAATTGAGGATAACCATGCTTTAAAGTAAGTATTCTTCCATCCTCTTCATAAATATTTCTGACATATGAATTTGATTTTTTTACACTTAAATCTGTAATTCTATATTTTTGGTATGTTTCTTCATTATAAACGTAATTTCTTGTCATAATTAATTCATTAAGATCAAGAATATATTCATTTTTTAAAAACTTATCTTCTTTGTGATCACATTTACTAAGAACAATAATTTCTGCATTTAATCTAAAGCTGATTAAATAAAATAATATGAAAAAAAAAATAAATTTATTCTCTTTCATTTTTATCTATAAAAAATAAAGCTATAATAAAGATAATTGTCCAAGTAAATACTGACATAGTTTTTAAGAGAGTTGTTTCGGCACTCCAAACATCAAAAAATAATGCACCAACAATAATGCCAATAGCATAAATTATACTTATTATTTTAACTTTACTCATATTTTTAAAATTAATATAAAATTTAAATGATAAATAGTTAATTTTTTTTAATAATTGTCATTGGACAAATAGCTTCAATAATATATAAAACCTCGTAATTTGTGGGGCGATGGCGGAATTGGTAGACGCGTTGGTCTTAGGAACCAATATGGCAACATGTGAAGGTTCGAGTCCTTTTCGCCCTACCATTAAAAATTATGAAAATTACAGTAGAAAATATAAAAGGTTTAAATAAAGACATTAGAGTTTTCATCGACAAAGAGACAATGAACTCTTACATGGATAAAAAATATGATGAAATCAAAAGTACTGTGAACCTTAAAGGTTTTAGGCCAGGAAAAGTCCCCAAAGAAATTCTTAAAAGACAATTTGGTAAAGCTGTATTTGGTGAAGTTTTAGACAAAGTTTTAAAAGAAACTTCAACAAAAGCACTAGAAGAAAATAAAATTAAGCCGGCAGGTCAACCAAAGTTAGATTTAAAGACATACGGAGAGGATAAAGATTTGGAATATATATTATCAGTTACAGAGTTACCAAAGGTAGAAATTAAATCTTTAGAAAATATTAAATTTGATGAATACAGTGTAAAAATTGATGCTATCGAAACAGATAAAAGACTTAAAGAAATAGCTAAAAATCAACCAAACTTTAAAGAGGTTAGTGCGGATACAAAAGCAAAAAAAGGCGATTTAGTTTCTTTAGATTATAAAGCAACTGTTGATGGTAAAGATTTTAAAGGTAGCGAAGGAAAAAATACTCAATTAACTTTAGGAAAAGATTTATTTTTAAAAGGCTTTGACGAGCAATTAATTGGAGTTAAAAAAGACGATGAAAAAATTATTGAAGCTACGTTGCCAGAAAATTTCCCAGAAAAAGAATTAGTAAACAAAAAAGCAAAATTTAGTTGCAAGATTTTAAATGTTAAACAACCTGAAGAAATAAAAATTGATGATAATTTTGCAAAAAATTTGGGAGCAAAAGATTTAAAAGATTTAAAAAATTTAATTTCGAAACAAATTAATGATGAATTTAAAAATTCATTAGATCAGTTGTCTAAAAATCAAATTTTGAGAGAAATAGAAAAAATAAAAGTAGATGAAATTCCTGAAAACTTAATAGAGGAGGAAGTAAAAATTCTTTCTCAAGGAATGCCTGAGGATGAAGTAAAGAAAAATAAAAATAATTTCGAAAACAAGGCGAGAACAAGAATTAAGACTGGTTTAATTTTAAATGAATTTGGTGAAAAAAATCAAATTAAAGTTACAGAACAAGAGATACAAGCTGAAGTTCAGAAACAATTAAGAATGATGCCTGGACAAGAAAAAATGGTAATGGATTTTTATCAAAAAAACCCTTCAGCATTAGCAAGTCTAAGAGGAACGGTATATGAGGAAAAAATTCTAAATTTAATTAAGGAAAAAGGTAAAGCAAACAAAAAAGAGATATCAAAAGAAGATGCAGAAAAAATTTTAAAAGAAGCTCATGAAGAATCTCATGATCATAGTCACGAAAATGAAAAAAATGTAACAAAGAATAAACAAACAACAAAATCTACTAAAGAAAAAAAATCAGCGGTTAAAAAGGTAAAATCAAAGCCTTCAGTAAAAAAAGCAAAAAAAGTTAGCAAAAAGTAATCCCAAGTTGTATAAGTAAAACGAATCAACTTATGACAACAAAATTATCAGAATATATGAGCAATCTTGTACCAATGGTTGTTGAGCAATCAAGCAAAGGTGAAAGGGCTTATGATATTTATTCTAGACTATTAAAAGAAAGAATTATTTTTTTGACTGGTCAAATTAATGACAACGTTGCCTCCTTAGTCACTGCTCAATTGTTATTTTTGGAGGCTGAAGATCCAAAAAAGGAAATTTATTTATATATAAATAGTCCTGGTGGTTTAGTAACAGCTGGTCTTGGTATTTATGATACAATGCAATATGTAAAACCAGATATTTCTACTTTATGTATTGGTCAAGCAGCTTCTATGGGCTCCTTTTTACTTGCAGCAGGAACAAAAGGAAAAAGATTTTCATTGCCTAATTCCAGAATAATGGTCCACCAACCATCTGCAGGTTTTCAGGGTCAAGCAACGGATATTGAAATTCATGCAAATGAAGTTTTATCATTGAAGAAAAGACTAAACGAAATTTATTCTAAACATACAGGCAAAAGTGTCGATGAAATTAAATCTGCTCTTGAAAGGGATAATTTTATGACAGCAGATATTGCACAATCATTCGGACTTGTTGACGAAGTAGTAGAAAAAAGATCATAATATACAATATATAGGAAAAACTTTAATACAAACTTGATTAGTGTAAGTCTTATATAATAAAGTATTAAAATTGATTCGTTATAAAAAATTAAAATGACAAATAATAATAAAAATATTCTTTACTGTTCTTTCTGCGGCAAGAGCCAGCATGAAGTTAGAAAGTTAATTGCGGGCCCAACTGTATTTATTTGTGACGAATGCGTTGAGCTATGTATGGATATTATTAAAGAGGAAAACAAAGACACTTTTGTTAAACATCAAGACGGTCTTCCTTCTCCAAAAGAAATTTGTTCAGTATTAGATGATTATGTTATTGGTCAAGTTCATGCTAAAAAAGTTTTATCTGTTGCGGTTCATAATCACTACAAACGATTAAATTATGAGAGTAGAACAAGTAAAAATGTAGAATTATCAAAATCTAATATACTCCTAGTAGGTCCTACTGGCTGTGGTAAAACGTTGCTCGCACAAACGCTTGCTAGAATTTTAGACGTTCCATTTACAATGGCAGACGCAACTACACTGACAGAAGCAGGTTATGTTGGGGAAGATGTTGAAAATATAATATTAAAATTATTACAAGCTTCTGATTATAATGTTGAGAAAGCTCAAAGGGGAATTGTCTATATTGATGAAGTAGATAAGATAAGTAGAAAGTCAGAAAATCCGTCAATCACTAGAGATGTGTCAGGTGAAGGAGTTCAACAAGCTTTGCTAAAAATAATGGAGGGCACAGTTGCTAGTGTTCCACCTCAAGGAGGTAGAAAACATCCACAACAAGAATTTTTACAAGTAGATACTACAAATATTTTATTTATTTGTGGAGGTGCATTTGCGGGACTTGATAGAATTATTTCTCAAAGAGATAAAGGAACTTCAATTGGCTTCGGTGCAGACGTAAAAAATACACAAGATAAAAAAACTGGTGAGTGGATGAAAGGTTTGGAGCCAGAAGATTTATTAAAATTTGGATTAATTCCAGAATTTATTGGAAGACTTCCAATGATAGCAACTCTTGAAGATTTAGATGAAAAATCATTGATAAAAATACTACAGGAACCAAAAAATTCTTTAGTGAAGCAATATCAAGAGTTATTTAAATTAGATGGTGCAAAGCTATCTTTTAAAGAAAATGCTTTAAAAGAAATAGCGCAAAAAGCAATTAGCAAAAAAACGGGAGCAAGAGGTCTTAGATCGATACTAGAAAATATTTTATTAAAAACAATGTACGATTTGCCTAGTCAAGATAATATAGAGGAAGTAATTATTGATGCTGGTGCAGCTAAAGGACTGTCTCAACCTATTTTAGTTCATGTAAAGGGTGACAGTAAAACTAAGCCAAATAAGACGACAGCGGCTTAATATCCTTAATAAGTAATAAAAACCTATTGCATTATAAAATATAATCTCCATATTATTCATATGGAAGTTAAAATAACACTACCGCTTTTACCTTTAAGAGACATAGTTGTCTTCCCAAGCATGGTAATTCCCTTATTTGTAGGGAGAGACAAGTCAATATCTGCATTAAATGAAGTAATGAAAAATGAAAAAAAAATAATTTTAGTTACTCAAAAAAATTCAGAAATTGATGATCCAAAGAAAACAGATGTTTTTATGTATGGCTGTGAAGGAAGTATTTTACAATTATTAAAATTACCAGATGGAACAGTAAAAGTTTTAGTGGAAGGTATTAAAAGAGTAAAAATTTTAGACTTTAAGGACAATGACAAATTTATCACGTGTGATTACACTAATTATCAAGATATTTCACCAAAAGACGAAGATTTATTTCCACTTGCGGCAACAGCTTTAAGACGGTTGGAAAAGTTAACTTCAATAAACAAAAAAATTTCTAACGATACTATAAATACTATAAAACAATTAAAAGACCCTTCTCAAATTGCTGATAATATTGCCTCTCACATAACAGCCACCATTTCTGAAAAACAACAAATTTTTGAAACTGCTGATGTTAAAAAAAGATTAAACGCAATTATTAAAATAATGGAAAATGAAACAAGTATTATCGGTGTTGAAAAAAGAATAAGAGGTAGAGTGAAAACTCAAATGGAAAAAACTCAAAGGGAATACTATCTTAACGAACAATTAAAGGCTATTCAAAAAGAACTTGGAGAAATTGAAGACGGTAAAGATGAAACAACTAGTCTAAATAAAGCAATAACGAAAGCTAAGATGCCAAAAGAGGTAGAAAAAAAATGTCTTCAAGAATTGAAAAAATTAAAAAATATGAGTCCAATGTCTGCAGAGGCAACGGTCGTAAGAAATTACTTAGATTGGATGACTGAACTTCCTTGGTATAAAAAAAGTGAGGTTGACATAGATTTAGTTAAAGCTCTAAATATTTTAGATAAAGATCACTATGGATTGGAAAAAGTTAAAGAGAGGATAGTTGAATTTTTAGCTGTTCAAAAGAGAATGGAAAAAATTAAAGGTCCCATATTGTGTTTGGTTGGCCCTCCAGGTGTTGGAAAGACATCTTTAGGTAAATCAATAGCCAAAGCAACTAACAGAGAATTTGTTAGGATGTCAGTTGGAGGAATGAGAGATGAGGCTGAAATTAGAGGCCATAGAAGAACATATATTGGATCATTGCCTGGAAAAATTATTCAAATGATGAAAAAAGCAGGAACAAAAAATCCATTAATTTTGTTAGATGAAATTGATAAAATTGGGAATGACTATAGAGGTGATCCTTCTTCAGCATTATTAGAAGCCTTAGATCCAGAGCAAAATACAACGTTTAATGATCACTACTTAGAAGTTGATTATGATTTATCAGATGTAATGTTTGTAACGACTGCTAATACTTTGAATATTTTACCACCACTATTAGATCGTATGGAGGTAATAAGATTAGCTGGTTATACTGAAGATGAAAAAATAAGTATTGCAAATAAATATCTTTTACCAAAACAGATAAAGGATAATGGTGTTAAAGAAAAAGAAATGAAATTAGATGATGATATTATAAAAGAAATAATAAGAGGTTATACAAAAGAATCAGGCGTTAGAAACCTAGAAAGAGAAATTTCTAAGCTTGCAAGAAAAGTTGTTAAAAAAATTGTTGCTGGAGAAGAAAAAGAAGTTGGAATTAATAATAAAAATTTATCAGATTTTTTAGGTGTTCCTAAGTTTAAGTTTGGAGAATTAGAGTCTGAGAATAGAGTTGGAATTGTTACTGGATTAGCGTGGACAGAGTATGGTGGAGAAATTTTAAAAATTGAAACTGTTACAATGCCAGGTAAAGGTAGAATGCAAATAACCGGAAAACTTGGAGATGTAATGCAAGAGTCCGTTAAAGCTGCAAAATCTTTTGTAAGATCAAAATGTTTAGAATATGGAATAATACCACCTATTTTTGAAAAAAAAGATTTCCACATTCATGTACCAGAAGGTGCAACACCAAAAGATGGTCCATCAGCGGGTATTGGTATGGTTACATCTATCGTTTCATCAATTACAAATATTCCTGTAAGGAGAGATCTAGCAATGACAGGTGAAGTAACTTTAACTGGTCAAGTATTGCCAATCGGAGGTTTAAAAGAAAAATTATTAGCAGCACATAGAGCTGGCATTAAAGAGGTATTAATTCCTAAAGAAAATGAAAAAGATTTAGTTGATATGCCTAAAAAGATTATTGATGATATTAAAATTACACCAGTTGAATATGCTGATCAGGTTATAAAAATAGCTTTAACAAAAGAATTAAAACCTACAGAATGGGTTGAAGTTGATATCTCTAAAAAAGACGATAAATCTCAAGCTAGTATACAATAAGTTAAAATCACCATGGAAATTGCACTTTTTTTAATATTTGTCATTTTAGTTTTATTCTATTTATTTATGCCAATTAGTAAATTTGAGGAAAAAAATTTTAAAAATAAGAATAATTGGCGAGGTGGCTTTTAAATTTAAAATTATAATAAATTAAAAAGATTCGGCTATTTATCAACATTAATAGATCTTGACGTCAGTAAACTAAACGATATAAAACATTGTAAAATTGGTTATGGGCGGTTAGCTCAGTTGGTAGAGCATCTCGTTTACACCGAGGGGGTCAAAGGTTCGAGTCCTTTACTGCCCACCAAAAAAACCGCAATAAGTGGGGGTGTAGCTCAGTTGGTTAGAGCGATCGCCTGTCACGCGATAGGTCGAGGGTTCGAGTCCCTTCACTCCCGCCACTTAAGCCAATATGATAACAAAATCTGTAAAATACTGATATTGTTAGGTTTTTCAGCTTATTAACTGCAAGTAACTGAAATTGTTATCTTTTTTTTTTATTTAAATGTGACGTATCTGCTCTTCAACAACAAATAAAAACTGATATATAGACTTCCATGTTATCTGATTTTCTTAAAGATTACTTACCAATAATAATTTTTTTGATCATAGCTTTGGGTCTCAGCTGTGCATTTGTGGTAATTAATTTTATTCTATCGCCAAAAAAACCTGATCCAGAAAAGCTATCTGCTTACGAATGTGGATTTGAGCCTTTCGAAGATTCTAGACTTGAGTTTGATGTTAGATTTTATTTAGTTGCCATTTTATTTATAATATTTGATTTGGAGATAGCTTTTCTATTTCCTTGGGCAATTTCTCTAGGCAATATCGGATTACTTGGTTTTTCATCAATGATGATTTTTCTATTCATTCTTACTGTTGGTTTTATATATGAATGGAAAAAAGGCGCTTTAGACTGGGAATAAAATTAAAAATTTAATGAGTAATAAAATAGATAAAGTTCCAGAGGAGTTTAAACAACTTGCTGACGATTTTAGCAAGAATGGATTTATTACAACATCACTTGATAATCTAATCAATTGGTCAAGATCTGGATCTCTCCATTGGATGACATTTGGTCTGGCTTGTTGTGCAGTTGAAATGATGCAAACATCTATGCCAAGATATGATCTTGAAAGATTTGGTGCAGCACCCAGAGCCTCGCCAAGACAATCAGACGTAATGATTGTAGCTGGAACTCTGACTAATAAAATGGCACCAGCTCTCCGAAAAGTATATGACCAAATGCCAGAACCTAGGTATGTAATTTCGATGGGAAGTTGTGCGAATGGTGGTGGTTATTATCATTATTCTTATTCAGTTGTCAGAGGGTGTGATCGAATTGTGCCAGTCGATGTCTATGTACCAGGATGTCCTCCGTCAGCAGAAGCATTATTATATGGAATATTGCAATTGCAAAAAAAAATTAGAGATAAAGGTTCTTTTGTAAGGTAAATATGAAAAATTTAGAAGATTTAGAAAAAAAAATTAATTCTGAGTTAACTACCAAAATTAATAAAACTCAAATAAAACATAATCAAATTTATATTGATACTCATAAAGATCATTTAATAGACATATGTTTATTTCTCAAAACTAATAATGATACTAAATTTAGACAATTAATAGATATAACAGTTGTTGATTATCCTGAGAGAAATCAAAGATTTGAAGTAGTTTACTTGTTTTTAAGTCATGAATTTAATCAAAGATTAATTTTAAAATATTCTATTTCAGAAAATGAAGTAATTCCAACTTTAACAAATATTTTTCCGTCGTCTAATTGGATGGAAAGAGAGGTGTTTGACATGTATGGTGTTTCATTTAAAGATCATCCTGATCTAAGAAGAATATTAACTGATTACGGATTTGAAGGTCATCCACTTAGAAAAGATTTTCCTCTTACAGGTCATTCTGAGGTTAGATATAGCGAAGATAAAAAAAAGGTTATTAATGAACCAGTAAAATTAGAACAAAATTTTAGAAACTTTGATTATGAAAGTCCTTGGGAAGGAACTGAATACATAAAAGAAGAGATAGATAACAATGACAAAAAAAATTAAAAATTTAAATTTAAACTTTGGCCCTCAGCATCCAGCTGCCCATGGAGTTTTAAGATTAATTTTAGAACTAGATGGCGAAATTGTTGAAAAAGCTGACCCGCATATTGGTTTATTACATAGAGGTACAGAAAAATTAATTGAAAATAAAACTTATATGCAAGCTGTGCCTTATTTTGATCGATTAGATTACGTAGCTCCTATGAATCAGGAGCATGCATTTGCTTTAGCAGTAGAAAAAATTCTTAAAATTGAAGTTCCAATCAGAGCCCAATATATAAGAGTTATATTTTGTGAAATTGGAAGAATTTTAAGCCACATTTTAAATGTTACTACTCAGGCAATGGATGTTGGAGCTTTAACTCCTACTTTGTGGGGATTTGAGGAGAGAGAGAAATTAATGGGTTTTTATGAACGAGTTTCAGGTTCAAGACTTCATGCAAATTATTTTAGAGCTGGCGGTGTGCATCAAGATCTACCTCAAGGACTTGGGGAAGATATTAGTGAATTCTGCGAAAGTTTTCCGAAAATAATAAATGACTTAGAAAGTTTGCTTACAGATAATAGAATATTTAAGCAACGTAATGTCGATATAGGAGTAGTTACCAAACAGGACGCTTTAGATTATTCTTTTTCAGGAGTGATGATAAGAGGATCAGGAGTTCCTTGGGATTTAAGAAAATCTCAACCATATGATTGTTATGAGAATTTAGAATTTAAAGTACCAGTTGGAAAAAATGGAGATTGCTATGATAGATATTTGTGTCGAATTGAAGAAATGAAAGAGAGTGTTTTTATAATTAAACAGTGTTTGTCTAAAATGGAGAAAGGACCGATAAAATCTTTAGATGGAAAAATTAGTCCACCACCTAAAAAAGAGATAAAACAATCGATGGAAGCACTTATTCATCATTTTAAACTTTTTACAGAAGGTTTCAGAGTTACAAAAGACGAAATATATACCGCTGTAGAAGCGCCAAAAGGAGAGTTTGGTGTCTACCTGATTTCTGATGGATCTAGTAAACCTTATAAATGCAAAATAAGGGCACCAGGTTTTTCACACTTACAATCAATGGATTATTTAATTAAAGGCCATATGTTAGCTGATGTTCCTGCTGTCCTTGGCTCATTAGATATAGTATTTGGGGAGGTTGATAGATGAGTTTGAGAAGACCAGCAAAAATTCAACCAGAATCTTTTGAATTTAATAGTTCATCTTTAGAAGCTGCAAATAAAATTGTATCAAATTATCCTGAGGGGAAACAACAAAGTGCTGTTATGGCATTACTTTATATTGCTCAGAGACAAAATGATAACTGGATACCATTGGAAGCTATGAAATATATCGCAAAATTTCTTAAGATGCCTTACATAAAAGTTTACGAAGTAGCAACTTTTTATACTATGTATAATTTATCACCAGTTGGAAAACATTTTATACAAGTATGCACAACAACTCCTTGCATGATAAGGGGAGCTAGTAAACTAGTTGAAGTATGTAAAGAAAAAATATCTGAAAATGAATGCGAGCTATCAATTGATAAAAATTGTTCATGGATGGAAGTTGAATGTTTAGGTGCTTGCGTTAATGCACCTATGATGCAAATTAATGATGATTATTATGAAGATTTGGATAGAGAAAAAACTTTAAAAATTTTAGATAAAATTCTAAAGGGAGAAACACCAAAACCAGGCTCTTATAGAGGTAGAATAAATAATGAACCAGAAAATAATAGAAAAACACTAATAGATTTAAAAAATGCTTAAAGATAAAGATAGAATTTTTCAAAATTTATACAACGATTTAGGATCTGATGTCGCCTCTTCTCAAAAAAGAGGGGATTGGGTAAAAACTAAAGATTTAATAGATAAGGGTCGTGAGTGGATAATTGAAGAAATAAAAACATCGCAATTAAGAGGAAGAGGTGGAGCAGGATTTCCAACAGGTTTAAAATGGTCTTTCGCACCTAAAGAAGTTGGCTCAAGACCTCATTATTTAGTGATAAATGGTGATGAGTCAGAACCAGGAACATGTAAAGATAGAGATATCTTAAGATTTGAGCCTCATAAATTGATAGAAGGTTGTTTAATAGCAGCTTATGCGGTTCAAGCACATGTTTGTTATATTTATATTAGAGGAGAGTATTTTATTGACGGTGAAAAACTTCAGACTGCTATAAATGAGGCATATGAAAAAAATTTAATCGGAAAAAATGCTTCAGGAACTGGGTGGGATTTAGATATTTATATACATTATGGAGCTGGAGCCTATATCTGTGGTGAAGAAACAGCATTATTAGAGAGTTTAGAGGGTAAAAAAGGACAACCAAGATTAAAACCTCCTTTTCCTGCATTAATAGGTCTATATGGATGCCCAACTATATTAAATAACGTTGAGACTATAGCAGTTGTGCCAACAATCCTTAGAAGAGGAGGAAAATGGTTTGCTTCCCTTGGAAGAGAAAAAAATACCGGTACAAAAATATTTTGTATATCTGGAAATGTAAATACTCCATGTAATGTTGAAGAAGAAATGAGCATACCTTTAAAAGAATTAATTGAAGTTCATGCAGGAGGTGTTACTGGAGGTTGGGATAATCTACAAGCAGTTATACCGGGTGGATCCTCAATGCCACTAATTCCAAAAGAAAAATGTGAGACGCTAACTATGGATTTTGACTCACTAATGGCAGAAAAAAGCGGGTTAGGTACTGCTGGTATCGTCGTGATTAATAAAGATCAAGACATTATCAAATGTATGGCAAGAATTGCTAGATTTTATAAACATGAAAGTTGTGGTCAATGTACGCCTTGTAGAGAAGGATCTGGTTGGATGTGGAGAATGCTTGAAAGAATGGCAAAAGGGGATGCAACAAAAGATGAAGTAGATATGTTAGGTGATGTAACCAATCAAATAGCAGGTCATACAATTTGTGCATTTGGAGAAGGTTCTTCTTGGCCAGTTCAGGGTCTTCTAAGACACTTTAAAAAAGAAATAATAAAGAGAAATAATTTAGATCCTATTGTTCAGAAAAAAAATAATATTCCTTACTTAGTTGATCAACACTTATTGGATAAAAAAAATGCCTAAACTAAAAGTAAATGATATAGATGTCGAAGTTGAAGAGGGTTTAACAGTACTTCAAGCATGTGAAAAAGCTGGAGTAGAAATTCCAAGATTTTGTTATCATGAAAAATTATCTATAGCTGGTAATTGCAGAATGTGTTTAGTTGAAATGGAAAAGTCCCCAAAACCTATTGCTTCATGCGCAATGCCAGCTGCTGAAGGAATGAAAATAAAAACAAATACAGAATTTGTTGAAAAGGCGCGAAAAGGTGTAATGGAATTTTTGTTAGCCAACCATCCCTTAGACTGTCCAGTATGTGATCAAGGGGGTGAGTGTGATTTGCAAGACCAATCTATGTATTACGGCGTAGATAAATCCAGATTTAAAGAGAACAAAAGATTAGTTCCTGAAAAAAATATGGGACCATTAATAAAAACGCAGATGACCAGATGTATTCATTGCACAAGATGTGTAAGATTTGCTACAGAAGTAGCAGGTGTGCCAGAACTAGGAGCCATAGGTAGAGGTGAAGATATGCAAATTACAACTTATCTCGAACAATCTATGCAATCAGAACTATCTGCAAACGTAGTAGATCTTTGTCCTGTAGGAGCCTTAACTTCTAAACCTTACGTATTTGAAGCAAGACCTTGGGAACTAAAAAAAACAGAGACAATTGATGTAATGGATGCAATTGGCTCAAATATAAGAGTAGACACTTATGATTGGGAAGTAAAAAGAATTTTACCAATTATAAATGAGGAAATTAACGAGGAGTGGATTTCAGACAAAACAAGATATGCTTGTGATGGATTACTCCATCAAAGACTAGATACTCCTTTTATTAAATATAACAAAAAATTTGAGAAGGCATCTTGGTCCGAAGTTTACAAAATTATCAAATCGAAATTTGAAAATGCTACAAAAGGAAAAATTTGTGGTTTTGTAGGTGATTTAACAAATATGGAAACAAGTTATATATTCAAAGAATTTTTTGATAGAACACTTAATATAAATTCTTATGAGTCAAGATCTGATAATAGATTTGTAAATATACAAAAAAGAGAAAATTATTTATTTAATTCATCAATAAGTGGAATTGAGGAGTCGGATTTTATTTTTTTAATAGGTACAAATCCAAGGTATGAAGCAACTATATTAAATGCAAGAATTAGAAAATCCTTTTTAAACAATAATGTACAAATTTATTCTTCAAATGAAAATGGGGATTTAACTTATCCTTATGAAAGTTTTGATGGTCAAACTCAGATATTAAAAAATATTTTTGATGGAGATCATGATTTATCAAAAAAAATTTTAAATTCAAAAAAACCAATGATTATAATTGGAGAGTCTTTTTTAAGATTAAATTCAGCAGAGTTTCTTTTCAATAAAATATTAAATTTCTTGAAACTAAATAATCAATTTTCAGATGATTGGAACCCTTTAAATATTTTATCTTGTGATGCATCATCGGTAGGAAATTTTGATCTTGGTTTGATAAATAAAGAAAACAATTTATTAAATGATTTAAAATCAAATAAATTTGAAATTGTTTACCTATTAGGTCAAGACAACATTAATTTTGAAAAAAAAGATGAGTTTGTAATTTATCAAGGTAGTCATGGTGATAAGGGAGCAGAAATTGCTGATATTATATTACCTGGAGCAGCTTATACAGAACAAGACGGTCACTATACTAATTTAGAGGGTAAAGTTCAAAAAGCTTACAAAGCCTCTTATCCCCCAGGTGAAGCTAAAGAGGATTGGAAAATAATAAACGAGATAGCTGAATTTATGAATAATAGAAAATTATTCAACGATAAGGAAGAATTAGAAAGTAGTATGTTTAATTATTTAAATCTACAAAAAGAAAAACAAAATAAAGATTATAAAAATGAATTTAAAGCAGAATTTAAAAATGAAAAATTAAAAATAGATATCAAACCATATTATTTTTCAAATATTATAGCAAGATGTTCTAAGACAATGATTGAATGCAATAATTCAAAAATAAATTTAAAATCTACAGGTACGGAAGGTTAGTATGGAATACTTGAGTGTAGTTTTTCAAGAAGTATATAAAATATTATTTTTACTTATTCCTGTGCTTGTATCAGTAGCGATGATTGTTTGGCTTGATAGAAGAGTTTGGGCGTTTGTGCAGAAACGACAAGGACCAAATGTTGTTGGACCTTTTGGATTACTACAATCTTTGGCTGATGCTCTGAAATATATTTTTAAAGAAATGATAATTCCATCAAGTTCAAATAAAGTTATATTTATATTGGCTCCTATAGTGACGATGACATTAGCATTAATTGCATGGGCTGTTATTCCTTTTAGTGCAACTCAGGTTTTAGCTGACATTAATGTTGGTATTCTTTACTTATTTGCAGTTTCATCTTTAGGAGTTTATGGAATAATAATGGGCGGATGGGCATCTAACTCAAAATATCCTTTTTTAGGGGCAATTCGTTCCGCTGCTCAAATGGTATCTTATGAGGTATCTATAGGAGTGATAATAATTAATGTATTATTATGTGTAGGCTCATTAAATCTGAATGATATTGTTATTGCACAGCAAAATCTATGGTTTGTAATTCCGTTATTTCCAATGTTTGTTATTTTTTTTATTTCAGCCTTAGCTGAAACTAACCGACCTCCTTTCGATTTACCTGAGGCTGAGGCAGAATTAGTTGCTGGATATCAAACTGAATACTCGGGCATGATGTATGCAATGTTTTGGTTAGGTGAATATGCAAATATTTTGTTAATGTGTGCAATAGGTGCAATTCTTTTTTTAGGAGGATGGTTATCACCTTTAGAAATTTATCCATTTACATTAGTACCTGGTGCATTATGGCTAATTTTAAAAATTTTACTTTTATTTTTCTTATTTGCTTTAGTAAAGGCTATTGTACCTAGGTATAGATATGACCAACTTATGAGATTAGGCTGGAAAGTATTTCTTCCTTTTTCTTTAATATGGGTAGTGCTAACAGCGAGCTTTCTATTTTATTTTAATCTATTGCCAGTGAATTAATTATGAGTATTTCAAGATTTTTTAAAACCATATTAATGATTGATTTTATTACAGGCCTATATATGGCTTTAAAAGAATTTTTTAAACCAAAAAAAACAATAAATTATCCATTTGAAAAAGGTAAAATTAGTCCAAGATTTAGAGGAGAACATGCTTTGAGAAGATATCCTAATGGTGAAGAAAGATGTATAGCATGTAAATTATGTGAAGCTGTTTGTCCTGCACAAGCTATAACAATTGAGTCAGCTCAGAGGGATGACGGTAGTAGAAAAACAACTCGTTATGACATAGACATGATGAAATGTATTTATTGTGGTTTATGTGAAGAATCTTGTCCAGTTGATGCTATAGTTCAAGGTCCTAATTTTGAGTTTTCGACAGAGACGAGAGAAGAACTCTATTATACAAAAGATAAGTTGTTAGATAATGGAGATAGATGGGAGAATATTTTAGACGCAAATATTAAAGCAGACAACATTCACAGATAGTAAATGATTGCACATTCAATTTTTTTTTATACATTTTCATTAATCGCAATTGTTTCTGCAATAATGGTTACAGCATCTAAAAATACAGTTCATTCCGTATTTTTTTTAATTTTAGATTTCATAAGTATTTCTTGTTTGTTCATCATGATTGGAGCAGAATTTTTAGGAATGATTATGTTAATAGTTTATGTTGGAGCTGTTGCAGTTTTGTTTTTATTTGTTGTGATGATGTTAAATGTTGCTCAACAAAAAAATCAATGGTTTGCTGCTAAAGATAGCTCTAAACATATCCCGGTTGGTTTAATTATAAGCACTCTAATTTTTGTTGAAATAATAATTGTAATTGGTGGATGGAAATACAAACCAGAAATTTTTGATATAAACAATTCACTTTCTCAGTCTAGTTTAAGTAATACTCATTCTTTAGGTCAGATTTTGTACACTGATTATATTCACGTGTTTCAAATAAGCGGCATGATTTTATTAGTTGCTATGATAGGGGCAATTGTACTAACTTTTAGACAAAGAGCTGGTGTTAAAAGACAAAGCTATATCAAGCAAATATCGCGTGAAAGAGTAGATGGTGTTGAGGTATTAGAAGTTGAGACTAACAAAGGAGTTAGAATAGATGACTGAGGTTGGTCTAGGACATTATCTTACTCTTGGTGCTGTAATTTTTTCAATTGGTGTTATTGGTATCTTTCTAAATAGAAAAAATATTATCGTAATACTAATGAGTATTGAACTAATATTACTTGCGGTAAATATTAATTTAGTTTCATTTTCAATATTTCTAGGTGATTTAGCTGGTCAGGTTTTTACATTATTTATCCTTACTGTTGCTGCTGCAGAAGCAGCAATAGGATTAGCCATTATCGTAGTATATTTTAGAAATTCTGGAACTATCAGAGTTGAAGAAATTGATAAGTTGAAAGGTTAATTATGGAACTTTCAATTATATTTCTTCCACTTATTGCTTCAATCATTTCGGGTTTTTTTGGAAGATATATCGGTGATAGAAACTCTGAAATAGTAACAACTGTTCTTGTTTCAATTTCTGCACTCTTATCAATATATGTTCTTTATCAAGTAATTATTAATCAATACGAAGAAAATATTGTTATAGCTACCTGGATAAGTTCAGGGTCACTTGATGTAAATTGGTCGATGTTAATTGATCCATTATCAGCAGTTATGCTAGTTGTTGTAACTTCTGTATCTGCTCTTGTGCATATCTATTCAATTGGTTACATGTCGCATGATCCTCATAAGCCGAGATTTATGGCTTATTTGTCATTATTCACTTTTGCAATGTTAATGCTTGTAACCTCAGATAATTTTATTCAACTTTTTTTTGGTTGGGAAGGTGTTGGGCTTTGCTCATATTTCTTAATTGGTTTTTGGTTTAAAAAAGAAAGTGCTAATGCTGCAGCTATTAAAGCATTTGTTGTTAATAGAGTAGGCGACTTTGGTTTTGCTTTAGGAATCTTCTTAATATTTTATTTATTTGGAACAGTTAATTACTCAGAAGTTTTTCAACAAATTCCAACTGTTGTAGATAAAAATTTATCATTTTTAGGTTTTGAGGTTAAAGCAATAGATTTAGTTTGTTTACTTTTATTTATTGGAGCAATGGGTAAATCTGCACAAATATTACTTCATACATGGCTTCCTGATGCTATGGAAGGTCCAACTCCAGTTTCAGCATTAATTCATGCAGCAACAATGGTTACGGCAGGAGTTTTTTTAGTAGTAAGATGTTCTCCAATTTATGAATATTCACCATTAATACTAAATTTTATTACTATAGTTGGAATGACTACAGCCTTCTTTGCAGCAACAGTAGCCTTAGTTCAAACAGATATAAAAAAAATAATTGCATATTCTACTTGTAGCCAACTTGGCTATATGTTTTTTGCAGCTGGAGTAGGTGCATATAATGTTGCTATGTTTCACTTATTTACTCACGCATTTTTTAAAGCACTTTTGTTTTTAGGATCTGGTTCAGTAATCCATGCATTTAAAGATGAACAAAATATAAATAATATGGGTGGTGTATGGAAAAAGCTACCATATACCTACGCTTTAATGATTATAGGAACTCTTGCTTTGACAGGTTTTCCATTTTTATCAGGATTTTATTCTAAAGATGCGATCATAGAATTTGCATATTTAAAAGGTAATACTACTGGATATTACGCTGCTGGAATTGGAATATTTACAGCATTTTTAACATCTATTTATTCTTGGAGATTGATATTTAAAACTTTCCACGGAGAGTATAACAATAAAGACATCAATATAGACGAAACACACGAGTCTCCATTAGTAATGCTTCTTCCTTTATTTATTCTTTCAATAGGAGCTGTGTTTGCCGGTTTTTTATTCAAAGATCTTTTCATTGGTCATGAAGATAATCATTTCTGGGCAGAGTCTATTAAGTTTTTAAACCCATTAAGCACTGAACATCCTCCTTTGTGGTTTTTACTTTTAACACCTAGTTTAGTTTTATTATCTATTCCAATTGCTTACTACTTGTTTGTAAAAAATAAAGATTTACCTCATGACATGGCTTCAATAAATAAACCTTTATATAATTTTTTAGTGAATAAATGGTATTTCGATGAGTTGTATGAAGTATTATTCATTAAATCATCAAAAAAAATTGGTTTATTTTTATGGAAATTTTGCGATGGAACTATTATTGATGGTTTTGGTCCTGATGGAATTTCCTCTTTTATTAAAAAATGTTCAATAAAAGCCACTAAATTTCAAAGTGGTTTTATATATCAATATGCATTTGTAATGTTGTTAGGTTTCACTGCTTTCTTAACCTTTTTAATAGTTAAATAATGAATTTTCCTATCCTTTCATCTTTAATATTATTGCCAATTGTTGGTGCTTTATTTTTATTTTTTACCAAAGATAAAGATGGAAATAATTTAACTGGTAAATACGTATCTTTATTTACAACAGTCGTTAATTTTTTAATTTCAATTTACTTATGGATTTCTTTTGACCAATCTAAGTCTAGCTTCCAATTTATAGAAGATAGAACATGGATTGAAGGATTAGTTAATTATAAAGTTGGTATAGATGGAATTTCAATTTTATTTATTATACTAACAACTTTTATTACCCCACTATGTGTAATATCTGTTAACAACTCTGTAAAAAATAGATTAAGAGATTTTTTAATTGCAATACTGATTATGGAAAGCTTTATGATTGGTGTTTTTTGTGCATTAGATTTAGTTGTATTTTATTTGTTTTTTGAAGCAGGATTAATTCCAATGTTTTTAATTATTGGAATTTGGGGAGGTACAAGAAGAGTTTATTCTGCATTTAAATTTTTTTTATATACACTCTTAGGTTCTGTTTTAATGCTAGTAGCAATAATTTCAATTTATTGGATAACTGGTACAACAGATGTAGTTAAGCTTTATGAAATTGGTATTGATGTTAAATATCAAAATCTTTTATGGCTGGCGTTTTTTAGTTCATTTGCAGTTAAAACACCTATGTGGCCTGTTCATACATGGTTACCGGATGCGCACGTTGAGGCTCCTACAGCAGGATCTGTATTACTTGCAGCAATATTATTGAAGATGGCTGGATATGGATTTATAAGATTTTCATTAGGACTTTTCCCTGTAGCATCAGAAACATTTACTCCTTTAATTTATGTTTTGAGTGTAATTGCAATTATATTCACGTCACTAATAGCTTTGATGCAAGAAGATATGAAAAAACTGATAGCATATTCATCTGTTGCTCATATGGGGTTTGTAACATTAGGTATCTTCACTCTTCAACAACAGGGAATTGAAGGTAGTATTATTCAAATGATAAGTCATGGATTGGTTTCAGCAGCTTTGTTTTTAACTGTTGGAGTGGTTTATGACAGAATGCATTCTAGATTAATAAGTACTTACGGGGGATTAGTTTCTGTAATTCCAAAATATTCAATATTATTTATGATATTTGCTTTGGCATCCTTAGGTTTACCTGGGACGAGTGGTTTTATTGGGGAGTTTTTAATTTTAATGGGTGCATTCAAAGATAATTTTTTAGTGGCTGTTGTTGCAAGCCTTGGAGTAATTTTAGGTGCTGCATATATGTTATGGCTATATAAAAGAGTAGTTTTTGGTAATCTAATAAATGAAGATCTTAAAAAAATTGTAGATTTAAATAGATCTGAATATTTTATTTTAAGTTGCTTGGCAGCTCCAATTTTATTTTATGGGTTTTATCCTGATCCATTAATTAACACTATAGAGGTTTCTGTAACAGATTTAATTAGCATGCATGAAAAAAATTTAGCTAGTAAATAATATGGAAAATTTAAATTTAATATTACCTGAAATTTTTATTTCTCTATCAATTATGTTTTTACTCATTTTGGGTGTATTTAAAAAAGATAGTTCTAAAATTTTAGTCAATTTATCTTTATTTTCAATTTTTATTACAACAATATTAACAATAAATGAAACCTTCTCAGTTAATAGAGAAACTTTATTTAATGGAAGTATTGTTATTGATCAAATGTCATCATTGATGAAAATTATAACTTTAATTGGAGGATTTTTAGTTTTAGTTATTTCATCAAGCTATTTAAAAAGTTTTAAAATATATAATATAGAATATCCAATTCTAATTCTTAGCTCGATACTTGGCATGATGGTTATGATTAGCTCGAATGATTTAATTGTTTTTTATATGGGACTCGAGTTACAGTCGTTAGCTCTTTACGTGTTAGCTACTTATAACAGAGATCAACTAAAATCATCTGAGGCAGGTTTGAAATATTTCGTTTTAAGTGCTCTTTCGTCAGGATTATTATTATATGGATGTTCACTAGTTTATGGTTTTTCTGGTTCAACCAATTTTGACATAATATCAAACCAATTAAATTCTGATGAATATGTTTTAACATTCGGAATTGTATTCATTTTAGTTGGTTTGGCATTTAAAATTTCCGCAGTTCCATTCCATATGTGGGCACCTGATGTTTACGAAGGATCTCCAACAACTGTTACCTTATTTTTTACAATAGTACCAAAAATAGCCGCCTTAACAGTATTTATAAGATTTTTATATGTTCCATTCTTTAATTTAATTGATCAATGGCAAATGATAATTGTCTTCTTATCAATTGCCTCGATGATATTTGGAGCAGTTGCTGCAATAGGGCAAACTAATATTAAAAGACTAATTGCTTACAGTTCTATAAGTCATATTGGTTATACATTGGCAGGTCTAGCTACGGTAACAAATGAGGGAATACAAAGTTCAATAATTTATATTTCAATATATGTAATTATGAATTTAGCTCTTTTTTCTTGTTTATTAATGTTAAGGAGAAAAGATCAATATTATGAGGATATTGATGATCTTTCTGGCTTATCAAAAAATCATCCTTTATTATCTTTATGTTTATTATTAATTTTATTTTCTTTAGCAGGAATACCACCTTTAGCTGGCTTCTTTGCAAAATTTTATGTTTTTAAAGCTGTATTAGAACAATCAATGTATTTTTTAGCTATTGTTGGATTATTATCTACTGTTGTAGCAGCTTTTTATTACTTAAGAATTATAAAAATAATTTATTTTGATAAAGAAAAAGATAAATATGATACTGATCATAGCTTATGGTTAAAATTTTCACTTACCATTTCAACAATATTAATTCTTTTTTACTTCATATTTCCAAGCTTGTTAATAGAAGTTGTATCAAGAATTAATATAATTTAATGAAACTAAAAAAATTCAAATTCAAAAAAGTTAAAAGCACAAATAATACAGCTATAAGAATTATTAAAGAAAGTAATTATAATTTAGGTATGGTTATTGCTGAGACACAAACAAATGGTAGAGGACAATATGGACGAAAATGGATTTCATCAAAAGGAAATTTATTTGTATCTTTTTTCAATGAATTAAATAAAAAAAATTTATCAATAAATACTATTACTAAAATTAATTGTCTTTTAGTTAAAAAATTACTCTCTGCATTTACAAGAAAAAAAATAATATTTAAAAAACCAAACGATCTTTTAATTGATAGAAAAAAAATAAGTGGAATTTTACAAGAAGTTATAT
This sequence comes from uncultured Pelagibacteraceae bacterium, assembly GCA_902629285.1. Taxonomy (GTDB): domain Bacteria; phylum Pseudomonadota; class Alphaproteobacteria; order Pelagibacterales; family Pelagibacteraceae; genus Pelagibacter. Next base: position 23,383 of record CACOQN010000012.1, on the reverse strand, counting down.
TTTTAAATAAAAAAAAATTTTTAATAACAGGTATAGGAATAAATATAATAAAAAATCCTTATATTAAAAATTATCCATCTACAAACTTGAAAGAGGTAACTAAAAAAAGTATTAGTAAATTAAATGTTGAAAATAAACTTAAACAACTTTTTGAAAAAAGTTTATATAAATTATATAAAATTAAATAATGTATATTTTAGGTGATATAGGTAATACTGAAACTAAAGTTTGTATTGTTTCTAAAAAAAATAAAATTTTAAAAAAAATTTCCTTTTTATCTAATTCTATAAACATTAGACAACTTAATGATTTATTTAAAAAAAATAAAATTCAATTTAACAAAATAGAAAAAATTTTATTTTGCAGTGTTGTCCCTAGCACATTCAAAATAATTAAAAAATTTTTATCAAAAAAAATAAAATTAAAATGTCTAGAGGTAAAAAACTTAAACCTAAGATCGCTTATAAAAATTAAAGTTGATTATAAACAAGTAGGTTCAGATAGAATTAGTAATGCCATTAGCGTTATGAATAATAAAAATAATTTTATTATTTTAGATTTTGGAACGGCAACTACTTTTGATGTTCTTGTAAAAGATACTTATTATGGAGGGATTATTGCCCCTGGTGTGAGATTATCTCTCAATACATTATCTCATAAAGCATCTTTAATTCCAAAAATAGATCTTAAAAAGGTCAATAAAGTGATTGGTAAAAATACAATAAATGCTGTTAGATCAGGCTTTTTTTGGGGTTATGCAGGTTTAATTGACAATATTATTAATTTAATTAAGAAAGAAACACGAAAATCCTTCAAAGTAATTATTACCGGTGGATTTTCAAATTTATTTAAAGAGTCAATTAAAACGAAAGCAAGTCATAACCAAGATATTACAATTAATGGTCTAATAAAGATTTCAAAATTAATTAAATAATATGAAAGATGAGTTATTATTTTGTCCCTTAGGCGGATCAGGTGAAATAGGCATGAACATGAATTTGTTTGGCTACGGAAAACCTAGTGATCATAAATGGATTATGGTTGACATAGGTGTAACATTTGCAGATGATACTATTCCTGGGGTTGATTTGATATATCCAGATCCAGGATTTATAGTTGAGAGAAAAGATAATTTATTAGGGATTGTTGTAACTCATGCTCACGAAGACCATATAGGGGCAATTGCACATTTATGGCCAAAGCTTAAATGTAAAATATTTGCAACACCATTTACAGCACTTTTAATTAGAGAAAAATTTAAAGAGAAACAAATTGATATAACAAATGATTTAAAAATAGTTGAATTGAATGGTAAAGTTTTATTAGATCCATTTGAAATTGAATACATAACTTTAACTCATTCTATATTAGAACCAAATGGTTTAAGAATTCAAACACCAGTAGGTTCTATCTTGCATACAGGCGATTGGAAAGTTGATCCAAATCCATTGGTTGGTGATAAAACAAATGAAACAAGACTAAAGGAGATTGGAGAAGAAGGTGTTTTGGCAATGATCTGTGATTCTACTAATGTTATGAGCGCAGGTAAATCTGGATCTGAATTAGATGTTAGAAAAAGCATGTTAAACATAATGTCTAGATTAAAAAAAAGAATAATCATAACCTCTTTTGCATCAAATGTAGCTAGAATGGAGACAGCATTTTATTGTGCAGAGCAAACTGGTAGACAAATTTCATTGGTTGGAAGGTCAATGCATAGAATTTATAAGGCTGCAAGACAATGTGGCTATTTAAAAAATACTATTGAACCAATTGATGCTCGTGAGGCAAAAAATTTTTCTAGAGAGAAGATTGTATATTTATGTACAGGGAGTCAAGGTGAACCAATGGGTGCAATGATGAGAATTTCTAGCTATGTACATCCCGATGTTTTCATTGAACAAGGTGATACTGTAATATTTTCATCAAAAATTATTCCAGGAAATGAAAAAAAACTTTATAAACTTCACAATCAACTAGTTAAAGACGGTATAGAAGTAATTTCTGAAGAAAATGAATTTGTTCACGTTTCAGGTCATCCAAACAGAGAAGACTTAAAAGAAATGTATCAATGGGTAAAACCAAAATGTGTAATACCAGTTCATGGTGAACATAGACACATGATTGAGCACATTAGCTTTGCTAAAGAAATGCAAGTTCCTCACCCAGTTCAAGTTGAAAATGGAGATATAGTTAAGCTTTTTCCAGGAGACAAACCTAAAGTGTATGATAAAGCGCCAAGTGGTAAACTATATTTAGATGGAAATGTAAGTATTGATCCAGACTCGCAGTCAATAAAAGACAGAAAAAATTTAGGTGCAAATGGATACTTAGAGGTAACTATTATGATTACTACAAAAGGGAATATTCACAATGATCCAATACTTTCATTTAGGGGTTTACCAGTTGAGGATAAAGATGATTTCACATATGGCTTGATTGAAGAGATTGAAATTATTTCGAGAACATTCAAAGTTGGAAGCAAACAACAAGAACATAATTTAATTGATGCATTAAAAATTGCATGTAGAAAATTTTCTAAAGAGAGAACAGGAAAAAAACCTTTTACCAATATAAATTTAGTAAGAATTTAATGAGTGTAACAGGGTTAGCTATCATCTATATAATTATATGGTGGATAGTTTTCTTTGCTATTTTACCAATTGATGTAAATCGAATAAAGACTGTTAAAATTGATGGTGAGGATCCTGGATCACCTGAAAATCCAAAAATGTTGAAAAAATTCTTATATTGTACTGGAATTACTACTGTCATTTTCATTATAATTTACTTATTAATTAAATTTGAATATTTAAATTTAAGAAATATGATCAATTAAGATGTTTATATCAAATTTATTTATACCAATATTAAAAAATAATCCGTCAGAAGCAAAAATTAAATCTCATCAATTAATGTTGAGAGTAGGCATGATCAAGCAAGCATCGGCAGGAATTTACTCATGGCTCCCTTTAGGTTTTAAAGTGATGAAAAAAATAGAAGAAATTGTCAGACAAGAGCAAAATAAAATTGGTGCTCAAGAAATACTAATGCCAACTATTCAATCAAGTGAAATTTGGAAAGAAAGTGGACGTTATGAAGACTATGGTGAGGAGATGCTTAGAATAACTGACCGCCAAAATCGAGAATTGTTATATGGTCCAACTAATGAAGAGCAAATTACAGAAATTTTTAGATCATCAATAAAATCTTATAAATCTCTACCACAACTAATGTATCATATTCAGTGGAAGTTTAGAGATGAAATAAGACCAAGGTTCGGAATTATGCGAGGTCGAGAATTTTATATGAAAGATGCTTATTCATTTGATGTTTCTGATGAGGATGCTTTATTCTCATATAATAAATTTTTTCTTTCATATTTAAAAACATTTAAAAGACTATCTTTAACGGCAATACCCATGGCTGCTGATACAGGACCTATAGGTGGAAATTTATCACATGAGTTTATTATCCTCGCTGATACAGGTGAGAGTAAGATTTTTACAGATAAAAGAATATTTGATTTAAATAGCGATAGTACACAATTAGAGAGATCATCATTAGAAAATATGAGAAAAAATTATGAACAGTTTTATGCTGTGACTGACGAAAAGTTTAATAAAGATGAGTTTGAAAAAATTGTTTCTAAAGAAAATCAATTGATAACAAAGGGTATAGAAGTAGGACATATATTTTACTTTGGAGACAAGTATTCAAAGCCAATGGGAGCATCTGTTGATTTACCAGGAGGAAAAAAAGATTTTGTTAAAATGGGTTCTTATGGAATTGGTGTATCAAGGTTAGTAGGGGCTATAATTGAGGCAAAATATGATGATAAAAATGAAATCATGAAATGGCCATTGTCTGTTGCTCCTTATGATGTTGCATTAATACCTATGATAAATAAAAATGACACCTCAGCTTTAGATAAAGCAAATAATATCAATATAGAATTACTCAAAAATAATATTGATGCAATCATTGATGATACAGATGAGAATTTCTCATCAAAAATTAAAAAAATGAATTTAATTGGTGCCCCATATCAAATTATTATTGGTAAGAAAAGTGAGGGTGATTTATTAGAGTTCAAGGAAACCGGTGGTGAAACTCAAAATTTATCATTAAGTAAAATTATAGAAATAATAACTAAACAAAAAAATTCAATTTGATTTCTACTTTAGAAAAAGAAATTACTTTTAGATTTTTAAAAGCCAGAAAAAAAGATGGCTTTTTGAATGTTATATCTATTTTTTCTTTTATAGGAATAAGTCTTGGAGTTGCAGTTCTTATTATTGTGATGTCCGTTATGAACGGATTTAGGACTGAGCTGATTAATAAAATAGTAGGCTTTAACTCACATATAACTGTAAAAACTTATGGAAATCCAATTGATGAAAAAAAAATAAATAAAAAAAATTTAAAATTAATTTCAGAAAATATTATTTTAAGTAATTCTGGTGAAGCTATTATACTTAAAAATGATACATCAAAAGGTATAGTATTACGTGGATATAAAACAAATGATTTTCCAAGTTTAGAAATTGTCAAAAATGAAAAATTTAAAGGGAACAAAGGTCAATTAAATAGAAACTATATTTCTATAGGCAATGAATTAAGTTTTTCTTTAGATCTAAAAATAGGTGATGAATTAACTTTACTTTCACCATCAGGGGTAGAAACAATTATTGGTAGTATGCCAAAACAAAAAACTTTTTTAGTAGCATCAATTTACAATAGTGGTTTGGCTGAGTTTGATAATAATATCGCATTTATTAACTTAAATACTCTTGAGGATTTTTTTGACTATAAGTCAGATGATAGAAATTTAGAAATTTATTTAAAAAACCCAAATAAAATTGAGCAGCAAAAATTTATTGTCCAAGAAATTTTTGATAAAGAATTCGTTTTTAGTTGGGCTGATATGAATAGTTCATTATTTTCTGCCTTAAAAGTAGAAAGAAATGTAATGTTTATTATCCTATCTTTAATAATTATTGTTGCAGCCTTTAATATAATTTCTGGGTTAACAATTTTAGTTAAAAACAAAACAAGAGATATCGCAATTTTAAAGTCAATTGGTGTGTTAAATAAATCAATTGTAAAAATATTTTTTTTAGTAGGTGTAATAATTGGAACATCAGCTACTATTTTTGGAATTTTTTTAGGTGTAACGTTTTCTCTTTACATAGAGAATTTTAGACAATTTCTTAGCTCAACATTTAATATAAGTTTATTTCCAGAAGAGATTTATTTTTTAAGCAAGATGCCTTCAGAAATAGATCCAACATCAATTTTTTTAATTTCAATTTGTTCAATAATTATAACGATAATAGTATCAATTTTTCCTGCCTTTAAAGCAGCCAAACTGGACCCAATTAAATCTTTAAAATATGAATAGTTTTCTCGAATTAAAAAAAATATTTAAAACTTTTAAAACAGAAAAAACAGTTAAAGTATTAAAAAATCTTTCTCAAAAATTCGATAAAGGTAAAAGTTATTCTATAATGGGACCCTCTGGATCTGGTAAATCGACATTATTAAATCTAATATCTTTGATTGACAGACCGTCATCTGGATCAATTAACTTCAATAAAATTCAAGTAAACTTTGATGAGTCAGAAAAAAATGATATTTTTAGGGCAAAAAATATAGGGATTATTTATCAGCAAAACAATCTTCTCCCAGATTTTACAGCTTTAGAAAATATATATTTGGCTTCACTTGCTGTTAATAGCAATAAAGATTTAGCAATATCAAGTGCTGAAAAATTGCTTAAAAAAATTGGTCTCTCAAAAAGAGCAGATCATTTTCCATCTCAATTATCGGGTGGTGAAGCTCAAAGAATTGCTATAGCAAGAGCAATCATAAATGACCCTGAAATTATTTTAGCTGACGAACCAACTGGAAGCCTAGATATGGAAACAGCAAAGGATATTTTTGAGCTCTTTAACAAACAAAAAAGATCAGATAGGCTAATTATATTTGCAACTCATAATAGATTCTTTGCTAATAAAGCAGATTGCCTATTGGAGATGACTGATGGTAGTGTAAAATCATTAGATGCATGAGTCTCAATCACAAAAATTTAATCATCTTAAAATTCATACGCAATATTCTATTTGTGAGGGTGCAGCTAGAATAGATGATTTACAAGAATACTCAAAAAAAAATAAAATAAAGTCATTAGGTTTATGTGATACTTCAAATTTGTGTGGTGCATTAGAATTTGCTGAAAAAATTTCAAAGTCCGGTACCCAGCCAATAATTGGTACTCAAATTAATGTTAAAATTGGAGCAACAACAGGTTTTCTTCCTTTATTTGCTCTAAATGAACTTGGATATAAAAATATAATTGAACTTTCATCTTCCTCTTATTTAGAAAATGATGAATTATCAGACCCACATGTAGATTTTGAATTATTACTAAATAATTCTAATGGTGTTGCGATATTTTCAGGGACGGTTTTTGGTTTATTTGGTAAATTGTTTGACAAAGGAAAATTTACTGAAATTGATGAGCTTTATAGCAAAATCAAACTTGCCTTTGGTGACAGATTTTATTTAGAGATACAAAGACATAATGACCAAAATGAAATTGGATTTGAAAAATTTAATTTAAAAAAATCCTTAGATCTAGAAATACCTATTATTGCGACTAATGAAGTTTATTATTTAAACAAAAATATGTATGAAGCACACGATGCCTTAATTTGTATTGGTAATAAAACATATGTTAATGAAAAAAATAGATTAAGATTAACCGACCAACATTACCTAAAAACAAACTTGGAGATGTCAGAATTATTTGCTGACTTGCCAGAGGCTTTAGAAAATAATTATAATTTTCCATTGAGATGTAATTACAGGCCACAATTTTCAAACCCTATACTGCCAAATATAAGTAGTAATAAAGACGGGAACGCGGATGAAATTTTAAAAAAAGACTCAATTAATGGATTGAAAATTAAATTCAATAAAATTTTTAGTTTAAATGATGACGAATTTGAAAATAATAATATTTATAAGGAATATAGAGAGAGACTTAATCATGAACTTTCTATTATTATAGCAATGAAATATTCTAGTTATTTTCTAATAGTTGCTGATTATATAAAGTGGGCTAAAAATAATGATATTCCTGTAGGTCCTGGAAGAGGTTCGGGGGCCGGTTCTTTAGTAGCTTGGTGTTTATCAATAACTGATGTTGATCCAATAAAATTTAATCTAATTTTTGAAAGATTTTTAAATCCAGATAGAATTTCAATGCCAGATTTTGATATAGATTTTTGTGAGGATAAAAGAGATCAAGTTTTTGAATATTTAACAACAAAATATAAAGATAGTGTAGCTCACATCATTACATTTGGAAAATTGAAAGCACGAATGGTAATTAGAGATGTTGGTAGAGTTTTGGGATTGGCTTACGGATTTGTTGATAGTATATCTAAGATGATACCATTCGATCCATCAAGGCCACAAAATCTAACTCAGTGCATTGCAGGTGAGCCAAGATTACAAAAACTTATAAATGAAGATCCAAGGGTAAAGAAACTTACTGATCTTTCTCTAAAACTAGAGGGTCTAAATAGAAATGTTGCTACTCATGCAGCTGGTGTAGTAATAGCAGATAAAAAATTGACTGAAGTTGTTCCTTTGTATAAAGACGTGTCTGCAAATTTATTATTACCATCTACTCAATTTGATATGTATTCAGCAGAAAATGCTGGTTTGGTAAAATTTGACTTTCTAGGTTTAAAAACATTAACAGTTATAAATAATACTCAAAAACTTATCCAAAAGAAAAATAAAGAATTTGATATTGAAAGTATTAGTTACGAGGATCAAAAAGTTTTTGATTTAATGTCTACAGGTAAAACAGTTGGATTATTTCAAATTGAAAGTGCTGGTATGCGAGAAGCTTTAATACAAATGAAGCCCAACCATATTGAGGATATCATTGCATTAGTTGCTTTATATAGACCAGGTCCAATGAGCAATATTCCAACTTATAACGATTGCAAACATGGCAAACAAAAACCAGATTATTTACATCCACTTCTAAAAGAAATTTTAAAACCAACTTATGGTGTAATTATTTATCAAGAACAAGTAATGCAAATCGCACAAAAATTATCAGGATTTACAGCAGGACAAGCTGATCTTTTAAGAAGGGCAATGGGTAAAAAGAAACGAGCAGAGCTTGAAAAACAAAAATTAGGATTTATTGCTGGAGCGATTAAAAATGGAATTGCAAAAGATGTAGCTGCAGGAATTTTTTTAAAAATAGAACCATTTGCTGAATATGGATTTAATAAAAGCCATGCAGCAGCGTATGCAATTATTTCATATCAAACTGCATTTTTAAAAACTTATTATCCTAAAGAATTTATTGCTGCCTCAATGACAATGGATATATCTAATCAAAATAAGTTAAATGAGTTTTATGAAGAATTAAAAAGATTACATGTTGAAATTGTTCGTCCAGATATAAATGAGTGTTTTGCTGATTTTAAAACAATTAACAATAAGTTTTATTATGCTTTAGGTGGCATAAAAGCTGTTGGTTATGAAGCAATATCAAATATAGTTGAAGAAAGGATTTCAAATGGAAAGTTTGAATCAATCAGTGACTTTATTAAAAGAGTAAATCCAAAAGATATAAATAAACTTCAATTAGAAGGTTTGGTCAAATCTGGTGCTTTTGATAATTTAAATTCAAATAGAAAAGCTTTGTTTGAATCTATTCCTAATATAATTACTAAAAGCAAAAATATATTTGACAACAAATCAGCTAATCAAATTGATTTATTTTCAGAGGAAGAAAGTGTTCAAGATGATATTTTAATTAAAACTCAAGATTGGAAATTTGAAGAAAGATTGTCAAAAGAATTCGAAGCAGTAGGTTTTTTTATTTCTGATCACCCTTTAAATCAATTTACTGAAATTTTTGATGATTATAAAATAATCAATTATTCAAAATTTATTTCAACAGATAATTTAAAAGAAACAAATATTGCAGCAACATTATTAAAAGTACAAGAGAGAAAAACAGCAAAAGGCAATTCTTATGCAGTTCTGAAATTGACAGACCTATCAAGTGTATTTGAACTCTTTATTTTTTCTGATGTCTTAGAATTAAATAGAGAAATTTTAAAAGAAGGTAGTTCGTTAATTTTAACTTTGCTAAAAAATATTACTAACGATGAAAATAGGTTAACTAGAATTAATGTACAAAAAATAGCATCACTTAAAGACCTATTTAATAGCCCTATAAATGAGGTTTCATTCAATCTAAAATCTGAGGAACAAATTAAAATAATATCAAAATTTTTGAAAGATCAGGGCAAAACAAAAGTAAATATCAATTTAGTTAATAAAAATAATAATCTGAAATTTACATTAAAAAATTCTCGAAAATTAGATAGAAAATCACTCAACCTACTAAGAAATCAAGAAATTCGAGCAATTATTAACTAAATAATTACTTGTTAATATGAAAAAATATTTGTAAATACTCACTAAAATAAATTAACACGCACACAGTTGTTGGTTTTATACCTCCGGTCCATAATTGGAAATTACTGTGGTGGCTTAACCGGGAATAAATATGAAAATACCTAACGTTACAATTCAACAATTATTAGAAGCTGGTGTTCATTTAGGACACAAAACTTTGAGATGGAATCCAAAAATGAAAAAGTATATTTTTGGAAAAAGAGATTCAATTCACATTATAGATTTAACTCAAACTCTAGAGTTAACGAAAATTGCTTTGGAAAAAGTTTACGAAACTATTTCAAACAACGGAAAAATTTTGTTTGTATCTACAAAAAAACAAGCATCTGAAGCTATTGCAGATGTTGCGAAAGATACAGATCAATATTTTGTAAATTATAGATGGTTAGGAGGTATGCTAACTAATTGGGGAACAATTTCAAATTCGATTAAAAAATTAAAAAAGTTGGAAACCGATTTAGTTTCGGAGAATAGAGGTTTTACAAAAAAAGAACTTTTAAAAATGAGTGTTAAAAAAGACAAACTTCAGAGATCTCTGGGAGGAATAGCTGAAATGAAAAAAGTCCCAGATTTAGTATTTGTTATAGATACAAATTATGAGTCATTAGCTATTGCCGAATCTGCTAAATTAGGAATACCAATTATCGCAATTTTAGACAGTAATTCTAATCCAGATTACATCGATTTTCCAATTCCAGGAAATGACGATGCAAGAAGAGCTATTGATCTTTATTGTAATTTAATCAAAGAAACAATTAATAGTGCCAAAAGTTCTTTGCCAATACCAGAGTCAAAAAAAGATAAAGCTAATGACACAAAAGAACCCAACAAAACTAAAACTATTCAAGAAATAGATAGAGAAAAGTTAGAAAAAAAATTTTCAAAAGAGGAAAAGGAGAAATTTAATTAATGAGTGATATTGAAAAAGTTAAGAAATTAAGAGAATCTACAGGTGCTGGTTTTAAAGATTGTAACTTAGCAATTAAAGAGTCTAAAGGAGATTTAGACAAAGCAATTGAAATTTTAAGAGTTAAAGGAATTTCAAAAGCATCAAAAAAAATGTCTAGGGATGCAAAGGAGGGTGTTGTTGTAGTTAGTGGTGATGAAAACAAAACTTCAGTGATTGAAATAAATTGTGAAACAGACTTTGTCGCTAAAAATGATGATTTTATTAATTTTGTTAAAGAATTAAGTGAATTGAATAATAAAAACAATTCAAATATTGAAGATTTAAAAATAGCTAAAATGAAAAATGATCAAACAGTTAATGACAATTTAGTTGCTTTAATTGCAAAAATTGGTGAAAAAATTACAATAGGAAAAGCTAAAACTATTCAAAATTCTGATGGTGTAAACAATCACTATCTTCACACTATTGTCAAAGATAATGTTGCAAAATTAGCCGTTATGGTTTCGTTAGATACCAAAGATAATTCAGAAACAGTCAAAACATTTAGCAAACAATTATCAATGCATATAGCAGCCTCAAATCCTTTAGCTCTAGAATCTAACCTAATCGATCAAGCTGTTATTGATAAAGAACAAGAGCTAGTAACTGAAGAGTTAAAAAATTTAGGAAAATCAGATGATATTGCAAAAAAAATAAGCTTAGGTAAGATGAATAAATTTAAAGAGGAAAATGCTCTTTTAACACAAGCTTGGGTAATGGAACCAAAGAAAAAAGTTCAAGATATATTAAAAGAACTTTCTATAGCCGATTTAAAAATTAAAGAATTTTATAGAATAAAGATAGGAGAGTAAATGTTTGATGAGAAATCATACAGCCTTAAAATGGATAAAGCCATTGAGGTTTTCTCTAAAGAGCTATCTTCATTAAGAACAGGTAGAGCTAATGCGTCAATGTTAGATTTAGTTAAAGTTGATGTTTATGGACAACAAATGCCAGTTAACCAGATTGGAAGTATAACAACTCCTGAACCAAGAATGATTAATATTCAAGTATGGGATATTAACAATGTTCCATTAATTGACGCGGCAATTAAAAAATCTGATTTGGGCCTAAATCCTCAAATTGATGGTCAATTAATTAGGTTACCTGTGCCTGAATTAAATGAGGAAAGAAGAAGTGAAATTAAAAAATTAATAAAATCAATTGGTGAAAAATGCAAGGTTTCAATAAGAAACATTAGAAGAGAAGCTAATGAAGATCTTAAAAAACAATTAAAGTCAAAAGAAATTAGTGAGGATGAGGAAAAATCACATGAAAAGAAAGTACAATTAATCACAGATGATCATATAAAAGCTGTTGATGAAAAAGTTTCGTTAAAAGAAAAAGAAATAATGACAATATGAACCCTTTAAAACATGTGGCCATTATTATGGATGGTAATGGAAGATGGGGTTTAAAATATAAAAGATCTAGAAATGCAGGACATAAGGCAGGCTTAAATACTGTCGAAAAAATAATCAAAGAGACAATAAAACATAAAATTAATTTTTTAACTTTATTTGCATTTTCTACTGAAAACTGGAAAAGACCAAAAAAAGAAGTAAATTTTTTATTTAATTTATTGGAAAACTTTTTAATTAATAGAATTGAAGATCTTCACAAGCAAAATATAAAACTTAAAATTATAGGATCAAAAAAGTTTTCTACTAAATTAAATAAACTTTTAAATAAATCAGAAAAAAAAACATCAAAAAATACCAATTTACAAATTAATCTTGCATTAAATTATGGATCTAAATTTGAACTAATAAATGCTTTTAAAATAATGAAGAAGAATAAAACTTATATAAATGAAAAAAATTTAAGTAAAAATTTACAAACTAAAAATATACCAGACCCTGACCTACTTATTAGAACTGGCAATACTAAAAGATTAAGTAATTTTTTACTATGGCAGCTTGCTTATTCAGAAATATTTTTTGAAAAAAAATTATGGCCTGCTTTTAATGAAAAAGATTACAATAGAATAATAAAAGAATATAAAAATATTAAAAGAAATTTTGGTAAAATATAATGAATAATTTTTTCCAAAGAATTATTACTTCATTAATATTATTGTTAATTATTTCAATAAGTCTATTTTATAATAAATATGTTTGGTTATTTTTTCTTATTATTGTATCTTTGATTTTATTCATTGAATTTAATAATTTATCAAAAAAAATTTGGAAAAAAGATAAGAATACTATAGCTAGTTTAAATATTGTTTCTTTTTTATTTTTATTAATAGTCATTTATGTTTCATATGATTCTTATTATAATCCTCCTATTGGTCTAGTTTTTATAATATCGATTTGTATATTTTCTGATACCGGTGGATATTTAGTAGGTAATTTAATTGGTGGAAGAAAATTAACTAAAATAAGTCCTAATAAAACCATATCTGGAAGTGTAGGCTCATTTATATTTTCTCTATTTTCAATAGTGATTTTCTGGTTTTATTATAATTTTTCTTATAATGATAAAAATTTTGTCACCGATGATTATATAAAGCTTATTCCCACATGTTTATTTCTCTGTATGATTTGCCAACTTGGTGACTTATTTATTTCGTATTTTAAAAGAAAGGCTAAAGTAAACGATACTGGAACAATTTTACCTGGACATGGGGGTTTGCTAGACAGGATAGACGGTGTTATTTTTGTTTTACCAGCAGCTTATTTAATAGATAAAATATTTTTTTAATGTCTAAAAAAAAAATCGCAATTCTTGGATCAACAGGTTCAATTGGTAAAACCTTATTAAAAATAATTGAAAAAGACAAAAAAAACTTCGATATAGTTTTACTAACTGCAAATAAGGATCATAAAACTTTATTCAAACAAGCAAAAAAATTTAATGTGAAAAATTTAATAATAACAAATGAAAATAATTTTAAAATCTTAAAACAAAATACTAAAAATATAAATATTAATATTTTTAAATCATTTGATAATTTAAAAAAAATTCTTAATAAAAAAATTGATTATACAATGAGTTCAATAATTGGAATAGAAGGGCTTATACCTACATATGAGATAATAAAGTATACAAAAAGTATAGCAATAGCCAACAAAGAAACTATAGTTTGTGGATGGAGCATAATTAACGAGGAATTAAAAAAATATAAAACAAACTTTATTCCAGTAGATTCTGAACATTTTTCTTTATGGTACGGTTTAAACAAACTAGATTATAAAACTGTAGAAAAAATTTATTTAACAGCATCTGGTGGACCTTTCTACAACGAACCACTTAAAAATTTTAAAAATATTAGTATTAAAAAAGCATTAAATCACCCAAATTGGAAAATGGGAAAAAAAATATCCATAGACTCAGCAACAATGATTAATAAAGTATACGAAGTAATTGAGGCCAAAAATATATTTCAAATACCATACCATAAAATCAAAATTTTAATTCATCCTAAATCTTATATTCACTGTTTAATAAAATTTAATAATGGACTTACAAAAATTATCGCACACGACACAACAATGAAAATTCCGATTTTTAATACTTTATATAATAAATATAATGAATATATAAAATCAGATCCAATTGATATTATTAAATTAAATAAACTAAATTTACATAACGTAGATTTAAAGAAATATCCTATGGTTAATATTTTAAAAATATTACCTAAAAAAAATTCTCTTTTTGAGACTGTTATTGTTTCTGCAAATGATACCTTAGTGAAATTATTTTTAGATAAAAAAATAAGATTTGTTGACTTGTATAATCATTTAATAAAATTTGTTAATCGTAAAGAATTTATAAAATATAAAAATAAATCACCAAAAAATGTAGAAGATATTGTTGAATTAAATAATTATGTACGTTCAAAAATACTGAAAACAGTGTATAAGACTGAAAATGTTAAATAAATACACTAAATTTCTCTCATTAATTGCAATCATATTAAAAATTACATGTATGAGTTCAAATGCAGAAATAATTAATGAAATTGATATTGATGGTAATGAAAGGATAGCTGATGAAACAATCATAATGTTTTCAAAAACAAAATTAGGAGATGATTTAAGTGAAAATGATTTAAATTATATATTAAAAAACCTTTACAATACTAATTTTTTTGAAAATGTAGCTATAAGTATTAATAATAAAGTTTTAAAAATTTTTGTTGAAGAAAATCCAATTATTGAAAATATTTCTTATAAAGGAATTAAATCGAATACGTTAAAAGAAGAAATAACAAAAAATTTGAAACTTAAACCAAGATCATCTTATAACGAGATTTTGTTAATAGAGGATAAAGCAACAATGAAATCATCCTTAAAAAATTCAGGCTATTATTTTTCTAATATTGAAATCGAACTAAATGATATTGGTAATAATAAGGTTGATTTAGTCTTTAACATAAATCTTGGTAAAAAGGCAAAAATCAAAAAAATTTCATTTATAGGAAATAAAAAATTTAAAGATGGTAAATTACGAAGTTTAATAGTTAGTGAGGAGTATAAATTTTGGAAAATAATCTCAGGTAAAAAATATTTAAATGAAAATTTAATAAAGTTTGATAAGAGATTATTGAGAAATTTTTATTTAAATAAAGGATATTATGATGTAGTGATAAGTTCTTCATTCGCAAAATTATTAGACGATCAGAGTTTTGAATTAATATTCAATATTGATGCAAAAGAAAAATTTTTCTTCGACAAACTTAATATAGAGCTACCGAATGATTTTGATAATAAAAATTTTGAAGGTTTAAAGAATGTTTTCACTGAATTAAAAAATCAACCGTATTCTATTAATTCTGTAGAAAATATTATTAATGAAATTGACAAAATCTCAATAAGTGAACAATATGAGTCTACAAAAGTAAATGTGATTGAAAATATTATTGATAACAAAATTAATCTTACTTTTAAGCTTGAGGATACAGAAAAATTTATTGTAGAAAAAATAAATATTTTTGGAAATAATATTACAAGAGAAAGTGTTATTAGAAATCAATTTTATATAGATGAAGGAGATCCATTTAACGATATTTTAACGAAAAAAACTATAAATAGAATTAAGTCATTAAATTTTTTTAATAATGTAGATACTGAAATAATTGAAGGTAAGAATGAAAAATCAAAAGTAATTAACATAATTGTTGAGGAAAAACCAACTGGAGAAATCATGGCTGGAGCTGGCTTTGGTACTTCTGGAGAAGTATTTGAATTTGGGGTAAAAGAAAATAATTATTTAGGAAAAGGAATAGGTCTTGAAACAAATTTATCAGTTGGTTCTGATAAAATTGAGGGAAATTTTGACATTAGTAACCCAAATTTTAATAATACAGATAAATCTATTAGATTTGGTATTCAGGCAAATGAAACTGACAAACTTGCAGCGTTTGGTTACAAATCTAAAAAAATTGGAACTTTGGTTGGAACAGATTTTGAATATTTAGAAGATTTCAGACTTGGGTTGCAGTTATCATCTTTCATTGAGGATATAGAAACTGATAGTACAGCCTCAACACGTCAAAAAAAACAAGAAGGAAATTATTTTGATACGTATACCAAATTAAATTTTGATTATGATAAAAGAAATCAAAGATATAAAACAACTGATGGTTTTAGAAGCTTTTATTCAATAGATATACCCTTGTTAAGTGATAACAATACTCTAACCAACTACTACAATTATAAATTTTTTTCTGAGTTATATGAAAATAATATTTCGTCAATTTCTTTATCTTTAAGTTCAGCAAATTCCATTACTGGAGACGATGTAAAACTATCCGAAAGATTATATATTCCTTCAAAAAAATTACGTGGTTTTGTTAGAGGTAAGGTAGGACCAAAGGATGGATCAGATTATGTTGGTGGTAATTATTATGCTATTATCAATTTATCATCTACATTACCTCAAGTATTGCCAAATTCACAAAATATTGATGTAGGTACTTTTTTAGATGTAGCGAATTTATGGGGTGTTGATGATGAGTCTCTTGAAGAGTCGAGTGATATTAGAAGTTCTATTGGTATAGGTGTAGATTGGTTTACACCCGTTGGACCTCTAAGTTTTTCATTCGCCCAGCCTATTTCAAAGGGGTCTACAGATAAAACAGAAACTTTTAGATTTAATCTAGGTACAACTTTTTAATGTATTTTATAAAAAAGTTTTTTTTTATTTTTATTTTCTTTTTTTCAAGCATAACATTTTCAATTTCATCTGAAAAAATTGCATTTATTGATATAGATTATGTTCTTAATAATTCAAATCTTGGAAAAATAATTATTAATGAATTAGACCAGGTAAATAATAAAAATATAAAAACGTTAAACCAAAAAGAACAAATTCTTAAGAAGAAAAAAGATGATATAAATAAAACCAAAAATATTTCCTCAAAGGAACAACTTGAGAAAGATATTTTAAATTTTAATCAAGAAATAGAAAAATTTAGATCTGAAAAAAATAAATTTTTAAATGAATTTAAGTTGTTAAAAGAAACAAAATTAGATAATTTCCTCAAAAAAATAAACCCATATATAAAAGAATATATGAAAAATAATTCAATTGATATCTTGCTAGAAAAAAAACAAATTTTTATAGGAAGTAGTAGTATAAATATTACAGATGATATTATCGAATTAATAAATAAAAATTTAAATAATGGATAAACTAAATAAAAATCAAATAAGAGATTTGCTTCCACATAGAGAGCCAATGTTACTAATAGATGAGTTATTTGATATTAAAAAACTTTCCTCTGCAACTGCTTTAGTAAAGGTAAGAAAGGATAGCTTTTTTGTACAAGGTCATTTTCCTGGAAGCCCTGTTATGCCAGGTGTTTTGATAGTAGAGTCATTTGGCCAAGCTGCAGCTGCACTCACTGCTGATGGAATAGATAAATCTACTTATGAAAATAAATTAGTGTTTTTAATGGGTGTTGAGAAAGCGAGATTTAGAAATCCAGTTATACCAGATTGTGATTTAATTTTAAAGATTGAAGCTATAAGATCACATGGTAGAGTTTGGAAATATAAAGGTGAAGCATTTGTTAATGACAAAAAAATGGCTGATGCTGTGTGGTCAGCAACGATTGTTGACAGGAAATAAATAGCAATAATTATTGATAACCATTATTAGTTTGCTTTGGTAAAAGCAACTATGTTAAATCCTTTTTTTAAAAATCAAGGTCCTCTAAAAATTAATGATATAATTAAATTTCTAAAATTAAATATTAAGATAAATCAAAATCAAGAAATTTCTGATATTAAAGATCTTGTATCATCAAACAAAGGTAACATAACATTTTATCACTCAAAAAAATATAAAGATGACGCAAAAAAAACTAAAGCATCTTTTTGTCTAACTACAGAATCCTTAAAAATTGATTTACCTAAAACCTGTGAAGCTTTAATTGTCGACAATGTTTTATTATCTACATCAAAAATTACATCTATATTTTATCCAGAGTCAGTGAATGATAATTTTGATGAGTCAGTAATATCTATTAATGATACTGAATTTAAAAATAAAGTAAGTTTTGGAAAAAATGTTTTAATTGGAAAAAATGTTTCAATTGGTGAGAATTGTAAAATTGGACATAACACAATTATAGAAAAAAACGTAGTTGTTGGAAATAATTGTTCTATTGGTTCAAATAATATCATAAGAAACACCTTAATAAGAAATAGTGTAAGGATATTAGATAATTGTAATATTGGTAAACATGGTTTTGGTTTTTTTCCTATTAAAGATAAAAATTTAAGGTATCCCCATATTGGAATTGTTTTACTTGAGGAAAACTGTGAAATAGGATGTGGGTCAACAATAGACAGAGGATCAATGTCTAATACTATAATTGGTAAAAATACTTTTTTAGATAATCAAATTCATGTGGCTCATAATGTAAAAATTGGGGAAAACTCAATTATAGCTGGTCAGGTAGGAATAGCAGGAAGTTCTACCATTGGAAATAATGTAAAAATTGGTGGTCAAGCTGGAATTTCAGGACATCTTAAAATAGGTAATAATGTAGAAATAGGTGGTGGTTCTGGTGTTATCAAAGATATTCCAGATAATTCAAAAGTAATGGGTTACCCAGCCAAAAATATTAGAGATTTTTTAAGAGATAATAGATGATACATAAAACAGCAATAATAGATACTAAATCAAACATATCAACCAATGTTAAAATAGGACCATATTCAGTTATAGGACCTCATGTAGAAATTGGAGAAAATACAGAGATTCAATCACATGTCAGTATTACTGGAAGAACAAAAATTGGATCAAATAATAAAATATTCCCATTCGCATCTGTAGGTAATGACCCACAAGATTTAAAATTTAAAGGTGAGGAAACTAGATTAGAAATTGGTAATAATAATAAAATAAGAGAGTATGTTACTATTAATCCAGGTACTAAGGGAGGAGGTGGTTTAACCAAGGTAGGTAATAATTGTTTATTTATGGTTTCAGCTCATATTGCGCATGACTGTTTTGTTGGTGATAATGTGATTTTAGCAAATAATGTACCGTTAGGTGGACATGCTCATATTGACGATAATGTTATTATAGGTGGTAATTCAGCGGTACAACAATTCACTAGAGTTGGAAAATCAGCAATGATCGGTGGGATGTGTGGAGTGGTCAGAGACGTAATACCTTACGGCATAGCGCTTGGAAACAGAAGTATACTGCAAGGACTTAATTTAATAGGTTTAAGAAGAAAAAATATTTCTAATAAAGAAATAATGAATCTTAGTGAAGCCTATAAACATATATTTAAAAATGAAAATTTAACTGAAAATCTAAGCAATTTATCAAACGAGTTTAGAAAGAACGAGTTAGTTTCAGAGGTAATAAATTTTATAGAAAAGGATAAGAAAAGACCAATTTGCACACCTTTTTCAAAGTAAGATGATTGGATTATTTTTAGGTGATACAGATTTTTCAGAAGTTGTCCTAAAAAAAATTAAAAAAATTAATAAGAAATATTTTATTATTGATTTTTCGAAAAACAATAAATTCAAAAAAGACAAAAATTCGTATAGAATAAGTATTGGAAAATTTGGTGAAATAATAAATTTAATTAAGGAAAAAAATTCTAAAAAAGTTTTATTTGCAGGTAAAATTGCCAAACCAAAATTTTCATCCTTAAGATTAGATTTAAAAGGTATATATTATATGCCAAGTGTAATTAAATCAGCAAAAATAGGTGATGCAGCTATAATTAAAACTATAATCAAAATTTTAGCAAAAGAGGGAGTTAAAGTAATTAGTTCTATATTTTTTAATCAAGAACTTTCATTAAAGAAAGGTAATTATTCTAAAATAAAACCATCAAAACAAGATTACATCTCTATTAAAAATGGTGAAATTTATTTTAACAAATTAAATAATTTAGATCATATTCAAGCAATAGTAGTTAAAAATGGTAAAATTATAGCTAAAGAAGGTAGAGAAGGTACAAAAAAAATGCTTTCTAAGTTGAATTCAAAGTCAGACGGAATATTGATTAAATTACCAAAAAGAAAACAAGACTTGAGAATAGATTTACCAACAATTGGTCTTCAAACTTTTAAAGATATCAAAAAATTTGGTTTAAAAGGTGTTGTTTTAAAGTCTAAAAGAAATATTTTTTTGGATAAAAAAAAGGCAATTGCTTATGCAAATAAGCATAAAATTTTTATCAATATTATATGAAAAGAATTTTTATTTTAACTGGAGAACCCTCAGGGGACAAACTTGCATCAATGGTTATATCAAAATTAAAATTAGAAAATCCTGATATTGAATATTTAGCAGTTGGCGGTTCTCATTTAAAAAAATTGGGAATAAGTTCAATTTTTGATTTAAAAGAAATCACATACCTTGGTTTTACGGCTGTTTTACTTAACATTTTTAAAATAAAATCAAAAATTAATAAAACTGTTGATGAAATAATTAAATTTAATCCTGACATACTATTTAGTGTGGATAGTCCTGATTTTACTTTAAGGGTTGCCGAGAGAGTAAAAAAAATTAATTCAAATATAAAAACTATTCATTATGTAGCTCCTCAAGTATGGGTATGGAGAAAAAATAGAGTTAAAAAAATTAAAAATTTTATAGATCACATACTGTTATTATTTGATTTTGAAAAAAAATATTTTGATGAAGAAAATGTTAAGAACACCTTTGTGGGACATCCTTTAATTGAAAAAAAAGACAGTATTACAAAATTAGATAATGTCATGACAAAATATAAAGATGTGATCTCAATCTTTCCTGGAAGTAGAAAATCCGAGATAGAAGTTCTTTTACCAATTCTTTTTAATTTTATAAAAAAAATGAACACTAATAATCAGAATTATGATTATTTTATTCACACTAATGAAGAGAATGTAAATTATATTAATAATAAAGTTAACGAAATTAAAATCAAAAATATCGAGGTTATTTCTGATGAATATATTAAAGAACAAGTTTTGTCTAATTCAGTATTTGCTGTTTGTAAATCAGGAACTGTTTCTTTACAAGTTTCAAATTTAAAAGTTCCTTCTATTATTATTTATAAATTAAGCTTAGTGAATTTCATGATTTTTAAAATGCTGGTTAATGTAAAATTTGCAAACATTATAAATATAATTAATAATCGAGAGGTTATCCCTGAATTATTACAGAAAGAATGCAATGCAGATGAAATTTATAAATCTGTAATTTATATGTTAAAAAATCCCAGTCTTATTCAAAAACAATTAATAGATTGTTCGAAAACTTTAGAAGGAATTAAGTCTAAAACTTCGTCTTCAGAGGAAGCTAGTTTGGTTTTAAGAAATTATCTTAGATAATCTCTCTAAAACTTCCGATTTACCTAAGGATATAACTATATCATATAAACCAGGACCAAATTTTGATCCTGTTAAGGCTATACGTAAAGGCTGACCAACTCCTCTAAAATTTGTTTCATTAGTTTTTATTAAATTATTTACAAGGGGTTCTAAGTTTTCTCTGTTGACATTTGATATTGATGATAATTCTTTTCTAAATTCTGAAATAATTTTTTTGGCTTTATCATCAATTAATTTTAAATCTTCTTTGTTAAAATCAACCTTGTCAAAAATGATAAATTTTGCGTTATTATAAATATCTTCTAAGGTTTTTGCCTTATTTTTTAAAAATGACAATGAGTATTTAACTTTCGTTTCTTTTTCTTCATTAATTTTTTCTTTATAGATTTTGCAATATTCAACAAGATTTTGAAAAAGATCATTTTCATCAATTGTTTTAATATAGTGTTCATTAATTGATAGTATTCTACTTATATCTAACTTAGATGGGGACTTTCCAATACCTTCTAAATTAAAATATTTAATACTTTCATCCAATGTAAAAATCTCTTTATCCTGATATGACCAGCCAAGTCTTAAAAGGTAATTTCTCAAAGCCTCAGGAATTATTCCAATTTTCGAATAATCATCTAAAGTGGAAGCATTATCTCTTTTTGAAAGCTTTTTTCCCTCTAATGTGTGAATTAATGGGATATGAGCGAATTGTGGTACTACCCACCTCATAGCCAAATAAATTTGTATTTGTTTAAATGTATTAATTTTATGATCATCTCCTCTAATAATGTGTGTCATTCCCATTTGATGGTCATCTACTGTTGCAGATAAATTGTATGTGGGAGTTCCGTCGTTCCTTAAAATTATAAAATCTTCAATTGTATTACTTTCAATGTCAACATTTCCTTGAACTAAATCCATAAAATTAGAATTTCCATCTATTTTGCTTTTAAACCTAATTACAGGGTCTACATCTTTAGGAGCGTTTTTTTCATCTACATCTCTCCATTTTCTATTATAGATATAAGGCATTTTCTTTTGTTTAGCTCTTTGCTTTTGTTCCTCAATCTCTTCTGTTGAGCAATAGCATTTATAAGCGTGACCATTCTTTAATAGTTCATTTGCTACTTTAATATGGTCATTTATTTTTGTTGATTGAATATACTCTTCTCCATCATGTTCTATACCAATCCATTTAAGTGATTTTATAATCTGAATTTTATGCTCCTCTTTAGATCTTTCTTTATCTGTATCTTCAATTCTTAAATGAAAAGTTCCATTCTGATTTTTTGTATAAAGCCAATTAAATAAGGCAGTACGGACACCACCAATATGAAGAGCGCCAGTAGGCGAGGGTGCAAAACGTGTTGCAACTTTTGTCATTAATGTTGTTTAGACTATTTTCTTAAAAGTTTCTATATAAAGATACTAAAACACCTTGGACTTTTACTCTATCTGGGCCAAATATTTTGGTTTCATAGTTTCTGTTAGCACTTTCAAGTGCTACAACTTTACCTTTTTTACGAATTCTTTTTAACATTGCTTCATGCTCATCAATTAAAGCAACTACAATTTTTCCATTATCAGCAGTATCAGTTCTTTTAATAATTACCGTATCACCCTCATGTATTCCTGCTTCAATCATAGAATCGCCTTGAACTTTTAGGCCAAAATAGTCACCATTTTTTTCTAGATTATTTGGTAGTGGAATTCTAGAAACTTCGTTTTGAATGGCCTCAACAGGAGTACCTGCAGCAATTTTTCCGAGTACTGGAACTTCTATTTCATCTGAATTTTTTTGTTCTTCATCTAAACCACCTTTAATTACGCTCGGTGAGAAACTATTATAAATATCATTTGCAGATGCTGTTTCTGGTAATTTTACGACTTCGAGTGCTCTTGCTTTGTGAGCTAATCTTTTAATAAATCCTCTTTCCTCTAATGCACTTATTAATCTGTGAATACCTGATTTTGATTTTAAATTAAGTGATTGTTTCATTTCTTCATAAGACGGAGAGACACCAGAACTTCTCAACTTCTTGTTGATAAATAAAAGCAGGTTTTTTTGTTTTTTAGTTAGCATAAGAACAAATATCGTACAAACAATGTTCTA
>CACOQN010000011.1 GCA_902629285.1 uncultured Pelagibacteraceae bacterium | reverse complement strand
CAACAAATTAATGCAGAAATCATTTCATTATCAAAAAAAGAAAAAAATTATATACTTGGTACATTTATAATTCAGTTTGTAATATTTTTAATTATTCAATTTTTCGAAGTTAACTCTATTAATTTTAATCTTATAGAAAGTATAAAAAGAAATGCGAAGAAAATTAAATAATAATTCTATAATTTTAATCGTAGTAATTGCTCTATTTACTTTGTTATCGTATTCTTTTGATCAATTAGTTATTAGAAATGAAGATAAGCTGAGAAATCTTCAAATTAAATTAGATAACTTAAATACAGAAATTGAAACTTATAACTCGGTAGATATTCAACTAATGACTTTATCAGATTTAATTTTAACAGAATATTCTAATTTAAGAAGATCAAATAAATATTGGCTTAAAGCAATATTAATTAATACAGATCATGAAAAATCTAATATATTGTTAGAAAATAATATTAAAAAATTTTCTAAAAATACAAATTTGGATTTACCTTATCAAAGATATTCTGAGCATTTTTATTCAATAATAGTATTCTTCAATGATGAAATCAGGAATAAATATGCTGATATTCATTGGTGGAATAAAAAAATTTTTACTGGTGAAGTGTTTGAGATTAGTTATATCGATGTGTTTGATGAAATTAAAAAAGATCTTAAAAATAAAGATTTAAATTTTTACGTAGATTTAGTTAATACAGATTCAATGGATGAAGTTTTAAAAAAAGTTCAACTTAGCGACTGGCACGATATATATATTTTTAGTCACGCAATTATAAAAAATTTAACAAAATATCATGGTTATATAGAAATGGATTTAAAAAGAATTGAAACATATTTAGAACGTTCAGAAACATTAAGAATAAATACAATTGAAGAAATCTCAAAGGTTTCAACCTTTAAAAATTACTTCATTTTATCGAGTATTATTTCACAAATTTTGTCATTACTGTTTTTATTAATTTTATTTAGAATTTTAATTAAGCTATAAATTATATAAATATTTCTAATATATGACTTTTGGTGAATCTGTATCAACTTGCTTAAGAAAATACTTTGTCGTTGAAGGGAGAGCTAGTCTATCTGAGTTTTGGTGGTTTCAATTAATTTGGGTTGTAGCATATTTATCAATTATTGTATTTTCTGGGAATGAACCTATTGTTTTTTTCTCTATTGGAATAATAATTTTAATTGCAATCCCTTTGTTTACTGTGGGTATTAGAAGGCTACACGATACTAATAAATCTGGCATGTATATTTTATGGAATTGCGTACCGTTTATTGGCGGATTAATTTTTATAGCTTTCATGATAGGTAATGGAACCAAAGGTAAAAATAAATACGGACCTGATCCACTTAAAAAAAATATTAAAATAAAAAGAAAAAAACTATAGGACTTTATGGGACAACTAGAGCAAGACTAGAGCATGGAGGGATAAAATAAATAAATTTTACTTATTATCCTTGTTCAATTATAAATATTAGCATAAATACTCATGAAATTCATTAATGCCCTCGTGGTGAAATTGGTAGACACAAAGGACTTAAAATCCTTGCCGCTTGCGGAGTGCCAGTTCGAGTCTGGCCGAGGGCACCACTAAATGAGTAAGTTACAAATCATTTCAGATAACAATTTAAAATCTAGAAAGATTAAAAATATATTAATTAAGAAAATCAAATCCAATCAATTTAAAAAAGAAAATCTTATAATTGTTATCGGTGGTGATGGTTTTATGCTTCAAACACTGAAGAAAAACAAAAATTCTAATAAGCACTTTTATGGGATTAATTCTGGAAATTATGGTTTTCTAATGAATAAATTTTCCTCAAAAGATATTATTAAAAACCTTTTTAAATCAAATATGATTTCAATATCACCTTTAGAAATGATTGTTAAAACCAAAAATAATCAAATTAAAAAATCAATAGCAATTAATGAAGTTTCTGTTCTAAGACAAAGTAGGCAAGCTGCTTCATTATCTATTAAGCAAGGTTCAAGACAAATAATCAAAAAATTAGTTTCAGACGGTGTGTTAGTGTCAACACCAGCAGGAAGCACAGCCTACAATCTCTCTGTTCACGGACCTATCTTAAGTCTGAATTCTAAAAAATTATCTATATCTCCGATAAGTGCGTTTAGACCAAGAAGATGGAAGGGTAAGATTGTTAAAGATAACACTAAAATTGTTATAACTAATTTAAATCCATCAAAGAGACCTATAAGTGCTGTTGCAGATAATTTAGAAGTAAGAAATGCTAAATCAATTACTGTAAAAACTAATAATAAAATTAAGTTTAATTTACTGTATGATAAAAATAGAAGTTTACAAAAGAAAATTAAAATTGAACAGTTAAGAAAAGAAACTAATTAAAAGTTAAAAGTATGTACAGTGGACGTTGTAAATGTGAGGCTATATCTTTTGAAATTAAGGGTGAGCCTACTTGGAAAGTAAATTGTAACTGTAATTGGTGCCAAAAAACAAGTGGAAGTGCTTTTAGATCATTTGTCTTATTTAATGAAAAGCAAATAAAATATTTAGCTGAAAAACCAACCTCTTATGAAGACAAAAAAACTGATCATGGTAGATCAATGATAAATTTATTTTGCTCTAATTGTGGAACTTTAATTGGAATAAAAGTACCAAGTATGGATGAGCAACATTTTTCAATTGGTGTTTTAGATCAAAGAAAAGATATTAATATAACAGATAATATTTGGGGAGAAGAAGCTCTACAATTTATAAATTATTCTAAGGATGCTGAAGTTTATAAAAAAGGTTATTGGAATGGTACAGGTGAAAAAATGAAAATAAAAAAATAATGGTGCCCCCGCACGGATTCGAACCGCGGACCTATTGATTACAAATCAATTGCTCTACCAGCTGAGCTACAAGGGCATGCTCAATAATTATTAATTATTCATTAAATAATCAACTCTTTTTTTTTAAATAACTAAGATGATGAAATACAATTGCTGCACTATTTGAGATATTTAAACTTTCAATTTCCTCATTGATATTAATTTTAACAAAAAAATCTGCATATTTACCTGTATGCTGCCTCATTCCAAATCCTTCTGACCCGAACAATAGAATATTATTTCCTTCCCACTTAATATCTGTAAAGTCTTTTTGACCTTTTGCGTCAAAGCCATAAACCCAAAAATTTTTTTCTCTTAAATTTTTTAGTGTAGAATTAATGTTAGAAACTTGAAATATATTCACGTGTTCCATACAACCACTTGCTGATTTATACATTAATTTACTATCACTTGGAAAATGTCTTTCTTTAATAATTAATCCATCTATATCAAATGATGCAGCACTTCTAATCAATGAACCAATGTTTCTTGGATCTGTAACTTCATCAAGACAGACAAATGTTAAATTATTTTTACCTTTAATAAATAGTTTTAATTCTGGTTGATCTAAATGTTCTATCTCAGCAACATAACCATTATGCATTAGTTGTTCTTTAGAAGTATATTTGTCTAATTCTTTTTTAGATTTAAAGTAAACTTTGACATCTTCTAAAATATTTTTATTTGGGTTTTTTCTATGTATATTTTTTTTAGATTCTTCGGTTAAAAAAACTCTTAAAACCTTTCTTTTAGGGTTTCTAAGAGCCTCGATTACTGCATGTTGTCCAACAATGAAAAAAGATGATTTATTCATAAATTATTATGTGTTTTACACGCTTTTTTTAATATTTACTTATTAAATCACGTGTTGCATTTGCATAAATAAAATATATAAAACGCATGTTATTTGAAGCTTTATTGAACAAGGGGACACTTCCCCAAGGGAGGGGTTCCAGAGCGGTCAAATGGGGCGGGCTGTAAACCCGTTGACTTCGGTCTTCGAAAGTTCGAATCTTTCCCCCTCCACCATTTAATAGATTTTTAAATAGCATGGAGTGTTACTCTTGGGGTTGTGCGGGTGTAGTTCAATGGTAGAACGCTAGCCTTCCAAGCTGGATGTAAGGGTTCGATTCCCTTTACCCGCTCCAAGAAAATAAAATTATAAATGAAAACAAATAAACTGAGGTAAAAAAGTAATGTCAAAAGAAAAATTTGTAAGAAATAAACCCCACTGTAACATTGGGACTATTGGTCATGTGGACCATGGTAAAACAACTCTGACTGCCGCGATAACAAATGTATTAGCACAAGCTGGTGGTGGAACTGCAGTTGCTTATGATCAAATTGATAAAGCTCCTGAAGAAAAAGAGAGAGGAATAACAATTTCAACTGCACACGTTGAGTATGAGACTGAAAAAAGACACTATGCTCACGTAGACTGTCCTGGTCACGCTGACTATGTAAAGAATATGATCACTGGTGCAGCACAAATGGATGGAGCAATCCTAGTTGTTAACGCAGCTGATGGTCCAATGCCACAAACAAGAGAACACATTCTTTTAGGAAGACAAGTTGGTATTCCTGCAATTGTTGTTTATTTAAATAAAGTAGATCAAGTTGACGATAAAGAAATGATTGAACTGGTTGAAGAAGAAATAAGAGAACTTTTAACCTCATATAAATATCCTGGTGATAAGACACCAATAGTTAAAGGTTCAGCATTAGCAGCAGTTGAAGGAAGAGATGATGAAATTGGAAAAAATTCAATTTTAGAATTAATGAAAGCCGTTGATGAACATATTCCACAACCAGCTAGAGAAGTTGACAAGCCTTTTTTAATGCCAGTTGAGGATGTATTTTCAATTTCTGGAAGAGGAACTGTAGCAACTGGAAGAGTAGAGTCTGGTGTAATTAAAACTGGTGAAGAAGTTGAAATAGTTGGAATTAGAGAGACAAAAAAATCAGTTTGTACTGGAGTAGAAATGTTTAGAAAACTTTTAGATTCTGGTGAAGCTGGGGATAACGTTGGGATATTATTAAGAGGTATTGAAAGAGATGACATCGAAAGAGGTCAAGTTCTTTGTAAACCTGGTTCAATTACCCCACATACTAAATTTGAGGCTCAAGCGTACGTACTTAAAAAAGATGAAGGTGGAAGACATACCCCTTTCTTTACCAAATACAGACCTCAGTTTTATTTTAGAACAACAGACGTTACAGGTGAAGTAGAATTACCAGCTGGTACTGAAATGGTAATGCCAGGTGATGATGCTAAATTCACAGTAAAACTAATTACACCAATTGCTATGGCGGAAAAATTAAACTTTGCGATAAGAGAAGGTGGAAGAACTGTTGGAGCAGGAGTAGTAACAAAAATTATAGAGTAACTCTATAAATAGGAGTGTAGCTCAATTGGTAGAGCGCCGGTCTCCAAAACCGGAGGCTGAGGGTTCGAGTCCCTCCGCTCCTGCCAATTAGAGCAAGTTAAATTATGAAAAACCCGATCAAATTTATACAAGAAGTAAAACAAGAGGCTTTTAAAGTTACTTGGCCTACTTGGAAGGAGACATTGCAGGGTGCTTTGATGGTATTTGTAATGGCTGTTGTTATGTCTCTTTTTTTTCTTCTTTTAGATCAGGTTTTAAAATTTTTTTTAGAACTGTTACTTAAAGTGAGCATTTAATGAAAAATTGGTATATTGTTCAGTCTCATTCTAGTTTTGAGAATAAAGTAGCCTCTTTAATCAAAGAAGAGGCGGATAAAGCTAAAATTGCTGATAAATTTGAGGAAATTATTGTACCTACTCACGACGTTACTGAAGTTAAAAGAGGTAAAAGAATTCAAAGAAAAAAGAAATACTTTCCCGGTTATGTGCTAATAAAAAGTGAAATGGATAATAATATTTATCACATGATTAAAAATATAAAGAGAGTTAGTGGTTTTCTTGGTACCAGAGGTATACCGGTTCCAGTTTCAGATAAAGAAGTTGAGAAAATTTTAGGTCAGATTAAAGATGGTGTTGCACAACCTAAATCAGGCGTAGATTACAATGTTGGTGAAAAAGTTCAGGTTGTAGATGGCCCGTTTGCATCATTTACAGGAATGATTGAGGAAATAGATGAAGAAAAAGCTAGACTTAAGGTGTCAGTTTCTATATTTGGTCGTCCTACACCAGTAGATTTAGAATATAATCAGGTTGAGAAGGTAAGTTAATGGCAAAAGAAATTAGTGGATTTATAAAATTGCAAATAAAAGGCGGTCAAGCTAATCCAGCTCCACCAGTTGGTCCTGCATTAGGTCAACGTGGTGTAAATATAATGGAATTTTGTAAAGCATTTAATGACAAGACTAAATCATTGGCAGGTAAACCTGTGCCAGTTGAAATAACAGTTTATAAAGATAAAAAATTTGATTTTAAAATTAAATCTCCTCCAGCATCATTTTATATTAAAGAAGCAGTAAAACTAAAAGGTGGCTCAAAAGAACCTGGAAGAAATATTGTAGCTTCAATCTCTAAAAAACAATTAGAGAATATAGCAAAAGAAAAAATGAACGATTTAAATGCACATGATATTGAAGAAGCTATAAAAATTATTGCAGGATCAGCTAGATCTATGGGTATAGAGGTAAAGGAATAATGGCATCTAAAAGATATAAAAAATTACCAGAAAAAACTAAAGACCTAAGTCCAGTGTCTATCGAAAAATTAATACCTGAACTTAAGAAAAACTGCACAGCTAAATTTGATGAGTCTTTAGATTTAAGTTTTCAAATAAACAATAAACAAAAAAAAGGTGAAGTTAATATCAGAACTGTTGTTAACTTACCTGGAGGTACAGGTAAAAAAGTTAAAGTCGCTGTAGTTTGTGAGGAAAATAAGGTGCAAGATGCAAAAAATGCTGGCGCCGATGTTGTAGGTGGTGATGAGCTTGTTGATAGAATTAAAGATGGTGAATTAAACTTTGAAAAATTAATTTGCACACCAGGAATGATGATTAAACTTTCTAAATTAGGAAAAGTTTTGGGACCAAAAGGTTTGATGCCTAACCCTAAGCTAGGCTCTGTATCTGAAAACATTATAGAAGCAGTAACTAATGCTAAATCTGGTCAAGTTGAAATTAGAAATGATAAAGATGGAAATATAGGTGTAAGCATTGGAAAAAAATCTTTTAGTGATGATAAGCTTCTTAAAAACTATAATGCTATTTTAGATACTTTAGAAAAAGAAAAATCAAACAACACTTTAAAAGGAGACCTAGTTAAAAGTGTATTTGCTACATCAACAATGGGCGTTTCATACAAAATTAAATTAGGGAAATCGATATAGTTATGATGAATAAGGAACAAAAGAAAAATTATATTGAAGAAATGACAAGCAAGTTTGAAAATAGTAAATCTGTTATGGTTACTCATTACCAAGGTTTAACTATGACTCAATTAGATGAATTGAGAGCCAAGATGAGAGATCATGGTATTATTTTCAAAATAACAAAAAACAGAATTACAAAATTAGCTTTAGAAAAAACAAAGTGTAAAGATTTGTCTAATTTATTTACTGGTCCTACTGCCGTTGCATTCGGAGAGGATGCTATAATGTCTGCAAGGATTCTTTCAAAATTTGCAAAAGATAACGAAAACTTGAAATTAATTGGTGGAATTATGGATAATGAGGTCTTAGATCAGGCCGGTGTCCAAAATGTAGCTAGTTTGCCTACATTGGATGAAGCAAGAGCCAATATTGTGGGTATTTTGAATGCTTCTGCATCTAAATTAATCAGTATTTTACTTGCACATTCAGAAAAAATGAGTAGTTTGTCCGCAGAAAATTCTGAAACACAACCCAAAGAGTAATATATGCCTGACCTAAACAAAATTATTGAAGATTTATCAAGTTTAACTGTTGCAGAGGCAGCAGAGCTATCAAAACAATTAGAAGAAAAATGGGGAGTAACTCCAATGGCAGCAGCAGCTCCAGCAGTAGCAGGTGGTGCAGCTCCAGCAGAAGATAAAGATGATTTTACAATCATGCTAGTTTCTGCAGGTGATAAAAAAATTAATGTCATCAAAGAAGTAAGAGCAGCTACTTCATTAGGTTTAAAAGAAGCTAAAGATCTTGTAGAAGGAGCACCAAAAGAAGTTAAATCTGGTGTAAACAAAAAAGAAGCTGAAGAGATCAAAGCTAAGTTAGAAGCTGCTGGCGCTAAAGTAGAACTTAAATAAATTAGATAGAAAGAATTCGAATACTGATTATTTTTTAATCAGTGTTAATAAACATAGATGCAATTATCTTTTACTGAAAAGAAAAATATTAGAAAAAGCTTTGGAAAGCTTAAAGAGAGTTTATCTATTCCAAACTTAATCGAAGTACAAAAAAACTCTTATAATGAATTAACAGAATTTAATGCAGATGCAGCTGAGCTGACTAAAGGTTTTGATAGGGTTTTTAAAAGTATCTTTCCAATTGAAGATTTAAACGATAAAGCAACATTAGAGTATGTATCTTATAGATTAGAAAAACCAAAATTTGACGTTGAAGAATGTATAGCAAGAGGTTTAACATATTCATCAGCATTAAAGTGCACATTAAGATTAGTAGTTTATGAAATAGATCAGGAGAATAATACTAAAGATATATTATCCGCAAAAGAACAAGAAGTTTATATGGGTGAAGTTCCTATGATGACTAATAGTGGAACCTTCATTACCAATGGTGTTCAAAGAGTTGTTGTAAACCAAATGCATAGAAGTCCAGGTGTATTTTTTGATCATGATAAAGGAAAAACTCATGCGAGTGGAAAACTTTTATTTAATTGCAGGGTAATACCAAATAGAGGTTCTTGGTTAGATTTTGAATATGACGTTAAAGATTTTTTATATTTTAAAATTGACAGAAAAAAGAAAATTTTTTCATCAACTTTACTCTTAGCTTTAGGTTATACGAAGGCAGAAATAATAGATGAATTCTATGAAAGTGAACAGTATACTTTCGATCATAAGTCAGAAAAGTGGAAAACTAAATTTAATCCAGAAAATTACAAAGCTAAAAATTTTTCAGAGGAAGTAATTGATGCTAAAACTGGTAATGTGGTAATTAAATTAGGTGATAAAATAAATTTTTTAAGTGCAAAAAAATTAGCTAATGACGGTTTAAAAGATATACTAGTTTCAAGAGAATCTTTATTTGGTAAATTTTTACATAGAGATATTAAAGTAAATGATGAAGATGAAGGAGTCTTCAAAATTGGTACTGAATTAAATGACACAATTATTCAACAGATTTTAGATGCAAATATTCATACTCTTCAAATATCAGTAACAAATTCTATTAATAAAGGTCCATATTTACTTACTACTATTTTAGCAGATAAAAATAATACTAAGGAAGAAGCAATCACAGAAATCTATAAAATGTTAAGACCTGGTGAGCCACCAACTATAGAGATAGCAACTCAAATATTTAATAACCTTTTCTTTAGTTCAGACAGATATGATTTATCAGATGTTGGAAGAGTTAAAATGAACTCAAGATTAAACCAAGAGTGCTCTGATAAAATTACAATATTAAGAAACGACGATATAATAGCAATAATTCACAAAATGTTAGATTTACGTGATGGTAAAGATGATGTTGATGATATTGATCATTTAGGAAATAGAAGAGTACGTTCCGTTGGAGAATTAGTAGAGAATCAAGCTAGAATTGGTGTTTATAGAATGGAGAGAGCTATTAAAGAAAAAATGACAACTCTAGATGTTGAGTCAGCGATGCCACAAGATCTAATCAATGCAAAACCATTAACAGTTTCATTGAAAGATTTTTTTGCAAGTTCACAACTTTCTCAGTTTATGGATCAAACAAATCCATTATCTGAGATTACTCATAAAAGAAGAGTTTCAGCTTTAGGGCCAGGTGGTTTAACTAGAGAAAGAGCAGGTTTTGAAGTCAGAGATGTTCATCCAACTCATTATGGAAGAATTTGTCCAATCGAAACACCTGAGGGTCCCAATATTGGTTTGATTAATAGTTTATCAACATATGCTAAAATTAATAAATATGGTTTTATTGAAAGCCCTTATAAAAAAGTTAAGGATGGTGTTGTTCAAGACAAAGTTGAATACTTGTCAGCAATGGAAGAAACAAAATTTACTATTGCTCAAGCAAATACAAAACTTGATAAAAATGGAAAAATTATAGAAGAATTAGTTTCATGTAGACAAAATCTTAACTTTCTCTTAGCTAAACCTGACTCAATTGATTACATTGACGTATCACCAAAACAACTAGTTTCAGTTGCAGCATCATTAATTCCTTTCTTAGAAAATGATGATGCAAACAGAGCCTTGATGGGATCTAATATGATGAGACAAGCAGTTCCATTATTGAAACCTGAGTCGCCGCTTGTTGGTACAGGAATTGAAAGTGATGTTGCGTTAGATTCTGGTGTAACTATAGTAGCTAAGCGTGATGGTGTTGTTGATAAAATAGATGGTAAAAGAATTGTTATTAAAGTAACTGAGGAAACAGACTTTAGTAAGTCTGGTGTCGATATTTATAATCTTCAAAAGTTTAAAAGATCAAATCAAAATACTTGTATAAATCAAAGACCATTAGTTAGAGTTGGAGATAAAGTTAAATCTGGAGATATTATTGCTGATGGACCTTCAACAAAGTTAGGTGAACTAGCTTTAGGTAAGAATGTTACTGTAGCATTCATGCCATGGCAAGGTTACAATTTTGAAGATTCAATTTTAATTTCAGAAAGATGTGTTACTGATGATGTATTTACATCTGTTCACATAGTAGAATATGAAATTATGGCAAGAGATACAAAACTTGGTGAGGAAGAAATTACAAGAGATATACCAAATGTAAATGAAGAAGCTTTAAAAAACCTCGACGAGTCTGGAATAGTTTATATTGGTGCCGAGGTAAATGCGGGAGATATTTTAGTTGGAAAAGTTACTCCAAAAGGTGATTCAGCATCTGGTCCTGAAGAAAAATTATTGAGATCAATCTTTGGAGAAAAAGCCATTGATGTAACTGATACATCTTTAAGAATGTCTAGAGGATCAAGCGGAACAGTTGTTGATGTAAGAGTATTTAATAGACATGGAATTGAAAAAGATGAAAGATCAATAACTATTGAAAGAGCTGAAATTGAGCAGGTTCAACAGGATAAAATAGTTGAGGAAGAAATCTTGGAAAGAAGTATTAAGCAAAGAGCTTCACAATTTCTATCAGGATCATCTTTGACAAAAAAAGTTAAAGATTTATCTGAAGGTACTAAGCTAGATTTTGATACAATTAATAAATTATCAATTAATGATGTATTTAAAATTACAACAGACAATGCAAATAACGAGACTACTTTAGCTCAATTAAAAGACCAATATAATAAAGCTAAACAAGATATAACCGAGAGATTTGAAGATAAAGTTTTAAAAATTAGAAGTGGTGACGATTTATTACCAAGCGTAATGAAAATGGTAAAAGTATTTGTTGCTATAAAAAGAAGATTAAGACCAGGTGATAAAATGTCTGGAAGGCATGGAAACAAAGGTGTTGTAAGTAAAATTGTACCTGTTGAAGACATGCCATATAGAGAGGATGGCAGACCTGTTGATATCGTATTAAATCCGCTTGGTGTACCAAGTAGAATGAACGTTGGACAAATACTAGAGACTCATTTGGGTTGGGCGTGTAAAGAATTTGGAGAACAAGTTAAAAATTTAGTAAACGAAAATAACAAAAAAATTGAGAAAACAGAAAAAATCGAAAAATTCTTAAGATCTGTTTATGGAGAGGAAATATTTAATGAAAAATTAGATAAATTAAGCAAAAATGAATTTAAAGATCTTTGTGAAAATTTACAAAATGGTATTGCAATTTCAACACCTGTTTTTGATGGAGCTAAAGAAAAAAATGTTACAGAAATGCTTGAATTAGCGAATTTACCAGGATCAGGGCAAACTTATTTATGGGATGGAAGAACAGGAGAAAAATTTGATAGACCAGTTACAGTGGGAATTATCTACATGTTAAAACTTCATCACTTAGTAGAAGATAAAATTCATGCTAGATCTACTGGGCCTTACAGTTTAGTTACTCAACAGCCACTAGGAGGTAAGGCACAATTAGGTGGTCAAAGATTTGGAGAAATGGAAGTTTGGGCACTTGAGGCTTATGGTGCATCGTATACATTACAGGAAATTTTAACTGTTAAATCCGATGACGTTGCAGGAAGAGTTAAAGTTTACGAAACAATAGTAAAAGGTGAAGAAAACTTCGAGTCAGGAATACCAGAATCATTTAACGTTTTAGTTAAAGAGATTAAATCATTAGCATTGAATGTGGAGCTTAATTAATGAAAAAAGAATTAACAGATCTATTTAAGGGTAGCGAAATTTCAGAAGCTCAAAATTTTAATAGTATAAAAATTTCACTTGCGAGCCCAGAGAAAATTAAATCTTGGACATTTGGTGAAATTAAAAAGCCAGAAACAATAAATTATAGAACATTTAGACCTGAAAAAGATGGATTGTTCTGTGCAAGAATTTTTGGACCGATAAAAGATTACGAGTGTTTATGTGGAAAGTATAAACGAATGAAATTTAGAGGTATTATATGTGAGAAGTGTGGTGTTGAAGTTACAAAATCAAATGTAAGAAGAGAAAGAATGGGCCATATTAATCTTGCTACTCCAGTAGCACATATTTGGTTCTTAAAGTCTCTACCAAGCAGAATTGCTTTAGCTGTAGATATGAAGCTAAAAGAAATTGAACGAGTTCTTTATTTTGAAAACTTTATAGTAATTGAACCAGGTTTAACTGGTTTACAAAAAAACCAACTTTTAAATGAGGAAGAATTAGCAAAATATCAAGACGAATTTGGTGAAGAGAGCTTTAACGCAGGAATTGGGGCAGAAGCTGTTCTTGAGATGTTAAAAAATTTAGATTTAGAATTAGAAAGAAAAAATCTTGTAAGTTTTATTAAAGAGACCAAATCAAAAGTTAATGAGGAGAGAGCAATTAAAAGATTAAAATTAATTGAGTCTTTTATCGAAACTGGACAAAAACCTGAATGGATGATTATGACTGTTGTTCCTGTTATACCACCTGAATTGCGGCCTTTAGTTCCTCTTGATGGTGGAAGATTTGCTACCTCGGATCTTAATGATCTATATAGAAGAGTAATTAATAGAAATAATAGATTGAAAAGATTAATGGATCTTAAAGCTCCTGATATCATTGTAAGAAATGAAAAAAGAATGCTTCAAGAATCAGTAGACGCTTTATTTGATAATGGGAGAAGAGGCAGAGTAATTACAGGAACAGGCAAGAGACCATTAAAATCACTAGCAGAAATGCTTAAAGGCAAACAAGGAAGATTTAGACAAAATTTATTAGGGAAAAGAGTAGATTATTCAGGAAGATCTGTAATTGTTGTTGGTCCAGATTTGAAATTACATGAGTGTGGTTTGCCTAAAAAAATGGCTTTAGAATTATTTAAGCCTTTTTTGTATGCAAGATTAAATAAATTAGGCTTAGCTTCAACTATTAAACAAGCTAAAAAATTAGTTGAAAAAGAAACCAACGCTGTTTGGGATGCTTTAGAATTAATTGTTAGAGAGCATCCAGTGCTTTTAAATAGAGCACCGACTCTTCATAGACTTGGTGTTCAGGCGTTCGAGCCGAAATTAATTGAGGGTGACGCTATTGAGTTGCATCCTTTGACTTGTGCAGCATTTAATGCTGACTTTGATGGAGACCAAATGGCAGTACA
Source organism: uncultured Pelagibacteraceae bacterium (assembly GCA_902629285.1). Lineage (GTDB taxonomy): Bacteria > Pseudomonadota > Alphaproteobacteria > Pelagibacterales > Pelagibacteraceae > Pelagibacter. The sequence continues at coordinate 34,968 of CACOQN010000011.1, read as the reverse complement.
CGTTCCATTAAGTCTAGAAGCACAACTAGAGGCTAGAATTTTAATGTTGTCTACAAATAATATTTTATCACCATCAAATGGTAAGCCAATTATCGTACCAAGTCAGGATATGATTTTAGGAATTTATTATTTATCTCAAGATCCTATATCTGATAAACCAGCAGGATACTTTACAAATTCAGATCAAATAGAATTTGCTTTATCTTCTGGTCAAATTAATGTTCATAGTACAATTATTTCAAGATACGAAACTGTAGATGAAAAAGGTAACAAAAAAACTGAAAAATATACTTCAACAGCTGGAAGATTTTTATTAGCAAATTTATTACCTAAGAATAATAATATTAAATTTTCTTTAGTTGATAGATTATTGCCTAAAAAAGTAGTTTCAGAAATAATTGATGTTGTTTTTAGATTTTGTGGTCAAAAAAGAACTGTAATTTTCTGTGATAAATTAAAGGATTTAGGATTTAAGCATGCGTTTAAAGCAGGTATATCATTTGGAAAAGATGACCTTATTATACCCGCAAATAAAACTCAACTAATTGATGATACTAAAAAATTAATTGCAGATTACGAAACTCAATACTCTGAAGGTTTGATAACAAGAGGAGAAAAATATAATAAAGTTGTTGATGCTTGGTCTAAGTGCACGGATAAAGTTGCAGGTGAAATGATGAAAGGTATTTCTGCTACAGAAAAAACTGACGAAGGATTAAAAATAAACTCAGTATTTATGATGGCAGATAGTGGTGCAAGAGGATCAGCAGCACAAATGAAACAATTAGCTGGTATGAGAGGATTGATTGCTAAGCCATCAGGAGAAATTATTGAAAGTCCGATTATTTCAAACTTTAAGGAAGGATTGACAGCTCTAGAGTATTTTAATTCAACACACGGAGCAAGAAAAGGACTAGCAGATACAGCACTTAAAACAGCTAGTTCTGGGTATTTAACAAGAAGATTATGTGATGTAGCGCAAGATTTGACAATAACTACAAATAAATGTGATGACCCAGGATTTATTGAACTTTCTGAAATTTTAGAAGGTGGTAATGTTGTTGTTAGCTTATCTGAAAGAGCATTAGGAAGAGTTACAGCCGCTGAAGTCAAAAACCCTCTTTCAGGAGAAGTAATTATAAAGAAATCTGAAATGATTGATGAGGCAGGTTGTGATAAAATTGATGCTGCTGGTGTAAAATCAATAAAAGTTTATTCTGTAATGACTTGCAGTTCAAAAGAAGGTGTTTGTGCAACATGTTATGGAAGAGATTTATCTAGAGGTAAAATGGTTCATGTTGGAGAGGCTATCGGAATGATATCAGCTCAATCTATTGGAGAACCAGGTACACAATTAACAATGAGAACTTTCCATGTAGGAGGAACTGCCTCTGTTAAGCAAGATTCTCAAATAGTTACTAAAAGTGAGGGAACTTTAAAAATAATAAACTCAAATATTTTAGAGGACTCTAAAAAAAATTTAATAGTTATGGGGAGAAATACTCAGCTTTCTATAGAGGATGAAAAGGGAGTTCAAATTGCAGTTTATAAAGTTGCTTACGGATCAAGATTATTTTTCAATAACGGGGACAAAGTAAAAGCTAATACCAAAATATGTGAATGGGATCCATACACAACCCCAGTTATTGCTGAGAAAAGTGGTACCGCTAGCTATGTAGATTTAATTGATGGTGTATCAATTCAAGAAACTACTGACGATGCTACAGGTATTTCTTCAAAGTCAGTAATTGATTGGAGAGGCCAATCAAAAAGTACTGACTTAAAACCAAGAATTACTTTAAGAGATGAAAAGGGAAATGTAATCAAAAAAGCAGATGACAATGAAGCTAGATATTATTTAGTTCCTGACTCAATTTTATCAATTAAAGATGGTCAAAAAGTTTATGCTGGTGATGTAATTGCAAGATTGCCTAAAGAAACAACAAAAACAAAAGATATTACTGGTGGTTTACCTAGAGTTGCTGAATTATTTGAAGCAAGAAAGGCTAAAGATAGTGCAATCATTGCGGAAAATGATGGTAATGTTGTTTTCGGAAAAGAAGTAAGGGGAAAACAAAGAGTGTCTATTGTTCCCGAAGATGGTTCTGAACCTTCTAATTATTTAATTCCTAAAGGTAAACATATTAATTTTAATCCAGGTGAAAAAATTCAAAAAGGTGAATATCTTTTAGATGGTCAACCATTACCACATGATATTTTAAGAATTTTAGGAATTAAAGAATTAACAGAATACTTTGTTAACCAGGTTCAAGAAGTTTATAGATTACAAGGTGTAATTATAAACGACAAGCATATCGAAACTATTTTAAGACAGATGCTTAAAAAAGTTGAAGTTAAAGTTTCAGGAGACTCTAATTATTTACCTGGTGAAGTTATTGATAGAATTAAATTTGAAAACACGAACGAAAAATTAGTTGCAGAGGGTAAAAATCCAGCAACTGGTGAAAGAGTTCTAATGGGTATTACTAAAGCTTCTCTTCAAACTGAGTCATTTATTTCAGCAGCTTCTTTCCAAGAGACAACAAGAGTATTGACAGATGCTGCAATTAAAGGAAAAGTTGATCCATTAAATGGCTTAAAGGAGAATGTAATTGTAGGAAGATTAGTTCCTGCAGGCACTGGTAATATTAAAAATAGATGGAACAATAAAGCTCTAGACGATGATAATAATTTCTTAGCTGAGCAGGATAAAATAGAAGCTTCAGAACCTGAAGAAACACAAGTAAATCAATAAAAAAATCGCCTAAAAATTGCAGTTTTAGTTTGACAATAGCTTATTAATAAGTAATTTGGCGGTGTTTTTGGTTGGAATGTAGTACTTCTAACGGTACTAAACGCTGCCACAAAATAACCTGTCAGTTATTTTCATCTAAAAATAAATTAATAAACTTAAATAAAATTTATGCCGACAATTAACCAGTTGTTAAGAAAAAAGAGAATTAAACCAGCATCAAGGAATAAAGTTCCTGCTTTGCAAAAACAACCTTTAAAGAGAGGAGTTTGCGTAAAAGTTTATACAACAACTCCTAAAAAACCAAACTCTGCACTAAGAAAAGTAGCAAGAGTAAGATTATCAAATGGTTTTGAAGTAACAGCTTATATTCCTGGTGAAGGTCATAATCTTCAAGAACATTCAGTTGTATTGATTAGAGGTGGAAGGGTAAAAGATTTACCAGGTGTTCGTTACCATATTCTAAGAGGTAATCTAGATACCCAAGGTGTTGCGAATAGAAAGCAAAGAAGATCTTTATACGGAACAAAAAAAGGTAAATAATGTCTAGAAAAAAAACACAGCCAAAAAAAAATGTAGTTCCGGATCCAAAATTTAAATCTACTATAATTCCTAAATTAATAAATAATATAATGTATGATGGCAAAAGAGGTTTGGCTGCAAAAATAGTTTATGAAGCAATTGATAAAATAAAAACAAAAACCAAAGATGAACCAATAAATATTTTTAATGAAGCAATTAATAACATCAAACCAACTGTTGAAGTAAGATCTAGAAGAGTTGGAGGTGCAACCTATCAAGTTCCTGTTGAAGTAAAAAGCAAAAGAGCCCAAGCATTAGCTATAAGATGGCTAGTTGAGTCAGCAAGAAAAAGAAAAGATAAACATATGTCAGATAAAATATTTAATGAGCTTTACGATGCTTATGAAAAAAAAGGAGCTGCAGTTAAAAAAAGAGAGGATGTGCATAAAATGGCTGAGTCAAATAAAGCATTTGCACACTTTAGGTGGTAATAAATTATGTCTAGAAGTCATACATTAGATAAATATAGAAATATCGGGATCATGGCCCACATAGATGCTGGAAAGACAACTACTACCGAAAGAGTTCTTTATTACACGGGCAAGAGTCATAAAATTGGTGAAGTACACGATGGTGCTGCAACAATGGATTGGATGGAACAAGAACAAGAAAGAGGTATTACTATTACATCTGCTGCTACCACTTGTTTTTGGAATGATCACAGAATTAATATCATAGACACCCCTGGTCATGTTGATTTTACAATCGAAGTAGAAAGATCTTTAAAAGTTTTAGATGGAGCAGTAGCTGTTTTTGATGGTGTTGCAGGTGTAGAACCTCAATCTGAAACAGTATGGAGACAAGCAGATAAATATAAAGTACCAAGAATTTGTTTTGTTAACAAATTAGATAGAACAGGTGCTGATTTTTTTAGATGTGTAGATATGATTAGAGATAGATTGGGTGCCAAACCATTAGTTGTGCAAGTCCCTATTGGTGCTGAAGCTTCTTTATCTGGAGTAGTTGATCTTGTTAAGATGAAAGCCCAAGTTTGGAAAAATGAAGCACTAGGAGCTGAATGGGAGTTCAAAGAAATTCCTGAAGACTTAAAAGAAATTTCAGAAAAATATAGAACAGAATTAGTAGAAACAGCAGTTGAACAAGATGAAAAGTTAATGGAAGCTTATCTTAATGGTGATGAAATAAATGAGGAAGATTTAGTTAAATGTATAAGAAAAGGAACTCTAAATTTTAGCTTTGTACCAGTTTTAACGGGTTCTGCATTTAAAAATAAAGGTGTTCAGCCTTTACTTGATGCTGTTGTAAATTATTTACCAAGTCCAGTAGATATTGGTTCTATCAAAGGAACTAAATTAGGTAGTGAAGAAGAAATGGAAATGAAATTCGAGGACAGTGCTCCATTTTCTGCATTAGCTTTTAAAGTTGCTAACGATCCATTTGTTGGTTCATTAACATTTATTAGAATTTATTCTGGTACAATCAAAACTGGAACAGCAGTATTCAATTCTTCTAAAGAGAAAGAGGAAAGAGTTGGAAGAATGCTTTTAATGCATGCAAATTCTCGAGAAGATATTAAAGAAGCTAATGCAGGTGACATAGTAGCTTTGGCAGGATTAAAAAATACTATTACTGGACACACATTATGTGATAAAGAAAATTCTGTTCTTCTTGAACCAATGGAATTTCCTGATCCAGTAATTGAAATTGCAGTAGAACCAAAAACAAAAGCAGACCAAGAAAAGATGGGTGAAGCTTTAGGTAGGTTAGCTAAGGAAGACCCATCCTTTAGAGTTACATCAGACGAAGAGTCAGGACAAACAATTATTAAAGGAATGGGTGAATTACACTTGGATATAATTGTTGATAGAATGAAAAGAGAATTTAAAGTAGAGGCTAATGTTGGTGCACCTCAAGTTGCTTATAGAGAAACTATAGAAGCTGCTTCAGAGGTTGAATATACACACAAAAAACAAAGTGGTGGTGCTGGACAATTTGCAAAAGTTAAACTTTTAGTAGAGCCTCAAGAGCCAGGTAAAGGTAGAGATGTTGAGAGTAAAATTAAAGGTGGAGCAATTCCAAAAGAATTTATTCCTGGTGTTGAAAAGGGTATTGAAACAGTTTCAGATACTGGAATTTTAGCTGGTTTCCCAATGATTGACTATAAAGTGACCATTTTAGATGGATTACATCATGATGTTGACTCAAGTGTATTAGCTTTTGAATTAGCAAGCAGAGCTTGCTTTAAGGAGGCTTGTACGAAAGGTGGATTAAAATTATTAGAGCCAGTAATGAGGGTTGAGGTAGTAACTCCTGAAGATTATATGGGTGATGTTATTGGAGACCTAAATAGTAGAAGGGGTCAAATAAGTACTCAAGAGCAGAGAGGTAATGCAACTGTAATTACAGCAATGGTTCCTTTGGCCAATATGTTTGGTTATATAAATAATTTAAGATCAATGTCTCAAGGTAGAGCACAATATTCAATGTTTTTTGATCATTATTCAAAAGTTCCACAAAATGTTCAAGATGAAGTAACCAAGAAGATTGCAGGATAAATATGGAAAAGCAGAATATAAGAATTAAATTAAGAGCATATGACAATAAAGTTCTAGACGCCTCTACTGAGGAGATTGTAAACACAGTAAAAAGAACTGGAGCCACAATTAAGGGGCCAATTCCATTACCAACAAGAATAGAAAGATACACAGTTTTAAGATCCCCTCATATAGATAAAAAAAGTCGAGAGCAATTTGAGTCAAGAACACACAAAAGGTTAATTGATATTATAGAACCAACACCACAAACTGTAGAAGCATTAATGAAACTTGATTTAGCTTCTGGTGTAGATGTGGAAATAAAAATTTAATTATGAGTGAAATTGCTTTATTAGGAAAAAAAATTGGTATGACAAGAGAGTTCTATAAGTCTGGTCAATTAGTACCTGTCACCGTGCTTAAGGTTGAAAAAGCTAGAGTAGTTCAAGTTATTGATGAAGAAAAAAGAGGTTATAAGGCTGTTCAACTTGGATATGGTAAAATTAAAAATTCAAAATTAACAAAAGCAATGAAAGGTGTTTTTACAAAAAAAAATACTGAAGCAAAGAAAAAATTAAAAGAATTTAGAGTAAACGATACATCTGCCTATAAAGAAGGAAATGAGTTTGGTTTAGAAATATTTAAAGATATTAAATTTGTAGATACAAGATCAAAAACAATTGGAAAAGGTTTTGCTGGTGCTATGAAAAGACATAATTTTGGTGGTTTAAGAGCTAGCCACGGAGTATCAATATCACACAGAGCACATGGTTCAACAGGACATAGCCAAGACCCAGGAAAAGTTTTTAAAGGAAAAAAAATGGCTGGTCATATGGGTGACAAGTTAAGAACAATGCAAAATATTGAAATAATAAAAACAGATTTAGAAAATGAACTTTTATATTTAAAAGGATCAATTCCTGGATCAAAGAATTCAGAAGTGATGGTAAAAAAATCTGTAAAAAATATAAGTAAAATGACAATTGGTGAAAAACATGCAGCAGCAGAAGAGGCTAAAAAAACACCTGAGAAAAAGAAAAAATAATGAAATTAGATAAAATTAGCATAGATGGAAAAAAAGAAGCTATTGAAGTTTTAGATAAAATTTTTTCTGCAAAAATAAACCATAAATTAGTTAGTGCTGTGCTTTATAAAACAAATGCTAATTACAAAGGAAGACATGCTAAAACCAAACAGCAAAATGAAGTTAGAGGACCAACATCAAAAATATATGCACAAAAAGGAACAGGTGGTGCAAGACACGCTAGTAGAAAAGCTCCTATTTTCGTAGGTGGTGGTATTGCTCATGGACCAAAAGGTGAATTAGCTTATAAAAAAAGAAAATTAAATAAAACTGAAAAAAAACAAAGCGTAGCATCACTAATTACAGAAAAAAACAATAATAAAAATTTATTAATCTTAAACGACTTTAGCTCTGAAATTAAAAAAACAAAAGAAATGAATTCAATTATTAATAAACTTGAAATAACAAATTCACTAATAATTTTAGATAAAAGTTCGAAAGATAAAGTTGAAAAATCAGTAAGAAATATTCCAAATGTTAAAGTTACAGATGTAAATCATTTTAGTGCTTATGACATTATTAAATTCAAAAAAATAGTTTTCACAGAAAGTTCTGTTAAAGAACTAGAAAAGAGATATTCATAAAATGGAAAAAATTCATTTATACGATAAAATTCTTTCACCAGTGGTTACAGAGAAATCAACTAATTTGTCTGAATTAAATAAAATTGTTTTTAAAGTTCCGAATGGTGCAAATAAGAAAAATTTAAAGAAAAATATAGAAAAAATATTTAAAGTTAATGTGACTAAGATAAATATCATAAATAAACAAAATAGAACAAAAGTTACCAGAGGTAAAAAAGTAAAAGTATCTGGATATAAAAAAGCAATAATAACTCTAAAAAAAGGTCAAAGTATTGATCTAACAACAGGGATTTAATAAATGGCATTAAAAACTTTTAAACCGTATACAAAATCTACCAGAGGTACAATTTTGGTGGACAGAACTGGTTTATGGAAAGGTAAACCGTTCAAGGCGTTAGTTTCACCTAAAAATGCGATGAAAGGTAGAAATAATAATGGTCACATCACCTCTATTAACAGAGCTGGTGGACATAAAAAAATGTATAGACATGTGGATTTTTATCGAAAAAAAATTGACATGGAAGCCACAGTTGAAAGAATTGAATATGATCCTAATAGATCATGCTACATCATGTTAGTTAAATTTGAGGATGGTACTCACTCATACTTCTTAGCACCACAAAAAATTAAAGTTGGAGATAAAGTTGAAAGCGGTTCTAAAAAAGATATTAAAGTAGGTAATTGTATGCCATTACAAGATATACCAGTGGGTATCAATATACATAATGTTGAGATACAGCCAGGTGGTGGTGGAAAAATCGCTAGAGCAGCTGGTTCATCAGTTACTATTAGTGGTCTAGATGGAAACTATAGTTTAATAAAATTAGCTTCAGGTGAAGTGAGAAAAATAGATTCAAGAGCTTTAGCTACAATAGGAATTTTAAGTAATCCAGATCAAAAAAATATTAAAATTGGAAAAGCAGGTAGATCAAGATGGTTGGGTAGAAGACCTCATACAAGAGGTGTTGTTAAAAACCCAGTTGATCACCCACATGGAGGTGGTGAAGGAAAATCTGCTGGAGGAAGACATCCAGTTTCACCTACAGGACAATCTGCTAAAGGTTTAAAAACTCGAGATAATAAAAGAACAGATAAATTTATAGTTAAGAGAAGAAATAAGAGGAAGGACACTAAGTAATGGCTAGAGCAGTGTGGAAAGGACCGTTTGTAGAGGAAAGCTTGATGAAGAAAGTAGACAAGTATAAAGACGATCCAAAAAAAATTCCTATTAAAACTTGGTCAAGAAAATCTACAATTTTACCTGATTTTGTAGGGGTAAGCTTCCAAATTTATAATGGAAAAAAATTTATACCAATAACAGTTTCAGAAGATATGGTTGGACATAAATTGGGTGAATTTGCACCAACAAGAACATTTTTTGGTCATACACCAGCTGACAAGAAAGCTAAACCAGCAACAGCAGAGAAGAAATAATTATGGGTAAAAAAAAGAAAATTGAAAAAACAAAAGAAAAAACAGTCAAATCTGTTAACAACGGTATTAGATCAAGTGTCAGAAAACTAAATCCAATACTAAAAAGTATTGTTGGCAAAAAAGTTGATGTTGCAATTAGAGATTTACAGTTTTCAGAAAAAAGAGTTACTAGAGATGTTAGAAAAACTATAAGTTCAGCTGTAGCCAATGCTGAAAATAATTTTCAGTACGATATTGATAAATTAATAGTTAAAGAGGCATATTGTGGAAAAAAAATAGTTATGAAAAGATTTAGACCAAGAGCCAAAGGAAGAGCGGCACCAATATTAAAACCTTGGTCAACTGTTACAATAATTTTATCAGAAGCAAAACAAATGGAGAAGCATGGGGCAAAAAGTTAATCCTGTAGGTTTTAGATTAGGTGTCAACAGAGGATGGGACTCTGTTTGGTATGCTAAGAAAAAAGATTTTGGAAATTACTTAATCGAAGATTTTAAAATTAGGGAATATATTAAGAAAAATGTAATCAACTCTGGTGTATCCAAGGTAATGATCGAAAGAACATCTAATAAATGTTATGTTACTATTTACACATCCAGACCAGGTTTTGTGATAGGTAAAAAAGGAAGCGATATAGACAAAATTAAAAATAATCTTTCAAAATTCACAACAAATGAAGTTAATCTAAATATTAAAGAAGTTAAAAAACCTGAGACTAATGCTTATTTAGTAGCTGAAAACATAGCTCAGCAGCTTGTTAAAAGAATTTCTTATAGAAGAGCTATGAAAAGAGCAATGCAATCATGTATTAGACTCGGAGCAAAAGGAATTAAAGTTTCTGTGAGTGGAAGACTTGGAGGAAATGAAATAGCTAGAACAGAGTGGTTAAGAGACGGAAGCATTCCATCACATACTTTAAGAGCTGATATAGATTATGCAGAGGCAGAGGCTCTTACGACATATGGAATTATTGGTATTAAAGTTTGGATTTATAAAGGTGAAGTTTTTGCTAGAGAATTTAGCCAAGAGACTAACAAAGTAACACCAAAGGAAGGTAAATAATAATGCTTCAACCAGTAAGAACAAAGTGGAGAAAAGCGCATAAAGGCAGAATTCACGGTACTGCTACTAGAGCAAGTACTATTAATTATGGTGCTTACGCATTAAAAGCTTTACAGCCTGAAAGGGTTACCGGAAAACAGATTGAAGCAGCTAGAGTTGCTTTAACAAGACACATGAAAAGACAAGGTAGAGTTTGGACAAGAATTTTCCCAAATATACCAGTTTCAAAAAAACCAATTGAAGTCAGAATGGGTAAAGGAAAGGGTTCACCTGAGTACTTTGCGTGTAGAGTAAAACCAGGAAGAATATTATTTGAAGTTGATGGTGTTTCGGAACAAATTGCTAAAGAAGCTTTATACAAAGCATCAGCAAAATTACCTATTAAGACCAAAACAATTAAGAGATTTGCATAATGAAAAAACAAGAAATTAAAAAATTATCGAAAGACGAAATTCTGAAGAATATTGGCAAACTCAAAAAAGATCTTTTTAATTTCAGATTTCAAAAAATGAATTCACAAGTAACAAACCCAGCTAAAATAGGAGAAACAAAAAAAACAATAGCAAGATTAAAAACAATTTTAAAAAGGAAAGTTGATGCCTAAAAAAATACTTACAGGTGTAGTTATAAGCGACAAACCAAATAAAACAGTTACTGTCATGGTAGAACGTAAATATTCACATCCAGTTCTAAAAAAAGTAATTAGAGTAAGAAAAAACTACAATGCTCATGACGAGAATAATAAGTTCAAAACTGGTGATAAAGTTTCTATTATTGAGAGTAAACCTTTTTCTAAAAATAAAAAATTTGAGGTTATGGAGAATAATAAATAATGATTGGTGTTCAAACAGAATTACAGGTAGCTGATAATACTGGCGCAAAAAGGATTGAGTGTATTAAAGTTTTGGGTGGATCAAAAAGAAGATACGCTAGCATTGGTGATACTATTGTAATTGCTGTTAAAGAGGCAATACCTAAAGGAAAAGTTAAAAAAGGTTCAGTTCATAAGGCTGTAGTTGTAAGAGTTAAAAAGGGAATTCATAGAAACGATGGTTCTAAAGTGAGATTTGACAATAATGCAGCTGTATTAGTTGACGACAAGGGAGAGCCAGTTGGAACAAGGATTTTTGGTCCAGTTACAAGAGAATTAAGAAGCAGAGGTCAAATGAAAATTATTTCTTTAGCCCCGGAGGTTTTATAATGATTAAAAAAGGATTGAAAGTAAAGGTTTTAGCTGGAAGAGATAAAAAAAAAGAGGGAGAAGTTATTGAAATTGATAGATCTAATAACAGAGTAAAAGTAAAAGATATAAACATGGTTAAAAGACACGTTAAAACAACAAAAGAGAAAAAAGGTGGAATTTTTTCTAAAGAAAGTTTCATACATATTTCTAATTTAAAACTTATTGATGAAAAAGCGACTAAGAAAAAAGAGGCTAAAAAATAATGACACCAAGATTCAAAGAGATGTTAAAAAAAGAAATTCAACCAGCATTAAAGGAAAAATTTGGTTTTAAAAATATTTATATGACTCCAAGAATTGAGAAAGTTGTTTTAAATATGGGCCTTGGCTTGGACGCTACAGATTCTAAGATTTTAAAATCATGTGAAGAAGATATGGCTAAAATTACTGGACAAAAACCTGTAACAACAAAATTTAAAAAATCAGTTGCAAATTTTAAAACAAGAAAAGGATCAAATGCGGGTTTAAAAGTAACTTTAAGAAAAAATAGAATGTATGAATTCTTAGATAGATTAGTGAATATAGCATTGCCAAGAATTAAAGATTTTAGAGGTTTATCATCAAAGGGTTTTGATAAATTTGGTAATTATACATTTGGTATAAAAGAACATATAATTTTCCCAGAGGTAAGTTTTGATAGAGCAGACAAAGTAAGAGGTTTAGATATAATAATAGTAATTAAAGCAAAAAATAAAGAACATAGTTTTGCTTTGTTAGAAAAAATGAATTTTCCATTTATTAAAAAAGGAGACAATTAGACATGGCAAAGTTAAGTGCAATCAATAAAAATAAAAAAAGAATAAAACTTTCAGATAGTCTTTATAAAAAAAGACAAGCTTTAAAAAAAGTTGTGATGGATAAAAAAATTCCATTAGAAGAAAGATTTAAAGCACAGCAAAAATTATCAAAATTGCCAAGAAACTCAGCTAAAACAAGAGTTATGAATAGATGTGAGATTACTGGAAGACCTCATGGAGTTTATAGAAAATTGAAGATTTCAAGAATTGCGTTAAGACAATTAGGATTACAAGGAAAGATACCTGGCTTAGTTAAGTCAAGCTGGTAGAAAGGAAAAAATGAGTTTAAGTGACCCGATAGGCGATATGATTGCAAGAGTTAAAAATGCTCAAGCTAGAAATCATAAAAAAGTAGAACTTCCTTCATCAAATTTTAAAAGTAAAATTGCAGATATACTCAAAAATGAAGGTTTTATAAAAGATTTTAAAGTAAGTTCTGATGATAAAAAACCAATGTTATCATTAGAACTTAAATATCATTCTGGTAATCCAGTAATAAGTGCTTTTGAAAGAGTATCCAAACCAGGAAGAAGAATTTTTTCATCTGCAGATAGCTTACCTAAGATAAATAATGGTTTAGGAATTGCTATTGTATCAACTCCAAAAGGGGTGATGACAGATATAGATGCAAGAAAACAAAAAGTTGGTGGTGAAATAATTTGTAAGGTGTTTTAATGTCTAAAATAGGTAAAATAAACATATCGATCCCTGAAAAAGTAAAAGTTGCTTTAGCTGGCAATATTATAAGTATTGAGGGACCTTTAGGAAAAAAATCGCTTAATATAGATTTAGATATGTTTAATTTTGATATAATTGAAGGAAAAGAAATTTCTATTAAACCAAAAAAAGTTGATCAAAACTCAAAAAGACTTTGGGGAATGAATAGAAGTATGATCTACAATGCTGTAATAGGTTCAAGTGAAGGTTATGAAAAAATATTGGAATTAGTTGGTGTTGGTTACAGAGCAGCAATAAAAGGAAATCAATTAAATTTACAATTAGGCTATAGTCACGATATTAATTTTGATATTCCAGAAGGCATTAAAATTGCAGTTGAAAAACAAACAACGCTAAAAATTACTGGATCAGATAAGCAACTAGTAGGTGAAGTTGCATCTAAAATTAAATCTCTAAGAAAAATTGAACCATATAAGGGAAAAGGTGTAAGAGAAAAAGGTCAACACATTATTAAAAAAGAAGGAAAGAAAAAGTGATGAAATTAAACACTAGTATTAGAAAAAGATTTAGAGTAAGCAATAAAGTTAAAAAAGTTGCTTCGAATGACAGGTATAGATTGAGTATTTCTAGATCGTCAAAGAATATTTCAGCACAAATAATAGACGATACAAAAAGAGTGACTCTATTGTCAGCATCATCTATAGAAAAAGATATAAAATCTGGAGATAAAGTAAATAAAATAGAATTATCAAAATTGGTAGCGCGAAGATTAGCAAAAAAGGCACATGAAAAAAAAATTACTAAAATTTATTTCGATAGGGGATCTTATAAGTATCATGGAAGAATTAAAGTTTTTGCTGAAACTTTGAGGGAAAATGGAATGGAATTTTAATTATGGAAAACTTTAAAGAAAAAAAAACAGACGATATATTAGAAAAATTAGTTCATATAAATCGTATAACAAAAGTTGTTAAAGGTGGAAGAAGATTTGGGTTTTCAGCTCTTGTAGTCGTTGGAAATCAAGCGGGTAAAATTGGTGTAGCTCATGCAAAAGCTAAACAAGTGCCTGATGCTATTAAAAAAGCTAATGAGATGGCAAGAAGAAAACTTACTCATATACCTTTAAGAGAAGGCAGAACAATACATCATGATGTCATAGCGAAAGATGGATCTGGAAAAATTGTTTTAAGAGCTGCTTCAAAAGGTACTGGCATTATAGCAGGTGGCCCAGTAAGAGCTGTATGTGAAGTTTTAGGTGTCAAAGACATTGTTGCTAAATCAATGGGTACCTCAAATGCTCATAATGTTATTAGAGCTACAATGAAAGCATTAAAAAAACAAAGTTCACCAAAACAAATATCAGCTATCAGAAATAAAAAAATTTCTGAAATAATTGAAAAAAGAGGATAATGATTACTTTAAATAATCGAGAAAAAATTAATAAGTCTAAGTCAAGAGTTGGAAGAGGAATTGGTTCTGGTAAAGGTAAAACATCGGGTAGAGGAGTTAAAGGTCAGAAATCTAGATCTGGAGTATCTATAAAAAGTTTTGAAGGAGGTCAAATGCCTTTATATAGAAGATTACCAAAAAGAGGATTTAACACTATATCTAAAAAAGATATCGCGATTTTGAATTTAGATAAAATTCAATTTTATATAGATAAAAAAAATATTAATCCAAACGAAGTACTAAATACAGAATCATTAAAAAAACTTAAACTCATTAATAAAAACTCAAAAAAATTGAAAATTTTAGGATCTGGAGAAGTGAAAAATAAGATTAATATTGAAGCTGATCTTGCCTCTAAATCTGCAATAGAAAAACTTGAAAAAATTGGTGGATCTATTCAACTAAAAAAATAGTTTGTTTATATGAGTGCCTCATCGTCATCAAATGATCTAAAGAATAGAATAATTTTTACAATTTTAATTTTAGCTGTTTATAGATTTGGAACTTTTGTACCTTTACCTGGAATAGATCCTGAACAATTAAAAATAATGATGGAGGGCAACCAAAAAGGGTTGCTTGGTATGTTTAATGTTTTTGCGGGTGGTGCAGTTAGTAGAATGGCAATTTTTGCTCTAGGTATAATGCCATACATATCATCAGCTATTATCGTGCAGCTTTTAACTGGTGTTTCTGATTATTTCAAAAATCTTAAAGCACAAGGTGAAATAGGTAGAGCAAAAATTACTCAAATTACAAGATATGGAACGGTATTACTTGCTACAGTTCAAGGATACGGTTTATCTGTTGGATTAGAATCTTCTGCTGACTTAGTAATAAATCCAGGGGTCTTTTTTAAAATAACTACTGTAACTACTATTGTGGCAGGTACAGTATTTTTAATGTGGTTAGGTGAACAAATTACTCAGAGAGGTATTGGAAACGGTATTTCATTGATAATTTTTGCAGGTATTGTTGCTGAAATTCCTAGAGCACTTGTAACTACTTTTGAACTTGGAAGAACAGGCGCTGTCTCAACTTTTATGATTTTAGCATTATTTGTCTTGCTAATATTAACAATTTTATTTGTTGTATTTATGGAAAGAGCATTAAGAAAAATTATTATCAATTATCCTAAAAGACAAATGGGAAATAAAATGTATGGTGGAGAGTCTTCGCATTTGCCACTAAAAATAAATCAAGCTGGTGTGATCCCAGCAATCTTTGCCTCAGCATTATTATTATTACCAATCACATTTTCAAATTTTTCATTTTCTAATAATGAAACATTCTTAAATTTAAGTTCTTATTTTACTCAAGGACAACCTCTCTACATGATGCTATATGCGTCAGGAATAATATTTTTCACATTTTTTTATACTTCAATAACTTTTAATCCCAAAGAAACTGCTGAGAATCTTAGAAAGTATGGGGGCTTTGTACCTGGTATAAGACCTGGTGATAGCACAGCTTTATATATTGAAAATATCTCAACAAAGTTAACTACAATTGGTGCATTGTATTTAACTTTAGTTTGTTTGATGCCTGAATTCTTAATTGCTAATTATCCAATACCCTTTTATTTGGGTGGTGCATCTATTTTAATTGTTGTTGTTGTTGCAATTGATACCGTAACTCAAATTCAAACTAGATTAATGAGCTCTCAATACGAACAACTAATTAAAAAAACAAAATTTGGTAAGTAAGTGAATATTATTTTATTTGGACCTCCTGGTGCTGGAAAAGGTACTCAGTCTAAATATCTAGTAAAAAAATTAAATGCTTTTCAAATCTCAACTGGCGATCTTTTAAGAGAAGAGATCAATAAAAATTCAGATATTGGTAAATCTATAATCAATGAAATGAATAATGGACAATTTGTAAATGATGAAATCGTTAATAGACTTATTGAAAATTTAATTTCAGATCCCCAAAAAAGAAATAACTTTATTTTTGATGGATATCCTAGAACTTTAAGTCAGGCAAAAAATTTAAATTCTATTCTTGAAGCAACAAATCAAAAGATAGATTTAATTTTATTTCTTAAAGTTGATAAAGAGACAATAATTAAAAGAATAGAAAAAAGAAAAGTTATTGAAAAAAGGTCTGATGATGACTTAACCACAATTTTAAAAAGATATGACACTTATATGAAAACAACACATCCAGTTTTAAATTTTTACTCAGATAATTCAAACTTTAAAGAGATTGACGGAAGTCTCGAAATAGATGAAATAACAAGGAAAATAGACACTTTTATAAACTTTTAAGACGTTGACTTTGACTAATCTTATTATATAAAAGGCACAATTTATCACTAAAATTATGGCTCGTATAGCAGGTATAAACATCCCACAAAATAAACTTGTTCACGTAGGCTTGACTTATATTTACGGAATTGGAGATAAGTTTTCTCAAAAAATATGTTCATCTTTAGATATTCCAAGAGCGAAAAGAGTAAATGAATTGACCGATGAAGAGATTCTAAAAATTAGAGAATTCATCGATCAAAACTTTAAAGTAGAAGGTGATTTAAGAAGAGATTATTCGTTAAGTATAAAAAGATTAATAGATTTAGCTTGTTATAGAGGAACACGACATAGAAAAAAATTACCTGTTAGAGGACAACGAACAAGATGTAATGCTAGAACAAGAAAAGGAAAAGCAATAGCAATTGCTGGGAAAAAATTAACACCAACTAAAAAATAATTATGGCTAAAACTGATAAAGTTGACAATAAAGATCAGAAAGTTGAGAAATCTTCAAAAAAAAGCGTAAAAAGTTCTTATTCTAAAAAGAAAAAAGTAAAGAAAAATATTTTAAATGGAATTGCTTATGTGCAATCTACATTTAATAATACAATCATTTCTATTGCTGATACGAATGGAAATGTAATTTCATGGGCATCAGCTGGACAAAAAGGTTTCAAAGGATCAAGAAAATCAACTCCATATGCAGCACAAATTGCAGCAGATTCTGCGGCCTCAAAAGCTTTAGAGTATGGAATGAAAACTTTATCTGTAGAAGTAAAAGGTCCTGGATCAGGAAGAGAAACAGCTTTAAGGGCATTACAAGCTAGAGGTTTTAAGATTTTGTCTATCAAAGACACAACACCTATGCCCCATAATGGAACTAGACCACCAAAAAAAAGGAGAGTTTAATGGAAGTCGAAAATGTAAATGTAAAAAATTGGAAGTCATTAATTAAACCATCAAAATTAGATGTGAAAATAAGTGATGACTTAACACACGCTAAGATAGTAGCTGAACCTCTTGAGAAAGGTTACGGATTAACCCTAGGCAACTCTTTAAGAAGAATTTTGTTATCCTCAATTAGAGGTGCAGCAGTGACCTCTATTCAAATAGATGGAGTTTTACACGAATTTACATCAATTAAAGGTGTGAGAGAAGATGTAACTGATATTGTTTTGAATGTGAAATCTTTAGCATTAAAAAGTAATTCAGAGGGAACAAAAAAATTAATTTTAGATGCCAAAGGCCCTGGAGAAATAAAAGCATCGGATATAACTTCAGTTGCAGATGTTGAAATCTTAAACCCAGATTTAGTTATTTGTAATCTTGATGAAAATACTACTTTTCATATGGAAATGAATGTAAATACTGGTAAGGGATACGTTCCAGCAGAACTTAATAAACCTGAAGAACCACCACTAGGCCTAATTGCAATAGACTCACTGTATAGCCCGGTTAAAAAAGTATCATATTCAGTAAGTACAGCTAGGGAAGGTAAAGCTTTAGATTATGATAAGTTAATAATGGAAGTAGAAACAAATGGATCAATTTCTGCAGAAGACGCAGTTGCATATTCAGCTAGAATTTTTCAAGATCAGCTCAAAATGTTTGTAAACTTTGACGAGCCAGTTGAAGCACCTGTTAAAGAAGTTTCTACTGAACCAGAATTTAATAAAAATTTGTTGAGAAAAGTAGATGAATTAGAATTGTCCGTCAGATCTATGAATTGTTTAAAAAATGATAATATTATTTATATAGGTGATCTTGTACAAAAATCTGAAGGTGAAATGTTGAGAACACCTAACTTTGGAAGAAAATCGCTTAATGAAATTAAAGAAGTTTTAACAGGAATGTCTTTATATCTAGGTATGGAAATACCTAACTGGCCACCTGACAATATCGCTGAAATGTCTAAAAAATTGGAGGAAGCAATATAATGAGACATGGTTTGGTAAATAAAAAGTTAAATAGAACCTCAGAGCACAGAAAAGCTCTACTTAAGAATATGCTTAACTCACTAATTAAGTATGAGCAGATTAAAACTACTTTGCCAAAAGCTAAATTTCTTAAACCACAAGCTGATAAGATTATTACATTAGGAAAAAAAGAAACTTTACAAACGAGCAAAATGTTGGTTTCCAAACTACAAGATACTAAATCAGCTAATAAAGTAAAAAAAACACTTTCTAAAAGATATCAAAATAGAAAAGGTGGTTATACAAGAATAATTAAAGCTGGATTTAGATATGGAGATAATGCTCCAATGGCAATAATTGAATTTGTTGATAGAGACGTTGAAGCAAAAAGAGTTGATAAACCAAAGAAAAATACAACCAAAGAAACTGCTAAAACAGAAGAGAAAAAACAAGTTACAGCTTAAATCTTAAATCATGAAAAAATCTTACATCGTTGATTCAACGTGTAATGAAATGCGTTTGGACAGATGGTTAAGATTAAAAATTGGAAAAATTCCACAAGGTCTAGTTGAGAAATATTTAAGAACAGGAAAAATAAAGCTTAATAAAAAGAAAGTAAAAAGTTCTTTTAAAGTAAAAACTAAAGATGAGATAAATTTATTTAATATAAAATTTAAGGAGTCAATTCAGCAAAAAAAAATAAAGTTTTCACCTTCAAAAGAAATTATCAAATCAAATGAAGATCAAATTATTGACAACAATGATAATTTTGTAGTTTTAAATAAAGCTTCAGGCATATCTGTTCAAGGAGGAACTAAATCAAAAAAAAATCTAGTTGATATTTTTGCTAAAAGTGAAATTTTTGAAGGAACAAAACCATATTCTGTTCATAGATTAGATAAAGATACTTCTGGAGTTTTCATCATGGCTAAAAGCAGAGAGAGTGCTCAATTGCTTACTTCTTTATTTAGACTAAGAAAAGTACACAAAACCTATTTAGCTATATGCCAAGGTGAAATAAATAAAAAATCTGGCGTATGGGATGATGATTTAATTAGGTACGACGGTGATAAAAAAATAATTGAAAAAGCAAAAACAATTTTCACAGTTATTGATAGAAATTCTGAAGCAAGTTTATTAGAATTAAAACCTATTACTGGACGAAAACATCAGTTAAGAAAACAATTATATGCAATTGGAAATCCTATATTTGGAGATACAAAATATAAACTATCAAATTCCAATAAAGGAATTAATAAAAATTTAATGTTACATTCGTATCAAATTAAATTTAAAATTAATGACATGAAACATACTTATTCAGCATTGTTACCTGATTATTTTAAAAAACTTTTAAAATCTAAAAGACTTAGATTTTCAAATTTGAAATAAAATTTTTAATTAATATATCACCTAGATTTGAGTAATCCTGATCTAAAATATTTTTTAAATTAGTTACTCCTTTATTTGAAATACCACATGGTATAATTTTTTTATAATTTTCTAGATCATTATCTATATTTATTGCAAAACCATGATAGGCAATCCATTTGCTAACTCTAATACCTATTGCAGCAATTTTTTTAACTTCATTATTATATTTATGCCATATACCGATATTATCTTTATCTGGAAAAGTTTCTATTTTGTAAAATGTTAAAGTTTGAATTATTGTTTTTTCGATAATTGTTATAAATTTTCTGATATCCTTTTTTTTTCTTAAATCTAAAACAAAATAACAAATCAATTGACCTGGGCCATGATAAGTAATTTTACCACCTCTATTCGTTTCTAATATTTTAATGGATTTATCAATAATCTCACTCTCTTTATAGGAAGTTCCTGCAGTAAAAACTTCATTATGCTCTAAAGTCCAAATTAATTCTTGCTCATTATTTTCATATAAATTCTTTAATCTTGACTCTAGTATATTAATAGCATCAAAATAATTTACTGGTTTTATTGACTTTTTGATCTCTATATTCATTTATAATTTGTATTATCTTTATTATGTATTAATAGTGCAAATCTAAATTATAGGTAGATTTATGTCTTTAACAAAAAAAACTAAAGATAAAAAAGTAAATTTTGAATTTAATAAAGAATATATAAGAGTTGTTACTAATAAAATAGCTAACAATGACGCCCAATTTATTACTAATTCATTCAATGAAATGCATCCTGCTGATGCTGCAGATATTATTGAGCATCTTAGTGAAGGGGATAGAGAAAGTTTAATTAAATTAAATAATTTTAATATTGATCCAGAAGTTTTTGTTGAATTAAATGAATCTATTCAATCAGAAATTATTACTTATTTATCATCAGAATCTATAGTTAGTATTCTAAAGGGTCTCGAGTCTGATGATGCTATATCTATATTAGAAAATGTTCCAGAAGAGGATAAGAATGCAATTCTTAGTTCTTTACCTCCAAAAGATAGATTTGCTTTATTAGAAAGTTTAAGCTATCCAGAGGATACTGCTGCCAGACTTATGCAGCGTGAATTTACTGCTATACCAAGTAATTGGTCTGTAGGTCAAACAATTGACTATTTAAGAGAAAACAAAGATTTACCGGAAGAGTTTTTAGAAATTTTTATTGTTAATGAGGATTTTAAACCAATAGGTACTGTTCCTTCTTCAAGAGTTTTAACAACACCTCGAGATACTAAAATGGCAACAATTATGTCTGAGTCTCAATTATTAATTCCTGTTGAAATGGATAAAGAGGAAGTTGCCAACTTATTTGAAAATTACAATTTGAATTCAGCCGCTGTAGTGGACAAAAACAATAAATTAGTCGGTATGATTATGAACGATGACGTCTTAACAGTCTTGAAAGAAGAAGCTGAAGAAGATGCTTTAAGATTAGCAGGGGTAGGAGATGAAGAAATTACTGATGGAGTTGTAAAAAAAACAAAGAGAAGATTCAATTGGCTTTTGCTTAATTTATTTACAGCCTTTTTAGCCACTTGGTGCATTAGTTTATTTGGAGCGACAATTGAGCAAATGGTCGTATTAGCTTTTTTAATGCCTATCGTAGCTTCAATGGGTGGAAATGCTGGAATGCAAACACTTGCAGTTACAGTAAGAACTATAGCTACAAATGATTTGACACAAAACAACTTCTCATCAAATGTATTAAAAGAATTTTCTATAGGTATTCTTAATGGAATTATATTTGCATTAATTAGTGCTTTAATTGTACAAATGTGGTTTCAAGATAGTATCCTTTCACTGATCATAGCAATATCAATGGTGTTAACAATGATCATAGCAGGATTATTTGGTATATTAGTGCCTTTTACCCTAAAAAAATTGAATATCGATCCAGCTATTGCTTCAAGTGTTTTTGTGACGACTATTACAGACGTGATTGGTTTTGTTTCTTTCTTAGGAGTTGGAGCTTATTTTTTATAAATCAAAGGTTATCAATTAATCTAACTTTATTTAAATAATAGGCGATAAATAATCTAGATTTTCTAATTTGTTTTGAAGATTTTAAATTATCTTTATTTCTTAATTCCAAATAATCAATTTTGATTTTATAACTTTCCTCTAACAGTCTTTTTTGAACAGCTAAAAAATTATTAATATTATTTTGATATTTAATATTGTTTTTTATATTTACTAATTTTTTATAAATTTTCCCTCCTATAATAAGATGAAATTTTTTTAAAAGAAAGTTTCTAGAAGAAAGTGCTATTTTATTTTTATTACGTATTGTTTTGCATGCTATAACTTTTGTTTTATATTTTTTTTCTAAGAAGTTTTTAACTAAGTATAATTGTTGAAAATCTTTTTCTCCCATAAATATTTTATTAGGTTTAATAATATTTGTTAATCTTTTCATTACATCCAAAACTCCTTCAAAATGACCTTTTCTAAATTTAGCACATAATATTTTATCTTTTTTCTTAAGTGTAATCTTTGATTTCTTATTATTTGTGTAAATGTCTTTAAACTTTGGTAAATATACGAAATCTACTTTTTTAGTTTTTTTTAAAATTTTAAGGTCTTTATTAATATCTCTAGGATAAGATTTTAAATCTTTTTTATTATTAAACTGCTTTGGATTAATAAAGATGCTAACAATTGTGATTTTACAGTGTCTATTTGATTTATTTATAAGTGATAAATGACCTTTGTGTATACCTCCCATTGTGGGAACAAACCCCAAGTCATTAAATGGCCTTAATGACTCTAATAATGAGGAATTGTCTAATAAAATTTTCATTTGTATTAAAATATTTAATAAGTAAAACATTTAAATGATTAAACAAGCAATTATTCCTTTGGCCGGTTTAGGCACAAGGTTACTACCTTTAACTAGTGTTTTTGCTAAAGAGCTCTTGCCTATAAACGGAAAGCCAGGAATTGAATATATTCTTGACGAATGTATAGATGCCGGAATTAAAGAAATAGTTTTTATAATATCTTCAAAAAAATTAATGATTAAAAAATATTTCTACAGTGATAATTTTTATAAAAATATTATTAAAAAAAAGAAGGATCAAAGGATAATCAATGAGTATAAAAAAATAATAAAATATAAAAAAAAAATAAAATTTGTTTATCAAAATATTCCTAAAGGCACTGGAGATGCTGTACTTAAAACACAAAAATATATCAAAAATAAATATTTTTTAATGTTGTTACCAGATGATTTGATAATAAAAAAAAATTGTTCGAAAGCAATGATTAAAGTTCATAAGAAATATAGCGCTTCTGTTATGGCATCTATGAAAGTAAATAAAAAAACTGTTTCAAGATGGGGCATTTATAAATTAAATAAAAAATTGAATAAAAGAAATTATATAATTAATGGTGTTGTAGAAAAACCATCCGTTAAAAATGCACCTTCAAATAATGCAGTCATAGGTAGATATATACTCCCCCGTACAATTTTTAAGAAACTTAAATTATTAAAACCAAATAAGGGAAATGAAATTCATATAACAGATGGAATTCAACAATTAATAAATGATAAAGAAAAATTTGTAGCTCATAATTTTGAGGGAAAATATCTTGATTGTGGAACAATGAATGGTTACATCAATTCTTCTAAAGTGATAGGTAAATTATGAAACTATGCATGATTGGTACAGGTTATGTTGGTTTAGTTAGTGGTGTTTGTTTCGCTGACTTAGGTAACGATGTTATATGTGTAGATAATGATGATAATAAAATTAATAATTTAAAAAAAGGTATTATTCCAATTTATGAACCGGGTTTAGAAGAATTAGTTTTAAAAAATTATAAAAATAAAAGACTAAATTTTTCAACAAATTTAA
The DNA here is from genome assembly GCA_902629285.1 of uncultured Pelagibacteraceae bacterium. Classification (GTDB taxonomy): domain Bacteria; phylum Pseudomonadota; class Alphaproteobacteria; order Pelagibacterales; family Pelagibacteraceae; genus Pelagibacter. The sequence continues at coordinate 11,348 of CACOQN010000011.1, read as the reverse complement.
AAGAATCTGTTAAAAAGTCAGATATTATTTTTATATGTGTTGGAACTCCAACCAAAAAAAATAGTAATAGCGCTGATCTAAGCCAAGTTTATATGGCAGCAAAAGAAATATCAAAATCTATTAATAAATTTAAAATTATAATAAATAAATCTACAGTTCCTGTAACAACAGGAGATGATGTGGAGAAGATTATTTCTAAAAAAGTAAGCAGAAAGTATTTCTCAGTAGTTTCAAATCCAGAATTTTTAAGAGAAGGCGAAGCAATTAGAGATTTTATTTATCCTGATAGAGTTGTTATTGGAAGCAATGATAAAAAATCTAAAAGAATATTAATAAATTTATATTCCCCGTTAATTTCCAAGGGCGCAAAGTTTGTATCTACAAATAGACGAGCTGCAGAATTAATTAAATATGCCTCAAATGCATTCCTAGCAACGAAAATTACATTTATTAATGAAATTGCAAATTTATGTGAAAAAACTGGCATTGATGTTGAGGATATTTCTATAGGTATTGGTCTTGATAAAAGAATTGGAAGTAGATTTTTAAGAGCAGGACCAGCTTATGGTGGATCCTGTTTTCCAAAAGATACTAAAGCAATTGTTTCTACTGCTGAAAAATTCAAAACTAATCTGTCTGTTGTAAAAAGTGTTATTAAATCAAATGAGATCAGATCAAATATATTACAAAAAAGAATTAATTTGATATTGAAAAATAAAATTAAAAATAAAAAAATAGCCTTTTTGGGAGTAACATTTAAAGCTAATACTGATGATATGAGAGACTCTTCTAGTTTGAAATTAATTCCTTATTTATCTAAAAGAGGTGCAAAAATTAAATATTTTGATCCAACTGGTTCTAAAAAAGAGTTTAATAAATTAAATAATGTTCAATTTTCCAGTTCAATACGAGGTTCTATCGAGGGGTCAGATTTAATTATTATTCATACAGAATGGAATGATTTTAAATCAATTAATTTTAAAAAATATTCTAAAAATAAAAATCTAATTATTTATGATATGAGAAATATTTTTTCTCCTAATAAAATTAAAAAAATGGGTTTTAAATATTTTGGAATTGGAAGATTAAACTAATTTAATTCAAAAATAGCATCTACTTCAACTGATACACCAAGCGGCAAACTATTTGTGCTTACTGCGGCTCTTGCGTGCATTCCAGCATCCCCAAATATTGTTGCAATTAAATCAGAAGCGCCATTAATTACTTTTGGTTGTTCAGTAAAATCTTCTGTTGAATTAACAAAACCTGTTAATTTTATACATGATTTAATTTTAGATAAATCACCATTACACACTACTTTTGCCTGTGCAACAATACTTAACCCACATCTTTTGGCAGCATCATATCCTTGTTCTGTTGATAAATCTTTTCCAATCTTACCTTTTATTAGCTGACCATTTTCTGCTATCGAGATTTGACCAGATATAAATAAAAGATTTCCTGTAATTTTCGTAGCAACATAAGAACCTACTGGAGGCTTAGCTTCAGGGAGTTTAATTTTCAGTTCTTGGATTTTTTTCTCAAAGCTCATAGGTTATTCCTTTTTTTTAATTTTATTCTTTACATTGTTGATAATTTTTTTTGTTCCCTCAGTTATTTCCAAAGTTTTTTTTGCAGAACCTTCTTTAATTTGTTTATTTTTCTTATTAGCAGCAGTTTTAATTTTTTTAGCTGTACAAGTTAAGTACTCTTTTGAAAGTTTTTTCATTTCAGAGCAATCATTTTTTTCAGCTAATACTGGCAAAGTATTTATTAGGTAAACGGTTATGATAATTAATATTTTTTTCATTTTTTTTTCTTTCCTTTTGACTTTTTATTTTTATCGTATTCTCTTCTTTTCTCAATTAGTATAAGAGCTTCCTCCATTGTTAAATCTACTGGATCTTTTTCCTCTGGAATTGTTGCATTTAGAGACTTATATTTAATGTACGGTCCATATTGACCTTTCATGATTCGGACTGGCTTTTTATCTTCAGGATGTTCTCCCAAGTCTTTTATGATTGATGATGACATTCTTCCAGGTTTTGCTTCCGCAATGAGTGTAATAGCTCTATTTAATCCTATAGAAAAAATTTCTTCCACATTTTCTATTCTAGCTGATTTATTTTCACATTTTAAATATGGTCCAAATCTGCCAGTGTTTAAAGTTATATCTTTTTGATTTTCTGGATTTACACCCAGTGATATAGGAAGCGAACATAGAAATTTTGCTTTATTTAAATCAATACTTTCTAACTCGATTCCTTTTGGAATAGATACATTTTTTAATAGATCATTTACTTCAAGCTTCTTTTTTTTTGTCTTTTTTCTTTTCATAGGTTTTTCTTCTTCAGTACTTTCATCAACAATCTTTTCGTACTGAAGATAAGGGCCAAATCTTCCATTTTTTAAAAAAATATCATTTCCATTTTCATGTTTTCCAAGAAATTTTGGTTCTGCTAGTTGTGATTGAGCAGCCGCTTTAGCTTTTGATAATGGTCTTGTAAATTTACATTCTGGATAGTTTGAACATCCAATGAAGGCACCTCCTCTAAAACTATTTTTTAAACTTAGTGAACCATTATTGCATAACTGGCATTTTCTAACTATCTTTCCATCTTTATCGGTGTCAAATATTAATACTCCCAAACTCTCATTTAAAAGATCCAAAACTTCTCTAGTTCTTTTTTCTTTTACCTCCGAAATATTGCTATTAAAATCTTTCCAAAACATTTGTAGAACTTTTAACCAACTTTCTTTACCTGAGGTAATTTCATCTAATTGATCTTCCAGACCAGCTGTAAAATTATAATCTACATACTTTGAAAATAATTTTTCCAAAAATGCAGAGATTAATTTACCTCTGTCAGTTGGAAAAAATCTTTTATTAACTATTTCTGCATACCCTCTATTGGCTATTGTTGAAATTATACTTGCATAAGTTGAAGGTCTTCCAATGCCTAATTCTTCTAATTTTTTTACTAAACTTGCTTCTGAGTAACGTGGGGGAGGTTGAGTAAAATGTTGTTCATCGATAAGTGCCTCTATATTAATCGGTCCTTTTGACATCTCAGGTAAAATTTGCTCATCATTATCTTTGCTTTGATTTGAATAAACTTTTAAAAATCCATCAAATCTTAAAACTGACCCACTTGATTTGCATATAGTTTTATTGTCTTCAGATTCAATCGTAATTGTATTTCGATCAAATTTCGCTGTTTCCATTTGTGATGATAGGGCTCTGGACCAAATTAAATTATATAATCTTTGCTGGTCAGAACTTAAATATTTTTTTACAGAATCTGGATTTCTATTTATATCAGTCGGTCTTATTGCCTCGTGAGCTTCTTGAGCATTTTTTGCTTTTTTTCCTGAGTAATTATTTGGATTTTCTGGTAAATATTCTTTCCCGTATACTTTTTTTATAAAATTTCTAAAATCAGAGACTGCATCACCTGATAAATTAGTTCCATCAGTTCTCATATAAGTAATTAACCCAACTGTATCTCCATCAATTTCTATACCTTGATAAAGTTTTTGTGCTATTTGCATTGTTCTAGATGCACCAAAACCCAATCTACTAGATGCAACTTGCTGAAGGGTTGAAGTTGTAAATGGTCCTGATGGATTTCTGCCAACAATTTTAGAAGAAATATCAGTTATATTAAATTTTTTGGTCTTAATATTAGAAATTGCCTTTTCTATATCTTCTTTATTTTTAAATGAAAATTTTTCAATTTTTTCTCCATCAAGTTGAGAAATACTTGCTGTAATGCTGCTTTTATTTTTATCTTGAAAATTAATACTTAAACTCCAAAATTCTTCTGGCTTGAATAATTCAATTTCGTGCTCTCTTTCGGTAATCAATTTCAGTGCAACAGATTGAACTCTACCAGCAGATTTTGAACCTGGTAATTTCGTCCATAGTATTGGTGAAATATTAAATCCCACTAGATAATCTAAAGCTCTTCTAGCCATATAAGCATCAACTAATAGAGGCTCTATCTGTCTCGGATTTTCAATTCCATGAGTGACAGCTTTTTTTGTTATTTCATTAAATACGACTCGTTCAATTTCTTTATCTTTTAAAAGTTTTTTTTCATCTAAATATTCTTTAACATGCCAAGCTATAGCTTCTCCCTCACGATCCGGGTCAGTAGCAAGAATAATTTTTGAAGAATCTTTTGCAGCATCTGTAATTTCTTTAAGATATTTTTTTGAAAAGCTATCAACTTCCCATTCCATTTTAAAATTTTGATCAGGATCAACAGATCCATTTTTTGAAGGAAGATCTCTAATATGACCATAGCTAGCTAAAACGGTATAATTATCTCCTAAATATTTATTAATTGTTTTTGCTTTAGCAGGGCTTTCTACTATGACTAGATTCATAAAATAACAAACTACTCAAAAGAGTTTGATAGTCAAATTAATAAATTTTTGTCTTAGTTTCTTCTTTATTTTTCAAGCGTTTAATATTTTCTCTGTGGGTAAAAAATATTAAAATAAACATTATTACGTAAAAAAATACATTTTCTGAGTCCTCAAAAATTAAAATATAAAAAGGTGTAGAAAGTGATCCTATCAAAGAAGCCAAAGATGAATATTTAGAAATAAAAAAAATTATTAACCAAGAAATACCAAAAACTAAACCAAAAATAATATTTAAAGAGAAAAGTATCCCAACATATGTAGCTACACCTTTGCCACCTTTAAATTTTAACCATATTGGAAACACATGACCTATAAAAGCGCATAAAGCTGATATATATACTGCATCAGAAAAATTAATTTTTACATATAAAACAGGTATTACTGCCTTTAACACATCAAGTATTAGGGTTGAATAACCTATTAACTTGTTACCAGTTCTTAATGCATTTGTTGCACCAATATTTCCAGAACCGATTTCTCTAATATCTTTTTTTAAAAATACTTTGGTTAAAATCAATCCAAAAGGAATTGATCCCATTAGGTATGAGATTATACCTATTATAAAAAGTTCCATTTTTATATTTTAAATAATTCTATACCTTTTACAAATGTATTGGTTACTTTTCCTTGAAGTTTCTTTTCTTCTATTGAAGTATTTTTCGATTTAGAGATTAAATTTTCTTTCTTTACAATCCATGGTTTATTGATGTCTACTATACAAAAATCTGCATCATTACCAATAGTTAGGTTCCCTTTATTTATATTTAATATTTTTGCTGGATTAGATGTTAAAGCTTGAATAATAGTTTCAAGTTTCACAGATCCGTTGTGAAATAATTCTAAACTTAATGATAATAATGTTTCAATACCAGATGCACCTGTTGCTGCTTGAGCAAAAGTTAATCTTTTTGACTCCTCATCTTCTGGTTTGTGGTCAGAAACAATCACATCAATAGTTTTGTCTTTCAAACCTTGAACTAATGCTTCCCTATCTTCTTCTGTTCTTAATGGAGGTGATAATTTTAAAAATGTTCTAAAATCTCCAATATCGTTTTCATTTAATGAGAGATTATTTATTGATACACCACAAGTGAATTTAACATTTTGTTTACGTTCCTTGATTATATCTACAGATCTTCCTACTGAAAGTTGAGAAATATGATATCTACACTTAGTTTTTTCTAAAAGAGTAAGATCTCTTTCTATAATAATTCTTTCAGCAATATCTGGTATACTTGATAAACCTAGTTTAGTTGCAATAATACCAGAATTAATCATTCCATTTTTTGCTAAATCGTAATCTTCAGCATGTTGCATTATAAGGCACCCCAAATCTTTGGCTGAATTCATAATTCTAGACATTAGTCTAGTATTTTGGATTGTTTTTACACCATCTGTAAAAGCAATAATTCCTTTTTTAGCCAGTAACCCAAATTCAGTCATATTGGTACCATCGGTGTTTTGAGTTAATGATGCGCAAGGAAAGATGTTAATTTTAGATTTATCTCTTCCTCTTCTTTTTAAAAAATCTACAATTGACACGTTGTCTATAATTGGATCTGTATTAGGCATTGTGACAACCGAAGTTACTCCTCCTGATAACGCGGCATTACTTAATGTCTTAAAATTTTCTTTATATTCATATCCAGGCTCACCTACAAAAACTCTCATATCTACAAGACCCGGAAAAATATATTTTCCTTTTAAATCAGTAGGTTTTTCTCTGGTTGGCAAATTGTTATTATTAACTTTTTTTCCAATAGCTTCTATTTTTCCGTCTTCTCCGATTATCAATCCACCATTTTCGTTTATTGAATTATGAGGGTCTATAATATTTGCATTTATAAAGTATTGTTTTTTCATTTATTCACAAAATATTTTTAAACATGCCATCCTTACGGCAACACCTAATTCTACTTGCTCCTTAATAACACTTTTATTTATATCGTCTGCTAATCTTGTATCAATTTCAATTCCTCTATTCATCGGACCAGGGTGCATAATTAAAGCATCTGATTTTGCATTATCTAGTTTGTCAGGTGTTAAACCATAATATTCATAGTACTCTCTATTTGATGAAAGATATGAACTTGTCATCCTTTCATTCTGCAATCTAAGCATCATCACAATGTCACAATCTTTGACACCTTTTTTCATATCAGTAAATGTATTTACACCAAATCTTTCAACTTCTTTTGGCATAAGGTTTGTAGGCGCAACTATGTTAACTTCTGCTCCTAACATTGTAAGAAGATAAATATTTGATCTAGCTACTCTAGAATGAAGTATATCCCCACATATTGCTATTTTTAATCCTTGAATTTTTTTTTTTCGATTTCTAATTGTTAATGCATCTAGTAATGCTTGGGTAGGGTGTTCACGTCTACCATCACCAGCATTTAAAACAACACAATTAACTTTTTGAGATAGAAGATTACAAGCACCAGAGTCTTGATGTCTGATCACAATTATATCTGGATGCATCGCATTTAAAGTCATTGCTGTATCAATCAAAGTTTCACCTTTTTTAATTGCTGAGTTGCCCATATTCATTGACATGACATCTGCACCAAGTCTTTTTCCAGCAAGTTCAAATGAACTTTGAGTTCTAGTGGATGGTTCAAAGAATAAATTTATTTGAGTTTTACCTCTTAATACATCAACTTTTTTATTTTTACTTTGGTTTAATTTTATGAAAGCCTCTGATTCATCAAGTATATAATTAATATCATTTACTGATAAATCTTGGATACCTAACAGATGTTTTTGTGAGATTTTAACAGCGTTATTGGTTTTAATTGCCATTAAAATTAACTCTATAGCTATAAAGCCATTAAATGGCAAGGATTAATTATTTAAATAATCTATAGCTCCCTGAAGGATAAAAGCAGCTGCATTTTGATCTATGTTTTTTTCACGCTTTGATACATTAACATCTAGCTGACTTGATAAATTAAATGCACCTACAGTTGAAAGTCTCTCATCCCAAAGGCAAACATCTATCCCTACATTTCGGTCTATATTTTTAGACACATCATTTACCGATTGAGCAGAAGGCCCTAGTGAGCCATCCATATTAATTGGGTATCCAATGACAATCCCCTTAATATTATTTTCGTCTATTATTTTTTTTAATTCATTAATTAGATCTTCATTATTGGTTTTATTGATTGTTTTATAGGGTGTGGCTATTGACTGTTTTTCGTCACAAATTGATACACCGATTCTTTTTGAACCAAGATCTAAACCAATTAATCTAGACGTTTCAGACTGTTTTTTTTTGAATTCTTCAATAGTGATCATATTGTATATTTTAAACTTAAGTGATAGTTTGCGACATATTTAAATACCACATGAGCATCGATCTTAAAACAATAAAGCACATATCTAAGTTATCTAGGATTTCTGTAGATGACAAAAAAGCAGAGAAACTTGCAGGGGATTTAAATTCAATTTTTGATTTTATTGAAAAACTTAACGAATTAAAAACCGACAATGTTGAACCATTAACTTCTGTTGCTGAAACATCTCTTAAATTAAGATCTGATGAAGTAAAAAGTAAAAACTTAAGAGAACAAGTAATAAAAAATTCTCCTCAGGAAAATGAAGATTATTTTGTAGTACCAAAGGTAATTGAATAATGTCAGATATAACAAAACAATCATTATCTGAGTTAGTAGAAAATATAAAAAGTAAAAAACTTTCCTCAAGTGAAGTTACTAAAGCATTTGTTGAAAGGTCAGAAAAATCAAAAGAATTAAATGCATTTATAACTGAGGATTATGAAAATGCTTTAAATAAAGCAAAAACGTTTGATGAAAAACCTAATCTTGATCTAAAATTGCCTGGTATTCCAATGGCTGTGAAAGATTTATTTTGTACAAAAAATTTAAGAACCACTGCAGGTAGTAAGATTTTAAATAACTTTGTTCCAACCTATGAGTCGACAGTTACGCAAAACATTTGGAATGAAGGAGCTATCCTAGTGGGTAAATTAAATTGTGATGAATTTGCAATGGGCTCATCTAACGAAACTAGTTTTTTTGGAAATGTGCAAAACCCAATTGATAAAAATTTAGTTCCAGGAGGATCATCTGGAGGATCATCTTCAGCAGTTGCAGCTCAATTAACACCAATAACTATAGGAACAGATACAGGTGGATCCATAAGACAGCCAGCCTCTTTTACGGGAACAGTTGGACTAAAACCTACCTATGGTAGTTGCTCTAGATATGGAATTGTAGCTTTTGCATCATCTTTAGATCAAGCTGGGCCAATGGCACAAAATGTTAAAGATTGTGCATTGTTACAAGAAGTTATTAGCACGTATGATGAAAAAGATTCTACATCAATAGATTTTAAAAGGAACGAATACAGCAAAGAATTAACAAAAGATATCAAAGGTAAAAAAATAGGAATACCAAAAGAATATAGAGTAGATGGTATGCCTAAGGAAATAGAAGACCTGTGGAAAAAAGGTATTGAATATGCAAAAGATTGTGGTGCAGAGATTATCGATATATCTCTACCTCATACTAATTATGCACTACCAACTTATTACATTGTAGCTCCAGCTGAGGCTTCATCTAATTTAGCTCGATATGATGGTGTTAAATATGGTTTTAGAGCTGAGGGGGAAAATCTTATTGATATGTATGAAAAAACTAGATCTGAGGGATTTGGTGCTGAAGTTCAAAGAAGAATAATGATTGGAACTTATGTTTTATCCTCAGGATATTATGATGCTTATTATCTTAAAGCTCAAAAGGTAAGAAAACTTATAAAAAACGATTTTGATGAAGCTTACAAAAAAGTTGATGCAATTCTAACTCCATCCACTCCAAGTTCAGCGTTTAAAATTGGTGAGAAAACAAATGATCCAGTTTCAATGTATTTAAATGATATTTTTACTGTTCCAGTAAATTTAGCTGGTTTACCAGGAATATCTATACCTGCAGGACATGATGCTAAAGGGTACCCATTGGGATTACAGATAATTGGTAAAGCTTTTGATGAACAAAATATATTAAATATAGCATACGCTATGGAAGAAAAAATTAATTTTAAAAACAATATTACAGATTGGTGGATTAAGTGAGTAAGAACAAATCTGAATATCTAATTAATAGACATGATAATCAATATGAAGTTGTCATTGGTTTAGAAGTTCATGCACAGGTTACATCTGAGTCAAAATTATTCTCAACCTCTGCAACTAAATTTGGTGCTGAGCCCAATACTCAAGTAAGTTTAGTTGATGCAGCATTTCCAGGTATGTTGCCAGTTATAAATGAATATTGTGTAAAACAAGCTATTAAAACAGGAATTGGTTTAAAAGCAAAAATTAATAAGAGATCTGTCTTTGATAGAAAAAACTATTTTTATGCCGATTTGCCTCAAGGTTATCAAATCTCACAATTCAAAGACCCAATTGTAGGTGAGGGTAAAGTAATACTTGATATGCCCGATGGACAAAAAGAGGTAGGTATAGAGAGATTACACTTAGAGCAAGATGCTGGCAAAAGTATTCATGATCTAGACCCTAAAAATACTTTTGTAGATTTAAATAGATCAGGTGTAGCATTGATGGAAATTGTTAGCAAACCTGATCTAAGATCTCCAGATGAGGTTAATGCATATATTAAGAAATTAAGATCAATAATGAGATATTTGGGAACATGTGATGGAAACATGCAAGAAGGATCTTTAAGAGCCGATGTAAACGTATCCGTTAGAAAAAAAGGCTCAAAAGAATTTGGAACCAGATGTGAAATTAAAAATGTTAACTCTATAAAGTTTATGCAGATGGCTATTGAATACGAAGCTAACAGACAAGTTGATTTAATTGAGGATGGTCAAACTATTGATCAGGAAACAAGACTTTTCGATACTAAAAAGAATGAAACTAGATCAATGAGATCAAAAGAGGATGCTCACGATTATAGATATTTTCCAGATCCCGACCTATTGCCATTAGAAGTTTCCGATGATTTTATTGAAAATTTAAAATCAGAAATTCCAGAATTACCTGATGAAAAGAAAAAAAGATTTATAGAAAAATTCAAATTATCACCTTACGAGGCTAATATTTTAGTTTCAGATATTGAAACATCCAATTATTTTGAAAATGTAATTAAGAAATCAGATGTTAAACTAGCAACAAATTGGATAATTGGTGAATTGTTTGCGGCCTTAAATGAAAAGAATTTAGAAATAACTGAAAGTCCTATAAGTGCAGGAAACTTATCAAAATTAATTAATTTAATTAAAGACGGAACTATTTCAGGAAAAATAGCAAAAACAGTTTTTGAACAAATGATGAAAGGCGACAAAGATCCTAAGAAAATTGTTCAAGAAAAAGGTCTAAAACAAGAGAGTGATCCCAAAGCACTCGAGGCACTAATAGATAAAGTTATTGATGATAATAGAGATAAAGCTATTGAATATAAATCGGGTAAAGTAAAATTATTTGGTTTCTTTGTTGGTCAAGTAATGAAGGTTTCTGGTGGAAAAGCTAATCCACAATTAGTCAATGAGATTTTAAAGAAAAAACTTTAAAACTTATGGGTTCAGATCTAAAAATAAATAAAGAACTTCAAGATTATATATTAAGTCATGGGTTAAATTTACATCCAATCCAAAAGGAAATAATTGATTACAATACTTCACTTGGTGATATCAAAAGAATGCAAATATCAATTTCACAAAGTCAATTCCTTCATTTAATCATAAAAATTGCAAACATAAAAAAAGTTTTAGAGATTGGTACATTTACAGGATTAAGCACATTATCCATGGCTATAGCATTATCAGATGATGGTAAAATAATTGCTTTAGATAAAAATAGTGAAACTAATAAAGTTGCAATAGATTTTTTCAAAAAAGCTAATCAAGAACATAAAATTAAAACATTA
>CACOQN010000010.1 GCA_902629285.1 uncultured Pelagibacteraceae bacterium | reverse complement strand
TTGTAAAACAATCATATGAAAATATATATTCTAATAGTAAAAATATTGCTAAGTATCTTAAGATTAAAACAACCGATCGTTCAATAACAAATTTACCATTAAGTTATAGTTATGGATTATCAGTAATAAATTCACATTTTATTAAGGGTGGATCAATTTTTGTTTCAAAAAACACAATTTTAGAAAAAATGTTTTGGCAAAAAGTATATAAATATAGAATAACTAATTTAAATGGCGTACCCTTTTTTTATGAGATATTAAAAAAGATAAAGTTTGAAAAATTTAATCTTAAACATATTAAATTTTTTACTCAAGCTGGCGGTCATCTAGATAAAAAACTAAATAAGTATTTTGTTAAATATTGTTTAAAAAATAAGAAAAAATTTATAGTTATGTATGGACAAACGGAAGCAACATCAAGAATATCATATTTAGATTGGAAATTTTCATTATCAAAACTAGGAAGCATAGGGAAAGCTATTCCACAAGGAAATTTAAAAATAAATAAAAATAAAAAAAGGGGAGAGCTTATTTATCAAGGAAAAAATGTCTCAATAGGATATTCAGAAAATTTTAAAGACTTAAAGGATTATGATATCAATAAAGGAACTTTACATACTGGCGATATTGCAAAAATAGATGATGATGGTTTTTTTTACATTGTAGGTCGTTTAAATAGAAATATTAAAATTTATGGATTTAGAATAAATTTAGACGATCTTGAGAGAAAATTACAAGCTAAAAATTATACTTGCGCTTGTATTGGGAAAAAGGAGATAATAAACATATATTATACAAAAAAAAATCAAGAAAAGGGAATTTATTTTGAACTTTTGAATACATTTAAGTTTAAAAAAGATTACTTTGAAATGATTTTTATTAAAAAATTTCCATATTCAAGAAATGGAAAAATTAAATATTCTAAATTAAATGAAATTAATAAATAAATATTTATATAAAAAAATAAATATTAAAAATGTTGCTAATCATAAACAATTATTTTTTAAAACAATATTAAACCAACTTCTTTCGCATAAAAAAAATTGCTTAGAATATAAAAATTTAATCAACAATTTTGATTTGAAATTAAAAAGATTTAAAACAGTAGAAGAACTCCCCTTTTTACATGTAAATATGTTTAAGGAAAAAGATTTGTATAGTATAAAAAAAAAAAATATTTATAAAATTCTTAACTCATCTGGAACTACTAATAAAAAATTATCTAAAATATTTTTAGATAGCATAAATGCAAAAAATCAAATTATAGCTTTAAAAAAGATTGTAGCTTCATTTCTTGGCGAAGAAAGATTGCCTATGCTCATATTCGAGAAAAACCCTAATTTAATTGATAAAAAGAAATTTGGTGCGAAAGTAGCTGCTATTTTGGGATTTTCAATATTTGGTAAAAATTACACATATGTAATCAACTCAAAAAACGAGATTGACTATAAAGTACTTAACAACTTTCTAGAAAAATTTGCTGATAATAAATTTTTTATTTTTGGTTTTACTAGTTCAATTTATGAATTCTTAATCAAAAAAATTGATAATAGAAAAATATTTAGATTATTTGAAAACGGAATTTTATTTCATGGGGGTGGTTGGAAAAAGTTAGAAAAAAATAAAATTAATAATGAAATTTTTAAAAGTAAATTAAATTATAAACTAAAATTGTCGACAGTAGTTAATTATTATGGGGTTGTAGAACAAACTGGATCAATTTTCATAGAATGTGAGAAATGTAATTGTTTTCATACAAATATTTTTAATGATGTAATTATAAGAGATGAAAATTTAAATCCAATAAAACAAAATAATAAAAGAGGTATGATTCAAGTTTTATCAATACTACCCTCAAGCTACCCTGGAAACTCAATTTTACTTGAAGATGAAGGTTTCATTGTTAATCAAAAAAATGAAAAGTGTGATAATACTGGAAAATCATTTAAAATTGTTGGAAGAATTCCTAAAGCAGAAGTAAGAGGTTGTAGTGACGTTTGACAAATCAAAAATACAATATCTGATTGGTAGCAAAAATAACAAGAGTGATATTTCCGAACCTTTCTCTGACGTAAACTTAGAATTTTTAAATGAATTGTCATTGAATATTTTTAAACATAAAAATTCAAAAAAATATAAAGATTTAATTGCTTTCGCTTTTTGGTGTAGAAAAAAAAATATTATCAAAATCAAAAATAATTTTTTGGATAAACAATTTAGACTCGGATTAGGAATTATTTTTCATTTAACTCCTTCAAATGTACCTATTGCATTTATGTATTCTTTTATATTTGGTTTGCTTTCTGGTAACAGCAATATAGTGAGAGTTTCAAAACCAGATTTAGAACAAGTAAAATTACTATTTTCAATTATTAAAAAAATATTTAGAATTAGAAAATTTGAGAAATTATCTCAAAATAATTCTTTCATATATTATGATAAAGATACAAATATTTCAGATTATTTTTCGAGTTTTGTAGATGGAAGAGTAGTTTGGGGGAATGATAAAACAATTGGTGATTTTAAAAAAATGACGACGAAAAGTAAATGTGTAGATCTTTTTTTTGGTGATAAATATTCGATATCATTATTTTCCTCTAAAAAATTGAAAAAGTTAAATAAAATTGAATTTTCAAACCTAATTAAAAATTTTTATAATGATGTATTTATAATGGATCAAAATGCATGTACTTCACCTCACTTAATAATTTGGGAAAAAAAACCTTTAAAGTCAATAATAGAAATATTTTGGAATAATCTAGAGAAATTTGTACAAGATAACTATTTAACCTCGCTGTCAATCACCTCAAAAAAATACCAAATTTTGAATAATTACTTAATGGAAAACAGCGATTTAAGAATTAATAAAATGAATAACAAATACATAAAAAGAATAAAAATTAATAAACTTGATAAAAATATTATTAATTATAGAGGATTTTCTGGACTTTTTTTTGAGTATGAGATGAAAGATATTTTAGAATTAAATGAAATTATAAACAGAAATTTTCAAACATTGAGTTATTTTGGTTACGATAAAATCTTTTTTGAAAAGATTTTTAAACGTAATAAGTTTAAAGGAATTGATAGAATTGTTCCTGTAGGTGAAACTTTAGAGATGAGTCTTATTTGGGACGGAATTAATGTGGTAAATCATTTAAGTAGGATTGTTAGTATAAAATGAAAGAAATTACATTAGATTTAAACCAAATTAAAGAATATCAACAAAATAGAAATCCATATTTATTTGTTGATTATATAGATAAGCTAATACCAGGAGTAGTTTCTAATGGTTATAAAATGTTATCTAAGGATGAATGGTTTTTTAAAGTACATTGGCCAGGAGACCCAAATATGCCTGGTATGCTTCAAGTAGAAGCCCTAGTGCAAACAAGCGCTTTAGCATTGACATCACTACCAAATAATAAAGGTAAATTAGTTTATTTGATCTCTGCAGATAAATTAAGATTTATTAAAAAAATATTACCAGACAGTAAACTAATATTAAATACAACTATTAAAAATTACAAAAGAGGTATTGCAAATGTTGAGGGTAAGGCATTTGTGAATAATGTTCTTGTTTGTAGTGCAGATTTTAAAATTATAATGCCTGAGGAATTAAATAAATTCAAAATAAATAAATGAAAAAAGTTACAATTATTGCAGAAATTGGACCCAATCATAACGGAGATTTAAAAATTGCAAAAAAATACGTAGATAGAATTAAAAAAACTGATGTAGATTATATAAAATTTCAAACTTCAATACCAAATGATCATATATCATTTTATGCAAAAAAAGCTAAGTACCAAACAGAAAATGCTTATAATAAAAAAGAAACTCAGCTTCAAATGGCAAAAAATATTTCATTAAAATTCAGTGAGTTTGAAGATTTATATAATTATTGTAAAAAAAAAAAATTAAAATTTCTGACAACAGCATTTGGTTTAAAATCACTTTTATTTATTAAAAAATTTAATATGGATTATATAAAAGTACCCTCTGGTGAAATTAATAACTTTGAATATTTA
This sequence comes from uncultured Pelagibacteraceae bacterium, assembly GCA_902629285.1. Classification (GTDB taxonomy): domain Bacteria; phylum Pseudomonadota; class Alphaproteobacteria; order Pelagibacterales; family Pelagibacteraceae; genus Pelagibacter. The sequence goes on along the minus strand of CACOQN010000010.1, from coordinate 53,381 downwards.
AAAAATATACCAATACAAAAAAAAACAAAAATATTAATATCAACTGGAATGTCTACAATGAAAGAAATCTCTGAAGCAATAAATTTTTTGATTAAAAAAAAAGGTTTTAAAAGACAGAAAATTATTCTAATGCAATGTACGTCTTCTTATCCAACACCTTATAACGATGCTAACTTGAGTGCCATCTACTCTTTAAAAAAAAAATTTAACACAAAAATAGGTTATTCTGATCATACATTAGGATCTGAATGTGCATTAGCCGCCGTTGGCATGGGCGCTGAGTATATAGAAAAACATGTCACATTTGATAATAAATTGAGGGGTCCTGATCATAAAGCAAGTCTCACAATAGATAAGTTTGAGATAATGGTTAATCAAATCAGAAACTTAGAATTATCAATTGGAAGTGGCGTAAAAAAGGTTGAAAAAAGTGAAGAGCAAAACAAAAAAATTGCAAGAAACTCACTAGTAGCAAGTAAAAAAATTAACAAAGATGAAAAATTTTCAAAGTCAAATATAACTATTAAAAGACCTGGTAATGGAATGTCCCCTAAGTTTTATACAAAGATAATTGGGAAAAAATCAAATAAAATTTATATGCCTGATCAATTAATTAAAATAAAGGTTTAATTTGAAAAAAAAAATATTTTTCATAACAACTTGTAGAGCTGATTATGGTTATATTGAAGAGTTAATAAATGAAGCTTCAAAAAAACTAACAAAAATTGACATCTACTTAATAGTTTCTGGCAACCATTTCTCTAATTTTTTTGGAAATTCACACAAACTAATTAAAAATTATAAAAATATAAAAAAAATTAAACTTCCACTTAAAGATTTAGATAATAAAATAGACTCAACCGTTAAAATATTTAATCTTGCCACTAGCAAGTTTTCTAAATTATTGATTAAGCTTAAGCCTCATTTAATTGTTACTTTTGGAGATAGATTTGAAATGCTAGCTTTTTCATTTACTGCTTACACTCATAATATAAAACAAGCACACATAGCTGGTGGCGAAGTTACACAAGGTTCCTTAGATGATGGTTTTAGGAATGCTATTACAAATTTTTCCACATTTCATTTTCCAGTTACAGAAATTTATAAAAAAAATCTGATCAGAAAGGGTATTAAATCTAAAAATATATTTAATTATGGTAATTTAGGATTAGATAAAATAAATAAAATTAATTTTTTATCTAAAGAAAATCTTAAAAAGAAAGTAAAAGTAAATTTTAAAAATAAAAATTTTATAGTTGTTTTTCATCCTGAAACATTAGAAATTCACAATACTGAAAAAAATTTAAAAATTTTACTAAGTGCCCTCTCAAATTTTAAAAAAATTAATTTTATTTTTACATCCTCAGGATCTGACTATTTAAGTAAAAAATTTATAAAGATAATTTTAAAATTTATTAAAAGAAAGAATAATATGCATTTTTATAAAAATCTAGGAAGCAAGATCTATCTATCTCTTCTAAAATATTCTGATGGTATAATAGGAAATTCATCTAGTGGAATTTCAGAAGCACCACTATTAAATATTCCAACATTAAATGTTGGAAATAGACAAAAAGGAAGGATTATGCTTAAAAGTATTTATAATTGTTCAATTAATAAAACTCAAATATCTAAAAATATAACTAAAATGCTCAATAGTAAAAAAAACTATAAAATTAAAATTTATGGTGATGGCAAAGCTGCAAATAAAATAATTAAGCAAATTAAAAATTTAATTTAAATTTTAACAGATTTTCTTGGTAAAATAATTTTTTTTTGGTCAACTATAATAGTCATATTTTTTTTTACATTTTTAATTATGGTTGAACCGATACCGATACGACTGTTACTCCCTATCTTTAATTTAGGTAAAATATTTGATCCAGAGCCAATCATTACATTATCACCAATGTTAACATAACCACCAATTGTTGAGTTGGGTAAAATTGTAAAATTTTTACCAATTTTTAAATTATGCCCAATATCAACACCAAAACTTATAAGTGAATTTTTTCCAACGCTTGTTGTATGACCAATCTGAGATCCAGATAATACTATTGAACCAGTGCCAATTTTTACATCCTTATAAATATACATTTCTGGACACACTAAGGTAGCAATTTTAATTTTATTTTTTATTAATTTCTTAAAAATCTTACCTTTAATAATTGGGTCACTTATTGCACAAATAGCATAGGAATTTTTCTTAAATTTTATTTTTTTTTCTTCAATTATTCTTATCCCATCTATATTTTGTTTCTTTTTAATTGATTTACAAACAATCGCTTCTACTTGCCAAATTTTTTTTTTGTCATTAATCTTATTTATAAGTTTAACAGTTTCTCTTGAAATTGATCCTGCACCATATATGTAAATTTTTTTCATACATTGAAAATATTACACAAAATCTTCTTCTTTAAATATTTGAGACGCCTCAGATGGGTTGAATATTGTTTGTCCTTCCGCAGTCATAAACTTTTTAATAAAATTTTTGTCCTCACCTGCTAAACAAAGATCACTATGATTTCTAAAATGTTTAATTCTAAATCCAAAATCTACAATCTCTTTTAGGGATTGCTTAAAGATATTTCCAATTTTTATATGCACATAAGGACAAACTAAAACATCTCCTATTGGGGTAATATAAAGTCTGTTTACTGTTGTACAGCCTAGTATTTTTTCATGATTTTTATCAAAGGGGTTCCAAACATTCCTTACTAAGTTTTTATATTCTTTTCTAATTTTCCTTAGATATTCTCTGTCTTTATCATCACAAATTATATCATCCATTTTTTGCCACATACCTGATGGCACAGCAACATTTAAAAGTGTTTTGTATTTTTTCTCCTTTGAATAATCTAGTAGTTGTTTAAAATGATCAGTATCAGCATTATAATGACCTACAGTTATATTTAAATATGGATCCATGCCTGCATTTTGAACATGCTCAAGTGCAGCTATAGCTCTTTTCCATGACTCTTTTCTTCCTCTTATTTCATCATGAATTTTTTCATCCATACTATCGATGCTAACTGAAACTCTACTAACTTGATATTCTGCTAATCTTTTTGCCATGTTTTCGTCTAAGAAGTAACCATTTGTTGTTAAATACAGATAAAATCTTTCAGGTTTAATTGCTTCTAAAACTTTAAATAATTTTTTTGGTTGTAAAAGTAATTCTCCACCCTGAAGATCAAATTCAAAATAACCTAACTCATCTGCTTGGTCTGCTAAATTTGCTATAGCATCATAATCTAAATATTCTTTAACATGATCACCCTTAGGAGAATTAGTAAAGCAATATTTACATCTTAAATTGCACGCGTTATTGAAATTTAAATCAATACCCCTCGTTTTAGTTCCAACTTTTCCATCATTTTTTTGAACTGCTGTATAAAAGTCTTTTAGTTTTTTAACTAATTTTGGTTTACTTAATAAAGATGAGGCTATTGGCATATTTTTTTATAATTTTTTCATTTAGTTATAAACTATATTAAAACAAGTGTTAAAAATAATTATTCTCTTGATTATTGTTCATATTTTGAACATAATATATATGATCCTATGATCAGTAAAGAAAATAATCAAATATGGAAGAAACAATGAGTAATTACAAAGATAATTCTTTGAACGGTATGAACACTTTGATTACAGGTTGTAATAAAGGTATTGGCTTGAGCATAACCAAGAAACTCGCTAGTCACGGATCAAATATAATTGCATGTTGTAGAAAAAAGACTGATGAATTGGTTAAAAATTTTAATGATTTAAAAAATAAATATAAAGTGGAAATTGAAATATATGAATTTGATTTATCTGAGTATGATAAAATAAAAATTTCATTTCAAGAAATTAAAAAAAAATTTAGCAAAATTGATATTTTAGTAAATAATGCTGCAGCAATTGATACATCAAGTTTTTTGATGACGTCAATTAAAAGTGGAAGAGATTTATTTGAAATTAATTACTTTTCCCAAATATATTTAATTCAGTTAGTATCTAAAATGATGATAACCAAAAAAAAAGGAAGTATAATAAACATATCTTCAACCTCGGGATTAGATGTAAATGAGGGAAGAATTTTCTATTCAGCAACAAAAGCTGCTTTAATAAATTCATCTAAAATCTTAGCAAAAGAGTTATCACCATTTAATATTAGAGTGAATGTTGTTGCGCCAGGTTTAATTGAAACAGACATGATGAGACAAAATACAAAAAATGAAGTAGTGGATAAAGTTATAAATGATTTAAGTATAAAGCGTACTGGCCAACCAAATGAAATTGCTGATGTAGTATATTTCCTGGCTTCTGATTTATCCTCTTATATAAACGGTCAAGTTATAAGAGTAGATGGAGGAATGTTATGAAATATGATGAAGATAAATTTTCACAAATTAAAAAATTCTCAAAAAATTTAAAAAAAAATATTTTGGATATGGCTCTTCATGCAGGTTCAAATAGTGCTCATATTGGTGGAGCGTTGTCCTTAGTCGATATAGTTGCATGTCTTTATTCGACTATAATGGAAATAGATAAATCAAATCCTGAAAATGAAAACAGAGATAGATTTATTTTAAGTAAGGGACATGCATGTTTAATTTTATATTCAGCTTTAATGGAACTAAAATTTATTAATAAAAGTGAAATCAAGGATTTTGAAAGTGATAACAGTGATTTACCTGGACACCCTGTAATAAATAGGAAAAAAGGAATAGAGTTTTCTAATGGTAGTTTAGGAATGGGGTTGTCTGTAGGTATTGGTGTTGCTCTTGCATTACAGAAAAAAAAATTAAAAAAAAATGTATATGTGGCTATGGGTGATGGAGAATGTAATGAAGGTTCGGTATGGGAAGCAGCTATGTCTGCATCAAATTTCAATATCCATAATTTAATAGGAATTGTTGATAAAAATAATTTTCAACAAACTGGATCCACTAATGAAATTATGAAAAATAATAATCTTAAACAAAAATGGGAAAGTTTTGGGTGGAATGTGGTTGAAATAGATGGTCATAATGTAGAAGAAATTTATAATAGTCTAGTATCAAAAGAAAATAATAAACCAAAATTAATTTTAGCAAACACTACTAAAGGAAAAGGCTTTAAATTTTCAGAAAATAAGAATGAATGGCATCATTCAATAATGACACAAAAAATTTATGATGATGCATTAAAGGAACTTGATGAAGAATAATTTATTTAATGAGAGAAATCTTAAGCTTTGGTCAACCTTGGGTTCAAGAGCTACATTTGGTTTGGCGGCTATGGAATTAGTTAAAACCAACGATAAATTGATGATACTTACGAGTGATGTTTCAACTAGTGCTGGCCTAGATAGATACAAAAAATCATATCCTGAAAACTATGTAGACGTAGGTATTGCAGAACAAAATTTAATAGGAGTAGCGACTGGTTTTGCAAGTGAAGGATTTGATGTAATCACAACCACATTTGCACCTTTTCAAACTTTACGTTGTTGCGAACAAATTAAAGTAAACTTGTCTTACATGAAGCAAAAAGTAATTATGGTAGGTTTAGCTAGTGGTTTAGTCCTTGGAAATTTAGGTTATACACATTGCTCCATTGAAGATATAGGAATTTTAAGATCATTACCTAATTTAACTATAATTTCCCCTGCAGATCCAGGTGAAACTGTTAAAGCATTATTTGCGTCCATCAACCATAAACAAAGTGTTTATATAAGATTAACAGGTGGCTCAAATACATCGCAAATTTATAAATCTGATTATAAATTTGAAATAGGTAAATCTATTAAATTAACTGATGGAGATGATTTGTTGATAATTGCATCAGGCTCAATGGTGAAAACAGCATTAAATTGCGCTGAAAAATTAAATGATAAGCGAATTAGCTCCGAGGTAATTAATATGCATACAATTAAACCTTTAGATAAAGACCAAATTTATAAAAGTATAAAAGGGAAAAAACTAATTATAACCATTGAAGAGCATAATATAATAGGTGGACTTGGAAGTGCTGTATCTGAAGTAATTTCTGAAATAGAAGGTTCTCCTAGAAAAATTTCATTTGGGATTAACGATATGTATAGTAAAGGAGGAAGTTATAAATATTTAAAAGATAAATTTGGTTTAGAAGATGACAAAATAATAAACAAAATCGAAAAGGAATTAAAAATAAATGGATAAATACAAAAAAATTTTTCAAGAATCTTTAAATATAAGTGATAAAGATTTTTCTGAGAATTTAAAATATAATGATATTCCTGAATGGGATTCTATCGGTCATATGACACTTATTGCTGCCTTAGAAGAAAATTATAATATTTCAATTGAAACAGATGACATAGTTGATTTTAGTTCCTTTAATAAAGGTAAAGAAATATTAAAAAAATACAAAATTAATTAAATGCGATTATTAAAAAAAGATATTAATAAATTTAATGAATATGGGTATCTTATAATTAAAAATTTTCTTAAAAAAAAAGAAATTAAGGGAATATTTAATCAAATGGATGACATGATTAATATTCCAATAAAAAAATTATCAAAAAAAAAATTCAAAACCTTTGATGAAAAGTATCTTTTTTTATTGAGGAAGAATAAAATATTAAAATCACATTTTTATGATCTTACTAAACTCTTAGAGGGAATAGTAAACCTAGCTGTTTCGAAAAAATTCGTGAATATCGGCAAAAAACTTTTAAAATCAAATACAATTCTTGTTGATACACCTCAAGTTAGAGCAGATCATAAATCAGATAAAAGGTTTTTACCTCAACATCAAGAATTAAATCAAATATCAAAAGACGTTATTAATTTTTGGGTTCCATTAGTTAATGTGAATAAAAAAGGTGGAGGAATATTTTTAAGGCCCAAATCACACAAATTAGGCCATTTGAAATTTAAGAATTCGAATATGAGCGCAACATCAGATTCTAAAAAAAGACAAAATACAATTGATAAAATTTTTTCTACAAAAAAATTAAAAAAATATAAATCTATTTATCCTGCATTAAAAGCTGGGGATGCTGTTATATTCCAAACGTTCATTTTTCACGGCACAACGCCTAACAAATTAAATAGAATAAGATGGACATATATATCTAGATTTAATTCTATAAATAAAACGCCTTATTTGAAGAACTCAAAATCAACTTTAAGAATTCCATATGATTTTGATTATAATAAAATCTCTTAAGAGATAATTTTCATTAATCTAATTTAAAATTTTTTGAATAATCTTTTTTAAGCTTATTTTCTTGTTTTTTTTTGTCCAAAATACAATTTCCTATAACCAAAAAATCTAATTCTGTACCCATGAAACAATTAAAAGCATCAAGCGGGGTATTAACAATGGGCTCACCTCTTACATTAAAAGAGGTATTTACAATTACAGGACAACCTGTTTTTTCTTTAAATTTTTTTATTAAATCATAATAGAGTTTATTTGATTTTTTATTCACTGTTTGTATTCTTGCAGAATAGTCTACATGAGTTATCGCGGGTACTTCTGATCTTTTTATTTTTAGCTTGTCAATTCCAATAACATTTTTATCTTCTGGTGACATCGAAATTATCTTATCTTTGTTAATTTTAGCTACCAACAACATATACGGACTCGAAATATTCATATCAAACCAAGTTGAAACGTCCTCTTCTAAAACAGATGGTGCAAATGGTCTAAAACTTTCTCTATATTTAATTTTCAAATTTAAGTTTTTTTGAGTATTTTCAGATCTTGGATCTCCTAAAATTGATCTCGCACCCAAAGCTCTAGGACCAAATTCCATTCTACCTTGGAACCATCCAATAGCCTTTTCTTCAGATAAATAATCTGATGTTTTTTCTAACAATTTGTCATAATTATAAGTTTCAAATACAGCACCCAATGAATTCAATTCACTTTCGATTTGAAACTGAGAAAATTCAGGTCCTAAATATGAACCTTTCATTTGATCATTACTTTCTACTATTCTTTTATTTTTAAATTGAATATACCAAAGAGCTAGAGCTGCTCCCAATGATCCACCTGCATCTCCAGCTGCAGGTTGTATCCATATTTTATCAAAGATTTTTTCCTCTAAAATTTTACCATTTGCAACACAATTCAATGCTACACCTCCAGCTAAACATAGGTTTTTTATATTATATTCTTTCCTTATAGATCTTGCTAATTTTATCATAATTTCTTCTGTCACTTTTTGAATTGAGGATGCTATATCCATATGAAATTTTGTTATTTTTTCTTTTTCAGGATCCCTGGGTTTTTGACCAAATAAATTATGAAATTTATTATTTGTCATAGTTAAACCTTTGGCATAATTAAAATAATCTTGATCTAGTCTAAATGTTCCATCTTCCTTTACATCAATTAGTTTTTTAATTTTATCTTCGTAAATTGGATTTCCATATGGAGCTAGTCCCATAAGTTTATATTCTCCACTATTTACTTTAAATCCTGTGTAAAACGTAAAGGCTGAATATAGGAGCCCAAGAGAATGAGGGAAATGAATTTCTTTTTTTATTTCTAATTTATTGCCTTTTCCAACTGCGACAGTAGTTGTTGCCCATTCACCCACTCCATCTGCAGTCAAAACAACTGCTTCCTCGAATGGAGAAGGGAAAAAGGCACTTGAAGCATGGCTCAAATGATGATCTGAGAAAAAAATTTTTTCCTCTAATTTAAAATTTTTGTCTTGCTCTTTTAATTTATCAATTAGTAATTTTTTTTGAAAAAGCTTTTCTTTTATCCATAATGGCATAGCTTTGCTAAATGATGAAAATCCTTCAGGAGCAAAAGCAACATAAGTTTCTAATAATCTTTCAAATTTTAGGAAAGGCTTTTCGAAAAAAACAATATGATCTAATTCACTTAATTTTAAATTAGCGTAATCTAATACAAAATTAATTGAATTTTTTGGATAACCTGGATCGTGCTTTATTCTAGTAAATCTTTCCTCTTGTGCTGCTGCAACAATTTCACCATCTTTTACTAGAGTTGCTGCACTATCATGATAAAATGCTGATATCCCAAGTATTGCTGTCAATTTAGTTTAATTAGAAAATTGTATAAATAAAAGGTGCAATAGCTGATCCTTGTGAAAGAACTACTAATCCACCAAATAAAACTAGCACAAAAAGAATTGGTAAGAGCCAATACTTTTTTCTTACTCTTAAAAATTTCCAAAATTCAATAAAAAAACTCATTTTAAAACTGATTTCTCATATCATTATTATCATTATCTTTCAAAGTCCAATACGTATTACTTTTATTTTTCTTTAGTTTTAAAATATCTTTTCTAAATAGTCTTAAAATAATACCTGTGGGAGTCACTACTAGAAAAAAAATTATACCCATTACAACAGGTGTTACAATCATTCCTAACAATAAACCAAACCTCATCCAAAGTTTATTTAAAGGTGTTAAAAAATTGGAATTTATAATACCTAAAAATAAGAAAACTAGAGAAATTAGAATTGACCATATTCTATATTCACCATCATTGAGTAGTGGCCAAATACCAATAATAAAAAATACTACAAAAAATAATATTCCGAAGCTTCTGTTTGAAGGTAATTTTATCGACATAAATATATTATAATAAATCTAACAATTTATTCATTAACTTTGTTAATTATATATACATTATTACTAATTTTACTTATTTTTAAATTTAAATAATTTGAGTTAATATTATTAATTTGATTTAAAATTTTTAATATTTCAGAACTCTTCAAAGTTTTTATTTTTTTATCTCTGCTTTGCTTTGTATATATATATTTTTGATCTAATAAATAAATTAATGGTGTTGTAATTAAAATATCTTTTATACTAGATATAAAACTTTTAAAAATTTGCTTTAAAAAATAAATATTTTTTTTTATTTCACTTGTTTCAACTTTGCTAATAAAATACTTACTATCAATCTTATGAAAGTTATTTTTATTTAAAAATTTAAAAAAATTTTTATAAAAAAAATTATTTTTTTTTGAATTTATAATTATTGAGCTTGCAAATTGAAGATTTAAATTTGACTTTTTTGTATTTAAATATTTTCCAAAATTTTTTATACATGAAGTTTTATTACTAAAAAATTTCCCTATTTTAGAGTAAATTCTGTATCTATTTGATTTACCAAAAGGAATAAAGCAAATTATTTTTTTTCTTAATACTGCGGCCTCTAGAGCTGTAGTACAACCAGAATGAATAAGTAGTCTAGCAGAAATAATCCAAGGTGTAACTGATCCTTGATAAATTATTTTTAGATTTTTTGGAATTTTTCCAAATTTTTTTTTTACAGAATTTATGTTTTCATTCGGATGAGGCCTAAAAATAAAATTGGTATTCTTATAAACATTTGCTAATTCTTTTAACAATTTTCTTGTTTCTGCATAATTTTTTTCTTCATCATCAAAAACTGTATTTAAGTTTTTTAAAGATTTTTTTAGTTTTTTTTTATTTGATAAATTATCTCTTAGAGTAATAACGCTTTTTCTATAATTTTCTTTAGACGGCCTAGATTTAAAACTAGAGTTAAATAAAACAAAATCTTTATATTTTTTTTTTATTGATTTTACTTTTGCATCCCATAAATGAACATAAGGTTTTTTTAATAAATCATACTTAGGATGTCCTAATATACTAACATTTTGTTTAAGGAATTTTATTTTTTTACGATCCTCGTTTCCCCAAACAAAAAAAAAGTCATAAAATTTACTTATTTTTTTTGGATATCTAATATCTGCAGAGGTTGAATTAAAAAAAGCTAAAGGGCCTTCTTCATCTAGCATACCTATATAGTTTTTATCAATATATTTCATATCAGAATTTTTACTCAATTTTGATACAAAAGTATTTTTATCAAACCAAAAACAATTTGAAATTTTTGAAATATTTTGAGGAATATCTCTTTGACTTCCAATAATTACTTCATGTCCTTTTTCCAAAAGTTTATAGCTTAAAAAAACTTTACTGAAAATTTCTCTATCTTTAATTTCTATAGGTAATAAAAAAATCATTTATTTTTTATAAATTGTTTTTACTTAAATAGAATTTTTTTAATAGTATACAAAAAAATTCTGTGATATCAGTCAATTAAACTAGCCGCTCCATTATGCAGGACAAAATAAATAAATATTTGTTAAACACCTTAATTTTAATAACAATTTTGGCAATAATTTATTTTATCATAAGAGCATTTTTCATTGATGTTGAGAGAATAGTTTTTTTTACAATTTGCTTAATAATATCATTATTATTTTTGTCTACAATTTTTTACTTAAAATTTAAAAATGTAAAACTTCAAAGTAATTTTTTAATATTTTTTTTTTCAAGTGTAATAAGTCTTTATTTGCTTGAGATAATGATGTTTAAATTAAATTATAATAAATCTCATTTTCAATTTCTTGAGAATATTAGAGCAGCAAAAATTAACAAAATTGATTTCGATGATAGAAATATTTACGAATTTTATAAATATTTTAAAAATGCTAAAAATAAAAATTCTGTTTTGGCTATGTCAAGAACACAGGTTTCTTTTGAAAATAAAATTACTCAAACCTTAGGTGGTATAGGAAATAAAGAAACTATTTTGTGTAATGAGATGGGATACTGGGTAACTTATAAAAGTGACAGATTTGGATTTAATAATCCAGATGAACTATGGGATAAAAAACTTGATGTTTTAATTATAGGGGACTCTTATGGTTTAGGTCTTTGTGTTAACCAAGATCAAAATTTTGCAGGAGCCATTAGAAAAAAAAACAAAAAATCAGTTACATTGGGTGGAACAGGAATGGGCACATTGTTTGAATACGCAATTTTTAGAGAATATGCAAAAAATATAGATGCTGATAATTTAGTGTTTTTGTTTTTGTTAAATGATTTAGATAATCTAACTTCAGAGTTATCCAATCCAATCCTATTAAATTACCTCAATAATAATAAATTTTCACAAAATCTTGCACTTAATCAGAAAGAATTGAATATAAAATTGGAGGAAAAATTAATTGAACATATAAAAACTAAGGAGTTTTTAACTTTAAGAAGAATAATCAAATTCCATCACACAAGAGATGCCTTAAGGAGTATTTTTAATAAAGAAGATACAAATAAAATTTTTTCTAAATTTAAAATTGATGAAAAAAAATTACAAATTGTTATAGAAATTTTCAAAAAAGTTGAAAATGAATTTTCGGGTAATTTATATATAGGTTATTTACCTTTGTCGGCAGAATATATGTTTAAAGAAAATGAAAAAAAACTTTTAAGAACAATGTCAAATGAAGTAATAAATAAATTTAAAGAAAACAACCTAGATGTAATTGATTTCAGATTAGTGTTAGATAAGATGGAGATAAACGAGGTAATACCATTTGGTGATATTGTTAGAGCTGAAAATCATTACACTCCCAAAGGATTTAAAATTATTTCCAATCAAATTTTAGAATATATTTATAAATAATAAATACTTCTTTTGAAACAAAGTAAAATACGAAAGCTATTTAATGATAAGATTATTTTTTTTCTTAAGACAGAAGATTTCTTACTTGGATTAAAAATTGTTATATCAATAATAAAAAAAATTTTTTTCAGTGCATAAATCAAGCCAATTGAGCTATTAGTACTGGTCAGCTGCACGCATTACTGCGCTTCCACACCCAGCCTATCAACGTGGTGGTCTACCACGGCTCTATAGGAAGAACTAGTTTTGAGGTGAGTTTCCCGCTTAGATGCTTTCAGCAGTTATCTCGTCCATACTTAGCTACCCGGCACTGCAGCTGGCGCTACAACCGGTCCACCAGTGGTATGTTCAACCCGGTCCTCTCGTACTAGGGTCAACTCCTCTCAATTCTTCTACACGCATAGCAGATAGGGACCGAACTGTCTCACGACGTTCTGAACCCAGCTCACGTACCACTTTAATTGGCGAACAGCCAAACCCTTGGGACCTGCTCCAGCCCCAGGATGTGATGAGCCGACATCGAGGTGCCAAACACTGCCGTCGATATGAGCTCTTGGGCAGTATCAGCCTGTTATCCCCGGCGTACCTTTTATCCGTTGAGCGATGGCCCTTCCACTCAGAACCACCGGATCACTATGACCGACTTTCGTCTCTGCTCGACTTGTCAGTCTCACAGTCAGGCAAGCTTATGCCATTGCACTCTACGAACGATTTCTGACCGTTCTGAGCTTACCTTCGCACGCCTCCGTTACTATTTGGGAGGCGACCGCCCCAGTCAAACTACCCACCATACAATGTCTTGATGCCGGATAACGGCAATCAGTTAGATACCAAGAAAAACAAAAGAGGTATTTCACTGGTGACTCCACAAAAGCTGACGCCTTTGCTTCAATGTCTCCCTCCTATGCTAAATATGTTTTTCCTAATACCAATGTAAAGTTGCAGTAAAGGTGCACGGGGTCTTTCCGTCTAACTACGCGAACTCCGCATCTTCACGGAGAATTCAATTTCACTGAGTTGATGTTGGAGACAGCGGAGAAATCGTTACGCCATTCATGCAGGTCGGAACTTACCCGACAAGGAATTTCGCTACCTTAGGACCGTTATAGTTACGGCCGCCGTTTACTGGGGCTTCAGAAGTTAGCTTGCACCAACCGCATTAACCTTCCAGCACCGGGCAGGCGTCAGACCCTATACATCCACTTACGTGTTAGCAGAGCCCTGTGTTTTTGATAAACAGTCGCTTCTCCCTGGCTTGTGCCACCCTCCTATAGTTGCCTACAAGAAGGTCTTCCTTATCCCGAAGTTACGGAAGCATTTTGCCGAGTTCCTTCAACATCATTCTCTCAAGCGCCTAAATATACTCTATTAATCCACCTGTGTCGGTTTAGGGTACGGTCTTATGATGGAGCTATTTCTTGGAACCTTTTCGCGGCAAGTTCAATCCATTAAGAACTCACAACTTACAAGATCCGTCACTACCATCTGGTTAAGGAATATTAACCTTATTTCCATCGACTACGGCTTTCGCCCTCGCCTTAGGTGCCGACTAACTCTGCGCGGATTAACCTTGCGCAGAAACCCTTGGATTTTCGGCGAAGAAGTTTTTCACTTCTTTTATCGTTACTTATGTCAGCATTCGCACTTCTGATACCTCCAGGATCCCTCACAGGTATCCCTTCACAGGCTTACAGAACGTTCCGCTACCAGTCATAATTTTCGAAAAAATTATAAATCCACAGATTCGGTATATGATTTTAGCCCCGTTACATCTTCGGCGCAGAAACTCTATTAGACCGGTGAGCTGTTACGCTATCTTTAAAGGATGGCTGCTTCTAAGCCAACCTCCCGGCTGTTAAGGAATTTCCACATCCTTTCACACTTAATCATAATTTGGGGACCTTATCTGGTGGTCTGGGCTCTTTCCCTCTCGACCATGGACCTTAGCACCCACAGTCTGTCTGCTGAAGAACAACATTTAGCATTCGGAGTTTTATTAGGTTTGGTAAGAATCTCTTCCCCCTAGCCCATTTAGTGCTCTACCTCTAAATGTTTATTTATTCAACGCACTACCTAAATAGTTTTCGCGGAAAACCAGCTATCTACGAATTTGGTTGGCCTTTCACCCCTTACCACAAGTCATCCAAAGACTTTTCAACGTCAACTGGTTCGGTCCTCCGGTAAGTGTTACCTTACTTTCAACCTGCTCATGGTAAGCTCATTCGTTTTCGGGTCTAATTCATTAAACTAATCGCCCTATTAAGACTTGCTTTCGCTGCGCCTCCACCTAGATGGCTTAAGCTTGCTTAATAAATTAAGTCACTGACCCATTATACAAAAGGTACGCCGTCACTCTAAAAAGAGCTTCGACTGATTGTAGGCATGCGGTTTCAGGTTCTATTTCACTCCCCTAATAGGGGTTCTTTTCACCTTTCCCTCACGGTACTAGTTCACTATCGGTCACTGAAGAGTATTTAGGCTTAGAGGGTGGTCCCCCTATATTCGAGCAGGATTTCACGTGTCCCGCTTTACTCAAGAATTTTGTTAAACATTACTCATACGGGACTATCACCCTCTATGGTTAGCTTTTCCAAACTATTCAAATTTTTTTAACAAAACTACTGGCCTAGTCCGCGTTCGCTCGCCACTACTAACGGAATCTCAATTGATTTCTTTTCCTCTGGTTACTTAGATGTTTCAGTTCTCCAGGTTGTCTCTTTAAACCTATGTATTCAGTTTAAAGTACCATATAAAATGGTGGGTTTCCCCATTCGGAAATTTTCGGATCAAAACTTACATACAGCTCCCCGAAACTTATCGCAGTATATCACGTCCTTCATCGGCTTTCAG
The DNA here is from genome assembly GCA_902629285.1 of uncultured Pelagibacteraceae bacterium. Lineage (GTDB taxonomy): Bacteria > Pseudomonadota > Alphaproteobacteria > Pelagibacterales > Pelagibacteraceae > Pelagibacter. Next base: position 38,086 of record CACOQN010000010.1, on the reverse strand, counting down.
TGCCAAGGCATCCACTACACGCCCTTAAACGCTTGATTTATGCACAGAAAAAAATTCTGTGTTGAATCAAATTTTTTGAACATTAGCTAATAACATTACTAATGTTCGGATATAGATATTGATATTAATTATTAATTATTTACGATTTATATAACTAAGTGTTCTGGTGGAGGATAGCGGGATCGAACCGCTGACCTCCTGAATGCAAATCAGGCGCTCTCCCAGCTGAGCTAATCCCCCATGATCTTTAATTGGTGGGCCGAGAAAGACTCGAACTTTCGACCCCACCCTTATCAAGGGTGTGCTCTAACCAACTGAGCTACCGGCCCCTATGCAAGAGAAACACTAACTTAAGAAGAGAAATGAGGACGGTCAACATTACCTTTGTATATTATTTAGAATAAAATTTTACTTTTATTCATCCTTAGAAAGGAGGTAATCCAGCCGCAGGTTCCCCTACGGCTACCTTGTTACGACTTCACCCCAGTCGCTGACTATACCGTGGTCAAGGGTTTGAAACCTTGCCTTAAGGTAGAACCAACTCCCATGGTGTGACGGGCGGTGTGTACAAGACCCGGGAACGCATTCACCGTGGCACGCTGATCCACGATTACTAGTAATTCCAGCTTCATGCACTCGAGTTGCAGAGTGCAATCCGAACTGAGGTATCTTTTAAGGATTTGCTTAACTTCGCAGTCTTGCTTCCTGTTGTAGATACCATTGTAGCACGTGTGTAGCCCAACACGTAAGGGCCATGAGGACTTGACGTCATCCCCACCTTCCTCCAGCTTATCACTGGCAGTTCTTTCAGAGTGCCCAACTTAATGATGGCAACTAAAAGTGAGGGTTGCGCTCGTTGCGGGACTTAACCCAACATCTCACGACACGAGCTGACGACAGCCATGCAGCACCTGTGTTTCGTCCGGCCGAACCGAAAACTTTAATCTCTTAAAGTCGCGACGAACATGTCAAGTGTTGGTAAGGTTCTGCGCGTATCTTCGAATTAAACCACATGCTCCACTACTTGTGCGGGTCCCCGTCAATTCATTTGAGTTTTAACCTTGCGGTCGTACTCCCCAGGCGGTGTGTTTATCGCTTTCGCTGCGACACTGAAAATAAATTTCCAACGTCTAACACACATCGTTTACGGCATGGACTACGAGGGTATCTAATCCTCTTCGCTACCCATGCTTTCGTTCCTCAGTGTCAGTAATGATCCAGAAAGCTGCCTTCGCAATTGGTATTCTTTCTAATATCTACGAATTTCACCTCTACACTAGAAATTCTGCTTTCCTCTATCATACTCTAGCTGAAAAGTTTTGATGGCAGTTCCAGAGTTAAGCTCTGGGATTTCACCACCAACTTTTTCAACCACCTACGAACTCTTTAAGCCCAGTAATTCCGAACTACGCTAGGTCCCTTCGTATTACCGCGGCTGCTGGCACGAAGTTAGCCGGACCTTCTTATTCGGGTACAGTCATTTTCTTCCCCGACGAAAGAGCTTTACAACCCAAAGGCCTTCTTCACTCACGCGGCATCGCTGCATCAGAGTTTCCTCCATTGTGCAAGATTCCCCACTGCTGCCTCCCGTAGGAGTTTGGGCCGTGTCTCAGTCCCAATGTGGCTGATCATCCTCTCAAATCAGCTATTGATCACAGTCTTGGTAGGCCATTACCCCACCAACAAACTAATCAAGTGCAGGCTCATCCAATGGTGCATAAAGCTTTCTCCGTAAAGACTTATCCGGTATTAGCACAAGTTTCCTCGTGTTATTCCAGGCCAAAGGGCAGATACCTACATGTTACTCACCCGTCTGCCACTAAGTATTGCTACTTCGTTCGACTTGCATGTGTTAGGCGTGCCGCCAGCGTACGTTCTGAGCCATGATCAAACTCTCAAGTTTAAAAACGGCGCACACTAGCTTCCATATAAATTCTAAGAATAAAATTTATATGATGTTGAAGTGTGTACGACAAATTTTGGTAACCTTAACCGTCCACACTTCTCTTCTTAAATTTTAACTTTTTAAATAGCTAATTGAGCCAAAAAGGATCAATAATCCTCAGTTTTTATTGTATTTACAATAATTATTAGAGAAAGTTCAGTGCTTATAGGCTAAATCTAAAGGAAATCAAGCATTTATGATGTAAAAAAATTTAAAAAATTAGCTATTTTAAGGGGTTTTTTTTGATTTTTAAGAACCTCTAAACTATTAATTGCATGTCAGTTAAATTTAAATGTTAAAAATTTTAAAAAATAAAATAAGGAAGAACATAGAATTATTCTTTCTTATATTTTTAGTGCTATTTACTGCGATTTCAACAAGCTATTTTAGTTATAAAAAAAATAATGAACAAAAAATGTACATTAGTTTTATTGATAATATTTATTTTAAAAAAACTTTAAGTGAAATTATTAATAATCTCGAACCAAAATATAAAAAAATTAAACATAAAATTAAGTCTGGAGAGACTTTTGATAAAATTCTAGAAAGTTATTCAATTAAAAAAGAAGAAATAACTAAGATAAAAAATTCATTACAAAAAAAAATAAATCTAAATAAGCTAAATACTACTCAAATTATAGAATTTAGTTTAGACAAAACAAATGACAAAATTGAAAAATTTGTATTTCAAGTTTCTAATACACAAAAAATAAACCTTACAAGAAATATTGAAAGTGATAATTTTAAAGAGGAGATATTATCAATTAAGTTAGATAAAAAAGTGGTATATAAAGAAGATATAATCCTACAAAGTTTATATCAATCAGCAGAAAATCAAAAAATACCTGCAAATATAATTATTGAGTTTGCTGGTATATATGGATTTCAAGTTGATTTTCAAAGAGACATAAGAAAAAAAGATAAATTCCAAATTCTGTATGAATTGTATTTTAATGAAAAAAATGAGATTGTTGAAACAGGAGAAATATTATTTGCAAATTTAAAATTAAGTGGTCAAGATAATAGTTTATATTACTTTGATCATTCAGGAAACGAAGGTCATTATGATAAGAATGGAAAAAGTGTAAAGAAAGCATTAATGAAAACTCCAATAAATGGTGCAAGACTTTCTTCGCCATTTGGAATGAGAAAACATCCTATAGATGGCTTTAATAAAATGCATAAAGGTACGGACTTTGCTGCACCAACAGGTACACCAATAATGGCATCAGGTGATGGAATAATTAAAAAAGCTGGATGGTGTGGGGGTGGAGGTAATTGTGTAAAGATTAAACATAACTCAACATATCAAACAGTATATGCGCATATGTCAAAATTTGCTCGAGGAATTAAACCTGGAGTAAGAGTAAAGCAAGGTCAAACGATTGGTTATGTTGGGTCTACTGGAAAGTCAACTGGACCACATCTCCATTACGAAGTAATTGTAAATGGTAAAAAAGTAAATTCACAAAGATTAAAGCTTCCATCAGGAAAAATTTTAAAAGGTAAGGAAAGAAAATTATTTGAAACTAAGAAAATCAAGTTAGATGTTTTAAAGTCTGAAAAAATTTTAGGTTATAATTAACTTACTTTAACTTCAGATTTTTCGTTTCTACTATTCTCTGTTTTTTCCGAATTTTCTAAAATATCTTTTTCAGATATTTCATTTGAAATCGTCTCAATTTTATCAACAGCAACATCTTTACTTTCTGGCTTATTTTCAATTAATTTTTCTTTTCTATAATTCTCTTTTTCATTTTGAATCCTTGTAAAATGATCAGCATGTTGCAAGTAATTTTCCGATAGAATTTTATCACCATTGGATGAAGCTTCTCTAGCCAGGTCATTATATTTCTCAATTAATTTTGCAGCATTATGGTTATTTCTACCAGGTACTTTTCTTTTGAAATTGTCATTATTTGAAAAACTTGAATTAAATTTTTGTCGATCACTGTTCGATTTGAATGATCGCTCATTTCTTCTAAAGTTATTTCTTCGGTTGCTATTACTATTGTTTCTAAATGTTACCATGATTTAATTACTTAAATTTTTGTACAGACAATGCATCGATCATTATTTGCAAGATCTTTCTTAATACTATTTATATAAAAGCCTTTTCTTTTTAACAAATTAATTACTTTATTTCTTTGATCAAAACCTATCTCTAAAATAAATTTCCCATTTTTTTTAATCAGTTCAGATGATTTGTTTATTACTTTTCTGATTTCTGATAAACCATCTAATCCGCCATTTAGAGCTATTAAAGGCTCATAATTAACTACATCCCTGTCCAAATATCTAATTTTATTTTTATTTATGTAAGGTGGATTAGATACAATTAAATCATATTTGCCTATAATAAATTTGTCAACATCTGTTTTAAATAATTTTAATCTATTAATAAGTCCAAGATTAATCGCATTAATTTTACATGTATTTAAAGCTTCTTTGCTAATATCTATTCCTGAGCCTAAAAAATTTTTTTTTTCTTTTAGTATTGATAGTAAAATACAGCCTGAACCAATACCAATGTCCAAAATACTTAATTTATTTTTATTATCACAATAATTCAAAATACAATCTATTAATGTCTCTGTATCAGGTCTAGGTATTAATGTATCTTTCGTAACAAAGAATTCAGAGTTCCAAAAAAATTTTTTGTTAATTAAATAAGCAACAGGTTCTCTAAGCGATCTTTTTTTAATTAATTTTTTAAAATTAATAAAATCTAGAGATGTTAGTTTTTGATTTGGATTCAACAAGATAAATTTTCTATCTTTATTTATTACTTTTGCCATTAGAATTTCAGAGTCTAAATTAGCAGATGATATATATCTGGTTTTTAAAAATTCAGCACCTTGTAATATTGCAGAATTAATTTTCATTAATTTAAACTATTTAAACTATTTAAACTTTCTTCTTGTGCTTGAAGGGTTAATGATTCAATCATTTCATCAAATGCTTCTCCCTCCAGAAATTCATCCAATTTATGAAGAGTTAAATTTATTCTGTGATCTGTCACCCTTCCTTGAGGAAAATTATAAGTTCGTATTCTCTCAGACCTATCTCCAGTACCAATTTTCGTTTTACGATCTTGTGATCTTTCTTGCTCTATTCTTGATCTTTCAAGTTCGTAAAGACGAGCTCTTAAAATTTTCATACCTTTAGCTTTATTTTTATGTTGTGATTTTTCATCTTGTTGGGATACTGATAAACCTGTTGGTATATGTGTTATTCTCACAGCACTATCAGTGGTATTTACAGATTGACCTCCGGGTCCTCCAGCTCTAAAAACATCAATTCTTAGATCAGTATCATTTATTTTTAAATCTACTTCTTCAGCTTCTGGTAAAACAGCTACTGTTGCTGCAGAGGTATGTACTCTACCCTGTGTTTCAGTATCAGGTACTCTTTGTACTCTATGAACTCCACTTTCATATTTTAATGTTGAATAAATATTACTACCTTTTATAGAGGCAATAACCTCCTTTAAACCTCCAGCATCACTTCTTGATATTGAAATTAATTCTAAGGACCATTTCTTCTTATGACTAACCTTTTCATACATTTTAAATAAATCTGAGGCAAATAAACTTGCTTCTAATCCACCAGTTCCTGCTCTAATTTCAATAATTGCATTTTTTTTATCAGCCTCATCCTTAGGTAATAAGAATAATTTTAGTTTTTTTTCATTGACCTCATATCGATTTTGTAAATCAGTCATTTCTAAATCAGCCATTTTTTTTAACTCTTGGTCAACTGAGGCGTCGTTTAATATTTTTTCTAAATCCTCTTTTTCTGTTTGAAAAGAAATATAATCTTTTGCATTTCTTATAATTTCATTTAAGTCTGCATATTCTTTAGATTTTTCAGCAAATAATTTATTATCTAACCCACCCGAGGATAGTTCTTTTTCAATAGAAGAGTGCCTTATTATTAATTCCTCGATTGTTTTAAGGGGTATCATAATTAGTTTTCTATTTCGGATACTTTTTTCTCAACCTCACTAACAACTTTATTAATTATATCATCAGTAAAAACTTTTTCATTTTGAACGCCAGATAAATAAAGCATATTATTACCTTTCCCACCTCCAGTAATTCCTATATCTGTCATTGCAGCTTCTCCCGGGCCATTAACAACACAACCAATAATTGATAGAGTTATTGGTGTTTTTATATGGGACAATCTCTTTTCCAAAATTTTAACAGTATCAATTACTTGAAATGCTTGTCGTGCACAAGACGGGCAGGATATGATTTTTACTCCTCTATTTCTTAAATTAAGTGATTTTAAAATTTCATTACCAATTTTGACCTCTTCAGTTGGATTATCAGATAATGAAATTCTTATTGTATCGCCAATCCCATCCATCAACAAACTTCCTAGACCTATAGATGATTTTATGCTTCCAGAAATAAAACTTCCAGCCTCAGTAATACCAAGGTGTAAGGGATAATCTGTTACTCTAGATAGTTCTCTATAAGCTGCTATTGAAAGAAAAACATCTGACGATTTAACGCTTATTTTAAAATTAAAAAAATCCTTTTCCTCTAAAATTTTAATATTTCTTTTAGCACTTTGAACTAATGCTTCTGGGCAAGGTTCTTTAAATTTTTCTAATATATCTTTTTCCAAAGAACCAGCGTTCACTCCTATTCTTATTGAACAATTATTATTCTTTGCAGCTTTTAATACTTCATGAATCTTTTTTTCATCTCCGATGTTCCCTGGATTAATTCTTAAACAGCTAGCTCCATTTTCTGCTGCCTCAATAGCTCTTTTATAATGAAAATGAATATCTGCGACCACTGGAATTGAAACATGTTTTGTTATTTCCTTTAAAGCTATTGTTGAACTTTCATCTGGACAAGAAACTCTTACAATATCAGCACCCTCTTCAGTTATATCGTTAATTTGATTTATGGTTGCTTTTACGTCCGTTGTTAAAGTATTTGTCATTGATTGAACTGTAATTGGGTTATCACCACCAACCTTTACATTTCCAACATTTACAACTTTTGTTTTTCTTCTTTTAATATCTCTAAAAGGTCTTATGCTCATTATTACTAGTCTAATTTAAATTCTTTATGTAACGTAGCTATAGCTCTTTTAACATGCTTAGCAGAAACTAGAACTGAAATTTTTATCTCAGAGGTAGAAATGACCAAAATATTAATCTTTTTTGAAGCAAGCGCCTGAAACATTCTATAGGTTATTCCTGGCGTAGTTATCATGCCTACACCTATAATTGAAACTTTAGAAACATTTTTGTCGAATGATAACTTTTTAAAAGATATTTTTTTATTTTCTTTTATTAATTTTTCTGTTTTTTTTAAGTCGTCGGATTTTATTGTAAATGTAAGATCAGTCTCTTTTCCATCTAAAGAAATATTTTGAACTACCATATCTACATTAATAAGGTTTTTTGACAAAGGTTTAAAAATTGATGCAGCAACTCCTGGCCTATCTTTAACTCCTACGATTGTGATTTTTGCATCATTTTTTGTTGAAGATATTCCTGTTATAATTTGATCGCTAAATGCCTTTTTAGAGTCTGTTATCAATGTTCCAGATTTTGAAACAAATGAAGATTTGACCTTAATATCTATTTTATTTAACTTAGCATCTTGAACGGATGTTGGTTGCATCACTTTTGACCCTAGTGAAGCCATTTCTAACATTTCGTCGTAAAAAATTTTTTTTATTTTTTTTGCATTTTTGTATTGCCTTGGATCTGTAGTATAAACTCCATCTACATCAGTGTAAATTATACACTCATCAGCTTTAATAAATTTTGCAAGCATAATTGCTGTTGCATCAGATCCACTTCTTCCAATTGTTGTAATTCTATAATCATTACTAACACCTTGAAAACCGGTGATTACAGGTATTCCACCTAATTTGAGATAATTTCTTAATCCTTTAATACCGACCGAGTTTATTCTTGCACTTGAATGTGGTCCATCTGTTAAGATAGGTAATTGCCATGATACCCATGATCTTGATTTAATTCCAATGTGATTTAATCTACCTGCTATAAGTGCGCATGATACTTGTTCTCCAGTTGAAACTAATGCATCATATTCAGCTCTATCAAAATTATTGCTAATTAATTTTGATTTATATACCAAATCATTTGTCACACCACTCATAGCTGAGGAGACAACAACTACTTTATTTTTTTTCTTTTTATAAAAAGCAATAATTTTGCATACTTTTTTGATTCTATTTATGGAACCTACAGAAGTTCCACCAAATTTTAATACAACTGTTTTCATGTAAGTTTTAGTTCTTAATATTTAATAAATAATTGATAAAATACATCTTAATTGGTATGTCAACCATTTATCACAATGACTAGTATAAATAAAAAAGAAATAGAAAAATTTTCTAAATTAGCTACCGAATGGTGGGATCCAGAGGGTAAATTTAAACCATTACATAAATTTAACCCAATAAGAATTAAGTATATTAAAGAAAATATAATTCATAATTTTAAATTAAAAAATAAAGCTAAGCCTTTGATGGGAATAAAGATATTAGACATTGGTTGTGGTGGAGGATTACTGTCAGAACCAATGTCAAGAATGGGTGCTAAAGTTACTGGTATTGATGCTTCAGATAAAAATATTAAAACTGCAAAACTACACTCAAAAAAAGAAAAATTAAAAATTGATTATTTTTGTTCATCTCCTGAAAAACTAAAAGTCAAAGAAAAATTCGATGTGATTTTAAACATGGAAATTGTTGAACATGTTCAGGATATAGATTTTTTTTTGAAGTCCTGCGCAAAACTTTTAAAGAAAAATGGACTAATGTTTGTTGCAACAATTAATAAAACTTTCAAATCCTATATTTTTGCAATTGTTGGAGCAGAATATATCTTGAGATGGCTTCCGATTGGGACACACGAGTGGGAAAAATTTGTCAAACCTGATGATCTAAAAAAAATTCTAATGAAATATGATTTATCCCTAAATAAATTGGACGGCATGAATTTTAATATAGTAAAGGATGAATGGAGTATTTCCAAAGATTTGTCTGTAAACTATATAAGCAAATTTATTAAAAGCTAATTTTCAATTTCATCTATCCAAGGGATGATTTGGGTATCTATACCCTCTTCTTTTAAATCTTTAAGATCACTCTTCGATGCGCTGCCATAAATACCTTTCGAATTTTTTTTACCATTATAATGAATTGATCTAGCCTCATAAGCAAAATTATCACCAACATATTTAAAGTTTTCTTTAATAAATTTTTGGTAACCTATTATAGTTTTTTTTACTTTATTTAGTTTTTCAATTTTTATTTTCTCATTAATTTTTGATGAACTATTTATTAGTTGAGGAGCCATAATAGTTTTTTCAACCTGTGTAGAACTGCACTTATGACAGTTCAAAAGTTTTTTCTTTTTTAACCTTTCATATTCATTTGAGGATGCAAACCAACTATCAAATTTGGTTTCACAATTTTTACAAAGAAGCTTATATTTGATCATAAATGTTAATTAATAACACAATTTAATTTTTCAAGGAGTCAACTTCTATAATCTGCATTAATTTCAACATATTTTTTTGTTAAATCCATTGTGTAAGCTGTAAAATTTTTCTTACCTGTAAAAGTTTCAATACTTATTTCTATATTTTCTCCCTTCATATAGTTAGCTATTATTTTTTCGTCATAACTTTGGCTTAATTTACCTTCATCCACAATAATTATATTTCCAAACTTTATCGTTAATTTATTTAAATTAATTCTAGGACCTGCTTTACCAATAGCCATTATAACTCTTCCCCAATTTGGATCTTCCCCAGCGATTGCAGTTTTCACTAGAGGGGAGTTCGCAACTGAAAAAGCAATTTTTTTTGCATCAATCTCGTTTTTGCATTTACTAACATTTATAATAATAAATTTTGATGAACCTTCTCCATCTGAAACTACTCTTTTAGCTAAATTTAAAAGAACATTGTTTAGCGCTTTATCAAAATTTTTAATTTTATTTTCGTTGATACTTTTTACTTGTGAATTTTTAACTTCATTTGTTGCAAAAATAGTTGCCATATCGTTAGTACTGGTATCACCATCACAAGAAATTGCGTTAAAAGTGCATGCTATATTTTTTTTTAACAACTTTCCTAAAATTTCATTTGATAAAGTTGCATCGGTAAATATATAAGCTAGTGTTGTAGCCATATTAGGATAAATCATTCCAGATCCCTTAGCAATTCCATAAATTTTAATCTTTTCGTTTCCTATTTGACATTCCTCCATAGCTAACTTTGGTTTTGTATCTGTAGTCATTATTGCAAGAGCTACCTTCATCCAGATAAATTTATTTTGTGTATAACGAATCTTATTTATTAAATTAGGGATATTATTTGAAATTTTTTCATAGGGAAATAATTCTCCAATAGTGCCTGTACAGCCAAAAATTATATTTTTTGGGGAAATTATTTTTGGTTTTTCCTCATCTTCTTTTTGTTTTTTATTCAATTGTTTAGCAGTCAAATCTGCCAATTTTTTCAAACTTTCATAACCTAGTCTTCCAGTAAAAGCATTTGCATTTCTTGTGTTAACAATTAGAGAGTATATTTTCTTTGGTCTTTGTTTCAAATTCCACTTAATGTTCTCAGATATTATTTTTGATTGAGTGTAAACTGAAGCATAATTTGCACCTTCTCTAAAATAGAACATTGTCAAATCATCTCGAACATCATTATACAAATTTGCAGAAACAACAGAAATTGCTAGACCATCAATGTGATCAAGGTCTTGAAAATCAATCATTTTTGTATTTTTAGATTTTGATGACAAAAAATTTGTTAAATTAATTCCCATAATGTTTAAATTATTTGTTTAATACATATATTAAACAATATAAGTAAAGAATAAATCAAATAGTCATGTTTAACCCTTTAAATTTAATATCAAAATTTATTAAATCTGGTAATCAAAAAGAGCTTGATAGAATTGGTAAAATAGTTGATAAAATTAATTTGCTCGAGAAAACACTTAAAGACTTAGATGATACTGAGTTTCCAAAAAAAACAGTTGAGTTCAAAAATCAGATAAAAAATGGAAAATCATTAGACGACTTACTACCCGAAGCTTTTGCTTTAGTCAGAGAATCTGCAAAAAGAACGCGTAATGAAAGACACTTCGACGTACAGTTGATTGGGGGTGTAGCCTTACATGAAGGAAAAATTGCTGAAATGAGAACAGGAGAGGGCAAAACATTAACTATCACTTTGGCTGCATATTTAAATGCCTTAGATGAAAAAGGAGTTCATATAGTAACTGTTAACGATTATCTTGCCAAAAGAGATTCCATTGAGATGGGACAAATATATAATTTTCTAGGCCTTACTTCAGGATTTATTAACAACAATCAAAACGATGCTGAACGTAAGCAAAACTACAATTGTGATATTACCTATGCAACCAATAGTGAGTTAGGTTTTGATTACTTAAGAGATAATATGAAATTTTCCGAAAAACAAATGGTTCAAAGAGATCATAATTTTTCAATAGTTGACGAAATAGATTCATGCTTAATTGATGAAGCAAGAACACCTTTGATTATATCTGGAACTGCAGAGGATAAAACTGCACAGTATTTAGCAGTAGATAAGTTAGTTAAAATTTTAAATAAGAAAGACTTTGATATTGATGAAAAAGAAAAAAGTGTCTTGTTGACTAATGATGGAATTAATAATGTAGAAAAACTTTTTTCAAATGCTGGTATTTTAAAAAACAATAATTTTTATGATCCAGAAAATTTACATTTAGTTCATCATGTTAACCAGGCGTTACGTGCAAATAATTTATTTGAAAAAGGGAGAGATTATATTATTAAAGATGGTAGCCTTAAAATTATTGATGAACTTACTGGAAGAATTTTAGAAGGTAGACGATTTGGTGATGGATTGCATCAAGCATTAGAGGCTAAAGAGAAAATACAAGTACAGGCAGAAAATCATACACTAGCATCAATAACATATCAAAATTATTTCAAACTTTATAAAAAAATTTCCGGATGCACTGGTACAGCTGCAACCGAATCGGAAGAATTTTTTGAAATTTATAATTTACCCGTTGTTGTAATTCCTACCAATAAAGAAATGATAAGAAAAGATTTTAACGATTTAATATTTAGAACTGAAAAAGAGAAAAATGAAGCAATAATTAACAAAATAATTGAAAAGCATAAAATTGGTCAACCTATTTTAGTGTTTACATCAAGTATAAATAAATCTGAAATTTATTCTAATTTATTAAATCAACAAAGTATTAAGCACGTTGTATTAAATGCAAAAAACCATGAAAATGAAGCCGAGATAATTGCAAATGCAGGAAAAGAAAAATCATTAATTATTACAACAAGTATCTCTGGAAGAGGGGTTGACATTCAGCTTGGAGGAAAAAAGGGATCAATTCCCGATGATCAGTTAAAATTAAATAAAGATAAAATTAAGACCCTTGGGGGATTATTTGTAATTGGTACGGAGAGAATGGAGTCAAGGAGAGTTGATAATCAAGCTCGAGGAAGGTCTGGAAGACAAGGTGATGAAGGAAGTTCGGTATTTTATGTAAGTCTTGAAGATGATTTAATGAGGATTTTTGGATCTGAGTCCATGAACAATATGCTAGAAAAACTTGGGCTAAAAGATGGAGAAAGTATTGATCATCCATGGATAAATAAAGCTTTGGAAAGGGCTCAACAAAAAGTAGAATCCAGAAATTTTGATATAAGAAAAACTCTAATAAAGTTTGATAATGTTCTTAACGATCAACGACATGTTGTATTTTCACAAAGAAAAGATGCAATGAATAGTGAAAATATATTTGATTACTCTGATCAGTTTTTAAAAGAGATCACAGATGATTTAATTAAGTTAAAAATATCTAAGTTATCAAATCCTAAGAGTAATGAATTTAATAACAAAACGAAGCAAATAATTGGAAAAAGTTTTGAAGAAAGTGAGTTTAAGGATTTAATTGAGGCAAAAGATAAAGATTTTAAAGACAAGATTACAAATAAATTTCAGGAGGCAAGAAAAGAGCGAATTAAACTTTTAGGTGGTGATCATGCTAAGGAAATAGAAAAAAGAATTTTCCTACAATCAATAGATCTAAATTGGAAATCTCATATACAATATTTAGAACAATTAAGACAAGTTATTGGCCTTAGATCATATGGTCAAAGAGACCCGTTAGTTGAATACAAAAAGGAGGCTTTTGAGCTTTTTTCCAACCTTTTAGAAAAACTTAAGTTAGATTATGTAACAATTTTAATGAACTTAAAAGTTGTTCTTGAAACAAGTGAACAAAATAAAAATGAGCAAAATGATGTTTCTATAGAAGTTTCAAAGAACAAAAAAATGGGGAGAAATGAACCATGTTTTTGTGGATCAGGTAAAAAATTTAAACATTGTCATGGTGCTATTTAATATTTAAGTCAATAAGACGATTGAAGAAATTAAAATTAATCCACCAACTATTGCAAATAATATTTTTTTTGATTTAAAAATTTTATCAAAATTATTTTTCTTTAATGTTAGTGTACTCAAATCCTCGGCGCTTGTCATAAATCCATCATTTCTTCCAATTTTAAGAAATTTATTTTTTCGTTCATTCATTATTTCTTCTTGATCTAATTCATCAAAATAATTTAAATTTTTGATCAGAGCTTTCCTTACATTATCTAATATAACATCTCTATCTCGATGAGCTCCACCAACAGGTTCTAGAATTATTTCATCTATTACTTTTAAATTGAATAAATCTTTAGCTGAGAGCTTCATGGCCTTTGCTGCATCAAGCATTTTTTTTGGATCTCTCCAAAGAATAGTTGCACATCCCTCAGGAGATATTACAGAATAAATTGCATTTTCTAACATAAGAACTTTATTTGAAGAGGCTAATGCTATTGCACCACCTGAACCACCTTCGCCTATAATTATCGAGATTGTAGGAACTTTGAGCTCCATACAGCATTCAATAGATTTTGCAATTGCCTCTGCTTGTCCTCGCTCTTCAGCTCCAACACCTGGATACGCTCCTGGAGTATCGATAAATGAGATGATTGGAATGTTAAATTTATTTGCTAAATTCATTAATCTTATTGTTTTTCTGTAACCCTCAGGTCTCATCATTCCAAAATTTCTCTCAATTCTGCTATCTAAATCCTCTCCTTTTTCTTGACCTATTACTAAAACAGATTTTCCATTGAATTTTGCAAATCCTGTTAAAACTGATTTATCTTCCCCATAATATCTGTCTCCAGACAATGAGATGAAATCATCAAATAAATTATCAATAAAAAATTTTGCCTTTGGTCTATCCTCATGACGTGCAACCATAGTTGTTTGCCAAGGATCTAAGTTAGAATAAATATTTTTTAACTTTTCATCTATTTCTATTTGAGTATTTGAAATTTTTTGAGTGTCCACCTCAGATAATCCCTCTTGATTATAAGGATCTTTCAATTTTTCAAGTTCATTTTCAAGATCTTTAATTTCTGTTTCAAAATTAAGGTAATTTTTCATAATTTATTTATAGCCGAGGGTTAAGATACAAAAAAGGCAATAAAATGATATTAAAAAAGATGCAATTCTTAATAATTGACTTAATTTATTAAAAATATAAAAATTCCTTATCGGGAGAGACTATTTTTATAGCGCCGAAGGAGCAACCACCCCGGAAACTCTCAGGCAAAAGGACCGATTAAAGCATAACACTCTGGAAAGAGAAAAATTTCCGCCGAAGGAGTAAAGCTCTCAGGCAAATATACAGATGGGGTACGAATTAAAGTGCTATGCAAGAAAAATACATCAAAATAAATAAACTACAAGTATCTGAAAAACTATCAAACTTTGTAAATGATGAATTATTAAAGAACACACATATTCCCTCAAAAAATTTTTGGATAGGTCTAGAAAAAACCCTTAATGAGCTAGTACCAAAAAATAAAGAGTTAATTAAATTAAGAGTAGATTTACAAAAGAAAATAGATGATTGGCATATCAAAAATAAAGATAAAAAATTTAATTTAGATGAGTATAAAAAATTTTTATTAGAAATCGGTTATTTAAAAAATGAAGGACCTGATTTTAAAATAGAAACAAAGAATGTTGATGAAGAAATTACAAGTATAGCTGGGCCTCAGTTAGTTGTGCCTGTGATGAATGCAAGGTATGCATTAAATGCTGCTAACGCAAGATGGATGAGTTTATATGATAGTCTTTATGGTACAGATTTAATTGAACAATCTGAAGATAGTGTATCTGAAAGGTATGATCCTTTGAGAGGTGAAATGGTTATAAAATATGGAAGAGATTTTTTAGATAAGTATTTTCCATTAGCAGGTTTAAGTTGGAATAAAATTACAAGTTTTGCAGTAAAATTTGGTAAATTAAAAGTTTTAAAAGGTGCAGATATTTTTGATTTAGATGACGAAAATAAGTTTGTTGGACACAGAGGTGAAAGCGATAACCCATCTGCAATTATTCTAAAAAATAACAATTTACATATTGAAATTTTAAAAGACTCTAGAGCTTTTGCTGCTCAACAAGATCATGCCGGTATCAGTGATATAATATTAGAATCTGCCGTGTCAACAATTTGTGATAATGAAGATAGTGTAGCAGCGGTAGACTCGGAAGATAAAATTATTTGTTATCGAAATTGGTTAGGTCTTATGAAAGGAGACCTTAAATCAAAATTTGAAAAAGAAGGTAAATTATTTGAGAGAAAATTAAATCCACACAGAAGTTATATCTCAAAAGATGGTAAGGGCTTAAAGTTGCATGGTAGGAGTCTATTACTTGTAAGAAATGTTGGACATCTAATGACTAATCCATCAATTTTATTAAGTGATGGGAGTGAGATACCTGAGGGTATTTTAGATGCATTTATAACAACAGCAGCTGCACTTCATGATATTAAAAATAAAAATAATTCAAGAACTGGATCTATTTATATCGTAAAGCCTAAAATGCATGGTCCAGACGAAACAGCATTTACAGATTTAATTTTTTCAAAAGTTGAGGAAGTTCTAAATTTACCTAAGTACACTTGTAAGATTGGTATTATGGATGAGGAAAGAAGAACATCAGCAAATTTAAAAGAATGTATTAGAAGTCTAAAAAATAGGGTTTTTTTCATAAATACTGGTTTCCTAGACAGAACTGGTGATGAAATGCATACATCAATGGAAGCTGGACCCATGATTAAAAAAGGTGACATGAAATCATCAAAATGGATTACCGCTTATGAAAACAACAATGTTGATATCGGTTTAAGTTGTGGGTTTTCTGGTAAAGCTCAAATAGGTAAAGGAATGTGGGCAATGCCAGATAAAATGAAAGATATGATGGAACAAAAAACTGGACACTTAAAAGCAGGAGCAAATTGTGCATGGGTTCCATCTCCAACAGCAGCTGCATTACATGCTTTACATTATCATGAAATAAATATTTTTAATGAGCAAAAAAAATTAATGAATAGAGAGCCTGCTAAGCTTGATAATCTCTTAACAATTCCAATAGCGGATAGACCTAATTGGTCTGTAGAAGATATAAATAAAGAAATTTCTAATTCTGCTCAAACTTTATTAGGTTATGTTGTAAGATGGGTAGATCAAGGTGTGGGTTGTTCTAAAGTACCCGATATTAACAATATTGGTTTGATGGAAGACAGAGCAACTCTTAGAATTTCATCTCAACATATAGCAAACTGGATACATCATGGAATTACAACAAAAATACAAGTAACCGAAATAATGAAAGATATGGCCAAAATAGTAGACCATCAGAATAAAGAAGATCCTAAATATGTTAATATGAGTGATAACTACGAAAACTCTATAGCATTCCAAACTGCGTGCGATTTAATATTCAAAGGTAAAGAACAACCTTCAGGTTATACCGAACCTTTACTTCATTTAAATAGATTGAAAAAAAAATCTAATCTGAGTTCGAGATCAGATTAGATCGATTTTTAAAAGCAGAAAATAAAGTTCCATCATCTAAACTTTCAATTTCTCCCCCTACAGGTAATCCTTGTGCTAATTTAGTAATTTTAACATCTAAATTTTTTAAACTATCTTGAATATAATATGCTGTCGTTTGACCTTCAACAGTTGCACTCGTTGCAAGTATTACCTCTTCAATTTTATCTCTGTTAACTCTTTCAACTAAAGAGTTAATCAATAAATCTTCTTTTCTTTGACCAACTGAGGAAATTGTTCCACCTAAAATATGAAAATAACCCTGAAAGATATTTGAATTTTCAATCGACCATTGGTCTGCAATATCTTCTACCACACAAATTTTATTATAATTTTCTTTCGTATTCTCACAATTTAAGCACCCATTTGAATTTGACTTTAATGAACCGCATGAATTACATCTAATTACATTTTTATAAACTTGAGCTAAAGTATTTGCCATAGGTTTTACAAGTTCATCACGATTATTAATTAATTTTAAAACAATTCTTTTTGCTGATTTGGGACCTAAGCCAGGAAGTTTTGAAATTAATTTAATTAATTCCTCTATTTCACTGATGTTTTGCATCTATTATAATGGCCATTTAAAACCAGGAATTCCAAAGCCTCCGGTTGCTTTTGAAATTTCCTCGGTTGTTTTGGATTTGAGTTGTGATTTAGCACTGTTATGTGCTGCAACAATTAAATCTTCAATTATAGTTTTGTCTTCTTTCATTATTTCATCAGATAACTTTATTGTTTGCATTTCTCCTTCTCCATCCAAAGTTATCTTTACAGAATTTGAACCTGAAACTCCCTCAACTCTAATTTCCTTAATCTTTTGTTGGCTTTCTTTCATTTTTGCTTCAAGTTCTTTTGCCTTATCTAATATTTTACTAAAATCAGTCATTATCAGCTCCATCTTTTTTTGAATTTACGTCTATTAATTCAGCATCAGGGAATCTATCTATCAAACTTTTAAATATTTCTGAATTTTTCATTTCATCCATTAATTTTTTTTTAATATTTTTTTCTTTATCTTTTACTGAAATTTGCCCTTTTAATTTGCTAAATGTAATAATCCATCTTTCACCAGTCCATTCAAAAAGTTTTGATGATAAATCTTTTACAAAGTCTTTATCTAAACTTTCATTAAAAGATATTTCAATTCTATTTTTTTCAAATTTTACAAGATTAACATTTTTTTCTAATTCGTATTTAAGTTTAATCTCTTTTTTTTTTAAACAAATTTCAATTAAATCCTTAAATGCATTTATTTTAAATTTATGTTCTGCTTTCATTTCTGTTTGAACTTCTGGTTTAGTTTTTTCTTCCTGTGCAATATTCTTAATTTGATTAACTGTTTTAGAAGTTTGTTCACTTTCTGTACTCTTAATTAAATTTTCACTTTTTGTATCAATCTCAACTTTTTTACTTTTATTTTCAAATTTTGCTGAACTTAAATGCATTAATCTTATTAAGAACATTTCAATTGAAAGGTGTTGATTAGAAACAATATCTATCTCCTCAAGAGAGGAAATAGCAAATTGCCAGAACAATATTAATACCTCTGTTTCTATTTGATTTGATAAATTTTTAATTTTAGAAAATTCTTCATCATTTAAAGAAAAGTTTGTGCTTTCTAAAGTTAATGAATTAATATTTTTAAAGTAATAAAGTAACTCTAAAAAATCATTAATAAAAACCTTTGGTTCAATACCTTGATCGTAAATTTTTCTATAAATACTTATTACTTTTACTTCTTCGCCTTTTAAAATAAGCTCAAATAAATCAATTAATTGAGATTTATCAAAATATCCAAAAATTTTTTGTGCTGAACTTAAATCTAATTCTTTTCCATCATCTAAACTTAATAATGCTCTATCTAATAAAGATAAAGAATCTCTAACTGAGCCCTCTGATATTTTTACTATAAGCTTTAAAGCATCTTCACTTATTTTTCCATTTTCCTTATCCTTGATTTTTTTAATAAATTCTAATAATTCTAATGATTTAATTCTGGATAGATCAAATCTTTGACATCTAGATACTACAGTAATCGGGATTTTTTTAATTTCTGTAGTTGCAAAAATAAATTTAAGATATTCGGGTGGCTCTTCTAAAGTTTTTAATAAAGCATTAAATGCTTGTTTACTTAACATATGAACTTCATCAATAATAAAAATTTTATATTTTGCTGAAGTCGGCCCATATCTTGAAAATTCAATTAAATCTCTCACATCGTCGACACCTGTTTTGCTCGCCGCATCCATTTCAAGCACATCGATATGATTAGACTCACTTATTGATTTACAGTTTTCACAAAAGTTTTCTTTACATAAGTTGTCAATACCATTTAAACAATTAAGTGCTTTAGCAACAATTCGGGCTGTTGTAGTTTTTCCAATTCCTCTTATTCCAGTGAATAAGTATGCATTCGGTATTTTGTCAACTTTAATTGAGTTAATAATCGTCTCTGCAACAACCTCTTGACCAATGAGATCATCAAAAGTTTGAGGTCTATATTTTAATGCTAATACTTTTAAGTTATTATTCATATATCTAAAAGGAGACTAGAACCTGAATAACTGTCTCTACGACTGCTTCCGTTAAGATCTGGTCGGGTTCAAGCAGCATCCACCTCTAGCCTCCAAAAGTATTATAGCAGTTAAAATTTCTAATCTACAAGAAAAGTTTCTTATTTTTTTTGTCTCAAACTATCTGCTTCAAAAACACCTAGAACGTGAAAATCCTCGCAATGCAGGCCTAGCTCCTCAAGAGATTTCTGAACTTTTGGATCCTCAATATGTCCATCCAGATCACATAAGAAAAAATAAGAATCGAAACTATTTTTTTCTGGATAACTTTGTAGTTTAGTCAGGTTTACTCCATTAATAGCAAAACCTCCTAATGATTGATACAGGGCAGCCGGTTTACTTTTCAATTTAAATAAAAAAGAAGTTATGTAAGTTTTATCTTTAAATTCTGGTTGTGAAATATTTTTTCCCATAAGCAAAAATCTGGTCAAATTTCCACTTTCATTTTCAATATTATTTTTAATTACATCTAGTCCATAAATTTTAGCACTTAGTGTTGATGCTATTGCAGATTGTTTAATATTTTTAGTTTTTGAGATCATTTCTGCTGATCCAGCTGTATCTGCTCTAATATGCTCTATAAAATTATTTTTTTTTATAAATTTTGAACACTGTGAAAGCCCTTGTGCGTGAGAATATACCTCTTTTATATCTTGTAGTTTTGCACCAGGTTGTCCTAACAGATTATGCTCAATTTTTTGAAAATGTTCTTTATAAATATTTAGTCTATGTTTAAAAATTAAATATTCAATTCCAATGTTTCCAGTAATTCGGTTTGATTCTGGAATTATTATTCTACTTTCAGGTTCCTCAGATGCTTTATTGAAACATTCATCAAAAGTTTTACAAGGTAAAATCTTTGCTTCTGGATCAATTGAAAGTGCTGCTAAATGAGAATAAGCACCAAAGGTTCCTTGAAAATAAATAATACTCATCAATTCTTATATTCCATTATTTTTTTTAAGGCTAGATAATCTTCCTCAGTATCTATTCCAATTGGAGATGATTTAGCAAGTGAAACATTGATATAAATATTGTTATCTAATGCTCTTAATTGCTCTAACCGATTTTTTATTTCATTTTTAGATTGTTTTAATTGAACAAATTTTTCGAGTGAATCTTTCGAATAACAATAAACTCCAATATGATGATAAATATTTTCTATTTGCTCAGACTTTCTCAAAAAAGATATCCCCCGTGGAAAATTATTATCTATTAGATTATCTTCAGTGATTACCTTAACTATATTCTCATTTTTTAAGTTTTTTTTATCTTTTATTGTTGCGGCAAGAGTGCCTATTTTAGAGGTAAATTTTACCATTTTATCATTCAAGTTTAATATATCTTTAATGTCGATTGCTGGTTCATCACCTTGTAAATTCATGATGAGATCAACACCTCTAATATTTGATTTTTTAAGTGCCTCATAAATTCTATCAGTTCCTGTTTTATGTTTATTACTAGTTAAAATTGCATTGAAACCATTTTTTTTAACATCATCAATAATTTCTTGGTCCTCTGTAGCCACAATCACATCACCAATATTGGCCTCTTCTGCTTTTTTAGATACGTGTGTAATTATTGATAAACCATTTATTTTTAACAAAGGTTTTCCCGGCAACCTAGTTGCGGACATTCTAGAAGGTATAATTATTAAAGTTTTCATTATATTTTAAATTATTATACTCATTAAATAACTATAGAGGCAAATTTATACACTAAATTTTAGCTATTTTTTGTTTTATCATGTTATACGTTCCTTAAATAATTAAAAAAAATGGATTCATTTGAATTAAATAAAATAATTGCTGCAGTTCTAATGGTTGCCCTACTTGTTATAGGTATTGGAAAACTATCTGATGTAATATTTCATGTAGAGAAACCAGATAAGCCCGGCTATTCGGTTGAAATAGAGTCATCTGCCGTATCCATCTCTAGTACAACCAAAGATGATGAAAAAATTGATATAGTAGCGTTGTTGGCAATGGGAGATATAGCTCATGGTGAAAAAGTTTTTAAAAAATGTGCAGCTTGTCATTCTATTGTTAAAGGTGGAAAGAATGCTATAGGCCCAGCTTTATATAATGTTGTGGGAAGAAAAATTGGTGCTATAGAGGATTATAAATATTCCAAAGCTTTAGTGGCATACGACAAAAATTGGACATTTGAAGAACTGAATGGATTTTTAATCAAACCAGCTAAATGGATTAAAGGAACAAAAATGGCTTATGCTGGTCTTAGAAAAGAAAAAGATAGAGCATCTGTAATTAAATATTTAAATGAAAATTCGGATAGCCCATTGCCATTACCTTAGCTTTCCAAAACAATACAATAAGATACTTTTTTGTA
This sequence comes from uncultured Pelagibacteraceae bacterium, assembly GCA_902629285.1. Lineage (GTDB taxonomy): Bacteria > Pseudomonadota > Alphaproteobacteria > Pelagibacterales > Pelagibacteraceae > Pelagibacter. The sequence goes on along the minus strand of CACOQN010000010.1, from coordinate 16,200 downwards.
CGTGAACTCTATTAAGTGCTTGTTGCCACACATGCGATCTTTTTCCCAAAAAAACTTCATCACTAACTTCGTCGCCACGTGGTAAACAATGTAGAAATATTGATTTCTTACTAGCAAAACTAATTAATCTATTATCAATTTTAAATTTTTTAAATTGTTGTATTTTTTTATTCTTGTTAACTTTATCATTTAGAGAAATTACTTTGTCAGAAAAAATTACATCGGCACCAGATACAGCTTTTTTTGGATCATTATAAATATAAATTTTTCTGCTATTTTTTTTTACCCAGTTTCTTACTTCTTTACCTGGTTCAAATTTTTTTGGACATCCAATGCTTAATTTAAATGAAAATTTTACTGATGCAGCTATTAAACTATCTAAAACATTATTTGTGTCTCCTATCCAACAAACATTTAATTTTGAGATTGGTTCTTTCATTATTTCCTCAACTGTAAAAATATCAGATAGCACTTGTGTTGGATGAGATGATGGACTTAGACCGTTTATTATAGGTACTGATAAATATTTTTTAAAATCTTCTATTTTTTGATCACTATCAGTTCTCAGCATAAAACCATCACCATAAGTTGATAAAATTTTGGCTGTATCAGCGATACTTTCTCCACCTTGGCCAAGATGAAGTTCATTAGAACGTAATGTTAAAGTACCACCTCCCAGTTGCTTTATTGCCAAATAAAAACTTATTCTTGTTCTTGAACTTGCCTTTTCAAACATTTGAATCAAAATCTTACCTTTGAGAGGAGCTCCTTTATCAATCTCAAGAGTGCTCATTTTTTTTCTCTTGTTTTTTCGTCTTTTTGCATCACTAATAATCTTTCTCAGATCTTTAGCAGGTATATCCTTTAAATTTATAAAATGTTTCATATTATTTAAATTCTGAACATACTTTATCAATAATTTTTAATGCTTTGTCTATTTCATTTTTTTTAACGTTCAAAGGAGGCAATATACGAATTACATTTTCAGCTGCACGAATGGTTAATAATTTATTATCCATTAATTTTTTAATAAAGAATACTTGATCTTTAAAAACTTTTATTCCAATTAATAAACCTCTTCCTCTAATTTCTTTAATAATTTTAGGATATCTATTTTTAATTTTGTTGAGATTTAATAAAAAATATCGTGATGATTTTTTAACATTGTTTAGAAATTTTTTATTTGAAACAATGTTCATAACAGTATTTCCTACAACCATTGCTAGCGGATTTCCTCCGAATGTTGACCCGTGAGTACCTGCTGTCATTCCACTTGCAGCTTTTTTATTCATAAGAACTGCACCTATTGGAAATCCTCCTCCAATTCCTTTGGCAATAGGAACTATATCAGGTTTTACTTTTGATTTTTCAAATGCAAAAAAATCTCCACTACGACCTATACCACATTGAACTTCATCTAAAATAAGTAATATTTTTTTTTCATTACAAATCTTTCTTAAGTATCTTAAACACTTATCAGGAATAGTTTTGATGCCTCCTTCACCAAGTATTGTCTCAACCATTATTGCAGCTGTATTATTTTTTATTCTTCTTCTTATGTCAGGAAATCTAGGTTTCAAATCTCTGAATTGTATATGATCAAACCCAGGAACTTTTGGTCCAAAACCTTCTGTCATTTTTTTTGAACCACTTGCATAAATTGCAGCAAGTGTTCTCCCGTGAAAGGAGTTTTTTATACATAAAATTCTATTTTTATTAGGTTTGCCTATAGAATAAAAATATCTTCTTGCAACTTTGATTGCTGCTTCAGTGGCCTCAGCACCACTATTTTGAAACATAACATAGTCTGCAAATGTATTATTACATAAATTTTTAGCTAATTTTTCTCCCTCAGGAATTTGAAATGCATTAGATACGTGCCAAAGTTTTTTAGACTGATCTCTCATACTTTTTACTAACTTGGGATGCGCATGTCCTAAAGAATTTACAGCTATACCTTGTACAAAATCTAAATATTTTTTATTATCTGTTGAATACAAATAACTTCCTCTTCCATACTTAAAGGAAATTTTTTTTCTATTATAATTTTTTACCAAATAGCTCATAAATTTAATTTATTTTTATAAATTTTAATTATTAGATACAAGTTATGATTGAAAACTAAATATACTTAAATAAATCTATTTATGTTGATAACTCATATTTTTTCATTGTTTAATTTAGATTAATATCAGTATATTGTTATATATTATAAGTAATACACAACATATAGACATATGAGCTGGACTGAAGAAAAAGTAGCGAAATTGAAAGAGCTTTGGGGGAAAGGAAATACCGCGAGTCAAATCGCTGAGATTATTGGTGGTATAAGTAGAAATGCAGTTATTGGTAAAGCCCACAGACTTAATTTATCAGCTAAAATTAAAACTAGAGCTGCTACATCAAATCAAAACTTTGAAAATTCCATTGATGAAAAAAATATTAAGACGCGTAGAGGTCGTAAAAGTAAATTTAGATCGTTAATAATAGAAAAAGACTTTGAGCCAGAAAATCCTAAACAACTTGAAGAATTAGACGAAAATTCATGTAAATGGCCAATAGGTCATCCTAACGAAAAATCATTTTACTTTTGTGGAAGATCATCCCTGAAAGATTTTTCTTATTGCAAATTACACTTGCTTTATGCTTATCAACCAAAAGGTAAAAAAGAGGAAATTGGTGATAAAGAAGAAGTTTCTGAATTTATCGGAAAGAAAATACAGTCAGCTTAGTTCGTACTAGTTTTTTTTCTAAGTCTTTTATTTATTAGAAAGGTATTTGTCTGTAGAAAATTGTCCACCCTCTCTCCACATATAGCAATATTTTTTAACTTCCTCTTCAAAATATCTTTTGCTTGGTATACCAATATCATGATTAGTTTTATATTTACCAGATGAAATATTATCATATTTTAAAAGTCTTAACTGATCTTTTGTAATTAAAGGTTGAGGAAGTAATTCAAAAATAGTTGCTGTAATTTCAGCTAAGGGTAATGGAAGTGGTATCAAAAGTCTTTTTTTGCCTATTAGATCTAACAATTTATTTAGTATCTGCTTAAAACTTAAAACCTCAGGCCCTACACACTCTATAATCTTTGAATAAATATTCTTTGAAATTATATGATGAACAATATCTGTTAAATCTGAGCAATGAATTGGCATAAATTTAGTACTTCCACTATAATAAAGTGGAAACAAAGGAAGTCTGTTTAGTAATGTCATAAAATTCGTTGTAAAATTATCGTCTACTGAATAAACTAATGAAGGTCTTAATATTGTAGCTAATGGAAAGTTTTTGAAAACTTCACTTTCTCCCTCTAACTTACTTTTAGCATAATATGAGTCTTTTGCATCATTTATACCAAGTGCAGAAAAATGGATAAAGTGTTTAAGGTTATATTCTTTAGAAAGTTTTGCTAAAAGAGATGGAAAAACTGTATGTATATTTTTAAATGAATTTCCTTTTTTTTGCTCAAATAAAATTCCAATTAAATTGACACAAATATCAGCTTTTTTAAATACCTTTCTAATTTTATCTTCTTCGAATATCTTTGCTTCAACTATGTCAATATAACCTGCATTAGCTTGCGTTTTAATAATGTAACTTTTTTGATGGATATTTCTTGTTACAACTGTAACTTTAAAGCCACTCTTAGTGAGTTTTCGTATCAAGTTTCTTCCAATTTGACCACTACCACCAAAAATTAGACAATTTTTTGCTTTCATATATATATCTTAGAAATGAGTATTAATATTCAATTACATAAAAACGATCTACCAGATGATTTGAAATTAGGCAATATAATAGCTGTAGATGGTGAATTCATGGGCCTTAATGTGAGGCGTGATCCACTATGTTTAATTCAACTATCCTCTGGAAATTCAGATGCACATATTGTTCAGTTTGATAGGAATAATTACAACGCACCAAATCTTGTTAAGTTACTGGATGATGAAAAGATAACAAAAATTTTTCATTTTGGTAGAGCTGATATGGCTCACATTAAATATTATTTAAATACTGACACAAATAATATTTTAGATACAAAAATTGCATCAAAACTTGCAAGATCATATTCTGATAATCACTCATTAAAAATACTTATTAAAGAATTTATAAATGTCGATATTAGCAAACAATTTCAAAGTTCTGATTTTGGGGGAGAACTTTCTCCAGCCCAATTAAAATATTGCGCTAATGATGTAATATATCTCCATAAAATTCATGAAGAACTAAACAAAATACTTATACGAGAAAATAGAATTATTCTTTACAAGAATTGTTTAAAATTTTTAAAAACAAGAGTTGATCTTGACTTAGCCTTATTTAGGGATGATATCTGGTCTCACTAATGAGTAATAAAAAATTTTTAACTGTTGCAAAAAAAGTAATTAATCTTGAAATCAAAGCACTTCAAAATCTCAAAAAAATTATTAACAACTCCTTTGGTCAAGCAGTAAAACAAATATCAAAATGCCAATCTAAAGTAATTTTATGTGGTGTTGGAAAAAGTGGTTTGATTGCATCAAAAATTGCAGCTACACTATCTTCAGTAGGAACTCCTTCATTTTCTTTGTCAGCTGGAGACTCTTCACACGGTGACCTTGGAAGTATTTCGAAAAAAGATATATTGATTTTAATTAGTTACTCAGGACAGACTGAAGAATTAAAAAATATTATAAGATATGCAAACAGAAATAAAATATTATTAATTGGAATAGTGTCAAAAAAAGACTCTATTTTATATAAAGCATCAGATATAAAACTTTTAATTCCTCAATCCAAAGAAGCCGGTGGAATAATTCCAACAGCAAGTACGACAACTCAATTAGCTTTGGGAGATGCACTTGCAATTGCTACCATGCAATATAAAAAATTTGGTAAATTAGATTTTAAAAAAATTCATCCATCTGGAAGCCTAGGTACTCAGCTTAAAACTGTTGAAGATATTATGCTCATTGGAAAAAAGATTCCATTTGTCAGTCATAAAGTGAAAATGAAAAAAGCAATAAATCTCTTGAGTGAAAAAAAACTTGGTATTTTAATTGTAAGGAATAAAGAAAAAAAAACCATTGGAATTATTACAGACGGTCAAATTAGAAGATACAATCAAAAATATTCAAATTTACATAAAAAAAAGACCTCAGAAATTATGACAAAAAAACCTGTCAGTGTAGAAAAAAATATTTTGGCAGCAAAAGCTCTTTCAATTATGAATAATAAACAAATTACCTCGCTTTGTGTTCATGAAAAAAAAAATAAATATAAAACTGTAGGTGTATTGCATATACACAATATTTTAAGATCAAACATTTCCTAAATGAAAAAAAAAATAATTTGGGTAACATTAATATTAGTTCTAATTTTATTTTTTTTTTATTTTAATAAACCATCAGACATAAACGAGACAAATATTGAAGAAAATAAATTAGAAGAGACAACAGCAATGTCAAATATAATTGAAAATGTTGAATATTCATCAAAAGATGCAAATGGCAATGAATATATAATTAAAGCTAAAGAAGGGGAAACAGATATCAACAATACAAATATAATTTTTTTAAAAAATGTGAGTGCTGTCGTAAAACTTAAAAATTCAAATAAAATTTTAATTTATGCTGACTTTGGAAAGTACAATATTGATAATTTTGATACTATTTTCACAAAAAATGTATTAATAGATTATTTAGAAAAAAAAATTACAAGCGATTATATGGATTTTTCAATTTTAAGAAATTCCATGATAATATCCAAAAAAGTAATATATACTGATAAAGAAAATACATTAAGGACTGACGTAGTTGAAATAGATATAAAAAGTAAGAATACAAAATTTTTTATGTATGATAAAAAAAATAAAGTAAACTTAAAAACTAAATATTAAATGGCGATAATAAAACCTTTTAGAATTAAATCATTTAAAAATAAAAAACCTATAATTGAATTTGAAAATGTTTCTCTATCATATGGGAGTAGATTAATTTTAGACAATATAAATTTTAAAATAAATCAAAATCAAATTTTTGGTATGTTGGGACCAAATGGGGTTGGAAAATCTACAATTTTTAACTTGATAACAGGATTAATATCACCAAAGAATGGAAAAATTAAAATAAATGGAGAAGAAGTGAATAAGTTTCCAGTTTATCAGCGAACTAAGAGTTTCAAAATAGGATATGTACCACAATATGGTGGATACTTTAATGATTTGACATTAAGTGACAATTTAAAAGCAATTGGTGAAATTGTAGTGGAAAATAAAAGTCTTATGAATGATAGAATAAATTATTTAATTTCAAAATTTGAACTAGAAAATATTAAAGAAATAAAAGCTAAATTCTTATCTGGAGGTCAAAAAAAAAAATTAGTTATTGCTTTGGCATTACTAAGTGAACCAAAAGTACTATTATTAGATGAATGTTTTGCAGCTCTTGACATTTTAACAATTAAAATGATCCAAGAAATTATAATAAATCTTCAACAAGAAAATCAAATAACCATATGTATTTGTGACCATCAAGCAAGGGATCTTTTGGCTTGTGTTGATGCTGCAATGATATTGAGTAATTGTAAAATAATTGCACAAGATACACCAACTAATTTAATTAAAAATATTAACGCACAAAATGCTTATTTTGGTAGTTCCTTCAAGATTAGTTAATATTTTTAATGTCTAATAAAGTTATTATAAAAAAGAAAATTTCCCCATTTAAAAAGGTTATTAAAGTAAGTGGGGATAAAAGCTTAAGTATAAGATGGGTATTATTTTCTTCTCTAGCCTCCGGAGTATCAAAAGCTAAAAATCTTTTAATGTCAGAAGATGTTCTTGCTGCAATAGAAATCGTAAGAAAATTGGGTATCAAGGTTAGATTTAAAAATAAAATTTGTGAAATTTATGGCAAAGGTATAGATGGATATAATTTTAGAAAAAATCTTAAACTTAATGCTAAAAATTCTGGTACACTTGGCAGATTACTTCTAGGATTATTAATTGATTGCCCTTATCCAGTAAAAATAATTGGTGATAAAAGTTTGTCTCAAAGGGACTTTAAAAGAGTTTCCGATCCACTTTCAAGATTTGGAGCAAATTTTAAACTTACAAGAAAAAACTTTTTACCTTTAACAATTACTGGTTCTAAAAAATTAAAACCGATAAATTATTTTGAAAAAAAAGGTTCTGCACAATGTAAAAGCGCAGTCATTTTTGGAGGACTGAAAACAAATGGAACAACTAAAATAAAAGCAAAAAAATCTAGAAATCATACCGAATTATTGTGTAGGTATCTGAATTTACCTGTCAAAGTTTTAGAAAGACAAAAATATGATCTTATAAAAGTAACTAAGATGAAAAACATTAGAAAATTAAATTATAATATACCATCAGATATCAGCTCTAGTGCTTTTTTTTTAGTTTTAACAGCACTTAATACTAACTGTGAATTGATGATTAAAAATGTAAATATCAATCCATCAAGAATTGGGGTTATTACAATTTTAAAAAAAATGGGTGTTAAAATAAAATTTAAAAATCATAAAATTTATAAAGGAGAAAAAATTGCAGATATAAAGATAGTTAGCCCAAAATCTCTAAAACCAATAAATTGTCCAACAAAGTTAAATGCTGGAGCAATTGATGAATTTTTGTTAATTTTCTTAGTTGCAGCAAAGGCAAATGGTATTTCTTATTTTAAAGATTTAGCTGAATTAAACCATAAGGAAAGTCCTAGACTAAGGTGGGGGGAAAAAATTTTAAAAGAAATTGGAATAAAAACAATTACGACCCATAATTCAATTAAAATTTTTGGAAATCCTAAAATTAAATTAAAAAATAAAATAACAATAAAAAACTATTTAAAAGATCATAGAGTTTTCATGACAAGCATAATAGCTGCTTTATCTTTTGGTGGTGAATGGAATATATATGACAAAGACTCTATCAATACTTCATTTCCAAATTTTCTAAAAATTATAAACAAACTAAAACAACATGTTTAATAGGAAAAAAATTTTAAAAGTTGCTATAGATAGTCCAGCTGCTGCTGGAGCTGGTACACAGGCAAAACTAATATCAAAACATTATAAACTTTTACAACTTGATACTGGACTCGTATATCGTTATTTGGCTTATATAAAAATAAAAAAATCAGAAAATTTTAATTATAGTTATTTAAAAAAAGAAATACAAAAATTAAAAATTATAAATTTAAAAAATAAAAAACTTCTATCTGATGAAGTAGCAACAGTTGCCTCAAAAATAGCTAAAGATAAAAATATAAGAAAATTAGTTCACTTATTTCAACTAAAATGTGCTTATAATCCACCAAAAAGATATAAAGGATCATGTTTAGATGGGAGAGACATATGCTCTGTTATAGTTCCTGATGCTGATATAAAATTGTTCATAACTGCAAATTTAAAAACAAGATCTTTAAGGAGATATAAAGAACTCAGAGCAAAAAATAGCAACCTAACCTTCCAGGAAGTGCTAAAAAGTATTAAAAAACGAGACAAAAGTGACATAAATAGGAAAATTTCACCCTTAAAAAAAACAAATGATAGCATCTTGATTAACACTACTAACCTAAGTATAAGACGTAGTTTTTTAAAAATAAAAAAAATAATAGATAGGAAAATTAATAATTAATGGAAATTTATAAAGACCTCTCAAACCCAGAATCTCTAGAATTCGAAAAATTACTTAACAGCCAACTTTCTAAAATCCAGATAGAAGAAGGCAAAATTATAGAAGGTAAGATTAATAAAATTACAGAAAAATTTGTATTTCTTTTTGTAGAGGGATTAAAATCTGAGCCTGTTTTAGACATTAATGAATTAAAAAGCATTGGTCTTGCTGAAAAAATAAAAGTTGGTGAAACTATACCAGTTTTATTAGAAAAAATTGAAGATAAAAACGGAGAAGTGTTAGTTTCAGCCAGTAAAGCACAAAAAATAAAAGGCTGGGACAAGCTAGTAGAGGCTTATGAAAAAAATGAGCCAATCATGGGAAAAATTACATCAAAATGTAAAGGGGGTTGTATTGTAGAACATATAGAAACGGGTTCTTTAATGTTTCTACCTGGATCTCAAATAAGTGACAAACCTCTTAAAGATATTAGTCACTTAATGAATGAACCACAAAAATTTGCTTTGATTAAGTTGGATAAAGTAAGAGGTAATGCATGTGTTTCAAGAAGAGAAATAATCTCATCTTTTAAAAAAGAGGATAAAGCAAAAATTGTTGATAAATATAAAGTTGGAGATATCATAAAAGGAGCTGAGGTAAAAGGTTATAGTACTTTTGGATGTTTTTTTAATGTAAATGGTGAGCTAGATGTATTAGTTCACTTGCAAGAGATTTCATATTCTAGAGTAAATCATCCTGATGAAGTATTTAATATTGGAGAAAAACATGATCTTAAAGTTATAAGTGTCGATAAAGAAAAATTACAGGTCGGTTGTTCTGTAAAACAATTATCTCCAGATCCTTTTGAACACATTGAAAATTATGAATTGAATAAAATTTATAAAGTAAAAGTTGTCAAATTAATGGACTTTGGAGCATTTTGCGAATTAGAACCTGGTTTAACAACACTCTTACATTCAAGTGAACTTAGTTGGACTAAAAAAAATATATCAGCTAAAAAAATGTTTAGAGTTGGAGACGAAATAGATTGTGTGATTACAGAAATAGATAAGGATAAGAGAAGGGTTGCTATATCTCATAGGTTAACTCAAGAAAATCCATTTAAAGTATTTGAAAAAAAATATCCTGTTGGGAGTATTGTTGAAGGAGAAATTGTTAATAAAAATGAGTATTCTTTATTTATTAAAATAGAAGATTTGGATATAGATGCATTTTTACATTGTAACGACTTAACATACTCAAATAATGGCGAGGAAGAATTAAACAAGTACAAAAAAGGTGAAAAAATAAAAGCTAAGGTTTTAGAAATAAAAGCTTCTGAGCAGAAAATCAGAGTGGGTTTAAGACAAACACAGGCTGATCCTTTTGATTGGTTTAAAGACAAAACAAAAAATCAGACAATAACAGTAAAAGTTATTTCTACTGATAATAAAGGGTTAATAGTTCGTCCAGAAGGATGTGAAATGGATTTTCAAATTAAAAAATCTGCTATAGCAATTAATTCAGCTGATGCAAGACCAGGTAGATGGACTGGCGGTGAAAAATTAGATTGTGCTATTGCGGAACTAGATTTAACTAAAAGAAAGGTATCTTTAAGTATTAAACTTTTAGAAGAAATAGAGAAAAAAGAAGCTTTAGAGAAATATGGATCTGAGGGGTCTGGTAAAAATTTACCATTCTCGTCTCTATCAGAAGATTTAAAGAAAAAAGAAGAAGAAAAAGATTAATATTAAGAAGATTTAAATTGGCAATTGTAAAATCAAAGCTATTAAAACAACTTGCAAGCAATTATCCTGGATTTTTAAAAAAAGACTTAGAAAAGTTTACCAACATCATATTATATGAAATTAAAAGGGCACTTAAAAGAGGAGACAGAGTAGAACTTAGAGGTTTTGGCGTATTTTCTACTAATATACAAAAAGCCAGAATATCAAGAAATCCTAAAACTGGTGAAAAAGTGAATACCCCTGAAAAAAAAACTATTCACTTTAAAATGTCTAAAGACTTGTTTAAAAAATTAAATAATGAAGAATAAAAGTATTTTTGTTGCTTGTGATACTTCAAACCTAAAAAAAATAAAAAAAATACTACATCTTACAAAAACAAATAAGCTTAAAATTGTGCCAAAATTTGGTCTTCAATTCTTTTATTCTAAAGCTGGAAGAAAATTTTTAGAAAAAATTAAAACTGATTTCTGGTTAGATTTAAAGATTAATGATATTCCACAAACAGCTTTATCTGCAATTGATAGTATAAAAGATTTAAAAAGATGTAAATATATTACAGTGCACGCAAATGGTGGATTAGAAATGCTGAAGGCAGTAAAGAAAAAAGCAAAAAAAATAAATAAAAAATTAAAAATATTAGGTGTTACAGTTTTGACAAGTCTAAATGAAAAATCCTTGAAACAAATAGGTTACACAAATAAAGTTGAAAAATTAGTTTTAAAACAAGCCGAGCTAATAAAAAAATCTAATTGTGATGGTATAGTTTGTTCTGCTCAAGAAGCTATTAAAGTGCGTAGAAAATACAAAAATTTATTAATCATTACTCCGGGAATTCGGTTACCTGGAGATAGTTCTGATGATCAAAAAAGAATTATGACTCCTAAATATGCTTTTAAAAATATGGTTTCAGGTGTTGTTATTGGAAGATCTCTTACAAATGGTAACATAAAAGAAAATACAAAAAGATTATTAGATCATTTAAACAAATGATCAAAGGGTGTAAAATTTGTGGAATATCAGATCCAGATACTTTAAATTTTATTATAAATCATTCTTATCCTCCTGACTTTATTGGTTTCATATGTAATTATCCAAAAAGTCCAAGATACGTTGAAACAAGTAAACTTAAACAAATATTAGATGTTAATAAAAATAAATGTAAGTTTGTTGCAATTTTAGTTAAACCTAATATTGAAATTTTAGAAGAAATAAAAAGTTTACCTTTTGATTATTATCAATTGTATGACTGTACTCCAGATGAAATTAAAATTATAAAACAAAAATATCAAAAAAAAATTATTACAGCTTTAACAATAAAAGATAAATCCGATGTTCTTATGTATAAGTCATTTGTTGACGTAACAGATGTATATTTATTTGACAGTAAAGGTTATGAAAAAAGTCATAGCTTTGATCATAAATTGATAAAAAATATTAAATTAAATAAGGAATTAATGCTAGCTGGTAATATAAAATTCGATGATAATCTAAAAAATTACGAAAAAATTGCTAATTACTTAGATTTATCTGGAGGCTTGGAAACTTCTGGATTAAAAGATACATCCAAAATAGATATTTTTTTAAACAATTTTAATAAATTAAAAAATGAAACTTAAAAAAAAAATTCCCCTAATTGACCAGCATGATGGTTACGGTTTTTGGGGTGGTAAATTTGGCGGAAGTTTTATTCCTGAAACTTTAAAAAAACCTGTAGAGGATCTAACACGGGAGTTTTCAAAATTAAGAAATAATAAAAAATTTTTAAAAAAAAGAGATTACTACTTTAAGAATTATATAGGTTCACCAACGTCACTTGTAAAATTAGAGAATTTATCTAATCATTTGGGTGGTGCTCAAATATGGGCGAAAGTTGTATCAGAGGCTAATGGTGGTGCCCACAAAATATACAATGCAACTGTACATGCCTTAATTTGTAAGGCTATGGGAAAAAAATATATAGTTGGTGATACTGGTGCTGGTTATGCTGGTAAAATGTTAAGTATGGCTGCAAAAAAATTTGGTCTCAAATGCAAAATTTTCATGGGTGCAAAAGACATCAAGAGACAAAAACCAAATTGTGATGCGATGAGAAAAAATGGTGCTGAAATAGTTCCTGTATATTCAGGCAGTCAAACCTTAGTCGATGCAGTTAGTGAGTGTATGAGATATTGGGTATCAAATTGTGACACTACACATATGTGTGTTGGAAGTACAGTTGGTCCAAATATATTTGTGAAAATTTGTGGATGGAGTACAGCACAAATTTCAAGAGAATTAAAAATACAAATTAAACAAGAATTCAAAAAAATTCCAAAAAAAATTAAATTAATTAACTGTGTAGGTGGTGGAAGTTCAGCATATGGTTTTTGGAGTGAATTTATAGACTTTGATAAATCACAAGTAGAATTAGTTGGTGTAGAGGCTGGAGGTCCAAGAAAATCAAAGCTCCATGCTGCTCCTTTAAGTAGAAATGCTAAAATTGGAATTTTACATGGTGCAGCTTCTTACGTTTGTCAAAACAATGAAGGTCAAATTAATGAAACTGAATCAATTAGTGCAGGATTGGATTACCCAGGTGTTAGTCCAATACATTGTTTTTTAAAAGATACAAAACGAGCTAGATACACTTACGCAACCGATGAAGAAGCACTAAAAGCACACGTAATGGTAACTAAATTTGAAAAACTCAATCCAAGTTTAGAACCTAGTCATGCATTTGCTGAAGCGATAAAAATTGCTCCAAAATTAAAAAAGGATACAATTATAATTGTCAACTCTTGTGGTGATGCTAAAAAAGATAGAGATATCTTAAAAGACAGATTGGGTAAAAATTAATGAATTCATTAATTAGCAAAACTTTCTCAGATGTAAAAAAAGAGAATAGACCAGCTTTACTTACATATATTGTCGCTGGAGATAATACTAAAAAAAAATCCTTAGAAATATTAAAATCAATTTCTAATCATGCAGATATTTGTGAATTGGGTTTTCCACACAATACTCCTATAGCTGATGGAGGACAAATACAAACGAGTGCTTACCGGGCAATTAAAAATGGTATTAAAATTAATGATGTATTTTCAATTTCAAAAAGTTTTAAAAAAATAAAAAAAAATAAACCAATTATACTGATGGGCTACTACAATATGATCTATCAATATAATGAGAATAAATTTTTAGAAAAATGTAAAAAATCAAAAGTTGATGGTTTAATAGTAGTTGATTTACCCTATCCTGAAAATAGAAATTTTGCCTCAAAATGTAAAAAAAAAGGAATTAATTTTATTCAATTGGTTTCGCCAACAACTTCTCAGATAAGATTGAAAAAAATTATAGAGGATTCACATGACATGATTTATTATATAAGCATGTTATCCACCACAGGTGGAAAGCTTAAATCGTCTCCTAAGAAAATATTAGAAAAATACAATAAAATTAAAAAACAAAATAAATCAAAAAATGTTGTGATTGGCTTTGGAATTACAGAAAAAACAATCCAATCTCTTAAAAAAGCTGATGGTTTAGTGGTTGGTAGCGCAATTTGTAAAGAAATCTCTAAATCAATTAAAAAGAGACAAAATGCTGTCACAAATGTTACTAATATCGTTAAGAGATTAAAAAATAAAATTCTATGAACTGGATAACAAAAATTATTAAAGCAGGTGAAAAAATTAAAACTGTTATACGTGAAAGAGCTTCAAAAGAAGATATTGCAAACAGCGATTGGACGTCGTGTTGCAAAGGTCCAATTTTAAAAAAAGATTTAGAAGAAAACTTGTGGGTATGTCCAGACTGTAAGCGTCATCATAGAATTAAACCACATCAAAGATTTGATATTTTGTTTGGAAAAAATAATTATGAGATTTTCAAAACTCCAATACCAAAAGATGATCCACTCAATTGGACAGACTCAAAACCTTACAAGGAAAGACTAAAAAGTGCCCGGAAAAAAACAGGATTAGAATGTGGAATGATGGTTGCATCTGGAACTTTAAATAATATTAAAATTACAGCTGTAGCTTCTGATTTTGATTTTTTAGGAGCTTCAATGGCAGCAGCAGAGGGAGAAGCTTTTTTATATGGAATACAACACGCTATAGAAAACCAAACGCCTTTTTTATGCATTAGTGCTGGTGGAGGAATGAGAATGATGGAAAGCTTAATTTCATTATCTCAAATGACAAGAACAACACTTGCAATTAATGAATTAAAAAAAAATGGACTTCCATATTTAGTTTGCATTACTGATCCAACAGCAGGCGGTATAACCGCATCATACGCGATGTTAGGTGATATTCACATTGCAGAGCCAGGGGCTTTAATCGCGTTTGCAGGTGCAAGAGTAATTCAAGGAACTGTTAAAGAAGAACTTCCAGAAGGTTTCCAAAAAAGTGAATATGTTGAAAAAACTGGTTTTGTTGATTTGATAGTTGAGCGAAAAGATCTCGCCTCTAAAATTGGAACTTTATTATCAATATTGTTAAAGAAAAATTCTGATATAAGTGCTGAACAAAATGAAACTTCAGAAGATAGTCAGTCGCTTACAAGAGCTGCATCCTAAAGAAATAGATTTAAGTCTAGATCGTATTCAAAGTCTCTGCAAAAAATTAGGCAACCCTCAAGATAAAATCAAAGCAATTTCAATTGTTGGTACTAATGGAAAGTACTCAACTATCCAAGCAATGTTTTCTATTTTAAAGGAAGCAAATTTCAATTGTAATATCTACACTAGTCCTCATATCAAAAGTATCAATGAAAGGTTTGTTTTTAATAATGAAGAATTGAATGATGAAGATTTGGCAAATTTACTTGAAGAAGTTGAGGAAGCTAACAATGGTGAACCAATTACTTTTTTTGAAATACTGACTGGGGCTTATTTTTTAAAAGCATCTCAATACCCAGATAATATAAATTTAATTGAAAGTGGATTATTCTTTAGATTTGACGCTACTAATATCTTAAAAAATAACCTTGCTAGCGTCGTAACATCTATTGGCCTTGATCATTTAGATTGGCTACCTGAAAATGAACAAACTGTTGAAAAAATTATTTTTGAGAAAACATCAAGCCTTTTAAACTCAAATATTATAGTTGCAAAACAAAGCAATAAAGAAATTGCAGATAATATAAAAAATACAATTTCAAATAACAGATCAAATAAGTTTTTCCATAATGAAAATTATAGTTTTACAATACAAGAAAATGACTTCTTTTATTATGAAGATCAATTTGGGGGAATAAAATTACCTATGCCAAATGTTAAAGGTCAATTTCAATTAGAAAATGTCTCAACAGCAATTGCGACCCTAAGAATTTTGAAAGATTTAAAAATTAAAGATGACCACATTAAAAAAGGTATTTTAAAAATAAATTGTATTGCAAGATTACAAGAAATTAAATCTGGAAAACTTAAAGAGCTTGTAAAAGATCACAAACTTTATGTTGATGGATCTCATAACCCATTGGGAGCAAAAGTTTTGAATGAATACTTGGAAAGTTTAGATTGCAATAAACACATCATTCTTGGAATGATGGCTAATAAAGATCATAATGAATATATGAGTTTCTTTAAGGATATTTCTACATTGACTACAATAGATATACCTAATCAACCTAATTCAATTAAAGGAGGAGAGCTTAAAGATAAGCTAAACGGCTTTTCAAATATAAATTATAAGGAAAGTATAGAAGATGCTATAAAGTCAATCCCGGTAAAAGAAAACGATATAATACTTATTACTGGATCGTTATATCTAGCGGGTGAAGTTTTGAATTTAAATTAAACTTTTTCTTCTTTATGTGCTTCTATAGCTTGCACTGTTTCGTCTT
>CACOQN010000009.1 GCA_902629285.1 uncultured Pelagibacteraceae bacterium | reverse complement strand
GTAAGAGTAAAAAATTTAAAATATAAATTTTATAGAATCGATAAGGAAAAAAATATTCAAATTTTTCATGATGCAGGCTGGCATTTTAATAACATTATGACACCTACAGAAATTTCTCTAAAATTAAGAACTTTTGCACACTCAGAATTTTCTGATGAAAAATACAGTTCTGTTGAGATAATAAAAAAAAAAATTGAAAACAAAGAAGATTTGTTTGAAAGAGGACATAAATATAAATACATTGATTTAGATGGAAAATTTCCCAAATATATTTTAGATAATAAAGATAAATTTAAGGATTTTATTCTTTAGATAATAGGAGAGGTGGCCGAGTGGTTGAAGGCGCACGCTTGGAAAGCGTGTAAAGGAGCAATTCTTTCATGGGTTCGAATCCCATTCTCTCCGCCATCAAATAACCCTTATATTTCAATAGTAATTTAAGTATTTTAAATTTTTTTTAATAAGATAAATCAGCATTTTTTTTTAAAAATGTTATAATTTTCTTTTTCCAATATTTAAAAAATGACAAATAAAAACACATATCAGGCAGACTCCATCAAAGTTTTAAAGGGTCTTGAAGCTGTTAGAAAAAGACCAGGCATGTATATAGGAGATACGGATGATGGAACTGGACTACACCACATGGTTTACGAAGTTGTTGATAACTCAATTGATGAAGCGTTGGGAGGATATTGCAAAAATATTAATGTTAAAATTAACGATGATGGAACAATTACTGTAAATGATGATGGTAGAGGTATACCAGTGGATATCCATAAAGGAGAAAAAAAATCAGCAGCAGAAGTAATAATGACCCAACTTCATGCTGGTGGTAAATTTGATCATGACTCATATAAAGTTTCTGGTGGTTTACATGGAGTTGGTGTCTCAGTTGTAAATGCATTATCAGAAAAACTACACTTAGAAATATATAGAGATGGAAAAAAACATTATATAGAATTTCAAAATGGTGAAGCTAAATCACCATTGAAAGTAGTAGGAAAGGCAAAACATACTGGTACCCAAATAACCTTTTTACCTTCTAAAGAAATCTTTTCTTCAATAAAATTTAGTGCAAATATTCTTATAAAAAGGATGAGAGAATTAGCATTTTTAAATAAAGGTATTAAAATAATATTTACTGACGCTAGTCAAAAGAAAGAAAAAATATCAGAGTTTAAGTTTGATGGAGGAGTTCTAGAATTTGTAGATTTTTTAGATGAAAAAAGAGAAAAACTACAAAATAAAAATGGAAATGATTTGTTTAGAAAACCAGTTTATATTGAAGGTAAAAAAAATAATATAGAATTAGAATGTTCTTTAAAATGGAATGCTGGATATACAGAAGACATCTTCCCATATACAAATAATATTTATCAAAAAGATGGTGGAACCCATTTGTTAGGTTTTAGAAGTGCGTTAACTAGAGTAGTAAATAAATATGCTAATGAAAACAATTTATTAAAAAAAAATAAATTAGCAATTTCTGGTGATGATATCAAAGAAGGTCTAACTTGTGTACTATCAACAAAAATTCCTGACCCAAAGTTTTCATCTCAAACAAAAGATAAACTTGTTTCATCAGAAGTAAGAATGATAGTAGAAACATTAGTTAATGAAAAACTATCTATTTGGTTTGATCAAAATCCTTCAATTGCAAAAATTATTTTAGCTAAAGTTATTCAAGCAGCTATGGCCAGGGATGTTGCTAGAAAAGCTAGAGAAAATGTTAGAAGAAAAGGAGCTCTTGAATTAAGCGGTCTACCTGGAAAATTAGCAGATTGCCAAATTGGAAAACAAGAGGGAACAGAATTGTTTATTGTAGAGGGTGATTCAGCAGGAGGGTCAGCTAAGCAAGGTAGAAATAGAGCAAACCAAGCTGTTTTGCCTTTAAGGGGAAAAATACTAAATACATATGTAGAAGATTTAAAAGTAAAAAAAAATGGCAATGGCAATGGCAATGGTTCTGATCAAAGAACTAAAGCCTTATCAAAAATGATTTCTTCAAATGAGATAGTTACTCTGATTAATGCGCTGGGATTAGATCCTAAAGTAGAGGAAATAGATGAAAAAGATATTAGGTATGGAAAAATTATCATTATGACCGATGCCGATGTTGATGGTTCGCATATTAGAGCTTTGCTTTTAACATTCTTTAATAATAAACCTTTCAACAAGTTGATCGAAAAAGGATATTTATATTTAGCGCAACCCCCTTTATTTAAAATTAATAAAGGTTCAAAGGGGATTTATATCAAAGATGAAAAGGAACTAGAGGATTATATTGTTAATAATAATAAAGAATTAAAGAAATTTAAAAAAGGCTCAAAAGAATATATTAAAGGTCTTGAGATAGAAAAATCTAAAATAAATATTCAAAGGTTTAAAGGCTTAGGAGAGATGAACCCAGAAGAGTTGTGGAATACTACGCTTGATCCAGCAACTAGAAATTTACTTCAAGTTCAATATTCTAAAGATCCAAAAAAAGACCAAGGTTTGATTCATAAACTTATGGGAAATGATGTTTCGTTAAGAAAAGATTATATATTTGATAACGCACTCAATGTTCAAAACCTCGATATTTAAATATGAGGTTTTTTGAAACTTCAAAATATCATTCTTTTAAGAAATCAACCTATTTAGCTTTAAGATGGATTGGAATTCTAGGACAATTAATTGCAGTAAATTTTGTATATTTATTTTTAAATTCAGAATTTGATTTCGTTACATCAAATTTGGTTATACTTTTAGGTATTTTAAGTAATTTATACTTGGTTTTAATACATAAAAAAACACAATTATCAGATAGATCTGCTTTCATCTTTTTATTAATTGACATTTTACAGTTAGGTATTCTTCTTTATTTGTCAGGAGGAATAACTAATCCGTTTGTTATTTTTATATTAATACCAAGTGTTTTTTCTTCATCAAATTTAAGTTTTAAAACTAACACTATGTTAGTTATTTTAACGGTAATTATAATTATCTTACTCACTTTTTATTATGAAGATTTACCAATTAATTTAAATAGTGATTTTCATAACAATCATTTTTATTATTATTCAATCCCAACATCTTTAATTATTGCTTTAGTTTTTTTAAATTATTTTGCAATGACATTTGGAACGCAATCAAGATTAAGAAAAGAAGCATTAGGAAAAATGGAAGAAGTTATGGCAAAAGAACACGAACTGTTATCACTAGGTGGTCAAGCTGCAGCAGCAGCTCATTCGTTAGGCACACCACTTTCAACAATAACAATCATAACTCATGATTTAATGAAACAATTTAAGGGACAAAAAGACTTGGAAAAAGATGTAGAATTATTGAATAGTCAAGTTGAGAGATGCAATAAAATTTTAAAGAGATTAACATTAAATCCTGAAGAAGAAGATGAATTTATCGATAAAGATATTTGTATTCGAGATTATTTGAATGAAATAATTTCATCCTTTAAAGAAATAAGTAAAAAAGATTTCATATTTAATTTTGATCAAGACTCAAATCCAAAAAAAATAACTAAATCAATAGAAATTGTATATGGATTAAGAAATTTTATAGGTAATGCCAATAAATATGCAGAAAACACCATTTTTATAAATTTAAAGAGCGACAGTGAGAATACAGAGATTACTGTAGAAGACGATGGTACAGGATATCCAAAAGATATTTTGTCAAAAATTGGAGAACCTTATTTGAAATCTAATTATTCAAATAATAAGTCAAAAGAGGGCTTAGGATTAGGAATGTTCATTGGAAAAACTCTTTTAGAAAAAAATTTTGCACTTATAAACTGCAGGAACTCAAAAACTCGAAATGGTGCAGAAGTTATCATTAAATGGAAGAATAAAGAATTATTTAATATCTAGTGATATCTTTTCCCTGTTTCAAATAATGAACTTAATTGAGAAATCATAACGTCTCCTAATTCATTAACATCAGTAATTTTAATTGCTTTATCATAATATCTCGAAACGTCATGACCTATTCCTATAGCTAAAACCTCGATGTCAGATTTATTTTCAATAAATTTTACAATTTTTTTTAAATGTTTTTCTAAAAAGTCCCCTGAATTTACAGAAAGGGTTGAGTCATCCACAGGAGCTCCATCTGAAATTACCATTAAAATTTTTCTTTCCTCTTTTCTTTTTTTTATTCTATTATAGGCCCATGATATTGCTTCTCCGTCAATATTTTCTTTTAGTAGCCCCTCTTTAAGCATTAGCCCCAGATTATTTTTCGCTTGCCTCCAGTGTGTGTCAGCGCTCTTATATATAATATGTCTTAAATCGTTTAATCTACCTGGTGTCTTGGGTTTTGAATTTTTTGTCCACAACTCACGACATTGTCCACCTTTCCAGTTTTTAGTTGTAAAACCTAAAATTTCTACTTTAACAGAGCATCTCTCAAGAGTTCTAGATAGAATATCTGCGCATATAGCTGCGATAGTAATTGGTCTTCCTCTCATAGATCCTGAATTATCAATCAATAAAGTTACTACTGTATCTTTAAAATCTAAGTCCTTTTCTTTTTTAAAGGATAAAGAGTTGTAAGGGTCCATTATAATTCTTGGAAGTTTGGAGCTATCTAAGAGTCCTTCTTCTAAATCAAATTCCCAAGCCCTATTTTGTTTCGCAAGTAATTGTCTTTGAAGTTTATTTGCTAACTTTGTTATAACGTCTTGGAAACCAATTAGCTGTTGATCTAAACTTTTTCTAAGTTTATTTGCTTCATCAGCATTTTCTAAATTTTCAGCTTTTACTATTTCATCATACTGTGTAGTAAATATTTTGTAATCAAGATTAATGTTTTCAATATTTTTTTTTACTATTTGTTCAGAAATTTGTTCATCTGACTCAGCTTCGTTCAGTTGTTCATCTAAGTTAAATTCATCTATACTATAATCTGCATCTAGAGAGGCTTGAGTTTCCTGTTCGTTGTTTTCATCTTTATTATCTTCATTATCACTTCTTTCATCATCGTTTGAAGGATTGTCTTGGCCCTGATCCTGATTTTCCTCCTTTTTTTCGTTATCTTCATCACTTTGAAAAATATCCATTTCTTCTAATATTTGAGAGAACTTAGAAGAATAGATTTCTTGATCCTCAAGATTATTCATCAAAAATTCCCTGTGTTTTTCAATAGAATTTTCAAAATCTTTCTCCCAAAAATTTAACATTCTAGAAGTTAGTGGATTTAATTTTATTTTATGAAAGTTTTTGAGCATATATAATTCAAAAGCTTCTGCCACAGGGACATCCTCTTTTGTTTTTAATTGATCTTTTTTTTTATGATTTATTATCTGAGAATAATTTTCATTAAAGTTTTTTTCTATACCCTTTAGCATTTGACCTCCTAAAGCTTCGTATCTTATCTTTTCAGCAATATTATAAAGTGATCTAGATGAAGTGTTGCTAGGAAGATTTTTTTTATAAATTAAATCATCAGAAAATTTTTTTTTAAGAGCACTTGAGTCAGTTTCAGCACGTAGTCTTATAAAGTCACTTGGGTTAGTTAAATCATCAATTTCTAATGAAATTATATCTTTGTTCTTTTTTTCTTCTAAGTTTTTTTTATTTAAATCAAAATCATCTGAAATTACCTTTGCTGTTGAGTTAAGAGCAATTCTAAATTTTTCTTTTAGGTTAGTTTCTTTTGAGCTCATTTAAATTTGAATATTAATCAAGGATTCTGGTAATTCATCTCCAAAACATCTTTGATAATATTCTGCGATAGTATTTTTTTCAATATCATCACATTTATTTAGAAAAGTTACTCTGAATGCGTAACCAGTATCCTTAAATATTTCTGAGTTTTCAGCCCAGTGCAACACAGTTCTAGGACTCATTACTGTTGAGATGTCTCCTGCTATAAATCCTTTACGTGTAAGAGATGCTACTTTTATCATATTGGCGATTTTTTCCTTCCCTTTTGCATTATTGAAATTTTTATTTTTAGATAACACAATATCCATTTCTCTATCCAGGCTAAGATAATTTAATGTTGTAACAATATTCCATCTATCCATCTGACCTTGGTTAATTTGCTGTGTTCCATGATAAAGACCTGTAGTATCACCCAGACCCACAGTGTTTGAGGTAGCAAATAATCTAAAAAATTTATTCTGTTTAATTACTTTGTTTTTATCCAACAACGTAAAATTTCCTTCAGCTTCCAGAACTCTTTGGATTACAAACATCACATCAGGTCTTCCAGCATCGTATTCATCAAAAACAAGTGCTACTGGATTTTGAATTGACCAAGGTAAAATACCTTCATTAAATTGAGTCACTTGTTTTCCATCTTTAAGAACTATTGCGTCTTTTCCAATTAAATCTATTCTACTTACATGACTGTCTAAATTAACACGAATACAAGGCCAATTTAATCTCGCAGCAATTTGTTCAATGTGGGTAGATTTACCAGTGCCATGATATCCCTGAACTAAAACTCTTTTATTAAATGCAAATCCTGAAATAATAGCTAAAGTAGTATCTCTATCAAATTTGTAGTTTTTATCAATTTCAGGAACATATTCATTTTTTTTTGAAAATGCGTCTACTTCCATTTCTGACTCAATTCCAAACGTTTGTTTTAATGAAACTTTAATATCTGGTTCTGTATTAAGATTTGGTGTCAATTTTTTCCCTATAAGTATTTTTTAGTTGAGTATAAGCTAAAGTTATAAGTTTAAGTTTTTCCTCGTATTTTTTGTTACCAGAATTCATATCAGGGTGAAATTTTTTCACAAGTAATTTGAATTTATCTTGTATTTTTTTCCACTTTAAACCCACAGAAACTCCCAATATTCCAAAAGCTTTTATATCCCTGTGATCAAATTTAAATTGACGCATATGATTATAATCTCCGTTTATTTTTTCTTTATCTAATTCATCTCTTAAAGTGGTATTCCACAATACTTTGAAAAAATTATCTGAGGAGCTAAAGCTTTGAGTTGGTTTATGCCAAGTCATATCAGATTTTAAAAAATCTATAACCTGGTCATCATTCATTCCAGAAAAGTAATTCCAATTTTTATTGAACTCTTTAACATGCTTAAGACATAGCATTCTAAATTTTCTACTATTATCTTTCTCAACTGGTGCCTTATATTCACCGATTTCATTACAATTATTCCAGTCACAAATATTTTTCATGATATATAATAATATATATGGATATAAATGAGTTAATTACAATTGTAAAAAAAAAATTACTAAATCATATAAATTCCGAAAGTATAAATATCGAAGATAAATCTTTTCTTCATAAAAATCATATAGGAAATCAAGAAGGAAAATATCATTTAAAAATAATTATTGCTTCTGAGGAACTAAAAAAAATGAATAGAATTGAAAGCAATAAAAAAATTTACAAGATTTTAGATCACGAATTAAAAGAATTTATTCATTCAATCCAAATTTTAATAGTTTAAAAAGTTTTTTAAAAATAAACTTAATTTTTTTCTTGAGTATTGTTTATTGAAAATTGGCTTTCCAATTTTTTTTAATAAAACTAAATTTATTTTTTCAGAATTATTTTTCTTATCTTTTGTCATAAAAGATAAGATTTTATTTAAATCTTTTATAGAGAAATATTTTTTTATTGAAGAGGGTAATCCAGAATTATCAATATGATTTATAATTGAATTATATTCTCTTTTACTGATCATGTTTTCTTTAAGACTAAAACTAAGTGCTGTTTTCATCCCGAGTATCACAGCTTCACCATGATTTAGTTTGTGACTGTAACCTAAGCTTGCCTCATAAGCATGAGCAAAAGTATGACCAAAATTTAATACTTTTCTTAACGCCGTCTCTTTTTCATCTTTCTCGACAACTTTTTTTTTAATTTTACAACTTTCATAGATGGCTTTTTCAATACATGGAGATGAAAGATTTAAAATTTTTTTAATATTTTTATTTAAAAAATTATAAAATTTTTTATCATTAATTAATGAATGCTTTAATATTTCTCCATATCCACAAATTATATCTCTTTTAGATAAAGATTTAAGAAATTGAATATCTGAAAGAACTAATGATGGTTGATAAAAACTTCCTATTAAATTTTTACCATACGTAGAATTAACTCCAGTTTTTCCACCTATAGATGAGTCAACTTGTGCTAAAAGAGTTGTTGGAATATTTATAAATTTCAGACCTCTTTTGAAAAGACTAGCCACAAAACCACTAACATCGCCTGTAATGCCTCCTCCTAAAGAAATTAAAATATCATTTCTTGAAAAATTTTTATTTAACAAAAATTCTAGAATTTTATTTACGCTATTAATATTTTTATTTTTTTCACTAGCGTTAAAAAAAATCACATAAATTTTTTTATTCTTTAAAGATCTTTTAATATTTAAGACAAATTTTTTTGGAACACCCTTGTCAGCAACAATTAAACATTTTTCAAATTTAATTGAATTTTGCTTAAAAATTTTTGATACACTTAAAGTTAAGTTTGATCCAATAATTATAGGATATTTTTCAGTTTTGGTTATTACGTTTAATTTAGTTTGTTTCATAAATTTCTATAATCTTATTCACTATTTCATTTTTAGTGAGATTATCACACTTTATTTCATATAGTGCTTTTGAATAAATGTTGGATCGTTTCTTAATTAAATCAATCAACTCATTATCAGTCGCATTAATAGTTAGTGGTCTTTTTTTACTATTTTTAATTCTATTTAACAATATTTTATCATCCCAATTAAGCCAAAAAGACATATGATTTTTTAAAATTTCTTTCCTGATATTATTATTTACAAAAGCTCCTCCCCCAAGAGAAATAACACTAGAGTTTAATTTAAGTTTTTTTAAAGTTATTTGCTCTTCAATTTTTCGAAAATAATCCTCACCCTTAACTTCAAAGATTTTTTTTATTGTAAGATTTAAATTTTCCTCAATTTCTTTGTCAATATCTACAAAATTTAATTTTAATTTCTTAGCTACAAGAGACCCTATAGAACTCTTGCCTGAACCCATCATCCCTAAAAAAACAAGATTTTCTTTTGATTTCATAAGTTTCTTTATTGAAAAAACATAAATATGTCTTAATTTGAAATTAACTAAAAGTATATGCAATTCATTAAAAACACAAGTTCAGGCAAAGGAAATATCATTGGACTTGTAATTAAATCTATAATTGGATTAGGGTTTATTTTAGGTATTATTTTTTTTCTTAGTACGATTGATTTTCCTGCACCTAAAAAAGAAATTGAAAAAATTATTCCAAATGAAAATTTTAAAATCGTTAAATAAGAAAACTCTTTCAATCAAATTAGTTTGTCTTATTTTTTTTACACCAACTTTTGCTGAAGAAAAACCAATTGATATTTGGAATATTAAAAAAAAAGATAATCAGGTTATTTTAGAAACAAATATTTCAAATGAAAATAGCGAAAGTATTAATCAGAATAATGTTTATAAATTACAAACAAATAAAAAAACAGACACCATCGAACTTGATAAAGAATTTTCATCAGAGGAAATTAAAATTGTTGGGTTGTACGATCCAAGCGAATATGGACTGAGTATGGATATGTGGTCAAACTCTGATGGAACTAAATTAAAAAATCTATTTCAGAGCATTAATAAGTTTAACCTTTCAGAGGACGCTTCTGACATAATGCATATATCTTTATTAACCAATGCTTATTCTCCAACCAAAAATATTACCGAAAAAGAATTTATGAGATTTAAATCTGACTGGTTAATTAAAGACGCAAACTTAGAATTAATAGAGGATTATTTAATTAAAAATCAAATAATAAATTTACATCCAAATTTAGCAAGGTATTTGGTTGATAGTTATTTATCAGAAGCTAATGTAAAAAAATCATGCGAGATTTTTTCTAAGAATACACAACCTATCGAAGATGAATATCTATCTAAATTTAATTTATATTGTTTAATTAATTATGGAAAAAATGAAGAAGCACAACTAATCCTAGATTTAAAAAAAGAATTAGGTTTTGAAGATATTTATTATGAAAAAAAAATAAATTATTTATTTGGATATTTAGATGAAGCAGATAAAGATATATCAATAAATTCAATTTTAGATTTTCATTTAGCACACAGGACTAATACTGAGTTTTCTTATGAACCGAGTCAAGATACACCTAAAATAATTTGGAAATATCTTTCAGCCTCTAATTTACTTTACAAAATTCAAGATATAGAAATTACTGATGTAGAAAAAATTTCTACAATAGAAAAAGCTGTTAATGATAAGAATTATTCTGAGGAGGAGTTATTTGAATTTTACAAAAAATTTCAATTCAATATTAACCAATTTTTAAATGCGAAAGAGGCTTATAAATCTCTATCTTCAATTGAGGCAAGGGCTCTTTTATATCAGAGAATTCTTTTAACATTAGAACCAAAAATTAAACTAGAATTTATTAAGATTTTAAAGGATCTATTTATATCTGATAATTTAGGAGACGCCTTTGATTTAGAATTAAAAAAATTTTTAAGTGAAATTAATGTTGAGGATGTGCCCTCAAATTTTACAAAATTTTATAGCAAAAATTTAAACAAAAAGGAGATAGCTGATAAAAAGATTAAATATAATAGTAAAATTTTACATCAATCAAAACTAATCAATTATTTCAATGGAGACTATGCAAAATCTAAAATTGAAGACGACTTAGATAAATTTTTGAAAAAAATAAAAAAAGATAAAAAATATTTTTTATCGAAAAAAGATATAATTTTTTTAGAAGCACTTAAATCTGATGGAGTAAAAATTTCAAAAAAATATGATAGTCTCTATCAGATAAAGCAATCAGAAATGCCTGCAGATATACAAACAATGATCGATAATAATGAGATAGGTGCTGCACTATTAAGAGTTATTGAGGTAATTGGTCCTGACAAAATAGAAAATATGGATGAAGACACAGTTTATTTTATTATAAATACCTTAAACCAATTAAATGTTGATTTAATTAGAAATAAACTATTACTGAAAGTTCTTCCTTTAAAAGTTTAAAAATTAGTTTATCTATCTTTTACATGACTATAAAACCAATTATCACTGTACCAAATGAGGTTTTGAAAAAAATTTCAGATCCTATAGAAAATGTTGGAGAAAGTGAGAAAAAACTAGTTAATGATTTATTTGAAACTATGTATAATTCAAAAGGTATCGGACTTGCAGCAGTTCAAGTTGGAATTCTAAAAAGAATTTTGGTTATTGATGTCTCAACAAATGAAGAGGAAAAGAATCCACTGTGTTTTATCAATCCAGTAATAAAAAAAATTAGTGATGAAAAATCTGTATATGAGGAAGGATGTTTGTCTATACCAGATACTTTTATTGAGATAGAAAGACCTAAAATTTGTGAGGTTGAATATATTAATCTAGATGGAAAATTAAAAAACATTACGTGTGATGGTTTGTTGTCAACCTGTCTTCAGCACGAAATTAACCATTTAGATGGAAAACTTATTATTGATCATTTAACTAAATTGAAAAGAGATATAATAATAAAAAAAATTTCAAAAAATAAAAAATATCCTGATAGAGTAATAGTTTAGTTATGGCTAAAAAGATTGTGTTTATGGGAACTCCAATGTTTTCTGTTCCTATACTAAAATCTTTATATCAAAATGGATATCCAATTGAATGTGTATACACTCAACCTCCACAAAAATCACACAGAGGTCAAAAAATTAATAAATCTCCTATACAAAAAATTTCAGAAACTCTAAATTTAGAATTTAGATCTCCAAGTTCTTTAAAAGAAAATAAAGAGGAATTAGAATATTTTAAATCACTAGATGCAGATTTAGCAATTGTAGTTGCTTATGGTCAAATTATCCCCAAAGAATTTTTAAAATTAACAAAAAAAGGATTTATTAATATACACGCATCTATTCTTCCAAAGTGGAGAGGTGCCGCTCCAATTCAAAGATCAATTATGAACTTAGATAAAGAGACAGGGATTAGTATCATGAAGATACGCGAGCAACTGGATACAGGACCGGTATGCAACACTTATAAAATTAATTTAGAAAATAATTTAAATGCCGAAAATATCAGTGAAAAGCTCTCAAGTTTAGCTGCAGAGAAAATTTTGGATAATATAGATGACATATATGAGGATAAGGCCAACTTTATAGAACAAGATCATTTATCTGCCACCTATGCCTCAAAAATTCAAAAATTAGAGGGACAAATAAATTGGAAAGATAATGCTAAAATTATAATTGGTAAAATAAATGGACTTTATCCAGTTCCTGGAGCTTATTTTATGTTTAATGGGGAGAGGTATAAAATATTAAGAGCAGAAATTGGTCAAGCACAAGGAAATCCAGGTGAGGTTTTATCTGATTATTTAGAAATCTCCTGTGGAGATAAAAAATCAATAAAGATTAAAGAAATACAAAGACAAGGAAAAAAACCTCAAAGTATTGGTGAATTTGTCTTAGGAACACAAATTAAAAAGGGTTCATCTTTATAATGAATAGATACCAAATATTTATAGAGTATGTAGGGACAAATTTCAAAGGATGGCAAATTCAAAAAAAAGGTCCAACTATTCAGGGATTAATTCAAGACAAATTATCAAAATTATTAAAAGAAAAAATTGTTTTACACGGACAAGGAAGAACGGATGCAGGTGTCCATGCATTTGAGCAATCAGCACATTTCGATTGTACATATAACATAACAAATAAAATAAAATTTTTAAAATCTATTAATCATTTTCTAAATTTAAAAGATATTGCAGTAAAAAATATAAAAAAAAGAGACGATAAATTTCATGCGAGATTTTCAGCAAAACAAAGGGTTTATAAATATTTTATTTTTAATCAAATAAGCCAACCCATAATTGAAAAAGATAGAGCATGGCATGTTCAAAAGCAATTAAATTTAGATTTAATGAAAAAGGGTGCAAAAAAATTATTGGGGACAAATGATTATTCAACTTTTAGATCCTCAAGTTGTAATGCAAATAGTCCAATTAAAACTATTAAATCAATAAAAATTAAATCAAAAAAAAATAAAATTGAATTTGAATTCAGCTCTCAATCGTTTTTACAACACCAGGTTAGATCTATGGTTGGTTGTTTGAAATATTTAGGAGAAAAAAAATGGGATTTAAAAACATTTGAAAGCAGATTTAAGTTAAAAAAAAGAACATTATGTGCACCACCAGCTCCACCATGTGGTTTGTTTTTATTTAGAGTTCTTTATTAATTTTTTTTTATTATTCATGGAAAATCTTTTGTTTATTCGCCATCTAGATTCAGCTCTTACAATATAACCACAACAATTTTTTGATTTACATTTACAAGGAAATTGTTTGAAGTTTTCGTCATAACCAAATCCATAATCACATGTAAACTCTTCACCTTTTTTAATATCTCTGATTGCTTTAACCCAAATTTTTAGTCCCTTACCGTCATAATCACAATTATTATCACAAGAATGATTAATTAAACCTGCGGTGTTCCATGGAAAATCACCATCAAGGTCGTATCTTTTGTTTATTGTAAATAAATATATTGGTTTACTATTGTCATATTTATCAGAATCTTGTGTTTGTTTTTTTGTTATTAGTTTTCCAACATAATCAATTATTTTAGTTCCTTCTTTAATATCACGAGTTGCATAAAGTCCTCTACCTTTATTATCAATGCTAGATTTTTTTATTTTATATAATTTCATGAAATTTTTATTTAGAGTTTTTGTGAGAATTATCAATTAAATTCTAAAAGAGCATCCACATGTCTTTTAGTGCTATCTCGAAGTGCTTTTAAGTCATAACCACCTTCTAAAATTGAAACAACTCTTCCATTGCAAAACTTTTTAGAAGCTTCAATTATTCTTTTAGTAATAGTGTAATAATCTTCGGTTTTTAAATTAAATTGAGCCAGAGGATCATCTTCATGGGCGTCAAAACCAGCACTGATTAATATAAATTCTGGATTAAACTCTTCTAATCTTTTTAGTACACGTTCAAATACGTTTAAATATTCTTCTGAGCTTATGCCAGCTGGCAAAGGTATATTAAAGATATTGTTAAACTTGCCTTTTTCTTGTTCTGAACCAGTTCCAGGGTAGTAGGGATATTGATGAGTTGATATAAAAAGAACATTTTCATTTTCATAAAAAATATCCTGTGTTCCATTACCATGATGTACATCAAAATCTATTATTGCAACTTTCTTATATTTATATTGTTTTATCAAATAATTTGCACCGATACTTACTGAATTTAAAATGCAAAAACCAGCAGCCTTATTTTGTGAGCTATGATGTCCAGGTGGTCGGACACCACAAAAAGCATTTCTAAATTCTTTTTTTTCTACTCCATCAATAGCAGTAATTATTGACCCAACCGCGTCGAAAGTTGCGTCTTTGCTTCCAGGTGAAATAATTGTATCACCATCAAGTGAAGAAAAACCTTTTTTTGGAAAAGAACTTTTTACTAAATTTAAGTAATGTGCTTCATGTGTCGTTAAAAGAATTTCATCTGAAACTTTAGATGGTTTCTTCCATATAATATTTTTATTATTAAGTTTTTTAAAATTTTCAACTATGACAGAGACTCTAGCAATTTGTTCTGGGTGACCGGGACCTGTATCATGATTTTGTGATGCATCTGATGTAATTAAACCAGTTTTCACTTAAAGTAATTCTTTAAAATATTTGAATAAATTAAAGTTAATTTTTTTAGATCTGAAATTGATGATTTCTCATTGACCTGATGAATACTGTTGTTTCTTAAACCAAGTTCTAGCCTTGGAATTGATCCTAAAAACCTACTATCACTAGTTCCACCTCTGCAGTTTAATTTAGCCGAAAGACCGGTTACCTTTTTGACAACATTTTTTACCATAAGGACATCTTTATTTAGTTCTGTATAAAAAGCCTCACCACTTACTCTGTATTCTATTTTAGTCCTACATTTTTGTTTTTTTGCAATTAAATTAATTATTTTATTTAGTTTTCTCTTTAAAGTAGCGGATTTGTGTTTGGTATTAAATCTCACATTAAATTTTGCGCTTGCAGTTTGAGGCACTACATTTTCTGATAAATTTTCGACACTCATTTTAGTAAATTCTAGATTCGATGGTGGCATATATTTAGTTCCATTATCTAGAGGAGAACTTTTTAATTTTGCAACTATTTTAGCCAAAGCCGTACAAGGATTAATGTAAGAGCCGTAAAATGCTGAGTGGCCACTTTTACCATATACACTTATAACTCCATTCATAGAACCTCTTCTTCCGATCCTTATTTCATCACCAACTGATTTATTTGAAGATGGTTCTCCAACTACAGAAAAATTAATTTTTTCACCTTTTTTTCTTAAATATTTCATAACTGCAGGACATCCATATCCTGTTGTTTCTTCATCTGCAGAAATAATTATGGAAATAGATCCTTTAAATTGATTATATTTTACAAAATTACTCACCGCGCTTATCCAGCAAGCTATGCTACCTTTCATATCTTGAGCACCTCTTCCGATTAGATATCCTTTGCTTACGACAGCTTTAAAGGGTGGAAAATTCCAATTATCAAGATTTGCAACAACATCAGTATGACCTAAATACATAATGTGAGGTTTTGATTTACCATATCTGGCATAAAGATTAAGAGCAGGTTTTGATCCAGTTCCTTTTGATTTGATTAATGTGCATTTAAAACCAATAGCAGTTAATTTTTTTGATAAGAATTTCATTATACCTTTATCTTCTGTTTTGATCGTAGGAAATCTTATTAGCTCCTGAGCTAATTTTGTTTCATTATAAGTTTTCATTAATCTATTCTCTTAACAGATCATTAACGGATGTTTTTGATCTTGTCTTTTCATCAACTTGTTTAATTATTACCGCACAATATAAAGATGGTGCTTGTGGATTGTTTTTATCTGGTAAGGATCCTGGAACCACCACTGAGTAAGGTGGAATTTTTCCATAAGTTATTTCACCAGTTTTTCTATTAACAATTTTTGTTGATTGCCCAATATACATTCCCATACTTAGAACAGAGCCCTCTCCAACTATTACACCTTCGACTACTTCTGACATTGCTCCTAAGAAAACATTGTCTTCAATAATTGTTGGTAATGCTTGGGCTGGTTCTAATACTCCACCAACCCCAGTTCCTGCCGAGATATGACAATTTTTTCCAATCTGACAACAACTTCCTGCACGACTAAATGTATCCATCATAGTACCTTCGTCTATGTACGCTCCAATATTTACATAACATGGCATAAGAACAGCATTTTTTGCAACAAAGGAACCACGTCTTGCTGCTGTGTTGGGGACCATTCTGAACCCAGCTTTTTCAAAATCTTCATTCGTCCAGCCAGCAGTTTTACCTTTTAATAAGTGACTTTTATCTCTCCATGTTGAATATGGCCCCGCCATGATATCCATTCCATACATTCGAAAACTTAACATGATAGCTTTTTTTAGATGTTGATGAGTAACCCATTCACCATTGATCTTTTCAGCTACTCTTACTTTTCCACTGTCTAAATCATCAATAATTTGATTAACAGAATCCTTTAAAGATTTATCTGAATTTTGGTTTACTTGGTCTTTATTTTCCCAAGCTTCATTTATAATTTTTTCAATACTCATAATTTTATGAGTTTTTTAATAACCTTATTTCTTTTAAAAATAAAGAAAGATTTTCTATTTTGTAATCAATATATTCTTGCTCAGACTCTTTTTTGCCCCAGTATTCATTATTGATTAACCAAACTGTTTTTGCTCCTCTTTCTTTTCCTATTGATAAGTTTTTTGCGATATCCTCAATATACAGGGTTTCGGATGGATCAATTTTAAACTTCTCAACCATTAGATCAAATGCCTTTGCAGCAGGTTTTGGGCTATATTCAGCATCAACAATGTCAAATACACCATCAAATTGGTCATCAATGCCTAATTGAGTTGTGATATTTTTAACATGCTCTTTACTTCCGTTTGTAAATACATACTTTTTTAGATTAATATTTTCTAACTCTTCCCTTAAAACTGTATCTTTTTCTAAAAAATCTAAGTCAATGTCATGAACATAATCCAAGAATTCTCTTGGCGGAATGTCATGATGTATCATCAAACCATTAAGACTTGTATTATATTTATGAAAATAATTTGTTTGTAGCTCCTTAGCTTCCTTTAAATCCACATTTAACTTATTTGATATATATTGAGTCATTTTTTTACTGACCTGTCCAAATACACCTTCAAGATCGGCATATAACACACCGTCACAATCAAATAAAATATTCTTAATATTTTTTAATTCTTTCATTGTCTTATTAGGGTCCCTGAACCCTTGTCAGAGAAGATTTCCCACAAACATGAATGTGGTTTTGTACCATTAATTATACCCACCGCAGTAACACCATTATTAACTGCATCTAAACAAGCATTTATTTTAGGTATCATGCCTTCTGTTATAGTTTCATTTTTAATCATTTCTAAAACTTCGGATGAAGAAATTTCTTCTATTAATTTTTTATTTTTGTCTAGAACACCATCCACATTAGTCATTAATAAAAGTCTTCTAGATTTTAAAGATTTTGCTATTGCCATAGCAGCGGTATCTCCATTAATATTGTAAGTTTGGTTCTCTATACCTAATCCTAATGGTGAAATTATAGGAATTTTATTTTGATTAATTATATTTAGTATTTGTTCATTATTAATCTCATTTGGTATTCCTACAAATCCTAGTTCTTCTGCTTCTGGTATAGTTTTTATAATATTATTATTTTTTGTGTGAATAGAAATCGCTTCGGTTCCTTTGTCTTTTAAAGAATTAACAATATCATCATTAAAATCAATCAAAACAGATTCAACAATATTAATAATATTTTTATCAGTTACTCTTAGTCCCCTTATAAATTTTGATTGAATATTTGATTTTTCTAGCTCTCTTTTGATTCTAGGTCCACCACCATGAATTACAACAGTCGCAAGGCCTAATTTATTTAAAACACTAAGATCAGTTATAAAATTATTAAATACGTTTCTATCAATTAAAACGTTTCCACCATATTTAATTACTATTAAATCATTTTTGTACTTTTCAATATATTTAGTTACTTCATTAATTGGCGGCCCATCTTTAGGCAATATTTTTTCTAGATCCATTTATTATTTTTTTATTAGGTTGCAGTTTTAACTGTTGTACGTTTCATTATCACAACCTGTTGCCCCATAGTCAATATATTGTTAATTGTCCAATAAATTACTAATCCACTTGGGAAGGGAGCAAGTATTACAGTTAAGAATAATGGAAAGAACATAAATATCTTTGCTTGCATTGGATCTGTTGGAGCCGGATTTAACTTCTGTTGTAACCACATGCTGGCCCCCATAGCGACGGGCCAAACTCCAATAACCAGGAATGATGGAACATCGTAGGGAAGTAATCCAAATAAATTGAATATGGAAGTGGGATCCTTGGCGCTGAGGTCTTTAATCCAACCATAAAAAGGCATGTGACGCATTTCTATTGTTACAAATAAAACCTTATATAAAGCAAAGAACACAGGGATCTGGACGAGGATGGGCAAGCAACCACTCATAGGATTTACTTTTTCTTTTTTATAAAGTGCCATCATCGCTTGCTGCAATTTCATTTTATCATCCTTATGTACCTCTTTAAGTCTTACCATCTCAGGCTGTAATTGCTTCATCTTCGCCATACTTCTAAAAGAAAAATTAGCTAAAGGAAAAAACGCCAATCGAATACAAACAGTAACAGCAATAATTGCTAGTCCGTAGTTACCAAATATTTTAAAGAAATATTCTAGAGCAGTGAACAAGGGACGAGTCAAAAAGTATAGAAAGCCCCAGTCAATTGTTAAATCAAATTTATCAATTTTTAAAGATTCTGCGTACCCATCAATTACATCAACTCTTTTTGCAGCTACTATTACCTGCAAGTTTTCCTCAATTGAGGAATTTCCAGTCAATTCTAGTGGCTCTGTTGTAACAAAGTTTATTCTGTACTTGTTCTTATAATCCATCGTTGTTTTGAATTCTTTTTCTCTTGGCGGAATAAGTGTTGATATGTAATATTTATCTCCAATTCCTAGCCATCCTTTTTGTGCAGTTCTGGAGAACTTTTTCTCCTCAATATCGTCATAATCTTCCTCAATTAATTCTTCATCTAATGTAGCAATCGGACCTTCATGAAGAATATAAAAATCAGTTATACCTTCTGGGATCTGATTTCTTATAATTTGACCGTAAGAATAGAAGTCATAGTTTTTATCTGTAGAATTTATAACTCTTTGTTTTATTGTGAATAAAAATTTATCATCTAAAGCAATTTCTTTCTCAAAAGTGATCCCTTGATCATTTGTCCAACTAAGTTTTATAGTAGATTGATCAGTTAATTTATTATTTCCAGAAACTGACCAAATTGAATCTGCATTTGGAATATCAATATTTTTATCAGTGGTAATAAAACCACTTTCTATTACGTATCCTTCTTTAGAACTTCGTGGTGCAAGAAATTTTACTTTTTCATCACTTTCTAGACTTACATTGTACTCTTTGAAAGTAAGATCATCAATTGCAGCTCCTTTTAAAGAAATAGATCCAACAATACTTTGGTTTTCAAATAAAACTCTTTCACTTTCTTTCAAAGCATCTTCTCTAGAAATTTCATTTACATTTTCTTTTTGATCTAAACTAGGAGCATCTGAGTTTTGTTCAGTTTTATTTTGTTCAGCTAAATTTTCTTTCGTTACCGGTGGTGGTGCAAAGAAAAGTGAATATAATATAATCACTGCAGCTGATAAACTTATGGCTGCTATAATATTACGAGTTTCCAATTTTTTTCTCCTTTACTTCTTTTTTAACTGGATCAAATCCACCACTTCCCCAGGGATGGCAAGATAAAATTCTTTTTATACTCATGTATAAGCCTTTAAAAAAACCATATTCTTTTAAAGCATCTATGCTGTATTCAGAACATGTTGGTAAATATCTACAAGAATGACCCAATAATGGACTAATCAAATATTTATAGGCTTTGATAAATTTGATTAAAATTAAAGTAAATATATTCATTTTATTTTCTCAAAATCTTTAAACAAAGTTTCTTTTATAATTTTGTATTCGTTATTTAGCATGGCCGCATGAGCAATAACAAGAACAGATTTTTCAAGTTTTATTAAATTTTGTTTAATTCCATCGTTAAAAATTTGTCTGAGCCTTCTTTTAATTTTGTTCCGTTTCACAGCTATTGCTATCTTTTTTTTAACTGAAAAAGAGATGTTTAATTTTTTTTTATCTTTATTGGGTAAGCTTCCAAAAAAAATTGTTACGTATTTGTTTGAAATCTTTTTTTGATTTAGAAGTGTTTTAAATTCCTCATTTTTTGAAAGAGCAACAATTTTGCTTTTCATTATTTTAAACTGAAACAGTTAGTGATTTTCTTCCTCTTGCTCTTCGTCTAGCTAAAAGTTTCTTTCCACCTTTAGTTTTCATCTTTGAACGGAAACCATGTTTTCGGGCTCTTTTTTTATTTGAGGGTTGATAAGTTCTTTTCATAATTAGATTTGATATAGTTTTTTATAAATTTTGCCTCTTTATATTAGTAATAATTAAAATAGCAAATAGAAGATTAAGCATTAAAGTAACTATAATCATGGAAAATACAAAAAAAATTAAATTATTTATTGGCTTATTTTATTTGTTAATTATTTGCTTATTTTTGTATTTCTTTTTTTCAAAATTTAGTCTTGAAGAGATTACATCCTATGATTTTATAAAAAATAATAGTGCGTATTTTGCTGAACTCAAAAACTCCAACTTATTTTTAATTTCTATTATTTTTGTGGCATTAACTATTCTTTGGGTTTTCCCTTTTTTAGGATTTGGATCCCCAGTAGCTTTAATGGGAGGTTTTATATTTGGAAAATGGATAGGGACACTTGTAGTTGTTTTAGGCTTAAGTATTGGTGCCACTTTTTTATATATATTTGGAAATTATTTTTTAAAACAGCTCATAAAAGAAAAGTTTTTAAATAATTTTCAAAACTTAGAAATAAAATTTAAACAATCTGAATTTATTTATTTATTAATTTATCGTTTTATAGGTGGGATCCCTTGGCAACTAAGCTGTCTCTTGCCAACCCTGTTTAATGTTAAGGTTGTAAACTTTTTCTTTGCTACATTGATTGGAATAATTCCTCAAATTTTTTTAGCAGTTTCTATAGGTAATGGATTAGAAAAAATTATAGACCAAAATGCTGAAGTACCAGGAATAACTGATATAATATTTTCACCTGATATATATGTTCCTATTACAGCTTTCTTTATTTTAATTCTGATTACGATATTTTTAAGAAAGTTTTTTTATAAAAATTAGTGGTGCTCCCACCCTGTACTGACCAGGGAACTAGTCATTACCAATGACTTGTTATACCATTTAACTACAGGAGCTTAGAGACAAATTGTATTTTATTGATAATAAAGCATTTTTTTCAAATTATTGCCTTAATTTTTTGATGAATATGATTTATATCTATTTTAGGAAAATGTTATGGGAATTCATTACGATTACAAATCAACTAAAGGTAATAAGCTTATGGAAAAGCAAGCTAAAAGAGAAAAAAAGCTTGCTGAAAAAAAAGCTAAACGTTTAGCGAAAGAAGGCCCAAAAAAAGAAGAAAAAAAAACACCTGCATTAGATCCCAACAAACCAATTTCTTTAGATTTCCTGACAAACCCAAACAAAGAATGAGTTCAAAAGAAAAAAATGAGCGTTTAAGCTTGGCGCTTAGAAAAAATTTAAAGAAAAGAAAAATTTTCCAAAAAAAAAACAAAAAGAAAAATAAATAATGTCAATTCAACCTGATACTTGGATAAAAAAAATGTGCAAGGAGCACAATATGATTGAGCCATTTTTGGATCATCAAGTTTCTGAAGGAAAAATTTCTTATGGATTAAGTAGTATGGGATATGATGTAAGAATCTCCGATGAATATAGAATATTCACCAATGTTAATAGTTCTTTGGTTGATCCAAAGAATTTTTCTGATGATAACTTTATAGAAAGAAAAGGACCACACTGTATTATACCACCTAATTCATTTGTTTTAGCCAAAACAGTAGAATACTTTAGAATACCAAAAGACGTCTTATGCATATGTGTAGGAAAAAGCACTTATGCAAGGACAGGAATTATTTGTAATGTTACACCAATTGAAAATGAATTTGAGGGCAATATTGTAATTGAGTTAAGTAATACAACACCTAATCCTGCAAAAATTTATTCAAACGAGGGAATAGCACAATTTTTATTTTTCAAATCAGATACGCAGCCAGAAACTACTTATAAATCAAAGAACGGCAAATATCAGGGTCAAACTACAATTCAAGTTGCTAAGATTAAAAAGTAATTTATGGATAAATTTTTGATTAATGGCCCTTGTAAAATCAAGGGCAATGTTTCAATTTCAGGTTCAAAGAATGCATCTCTGCCAATACTAGCTGCAACATTATTATTTGATAGACCTGTAGTTATCAAAAATTTACCAAGAGTTAGAGATATTAACACAATGTTAAATTTATTAAAGTCACTTGGTTCCAAAATAATTTTATCAAGAGATAAAAAAACAGCAAAAATTATAAATAAAAAAAATATGAAAACTTTTGCCAGTTATTCTTTAGTTAAAACAATGCGTGGTTCTATTTTAGTTTTAGGTCCACTTATTTCAAAATATCATAAATCCAAAACATCTTTACCCGGAGGATGTTTAATTGGTGCTAGACCAGTTAATTATCATCTAACAGCATTAAAAAAACTTGGTATGAAATATGAATTAAAAGATGGGTACATTCTAGCAAAATCAAGAGGAAAACTTAGCGGAACAAATATAAATTTTCCAAAGATAAGTGTCGGAGCTACAGAAAATTCTATAATAGCAGCATGTTTAGCAAAAGGAAAAACGGTGTTGAGAAATTGTGCAATAGAACCTGAGATTAAAGATCTTACAAATTTTTTAAATAAAGCTGGAGCGAAAATTAAATGGAGTGGAAGAATCTGTAAAATTATAGGTGTAAATTCTTTGAGACAAACAGAATATTCTGTAATGGCTGATAGAATAGAAGCCGGCACTTTTTGTGTGGCTGCAACATTAGCAAAAGGGCAACTACAAATAGATAATTTAAATCCTAAAATTATTGATACCGAAATAAAATTACTAAAAAAAGTTGGTGCTAAAATTAGAACCAGTGAAAATAAAATATTAATTAAAGGACCTGAAAAAATAAAATCAATAAAAAGGATAAAAACTAAAGAGTTTCCAGGTATACCCACAGATCTTCAAGCGCAATTAATGGTTTTAATGTGTAAGGCAGTTGGAAAAAGTTCAATTACCGAAAGTATTTTTGAAAATAGGTTTATGCATGTTGCAGAATTACAAAGACTAGGTGCAAAAATAAGTATTAAGAATAATACTGCTACAATAGAGGGAAATACTAAATTCATTGGTGCTGAATTAATGTCTAGTGATTTAAGAGCCTCTGTTGCTCTGGTCTTAGCAGCTATAGTTTCTTCTGGTCATTCATATATTAATAGAATTTATCACTTAGATAGAGGTTATGAAAAAATTGAAAATAAATTAAAAAAAATTGGTGTTAAAATTAAAAGATTAAAATAGTGAGCAAATATTTAGCAAAAATAATAGCAAGTGACCATGAAGGACTACAAATGATTTCAGCTTGTAGTTCAGGGGCTAAAGTTAAAATTGCTGATATAAAATATCTCGCATCCAATAAGGTTTTTTTATTATCAATTGAAAGAACTAAGGTTGAAAGTGATCAGCAAAATAAAAAAATTAATAGTATTTGTAGGTTTGATTTTGTTGATAAAGTAAGGTCAAAGAACATTGATCAATCAAATCAAGAAATAGTTTTAGAACTAATAGGTATAGATTATTTGAAAAATAATGATGTTTATGAAATAAATCTTATGTTTAGCAACAATGCTTATATTGCTTTAACTACAGAAACTATTGAAGCAAGATTAGAGGATCAAAGTGAAATTAAATAGTTATGAAGATATTAAATAGTAAAAGTAAAAATTTTGATAAATTATTAGGGAATTTGCTTTTACAGAGAAAAAAAAAAATTCAATCAGACTCTGTTTCTGTAACAAATATAATCAAAGATGTTAAAAAAAATGGAGATAAAGCATTATTAAAATATGAGAAAAGATTTAATCAAAACAATGTAATTATTCCAAGCTCAAAACAAATAAAAAAATCTATAAATTCACTTGATAAAAAAGTAAAGAAAGCAATCGATACGGCTTATAATAGAATTTATAAATTTCATTCACTTCAAAAATTTAAAAATATTTCTTATACTGATAAATTAAAAAACAAACTTGAATATAAATATGTACCTTTAGAGTCTGTTGCAATTTATGTTCCTGGTTCTACTGCTTCATACCCATCGAGTGTTTTGATGAATGCTATTCCAGCAATTGTTGCAGGCGTTAAGAGAATAGTTATGATTAATCCAGGGTATAAAGGAAAACAAAATCCAGCAGTATTATACGCTGCAAAAAAATGCAAAATTAAAGAAATTTATTCTATCGGAGGCCCTTCTGCTATTGCAGCAGTATCATATGGGACTAAAAAAATTAAAAAAGTTCATAAAATAGTTGGTCCAGGAAACGCCTATGTTGCGGCTGCAAAAAAAGAAGTTTTTGGTGTTGTTGGAATTGAAGGTATGACCGCGGGTCCTTCAGAAGTGACTGTCGTTTGTGATAAATCCTCAAATCCTGAGTGGGTTGCAAGTGATTTAATTGGACAAGCTGAACATGATATTCTTGCACAATGTATTCTGATTTCAAAAGATAAAAATTTGCTGGATAAAGTAAAAATTGAAATTACTAAACAATTAAAAAAAATTCCAAGAGCTTCTGTTGCAAGAAGAAGTTTAATTAATAATGGAATTCTTATGTATATTTCTTCAGACGCCAAAATAACAAGTGTTGTAAATAAAATTGCACCAGAACATTTAGAATTAAATATTAAAAATTATAAATCGTTTATTCCAAAAATAAAAAATTCAGGATCAATATGTTTAGGAAAATATGCCGTGATGGCAATGACTGATTATAATGTTGGATCAAATCATGTGTTGCCAACCAATGGTTCTGCAAAATACTCAAGTGGTATAAGTGTAAATGAATTTTATAAAAGGATTTCATATATAAACTTATCAAAAAAGGGTATTGAAAGTCTTGGACCATCAGTTATAACACTTGCAAATTACGAAGGGTTGGTTGGACACGCTCAATCTGTAGTAAAACGAATAAGGAGAAAATAAATTTGTCAAAACAAGACTTACTGGAATTTAAAGGTACAGTGATAGACCTACTTCCTAACGCTATGTTTAGAGTAAAATTAGAAAATGGACATACTGTTACTGCCCATACAGCTGGTAAGTTAAGAAAAAACAGAATTAGAGTTCTCCAAGGTGATAATGTGACAGTTGAAATGACACCTTACGATCTTACTAAAGGAAGAATTATCTTTAGAGGATAAATAAGGCTGAGTAGCTCAGGAGTAGAGCAGAGCCCTGAAAAGGCTTGTGTCGGAGGTGCGAATCCTTCCTCAGCCACCACCACAAACTTTCATCTTGAAATAATCGTAAAAGAAATTAACTTTAAGAGATAATAAATAACAATAGGACTAAGAAATAAGATGAGTACACTACAAGGAAAAATTAAATGGTATAATGGTAAAAAGGGATATGGCTTCATTGAGAGAGATGATAAAGAAAAAGATGCCTTTGTTCATGCTTCAGCGGTAAAAGCTGCTGGTATGAGATATCTCAATGAAGGTGATAAACTTGAATTCACACTAGAAGATGGTCCTAAAGGTCCTTCTGCAGTTAATTTAAAAAAAATAGACTAATTTAGAAATTATTTAAAAGGGCGTTTTATCTATAAAATAGATAAACGTCCT
This sequence comes from uncultured Pelagibacteraceae bacterium, assembly GCA_902629285.1. GTDB lineage: Bacteria > Pseudomonadota > Alphaproteobacteria > Pelagibacterales > Pelagibacteraceae > Pelagibacter. The sequence continues at coordinate 36,900 of CACOQN010000009.1, read as the reverse complement.
TTTTCTATTTAGACCTTGAATATTAATTTTTTTTCTCTAAAAGACTGCCCATGAATATAAATATTACATACAGAAAGACTTTTAGAAGTACTCACAGAAACTGTTTCCATAGCCAGTAGGCTATTTATTTATATTATAATTTTAAATCCACATAAAATAAGATAAAAACAAAGAGGATAAGCCCGGGTGGTGTAATGGTTAGCACGGAAGTTTGTGGAACTTTAAGTTTGAGTTCGACTCTCAGCCCGGGTACCAAAAAATGAATAAAGAAAAAAAATTAATTCCTGGATTACCTTCAGGATTTGAAGATCGATGGGATAAAAAGCTTCTTCTCAAAAAAAAGCTTTTAAAAGTTATTGAGAATAACTTTATTAAATTTGGAGCAGAAGCTCTGGAAACCCCTTCGTTTGAGATAAGTGAAAATATAGGATCTTTTTTGGCAGAAGATGATGCTAACCCTATGTCAGATGTATTCTCTTTTCAGGATGGAGAAAAAAGTATTACGCTTAGGTATGATCTTTCAAGTCCACTAGCTAGATTTGTTGCACAAAATAATCAAGAGCTTCCATCAATCTTTAAAAGGTATGCTATTCAAAATGTCTTTAGAAATGAAAAAACTGGTAATGGAAGATACAGGGAATTTATGCAGGCAGATTTTGATATCGTGGGAAATGTTAATCCTGCCCAAGCAAATGCTGAGCTTTGCAATTTAATATCAAGTACTTTGTTAGATTGTGGTCTAAAAAAAGATCAATTTAAAATTAACATTAGTAACAGAAAAATAGTTCAAGGATTAATTGATGATTTAAAAATATCAGAAGAAAAGCAAGTAAAAGTAATTAGGGCAATTGACAAACTAGATAAACCAGGTTTTGGTTTAAAAGGTGTTGAAGATCTGCTAAAAAAAGAAAGAAAAGATATAAGCGGTGCAATCACTAAGGGTGCGGATTTAAACGATGAGCAAGCATCTGAAATACTTAATTTTCTAAAAATTAAAGATTTAAAAGAATTAAAAGAAACATTAAAAAATCCATTGTCTCAAGAAGGTATAAAGGAATTAGAACAAGTATTTGAAGTATTGGGTTACAGTTCAAATTTAAATCAGGTCAAAACAAATTTTACAATTGTTAGGGGATTGGCTTATTATTCAGATTTCATTGTTGAAACAAATCTAAATTTTAAAGTCACAAATAACAAAGGTAAAGAGGTCGATATAGGCAGTATTTGTTCTGGGGGAGCCTATTCAAAATTAATTTCGAGATTTAAAGGCGTTGATATTCCAGGCACTGGAATAAGTTTTGGAGTTGATCGATTGTTATTTGCTTTGATGCAATTAGATCAAATAAAAGTAGATAGTCAAAAACCAGTTTTAGTTTGTGTAATGGATGAAAAATATCTTAAAAATTACTATGATATTTTAAATCTGTTAAGAAATAATAATATCAATGCTGAAATTTTTTTAGATACAAAGAAAAATTTAGGCAAGCAACTAACCTTAGCAAATAAACGTGAGTTGGATGTTGCAATAATATGTGGTGAAAATGAATTTAACGAAAATACAGTCACGATAAAAAGCCTTAAAGGTGTTAAAGGTGAAAACAATAAAACATTTCCAAAAGAAAATTTAATCGATGAAGTCAAAAAACTTATCTGAAAGTATCCTTAGATCAGTAAAATCTAAGGGTTTTAAATATATTGATTTACCTTCAGTAATTGAGGCTAATCACATTGTTCAAAGATCAGGAGAAAACTTTAGAAAATTTATTTTTTCTTTTATGGATCAGAATGGAAGCGAGTTGTGTCTAAGACCAGATTTAACGATTGCATCTTGTTTAAGATATTTAGAAAATAATTTAAAGGGTAAGGAAAAAATTTTTTATAGCGGTCAAGCTTATCGAAAATCACAAAACAAAAAAGACTCAATCATTAGAAATCAAATCGGATTTGAAATTTTAGGATCAAAGGATGAAAAAAATGATGATAAAGAAATAATTAATACGTCTTTAAAAGCTTTAAAAAATTTAAAATATACTTCAGGTACATTAACAATCGGTAATGTTGAGATTTTTAAATTATTGATCTCAAAAATAGAAATCCCTGCTCGATGGAAGTTAAGATTATTAAGACATTTTTGGCGAGATGAATATTTCAATGACTTATTAAGTCGATTAGAAACAAATGCAGATATTGACCCAACGGAAGTAGCTGTGGATAAGAAAAGGTATTTAAATTTATTAAAAAAAGATCCATCCACAATGATTGCTGGAAGATCCATTGAAGAAATTTTAAAAAGATTTGATACCAAAATGAAAGACCCCAGAAGGGCAAGCAAAGGTAAAAAGGTTTCTGCAATTATAAGATCATTTTTGAAAATTAAATGTCCAATCAATAATGCTGCAAAAGAATTAAATAAATTTTTTAAAAAAAATAAAATTAATCTTGTAGTAGATCAAAAATATTTTCCAATTTCTTCAAATAAAGTGTCAAAATTAAATGTGATGTTTTCAACATCATTTGGACGTCAGCTTGAATACTATTCAGGGATGGTATTTAAAATTGATATCAAATCTAATTCTAAAATTGTTAACTGTTGTGCTGGGGGTCGTTATGATGGATTAATTTCTGATCTTGGTTCTAAAAAACAAGTTCCAGCAGTTGGGGCTGCATTTAATTTATGAAAGACTTAATTAAAATTGGTATCCCAAGTAAAGGTAGACTTCGAAAAGATGTTTTAAACATTTTTAAAAAAAATAAATTAAAATTAATTTCAAGTAGAGGAGATCGTGATCTAATTGGTTCTATTAAAGGAAAGCAAAATATTGAAATTATTTATTTACACGCACGTGAAATAATAGAGCAACTTGCAGGCAAATCACTCGATCTCGGTTTTTCAGGATTAGATTTGTTAAAAGAAAGTGAAATCAATATTCAAAATAAAATTAAAGTTTTTAAAAAATATCCTTACGGTCAAGCAACACTTGTTGTGGCCATCCCAACAGATTTTATAGATATATTCAGTATGGCGGACCTTGAAGAAGTAGCCTTTGAGTTTAAAGATAAAAAGAAAAAGCGATTAAGGGTTGCAACTAAATATCCAAATTTAACACGTGAATTTTTTTATAGCAAAGGAGTAACTCAGTTTTCGATTGTTAAATCAATCGGCAGCACTGAGATAGCACCTTATACAGGCAGTTCTGAGGTTATAACAGATATTACTAGTACAGGTTCAACTCTTGCCGCTAATAATTTGAGAATTATTAATGATGGATATATTTTAAAATCTGAACTTTGCATGATGGTTGCAAAATCGTCTCTTCAGAATAAAAAATTGCAACGATTAGCTAAATTACTTTCGACCAAATATTAAGTCTTTCCAATAAATAAGAATAATTTTTATTATATCTAAATTTCTTATAACAGCATACAGAGCTATAATAATACAAATAACAAACAAAATTTTTAGTACCAAAAACAATTCCATAAAATATTTTTAACCCATCTTGTAGAGTTATCAATCAATTTTATGTATACTTTAATTAATGAGAATTTTTGAAAGATATTTTCATATAGGAACTTCTTTAGATCAAATAGATAAGTATGTAAGATTAGTTCTTAAAACCTTTGATCCCGATGATGATATTGAGGTTACTTACGAGGATCAGTCTGAGGCTCAATTCGTTAGAATAGTTATATTTGATAGAGTTTTGAATTAAGTTATGAGTAATCATAATAAAATCAGACCTGTAGATAAAAAAGATCTTAAAGGTAAATACAAAATCTTATTTTCAACACCCCAAAGTAAAAACTCCAAAATTCCACATGAATTTAGAGGATTGCAAATTTTTAAAAATAAAAAAGATGCTGAATTAGCATTAAAAAAAAGAATAGATTTAACTGAATTATTAAGAGAAAAAAACCGTAAGTTAATGGAGGGCAATCAAAGAGCTATAGGGAATTCGGGTGGAAATAAATTAAATTTAATTCAATTCAGTTCAGAGATTCAAAACTTAAAAAAATTAAAAATTAAAAGAGCAATAGAATTAATCAAACAAGGTAATACAAAAACTAGAACAATGGAATTGTTGATAAAAGAGTTTAAACTGAAAAGAGATCCAAATAATGGTTGGCCTAACTGGTTAAGAGATATAAAAATAAACTAATGAAAAAAATAAACAATAAGATTAAGGCAATAAGTATTAAATTTGATATGAGTACAAAGTTGAATGAACTAGATGGGGTAATTCTAGACTTTGAAAAAAATACAGATCATAAACATGAAATAGATGTTTCTGTAGATATTCAAAATGCTACTCTTCATATGAAAAGAGTTAAAAAACCATATATTTCTTTAGCTACAGTTGATGGCAAGACTATTAGAAAAATAAAAGAAATAGATGTTAAGTATAAAAAATAATATCAAATTTAAAAATAATTTACTTTCAGTAAACTGCACTATATAAAGATATTGTCCGTGATTTAGAAATAACTCTACTTGCTTCGGACATTAAACATTAACGCTAAAGGAGCATATGAAATATAAAATCAAAAAAGCAAAAAAAGACGACCCAATTTACAAAAAAGGGTTTACTATTAGTTCTATTAAGGACTACTTCCAATCAAAGAAAGATAGAGGGTTAAAGCCTTTATTCTTTGAAAAAATAGGGGATAAAAACTCTTCCCGAGACGAAAAACTTCAAAACTTAATCAAAGTATTAAAGGCGAATGGTTGGAAAATTAAAGGGGGGCCTGATGGCAAAAATTAAAAAATTATATGATCTTTGCAAAAAGAAACAGAAATCAGGTGAAAAATTAGGTTTTCTTTTAAAAGCTTTTGTTGAGGAATATGAAAAAGATAATAAGGGCCAAACTACTAAAGAGGTTAATGTATCTTTTGTAAAAAAAGGGAAATAATTTTTTTTATTTCACAAAGAAAACAACTTTGCAGCAAAATTAAAACAAACACTAATGATTTAGTGCGAGAATGCATTGGATTTCAATCCTTTTCTATAGAATTCCGCTTTTTTTATTATCTCCCTTGTTGCGTAATTCGAGTAAACAGAAAAGGATTGAGACCATAACTAATTACAAACTACTTACCTTTAAAAAATCAACTAACCTTAGGAGCTCTAATACATGGAAATAGGCCGTGTCTGTAAGTACTGTCACGTCAGTACATATATCGCATACGATAACTGCAACCCCGTTTACAAACAATCATTTAAATTTGAAATAAGGCCAGGCGAACACAACAGTTTAGTTTGGGACAAGATCATAAAAATATTTGAGAAAAATGGATACAAAGTGGAGCTTAAATCATGAAAAGAGTTTTACTTATTATTTTATTACACTTATCTCTATTTTTTATTGTCTTTGCTTATCATGCCCAAGCTGAAGAAGATGAGATGTGGACAATTGATAAATACGAAAGTTTAACATATGCACGAGTATATGGAGAAGTAATTCATGGAGACAGTCTAAATTTCTTTATTCAATCAAAAGATAACTGTGAAAAAGTTTGGCATAATTTCACTTTTTACACCTATGAACAGCCTGGAGATATAAAACAACTATTAAACAAAAATATACCAATAAAAATTAATGAAGAAGAAGTTACTGCTTATGTAGATCATATACAGCCTTTTTTAATGGGTTATAGAGTATTACTATCCTTAGGGTCGTTTCCAATTAAAGAATATATTTATAAATTAAATAATTTTTATATTGAGGAACAAAGATTTGAGATTGAAATTATTGATGGGATTGATTTTAAGGCAAGTAAATATTTCGATATATCAATTAATAGATGGAATTTAGATAAGCTTGTTCCCTCAGTTCTAGAAGCACACAGAAGGTGCAAACAAATAAAAAATATAGATAGCTGATTATGAAGAGAATTGTTCTATTATTTTTTTTATTATTACCTAATACCTCTAATGCAGACGAGGGATTGAAGCTTTCTTGCACAAATATGCTATCTGAATTTGGTAGAAATTATGAACCTCTTATCTTCAAACTTGAAGTAACAGGATTTCACTATTTTGATAAAATAAGCAAAAAGTTCAAAGCAATTCCTGCTAATGAATTAGAGTTTGGTGAAAATAGATTTACAGTGAAATTTCCAGAATATGAATTTGGTTTTCAAAGAATAATTTTTGAAGGCGAAACAGTGCCTACTATCACAATGTCTAAATATGACTATATAAACAACAGATTTATTGACCATTACAAATGTGATTCTGAAAGAGTGTATGTAGATTAGATTTCTTAGTGGATAAATTTACATATCATATTGTTTTTTTACTTTTAAATAAAAAAATTGATAAAATAATTAACGATTCTTAATTATAAAATTTAATTATATGAAAAAAATTAGAGCTTTGAGTTTTTTTAGTGGTGCGATGGGCTTGGATATTGGTCTAGAAAAAGCAGGTATTGATGTTATTTTGGCTTGTGAGAGTGAAAAATTTATTAGAGAGACAATCAAGTTAAATAGACCTAAAATCAAAGTACTAGAAGATATAAACAATTATTCAGCTAAAGAAATTAGAAAAGAAGCAGGACTTAAAGCTAAAGAAAAAATTGATTTAATTGTTGGTGGCCCACCCTGTCAAGCCTTTAGCACTGCTGGAAAAAGACTATCAATTAATGAAAATCGAGGAATTGTATTTATAAAATACTTAGAACTTATCAAAGAATTAAATCCTACTTATTTTGTAATTGAAAATGTTAGAGGGTTGTTATCAGTTCCATTAAAACATGTTCCTCATGATAAAAGAAAAGGCAAACTTAAGACTAAAGAGGAAAAAGGTGGAACTTTAAATTATATTTTGAATTATCTAAATAATATTGGATATAAAGTTAGTTTTAATCTTTACAATTCAGCTAATTTTGGTTCTCCTCAAATAAGAGAACGGGTAATAATCATTGGCAACAAGAAAGAAAAATTACCTTATTTAACACCAACTCATTCTCAATATGGTGAATTTGGATTAAAACCTTGGAAAACTTTTAAGGCTGCAGTTAAAGGACTAAATAATATCAATCATGATTATGTTAAATTTCCTGAGAGTAGATTAAAATATTATAAAAAACTCAAAGAAGGTCAGAATTGGAGAAATCTTCCACTTAAATTACAAAAAGAAGCTTTAGGAAATTCATATTATTTAGGCGGGGGTAAAACAGGTTTTTTAAGAAGACTTGGATGGAATAAGCCTTCACCAACTTTAGTAACTGATCCAATGATGCCAGCAACTGATTTGGCTCACCCTGTTGAGAATAGACCTTTATCGATTCAAGAATACAAAAGAATTCAAGAATTTCCTGATGATTGGAAATTAGCAGGTAGTATAAGAAATCAATATAAACAAATTGGAAATGCCGTACCAGTAAGTTTAGGAAGAGCAATAGGTAAACTTATTGTTAATCATATTTTAAAGAAAAAAATTAAAATTATAAATAATTTTAAATATTCAAGATATTTATATACAAGTGAATTAAATTGGAATAATTCATTTAGTAAAAAAATTTCTAATCAAAAGTCTTTTAATTTTTAGATTGTAAAAAATTCTTATACTTAAGATCAGTAAGTTTATCCTTAATGATATTTTTTATTTCTTCATTATTTTCAGAAACAAGATTTATTAATTCTCCCCAGTTATCTTTACTACTATCCTGAGAAAATCTTCTGTACCATTTTAAAATTGATGTTCCATCTCTTACTCTGGAAGCAGGTGCATTTTCTGTATTATCGCTTGTTTTAATTTGAAGACTTATCCAATTGTAATTAGTATTTTTTTCATCTGTATTTTTTTTAATAAAATCGATATCTTGTACGATATTTCCCGAGCACCATATCCATCCAAGATCCTTTAAGTTTATATATACAAACTCCTCCAAAAAACTTCCCAAGATTGTTTCATATGTCATAGCAATTTTGTGGAATTTTGAATATTCTTTAACTTTGTCGTCTGTTAAATCATATTTTGATTTTATAAATTCCCACAAAACTTCATCATTTTGTGTTTTTGAGGGTTTTCTTTTTTTTTTATTTTCTGGTCTTGCATTTAGAAAGTATTCTTTAAGTTTTTTTAGATGATCTTTGGAGTTAGCTTTATATTTGTCTGATTTTGGTTTAAGAAAATTTGCATTACCCTCCTCTACAAATTCTTTTATAATTTCAAATTCTTCATCAGGTGTCATAAAATATTATAAATCATAGTATGTCAGTTATAAACAACACCTTCAAAGGGAATTTAATTAAATTAAAAATTAAAAATAATTTACATATTAGGTTTTGAAAACTATAAATTTAAGAGTGAGTTATTTGAGAACATTTGTAGAAAATTTTTCATCAAAATTGGATCAAAATAATAATTTTTTGCAATTTATAATTACAAATAATAAACCCGTTTTAACTGAAATTATTTTAGCTGAAATTTTAAATTGTGATTTAGAAAAAAAAAGTAAAAATATTATTAAATTAAGTGCTTTTGATCATATTAAAACCTTTAGTGAAAATAAAATATTTTTTAATTTGAATAAATCTAAATCAAATAGTCGTTTTCTGATTTATGATATTTTAATTAATACAAATAAACATATTAATAATTTATATGAGTTTGAGAACAAGTCGGAAAATATAATTGAAAAACTATCGGAAAAAAAATTGAGTAATTTTGTATGTCTTCAAATCGATCAAGAAAATAAGGAAAAGATTTTAAAAGAAAATAAATTTGTAAAAATTCAAAATAGTAGTTTTGTTAAAGAATTAATAAAAAAGTTTGGTTTTGATTGGCTGTTTAAAGATAATTTTTTTAAAAAAATAAATTTTTATAGTAATAGTAATAATTTCTATAATTCCATTCAATATTTAAAAAATTTTGATGAAGGATTTAAGTTTCTTTTTTCAAATCAGTTTATAAAATTTACATCTAGTAGATCTGACTATTTTAAAGTCGATATCTCAAGTGATATAAATTTTTATGGTAATTCAGAGTCATTTTTGAATTTTTTTGACGAAAATTTGCAGGCATCTCACATTGTAAAATTAAATATAGGGGAGCCAAAATTTCAAGAAGCCATTCAAAAATTAGATACATTATGTTTGGAAAAAAAATTAATAGTTAATCAAGAAAATAAAAGTTTGGAATTTGCTATTCAATCAGGGCTAATTTTATTATGATTGAAATTAGTAAATCAATTCTCAAAAATTATAAAATTGAAAATATTTATAAAAATAATTACATAAAAATTTATAAAATTTATAATTATGATTATGAGTATTTTAGCAAAACTGTTTCTTCATTAACAAAAAAACTTAGTAGACATAAATTAGATGATATTAATTTATCAAAATTTCTAAATTTTTATTGGCGATTTATAAAAATTTGTAATTGTATACCAATACCTGTTAGTCATTGTGCCATCCTTACAGAAAATAATTCTAATTTAAATATTGATAAAATTAAAAAAACTCTCTTTGTGGCATATCCTGATTATCAGACTGAATTTGATTATCTAATAAAAAAATATTATGAATTCAGAAAAAGTGACAATAATTTCTTTTTACAAAATGATCTCAATTTAATTAATAATGAAAGAAATCTAATTTTATATGACACTGTGCATAAGATAAGTAATGTCTATAAATATATTAAGAAAAAAAATTTTTTTTTAAAACCTCAATTTAATAAAATTGAAACAATAACTCTACTTAATCCACAGACAGATCTACTTCAGGAAATCGCCTACTTAAATATATGTGATAATATAGTCGTGTTAAATTTTGATTGGCTTTCTAGAGATTATAAAGATTTAGATTTATTTGTTTCTAATAAAGAAATAACTTCTAAATCACTTCAGATTGAATATGTTGCAACACCCAAACCACAAAATAACTTAACCAATGAATTTAAAGGAGAAATTTTTGAGGAAGATTTAGATTTATCAAGTGATTTAATGGAAATTTTTGAATTACTTAATTCAAGGAATGTAGATGAAGCTAAAATTGAAGATAAAGATATTAAAAATGAAAATGAATTAGATAAAGTAAGGTCAACTTTATTTCAGCTCTCAAATGGAAAGATTGCTTTATTAAGAAACGACCCAAATTTTGACCAAGCTCAAGATGTGATTGAAAAAAGTCCACTTGGAAAAATTACAATTAAAAATAAAAAAGTAGATCTTATTCAGCTAGGAGAGTTTGTTTTATTTCAAGGAGAAAGGGCAACCACAATGCTAGAAAAGGAAACTCAAAATTTTGTGGAAGATGCAAATACTATGTATGCAGATAGAAAAGATTGGAAATTTAGATTTAAACAAGAAATTATTCGTCTTGGTTTAGATAAAGTTATTGAAAAAATTAAGGAATATGGTGGAAGAAAAACAACCAAAATACATAATATAAGTTATTGGTTAAACCCAAAATCGTTAAAATCAAAAGATAAAAAAACATTTTTTGCAATTATGAAAGTTTGTGGTTTATTTAATAAGTCTGAGGAAATTTGGTTAAATATGGAGAAGCTAGAAAAAGCACATCGTAAGGCTGGTAGAATTATAAGACAAAAAATTGAGCAAGTAGTTACTAAAAATACAAAACCACTTTATGAAAAAGGATATTATGAATATTTTCTTGATGATAAGGGAAGTGGTTCAGTAGAAGTTTATAAAATTATTGAAAAAGGCAAATCATTAAAGGTCAAATTAAGTTTGACGGACAAAGCATTACTGCGTGGAGATTTGTAGTTAATGGCAAAACTAATCCCTAATGTTTTAAAAGACTCTGTTCAAAGCAGAGGGGAAGTAAAAATATTTAATTATTTTAAAAATGAAAATGAAGTAACTAAAGATTGGATAATTTTACATTCATTAGATATTGCACAACATAGAAAAAAGAAAAGAGGAGAAGCTGATTTTATTGTATTAATTCCTAATAAGGGAATTATTTGTGTTGAAGTAAAAGCACACAGCCATATTTCAAGAATAAATGGTATTTGGCGTTTTGGTAATGAAGAAGGAGAATCTCCGTTTGATCAAGTGAGAGGAAACTCAGAGTCGTTGATAAAACAAATTAATGAATTGTCCTTATCTAGTAAACCGTTTGTAACTAATTTAGTGATATTTACTCATTGCCCTTTTAATGAAAAATCAATTGAATGGAATGAGTGGGAATTAATAGATTCTAGCGAAATTAGATTGAATCAAGATAATTTTGGAAAAATGTTTCTAAAGCATTTTGAAGATTCAATTAAACATCACACATCAATACCAGGAAAATTTAAATATTTAGAGCATAAAGAGTTTTTTGATAAATTTTCTGATAATATTTGTAACGATATTGCAAATTACTTTAGAAAAGATTTTGAATGTTTTGTGAGCCCTAACGATTTAAATAACGAATTAAATAAGGAGCTTAAATCATTTTCAACCGAGCAATATAGAGTTATTGATGCTAATGAAGATAATAAATTAATTTTAGTTGATGGTTATGCTGGCTCTGGAAAAACTGTATTAGCATTAGAGCTTGCAAGAAGAAAAGTTTTAGAAGGTAAAAATGTACTATTCTTATACTTTAACAGATTAATTAAAAATCATATAGAAGATCAAATTGGTCTAATTAATGAGGATGTAAAGAGCGATATAAAAGATAAAAAAATTTCTATTTTTACTTTGTATGAATTTGTCTCTAGTTTTATTTCAAAAGAATATCAGCCATTATCTTCAAAAATATTTACAAAAAAAGATGATATTTTGATTCATATTCTTAGTCATCTTGTTAAATCTGAAGAGAATAAAAAATATGATGTTTTAATAGTTGATGAGTCTCAGGATTTTCCTAATGATGAATTGGGTCAATGTTCATTAGATATTTTTAATCAGGTCAATTTAGACAAAGATTCAAGTGTATTATCAGAATTATATTTTTTTGGAGATTTTAGATCTCAGCAAGTTTATCAAAATCAACTTTCAAGAAAACAATTTAATGAACGTTTTTTCGATGGAAGATTGCATAGTTTAATTCTTAATGAAAACTGCAGAAATCCATTAAGAATAAGTAGATTTGCAGAGTTAGTTGGAAAAATAAAGTATTCAAAAATTTTTAGAGAAGATAATTTACATAATGTAGATAAATTTTTTTATAAAGATAAGAAAGATCAATTAAGAATATTAAAAAAAATTATAAATGGGCTTAAATCTAAATTTAGACCTTTTGATATAGCTATTTTGTTTTACTCAAATTTAAATGATAATCCTAAAAACCTATCTATTAACGATTTTGATGATGAATTATTAGAAAATTTAGGATTAAAAAACTCTGACTTAATATTAAATGGAGAAGTAGTTAATAAATCTTTTAAAAAAACATTAGGCTACGCTACATCTGTAAGGAAATTTAAAGGTTTGGAATCTAAAGTCTGTATAATTTTGAATATTAGTGGCTTTGATGTTAGCAAATCTCCATCTATACTCTACACTGGTGTTACAAGATCTCAGTATAATTTGTCTTTATTATTCGATGAAAATGAAAAAGATCAATGGGGTAAATACTTAATATGATTGATCATAAACAAAATAGAGAAAATATAATTAAAGATTTAAAACTTAATCTCATAGGCCCAAGCCCAACTGGTAAACCAATCAAAATCGATGAAATGCCCATTTTTGAGTCCTACACAGATATGTGTTTGCCTTATAGACAATTTAATAGTGATTTAAAAAATAATGAGGGTGATGAGATATTGAATAATTTAAAACCAAGTGAAAGATATGGTTTAGGTGTTTTGTATCCTGTCAAACTTAGATCTACAGACGAAGACGAAGAGTCCGAAAACTTAAATAATGATGAATTAGATAGATCTAAAGCTCAATCAAATAAAAGATTAAATTTAAAAAATATCGATTTAAATAATGATATAGAAAATCTAAAAAATGATTTAAATATTGAGGTAGAAAAAGATCTTCTTCCCTCTTCATTTAGTTTGAGTTTCTTGGTTGATCCGTCAATCGCAAAAAATTTAAAGTTTGAATTTACAGGTGGTTTTTATAAACAACCGGAAAAAGAAATTGAATATAAAAATAAAGATGGTGAAACCAAAAAAGGAAGAGAGTGGTACTTTAGATCATCCTTTGAGTGTAGTGGATTAATTGATATTGATAATAATAGTAATAAAATTAAACCTGAATTTTCATCTCTTCCCAAAACATTTGATTTAAGATTTCAATCTGATGTTAGAGATTATAAAAAGCAAAAAATAATTACTTTTAGTGTTTCAAATTTTACAGGAATAAGTGGAAAAAGAAGAAATTTAGATGAAAATTCAATTTATCAAAGTCAATTAAAAATATTTTCAGAAAATTTTTGTATTCTTCCTTATCCAAAAGCAGAAAATTTAATCTTAGATCATGAAGAACAAATAAACGACTTACTTTATAGAGACAAAAGAAATTATGCTATAGGCCATGGTATAGCAGCAGATTGGGGTGTACCAGATAAGAAAACCAATTTTGTAAAAGAAATTAGTTCACAAGCAATGCCAATCGTTGATGTGCCAAATATTAGCCCTGATATATTTGATGATGATAATAAAAAATTAGAAATTCCATTTTATAATCTAACTAGAACTGGAAACTTTAGTGAAGGTTTGAAATCATTGAAATATCTTTTTTCAAATTATTCTAAATGGATTGATAAAATAGAGAGTCATTCAAAAGAATTATCCTCAAGATATAAAAATCCATCCGAAATTATAATAAAAAACTGCAAGACTGCTGCTGAGAGAATTAATAAAGGTATATCTCTAATAGAAAAAAATGAAGAAGTAAAATTAGCCTTTCAAATTGCTAATGAAGCAATTATGTATCAACAATACAGAACCTCAATTCCATCAAGATCTATAAAATTTGATGATAGTGGAAATCCTATAAAAGGAGATAAAGGATATCAATTTACATCTAAATATGATGATAATTTTGATCTTAGTTCACCCGATTATCAGAGTAAAAAATGGAGGCCATTTCAAATAGCTTTTATCTTAATGAACCTAGATTCTTTGGCTAATCCAGAAAGTATAGAGAGAAAAATTGTTGATTTACTTTGGTTTCCTACTGGCGGTGGAAAAACAGAAGCTTATTTAGGGTTATCTGCTTTTCAATTAGTTTTAAGAAGGATTAGAGATAAGTCTGATTTTGGAACTGATGTGATCATGCGTTACACTTTAAGATTATTAACAGCACAACAATTCCATAGAGCCAGCGGTTTAATTTATGCACTGGAACACATAAGAAAAAAGAATATTGAAATTTTAGGAGAGCATCAATTTTCAATTGGAATATGGATAGGAGGAGATAGTACTTATAATACTAATAAACAGGCTTATGAAGATTTTAAAAAAATCTTAATCCCTAGAAAAAAAAACAACGTAACTTTAAATAAATTTCATATTTCAGGATGTTCATGGTGTGGAGCCAAATTTCAAATAAAAAAATATGAAAGCTCTAGACAGAGAGTTTATGGTTTTAAAGAAAATAATAGAGAAAAAAAAATTTTTGCTCATTGTCCAGATGCTGAATGTGAATTTCACTCTAAATTACCTACTTATACTTGTGATGAGGATTTATATAGAGAAAAACCATCTTTTTTAATAGCCACAATTGACAAATTTGCTCTTTTATCATGGAGACCAAATGCTAGAAATTTTTTTGGCATAGATGAAATAGGGGAACAAGTTAAATCACCCCCCAATTTAATTATACAAGATGAATTACATTTAATTTCTGGACCTTTAGGTTCAATGTCAGGATTATATGAAACAGTTGTTGAAGAATTATGTACAAATAGAAGAAATGGAAATTCAACTAAACCCAAAATAATTTCTTCAACTGCAACAATTAAGAATTTTACAAATCAAATTAAGGCTTTATTTGCAAGAGAAGATTCAAATTTGTTTCCACCTCCAGGATTAAATCAGTCAGATAATTTTTTTTCTAGGATTGCTAAAACTAATGATCAATTAGATTGTAAAAAATTTGTAGGAATTTATGCACCTGGATTAAGATCATTATTAACATCTCAGATTAGAACTTTTACCTCACTTCTTCAATCTGCTAATTATAATAGAATTGAAAATAGAGAATTAACTAATGAAGAGAAAGATCCTTGGTGGACGTTGGTAAGTTTTTATTCAAGTTTGTTTGATCTTGGTTCAGCTAGAAGTATTTTATCAATTGATATGGAGTCAGAATTAAAAAAATATAAAAAAAATTTTGCAATAGAGGATAAAAATATAAGACCTTTGCCTGATCCAACTGAAATTCTTGAGCTTACTGCAGCACAAAAAGATAGTGTTGAAGAAAATTTGCAAAAATTATCCTCTTCTCTAAATGATAAAAATCAAAAGGCTAAACCTGTTGATATTTGTTTATCATCAAGTGTAATTGAAGTTGGTGTTGATATAACAAGAATATCATTATTAAGTATCGTAAGTGCACCTAAATCAGTCTCTCAATATATTCAAGTATCAGGTAGAGTTGGAAGAGATTGGCACAGAGGAAAATCTGCTTTGGTAGTTACCATATATTCTCCTACAAAACCAAGAGATAGATCTCTATACGAACAATTTAGATCTTATCATGAACAATTATATTCATGGGTTGAACCAACAAGCGTAACACCATTTTGTGAACCTGTTCTAGAGAGATCTCTTCATTCAGCACTATTTGCTTATGCAAGACAAACATCTTCATTAGAAAATGCAATACACAATCCTGGTTTTATCAATTATGAGAATAAGATTAATAAATTTAAAGAAGTAATTTTAGATAGAGTAAAAATTATAGATTCAAATTTTGTTAAAATTGCAGAGGATTATTTTGATAAAAAAATCAATTTATGGAAAAATAGATCGTTTGATAGTTGGGAAACTAGAAAAAAAGATAATGAAATTCCATTATTAATTCCACAAGGTAGTTATCTTAATGAAAAACTAAAGTTTAAAACTTTTCAAACCATGACATCAATGAGAAATGTGGATGCAGAGTGTATGCCTTATATATTTTCAAATCTTGATGATGAAAGCGAGTCAATTTGAGTATTTTAAGAATAAGAAGATCACAATTAGTTTCTAAGCACGGTGTTGGATCGGTATTTCCAGGTACAGACGGCATATCTAGATTAACTGCTGGTTTAGATAGATGGTTCAGTCACGAATATGAAGAAAATAATAAAAGTGTTTTTAAGGATGATTTTAAAATTAAAGAATGGAGGCTGGAGCAGAGACTTGGAGTTTCGCATTTTAGAGCTCCGCCTGATTATAGAAAATTTGAGTTTTTTTTGCAGGGACAAAAAAATCTAGATCTTAAAATACCTTTTTTGAGATTTCCTACTTGGCATAGGTGTATGAAATGCAAAATGCTATATAAACCATCTAGAGGTTTGCACATTAGAGATATTGGTACATGTAAAAGAAAATATGATAGCAAAGAATGCAATGGTACATTAGTGCAAGTTCCTTTTGTAATGTTTTGTCAATCTGGACATATCGAAGACTTTCCATGGAATGAGTGGGTACATAGAAATCATAAACCAATTTGTGATGGAAAAAATTTAAAATATGAAGATGATCCACATAAATCTGGCGGATTAGACAGCATTTATATAACCTGTTTATCTTGTTCTAAAAAAGGACAATCACCTGTGAGACGTAATTTAAAAAATATAACTAGCTCCTCTAAAAATAACGAATCTACAGAATTAACTGAAAATCTTGAAAAAAATTTCAAATTTAAATGTAGAGGGGCAAAAACTTGGTTAGGTTACGGGGTTAATGAGGAATGCAATCATCCTGTAAGAGCTTCACTAAGGTCTGCTAGTAATCTCTACTATTCTAAATCTTTTTCGTCAATTTACTTACCGAGTGTGGAAAATGATATTTTATCTGAAATAGTTCAAATAATGACAGAAAATTCAGAGATTGATACTTATTTGAGGAGTGCAAAAGACTTTGCACCAAATGATCAAATTCTTCCTAAGCTTATAGAGAAATTTGAAGACGAATTAAAAAATTTTTCAAAAGAAAATATTTTACTGGCATTAAATTTGTTAACAGATCGAGAAAATGGTGATGGTTCTCATTCGGAAAGAGTTCAAGGGGATGAGGAATTCGATAGAGAGACACCATTTAGAAGATTAGAATACAGAAGATTATTAAGCAACGACAGTAGTGATGAACTAATTATTGAGAAAAAAGATATTAGTAATTATCAGCAAAACTTTTCAAAATACTTTTCTTCAATTTCTTTGATTAAAAAATTGAGAGAAACGAGAGTTTTATATGGATTTAGTAGACTTTTTCCTGATGCAAATAAAGACAAGGATGTAAAAGAAATGCAAAAAATGTTAAGAAAAAAAGTTAATAAACATGAAGATTGGCTTCCAGCAATAAAAGTTTATGGTGAAGGAATTTTTTTAGAACTTAATGAGGAAAAAATTAAATCTTGGGAAGAAAAAACTGAAGTAATTAATCACATCAATAAAATACAGGAAAATCTAGATGCATTAACAGAAAAAAGAAATATGCAAAGTAGAACAATATCTCCAAGATTTGTATTACTACATACTTTATCACATGTTTTAATAGATAAATTTATTTATGAAAGTGGTTATCATTCAGCATCTTTAAGGGAAAGAATCTATTGTTCAACAAATTCCAATGGTTCAATGACTGGTTTATTAATTTATACGGCTGACGGTGACTCAGAAGGTACAATGGG
This sequence comes from uncultured Pelagibacteraceae bacterium, assembly GCA_902629285.1. Lineage (GTDB taxonomy): Bacteria > Pseudomonadota > Alphaproteobacteria > Pelagibacterales > Pelagibacteraceae > Pelagibacter. The sequence continues at coordinate 19,134 of CACOQN010000009.1, read as the reverse complement.
AGGTTTAGTTAGAATGGGAGAACAAGGCGTTATAGAAACTGTTTTTCACAATGCTATCGAAAATGCAAGATGGTGTTCTGCAGATCCTGTTTGTACTGAAATCGGTAAAAGAGATGGTCAAGGATTAGAAAAAATTAACTTGGCAGCTTGTCATAATTGTTGTTTGTTAGCAGAAACATCCTGTGAGGAGTTTAATCGATTATTAGATCGTGGTGTTTTAATAGATAAGGAATTTGGTTTTTTTAATTAAATATGAAATTAGATTTTATGTTTGAGTTTTCAGAATTATCTACAGCAGATCTAAATATTGATGCAATATATAAAGGTGGGTCAAAAGGAAATTCATCTGATGATATTTTTACTAAATTATTTAAGGGAGTAGGGAATATGGGTGGTTTTCGAACACTTAAAAGCTTCACAGAACCAACCTTGTTAATATTAGTTTCAGATGGATCAAAAGCTGAGTGGCCAGATTTTTTAGATATAGAAACAGGTATATTTACTTATTATGGAGATAATAGAACTCCTGGATATTCACTTTTGAACACCTCAAAAAAAGGAAATAAATGCTTAGAAAATTTGTTTAACTGGACTCATGTAGGTGGAGATAAAAGAAAAAAAATACCACCTATTTTTGTGTTTATTAAAGAAGGTAAAAAGGGAAGAGATTATAGGTTCAGGGGCTTAGTTGTACCAGGTAATCCTATTTTTTCACAAACAGAAGATCTAGTTTCGGTTTGGAAAAGTACAAATGGAAAAAGATTTCAAAATTATAAAGCAATATTTTCAATTTTATCTATAGATAAAATTTCAAGAGAGTGGATTATAGATATACAAAGTGGCAACACCTTTAGTAAAAACTGTCCAGAAGTTTGGAAAAAGTGGATAGATACAGGAAACTATAAAATTTTAAAAGCCACAGATGAGAAAAAGATTAAAACAAAAGAAGATCAAATACCACAAGATCAACTTGGCAAAAAACTATTAAAAATAATTTATGAATATTTTTCTAAAGTTAAAAATGAGTATGATTTTGAATATTTTGCTGGAAAAATATTCCAAATGACAGATCCAGATAAGATACAGGATTTTAGCGTTACCCAATCATCTAGAGATGGTGGAAGGGATGTAGTAGGAAAATATAAAATTGGAACAAATAATAATTCTTACAAATTTTCATACCACTTAGAGGCAAAAAGATATGAAAAAAATGGAATTGGAGTTAGGTATACAAGCAGGTTAATATCAAGAATAAAACATAGAGAATTTGGTGTATTTGTCACAACATCTTACATTGCCGAACAAGCTTACAAAGAAATTATTGAAGATAACCATCCAATTATTTTTATTACAGGTAGAGATATAGTTGAAATATTAATTAAATCTGGAATTAATAGTGAAAAAAACCTAAAAATTTTTTTAGAAAAAAATTTCTAATTTTTATTATGAAGTTAAATCAAAAATTTAATTATCCTAAATCAATTAGAGCTTATTTAAATGGTCAAAGAATATATGACGTAAATAGCGAAAAGCTGCCATCAGTCACGACAATTTTATCAGCCACTCAAGATCCCGAAAAAAAAGAATCATTATTGAGATGGAGAGCCAAAATTGGTGCTAAGAATGCAGAAAAAATTACACGTGAAGCAACTAATCGTGGTTCTGCTTTTCATGATATTCTTGAAAAATACTTACTAGGAAAATTAAATTTAGATTTATTAGGCGACAACACCTTAGAAAGACAGATGGCAGACCAAATTATTGAAAATGGGTTAAAGAATCAAGTAAGTGAGATATGGGGTGTTGAAGCATGCCTTTTTTATCCAAAAAAATATGCGGGGGCTAGTGATTTAATTGCTATATATAATGGAAAGCCATCAATCATAGATTTCAAAAATTCAACTCAATTACGAAAGGATGAGTGGAATTTTGAATATTATTTGCAACTTTCTGCGTATCAGATGGCCCATAACAAAGTCTATGGCACTGATATTAATCAAGGTGTTATATTAGTTTGTACGAAAGATTTAATGTTTCAAAGTTTTGTAATTGATTCTGAGAGATTAAAAAATTATCAGGAAATTTTTTTAAGAAAAGTTGATGAGTATTATAAAATGCAACTAAACAACAATTAATTTTAGTTGACTTTAATTTTTTCTTGAAATATAAGGTAAATACTAAATTTTTTAGCTACTTGTTTAGATGCAATCAGTTTAGTTTCTTTGAAAACTTACTCCATTTAAACATAGATAAAAAACTTATAGCGAAGCTACTTGTTTAGATGCTGAGTTAGTGTTTTTTTAAATTTCATTACTCTCTTATCTAGCACGTGCTTCAGAAAGGAAAAATTGTGAAGTATATTGTGTGGGACCTAGAAACAGATCATTCAGCTACAGACTGGTGTTCTATTTTGGAAATAGGTTGCATTCTATTAGATAGCAATTTTAAGGAAGAACAAAGATTTCAAGCAAGATGTAGATTACCAGATGATCGGGTTCCGACCGCTACTGCCCTGTGTATTAACCGTACAAATGTGGATTTATTAACAAAATCCAACCTTTCCCACTATCAGCTAATTAATCAAATCGAAAAACTATTTAAATTTTGGTCCAAAGATCAGCCCACTACATTTATTGCATATTCTGGGATTAATTTTGATAGTGAAGTCATCCGTAAAGAATTTTTTAAGTCTTTAAAAGACCCGTATATCGAAAATACAAATGGTAATCAAAGGCATGATGCTTTGAATGTGGTTCGAGCTGCATTTGCACTTGATGAAAAGATTTTAAATAGCGAATTAAATGAAAAAGGTAATATTTCAATGAAACTCGAGTCGCTTGCAAGACTTAATGGTTTTGATGCAAAAGATAGCCATTCTGCATTGGTGGATACCGAAAATACCTGCAATGTTTTAGGCTTAATTAAACAAAAACAGCCAAATTTATGGAACCATTATTTAAAAACAGCAAGCAAGCAAACAGTTGAAAGTATAATGAAGTCTGAAAATTTATTTACTGTCACAGAATATTTCTATGGCCGATCCAGATTATTTTTAACAGCACCTCTTCATCCAAAGAATTTTAATCATCCCGTATATAAATGGGCTCAAGTGGTGGATTTACGTTTTGATTGTGAGAATCTTTTTGCCCTTTCATACAGTGAATTAAAAGCAAAAATGAAAGAGTCACCAAGGTTTTTACGGACAATCCGTTCGAACAAGGCTCCCATCATTTTAGATCCTATTTATGCAATGAAGGTTGATCCGTATAATAAATTAGATCCTGCATTATTAAGAAAAAGAGCAGAGTTAATTAAAAATAACGAAAAGTTTGCAAATGATGTTTGTAATATTCTTCAAGAAAATGCAGAAGAAAAAATGCAAACTCAATCACAAGAAGATCCAGAACCTGAAGAAACAATTTACACTGGGTTTGCCTCTCCTAAAGATAAATTTTTATTTACTAAGTGGCAGGAAGCTGATTGGAAAGATAAATTAGCAATGTTAGATAAGTTTGAAGACAATCGACACGCATATTTTGGCAGTAGAATTTTATTTAACGAAGCTCCTGAAATTTTACCAAAAGATATGTACAAAAAAATTAAACGAAAAGTTGCTGAAAGAATTTTAAGTACTAATAAAGAAAAATGGACAACAGTTAATGATTTTTATGTTGATTGTGACAATCTTAGAGAAGATGATAACAAGATGTTTTCATTTAAGACCAAAGATGAAAAATTAAAATTTTTAGATGGCATAAATGATTATGTCATGAACTTAGAATTAAAATACCAGGATTCTTAAAAATTATGTCTGATAAAAAAGATAAAGATAAAAAAAAAGGAAAAATTATTAATTTTGTGAACAGATCAAAACAAAATAAAAAAATTCAAACTGATAGAGATGAATTTGAAAGATTAGATGCATTAGCAAAAGAACTAGTGGATGTTTATTACAAGTCTGCAAAAACAAGTTTTTTTAGTATTGGTTATTGTTTTTATTTATTTATTTTTAGAGTGTTACAATCCATGATAGCGCAAACGAGCTTTCCTCTTTATCGTTATTGGTACAGAACAGCTTCAAAAGAAGTTTTAGAAAATTATGATGAGTGGATGAAAGAATATAAGGACTGGGACGGTACTTCTATCAATGATAAGGTTGAGGGGAAAAACAAACCACAAGATGAAAGTGATACAATACATTAATATGAGAAGGGATAATAAAAATGTTTGAGCTGTTTAATTTACAATTTTTTTTAGGTTTAATTTTTGGTGGTTTAGTTGTTTTTGGGATTTACCCATACATATTTAAAAAAAAAGAACAGGACCTAAGTACTTTTGAAAGCAATTTACAAAATATTGATAAAGCAATCAAAGATATTAAAAAAGATAATGATGAGTATCAAGGTACTCTTACAGAAAAATTAGAAAACTTTACTACTTCAGGAGAAAATTTCGAAAAAATTGCAAATGAGATGAAAAACACATTGGTAGCTGGCTCGTCTCAAAAGCAAGGCGCTTGGGGTGAGATGGTATTAGAGCATATTTTAACTAAATTACAGTTCACAGAGGGCCAAGAGTTTGAAAAACATCAAAATTATAAAACAGAAGAGGGTGAGAGATTAATACCTGATTTTATTATTCATTTTCCTGGAAAACGTGATGTTGTTATAGATTCTAAGGTTAATTTAACTGCTTGGGATGAATATGTGAACACAGATGATATTCAAAAAAAAGAGGATGCTCTTAATCGTCATAAGCAATCTATTAAAAATCATATCGACTCATTAGCAAAGAAAAATTATCAAAACTTAGAGGAAATTAATTCTTTAGATGCCGTGATTATGTTTTGTCCTAATGAAGCTGCAATATCCTCATTAGGTAATTCAAGTCGAAAAATGATGGATTATGCAATTCAGAAAAAAATAACTCTAGTAGGTCCATCCATGTTGTATTTTACACTGAAGACGGTTGAATATTATTGGAAAGCAGAAAAACAATCTAAGAATACTCAAAAAATTATAGATCTTGCTAATAAAATTAGTTCTCAAAGTGTTGAAATTTACGAAAGTGCTAAAATAGCAAGAGACAGCATTCAAAAAACTTCTAGCGGTGTAGATGATGTGATGAGAAAAATCAAAGATGGTCGAGGAAGTTTTTTAAGCAAAGTAGATAATTTAAATAAAGTTGGTGGATTGACCCCAAAAAAAAATATTCCAGAAAACATTCAAGAAGACCTTGAAATAGAAAATAACAACGAAGAGATTAAAAAATTAAAATAGTGAATAAAAATTTTTATTCAGCAACAATGCTTGTAAATTTTATTAATCACAAGCATTTAATAATAGAAGAATTTAAAGAGAAATTATTAAATTTAAAAAAATCAGAAAAAACTGTTGTTGACAATTTAAGAATAGAAAAAGGTTTAATTCATGAGGTAAATTATTTTAAAGAATTAAGCAAAAAATATAAAAAAATAAAAAATATTAAAATTTTAAATAAATTATCAAAAGAAGAAAAAATTAAAGAGACCAATGATGCTTTAACAAAAGGTTATGAATTAATTTATGGTGGATGGTTAGAGTCTGGTAATTTTAGAGGTGAGTTGGATTTTTTAGAAATCAATAATAATGTTAAATCAAATCTGGGTGATTGGAGCTATGAAATTATCGACACAAAAAATAGTGCAAAAGTAAAAGGAGATCATATTTACCAACTTAGCCTGTATTCTTTTTTACTTGAAGCAGCTCAAGGAATATTCCCCAAAAATTTCTATGTTTTATTAAAAGATACAAGCAAAGTTCCCATAATGCTTAATGATGTTTATGAATCTTTTTTAAAACAAAAAAATTATTTTGAAATTTTTATGGAAAATGAATTAAATAGAAAAATATTAGAAAAAATTAGTCATTGTTCTTTAAGAGACATTCAAGAATTTTGTGAAAATGAATGGAAAGAAAAAAAGCATTTAAATCAAGTATTAGGAAGCAATAAAAATAATATTAAAAAATTGAATAATGCTGGGGTAACTAATTTTAATGAATTGGCAAAATTAGACAAAAAAAAAAAGATTGAAGGGTTAAGAGAAGAGACAAAAATAAAACTAATCAAGCAAGCTAAATTGCAAATTGAAGGTGACGAGAAAGGATATCCTATATTTGAAATTAAAGAGGAAAATTTAATATTAAAAAAAGGATTTAACTTACTTCCAAAGCCCTCAGAGTGTGACTTATTTTTTGATTTAGAAGGGGTACAAGACTATGTATTTCCAGGAAAATTAGAGTACTTATTTGGTGTTTACTATGAAGAAAATGGAGAGAAAATATTTAAACCTTTCTGGGCCCATAATAAAAAGGAAGAAAAACAAAGCTTAATTAATTTTTTTGCTTTTACCAAAGCGCACTTTAAGAAGTACCCAAAAGCAAAAATTTATCATTATGCATCGTATGAAATCACAGCTCTTGAAAGACTAACTTCTTTACATAAAGTTCATGGTGTTGATTATGATCATTATCTTAACCTTGGAAGATTTGTCGATTTATTTAGAGTAGTAAAACAAGCAATTAGTATTTCTGAAAAAAGTTATTCCATTAAAGAAATTGAAAAATACTATGATTTTAAAAGAACTGGCGATATTAAAAAAGGTGATATTTCAGAGGAGTTTTATATTCAATGGATAGAAAATAAAAATCAAAAGTTGTTAGATGAGATTGAAGAATATAATAAACAAGATTGTATAAGTACTTTTAAATTAAGGAATTGGTTATTAAAAATTAAACCAGCAGATACCAAATGGTTTGTTCCTGAAAAAGATCAAATGGAGCTAAGATCTTTTGAACAAAATTTATTAGATTATCAAAAAAGATTTAATGCATCTAAATTATCAGATAATCCAACTGTAAAATTACTCTCTGATGTAATTGGTTTTTATAATCGTGAGCAGAAACCACAATGGAGACAGTTTTTTGATCGAAAGGATTTGTCGGATGAAGAATTAATTGATGATCGAGAATGTATTGGAAATATGAAACTTGTATCCCAATTTCAAGACAAAAGATCTTTTGTTTATAAATATATTTTTCCAGAACAAGAATATAAATTAAAAAAAGGAAGAGGTGTTATTATAGCAAATAATAATGATCCAGATCGAGCAGACTATGCAGGAACAATTCAAGAATTAGATCAAATAAACAGAACACTAGTATTAAGAAAAGGTATTTCAAAAGAACAAAAACAGTTGCCAAGAACTTTGTCTATTGGAGAGAAAGTAATGGAACAATCCCGTTTTGAAAATTTAAATCAGAATATTTATAATTTTTGTGAAAATATTTTAGAAAATAAAAAAGGTTATGAAGCTTTAAAAAGTTTTCTTAACAGAGATATTCCAAATATTAAAGGTATCAAACCAGGAGAAAAAATAATTACCTCTGAAAATTTCGATAAAGAAATCCCTGACGTAATTGCAAGATTAAATTCAAGTTACTTATTTTTGCAAGGGCCGCCTGGTACTGGGAAATCTTTCCAATCTGCAAATGCTATAGTTGAACTTTTAAAAAAGAATAAAAGAATAGCTGTAACAGCAAACTCTCATAAGGTGATCCATAATTTATTAGAACGTGTTGAAAAAATAGCTGAAAAACAAAGCTTTTTATTTAAAGGATTAAAAATGGGTAATCCTGATAATGAAGATACTTTCTACAAAGGCAAACTTATTAAAACAGATAAAAATGAAAGACACTACATAGATTGTTTAAAAGACAGAAATACTTTGCTTTATGCAGGTACCAAATATCATTTATCCCAGTGGTATTATAGAAGTAAAATTGATTATTTATTCATCGATGAAGCAAGCCAACTATCAATTGCGGATTTAATTGCACTAGGTGGAGTTGCAAAAAATATTATTTTAGTAGGAGATCAACTTCAATTAGGTCAACCAACTCAGGGATCTCATCCTGGTTTATCTAATAATTCAGTACTTGATTATTTGCTTCAGGGAAAGGATACCGTTGAAGATAATAGAGGCATTTTTTTAAGTATAACTTATAGAATGCATCCAAATATTAATTCATTCATTTCAGAAAATTTTTATGAAAATAAACTCCTAACTAATCCTGAAAATAAAAATAGAAAAATAGATTTTCCAAAAAATTTTTTCATAAATAATGAAGGTATTCATACTATTTTGATGGATCATGAGGATTGCACACAAACTAGTGAGCAAGAATTAAAAAAAATAGATGAAATAATTAAAAAATTAATTGGCAAAAAATTCACTGATGCAGATAATAAAGAACGACCATTAACAATAGAAGATTTTTTAATTGTTAGTCCTTATAATGCTCAAGTTAACTTTTTATTAGCTAGATTGCCGGAAGGTACGCGTTGTGGAACAATCGATCGATTTCAGGGTCAAGAAGCACCAGTTACAATTATTTCTATGACTAGTTCAGATCTTGAAAGCTTGCCAAGAGACAAATCGTTTTTTTTCAATAGAAATAGATTAAATGTAGCTATTTCAAGAGCCCAATGTTTAAGTGTCATTCTTTTTAATCCTAAATTATTAGAGTCACCACCTAATACTTATGAGGAGTTTAAAATGATGAATAATTTTCAAAAATTGTTAAAATTTGAAAATAATTAATTTCTAAAATGAGTAGTAAAAAAACTGATAGTAAAAGTGACCATAGTAAAAATAAAAAAGAACCATGTAATTGTGATAGCTGTAAAGAGATTAGGTCATTAGATAGACTTGATAGAGTTTCTAGATGGGTCTTAGGAACGGTAAAATGGACTTATGATTTTGGATATATTTTTGGCTCTGGTGCTTGTAATTCAGAGAGAGCATATCCGTTAGAAAAGTTTGAAAAATTAGAGGAAGCTGAAAAAAAATATTTAATTGAAACATGTTCACAAGCCTATAAACCTTTCAAAAAATACCTAATTTTTTATGTATGTTATCTGTTTGGAGCATACTTTCAACAATGCAAAAGGCATAAAATAAAATTTAAATTTGAAAAAGATTTTCTAATGATTCAGTTATTAAATTTTCGAAAAATGGTTGAAAAATTTTATAAAGAACCGAATAAAAAAGCTAATGTATGGTTATCAATGTTGGATGATTTATTTGGTAAGAAAGATTTAAATTTAAATAAAAATTTTTTTTTAGCACTACTACCCCCTTTAACAAATCGGCAGTTAGAATATATTATTGATTGGTTTATTAAAAATAGAAAAGAAAAAGTTGTAGAAAATATTTTTTATAGTGCTGCTCATTATCTTCATTTAGAACTCGATGAAAATTCCAGTTTTTATAAGATTAAGGAAGATGGTGAAATGATAGATGCTCTTTCTTTCAAATTGTCTCAAAAGGATTTTAAAGGATTTGATAAATCAATACTCACGACAGAAACTCCAATTAGATTTTCTTTTGTATATTTAGCGCTTTCTTCTTATGAAGAATTGAAAGATTTATTTGTTAAATCAAATCAAAAAGATAAGTTTCTTAATCAATTAATCTCTATTGGCCCAGATGTTGCATATCAGGCACAAGAGTTTAACACTTAATAACCTTAGGTCAGCTTAATTAGATTGTTCTTCAAAACCAAGAAAGCTTCTGAATTGATCTATAGGATATTTTTTTCTTTTGTCTGTATTAAAAAGTCCAGTATATATAGTATTATAAAATTCAATGTATGTATCAATTAACTTGTCACCTTTTTTCAAAATCTTTTTTTCATATGGTTTTAATAATTCATATTCTTGTTTATCAAGATTTATAAATTGGTACGAAAAACTTCTTATTCTTCCATCATAATCAATTTTTTTTTCCCAATATTCATGGTTTTTACTTATATTTAAAACTACTAAATTTTTAAATTTGCCATTAATTTCATCATGGTTATTCTGAAAAGGTACATCCATAATTTTAAAACCTTTAATTACATCATGTTCATCATTATTAATAAGTCTTGCAGGAATATAAAAAATTCCATGACCCGATGTTTTTACCTTATTAATTGTTTCACTGATATTTTCATCAGAAACTTTATAATCTAATTCTTTTTTTAAACTTCCACTTTTTAAATGTTTTTTAACAAATTTTATTAATCCTTTTGTATCTTGTTTATACCCAGTATCAAACTTTCCAGCTGTAGATAACAAATTATATTCTCCAAAAGCATCTACTTCGTTATTAACTTTAAAAATATCAAATAATCCCATACTTTTATTCTTGGAATATTAAAAATGTTTGAAATCTATTAATTGGATAGTTTTTCCTTTTTTCTGTTTTAAATATTCCATTATAAACATCAATATGCATTTTTCCCCACGTATCTTGAACTAAATCCTCTTTTAAAATATTTTTTTCATGGTTTTTGATTAATTTATATTCATCATCATCTAAATCTAAATATTGAAAACCTACTGATCTTATAGGTTTATTTGAATTTATTTTTTTACCCCAATAGGCTTCATTATTATTAAAGTTTATAATAGCTAATGTTTTAAAGTTTCCTTCAATAAACTTTGTTCCATCATAAAGAACATTCGAGTCTAAAATTCTATAACCACAAGGGTTCTCTTCATGTTTGGTATCTAAAAAAACACTTGGATAATAAACATATTTTACGTCTGGTACAAATGAGGTATCGTCGTTTAATGATTTTGAAATAAACATTTTATTCATTTTTCCATTTAATTCTTGATCAGTAAATTTTCTATGAGATTTTCTTTTCTGTAACATTTTTATAAAATCTTCATAAGGCATTTCATCTAAAGAATTATTTACAAAATTAATAATTCCTTCTTCATCAGTTTTATAACCATCTGTCCACTCACTTAGGTCCAGACCATGACAAACGCCTAATCCAGTTTTACCTACATCATCTTTAAAAATATCAAACAATCCCATATATAATTTAAACTTATAATTTAATACTTGTCTTTAACTTTTTAATTGTATTTTTTAGACTACTTTGATCACCATCAGCCACTTTAACTAGTTTACTTAATTCATTAATGATGTTTTCCTTATCTTTTTTCAAAAGTGTTGATGCTTCTTTAAAAGTATTATCGATCTTAACTTGGATAGACTTTGGATTAGCCATTTTCATAAATGAAAGCATACTTTGAGTTCGTTTGTCACCGAAATTCTTTTTGAATAATTCTTGCTCTTTCTTTGAAAATTTTTTATCAGATAAAAAGATATCAATAGAACCCCACATCAAAGCTCTACTCACAACATCTTTGTTAGAATAATCTACTTCATCTCCAATTACTTTTTTTATACTTTCATTAATTTTTTCATCAGCTTCTTTGAGATCAAAACTTCCTTTTTTACCTGTATCAAAATTGTTGTTGTACTCATTTGACATTGAAAACCATATCAAAGCTTGCATTCTGTTTAAGAAATTGGGGTGTGTAGAATATAATAGATTTTTGTCACCTTTTATTTCCTTTAATTCTCTGAGCTGATCTAAATAACTACTAAAATTAAATTTTAAATATTTATCACTTAAGCCTGAGGTAATTTTTAACATAGCTCTTAAGGAAGCCTCTAAACTTCCACATCCAAGGAACCCAATTCTATCTGCACTAATCTCTGCTGCCCTTGAAAAATTTAAAAGATTTAAGATCTCTATTCTATTGGTGGAAGAATTAGCTTGAGGGTAAAGTGCATGCTGATAATAAAAATGAGCTACTTCATGGGCAATGACAGACTCTAATTCTTCGCCATTTAAAAGCTCAATTAATTTTGATGTTAATATAATTTCAGCACTATTCCCTAATGGCATCGCACTACACATAGCTTGTGTTTGAATATGGTTAGCAGTTACAAAAAAATTTAAATTATTCTCAATTTTCAAACGCTTAAAAACGTTTTCGATTGCTTTATTTATGTCAGGAAAAATTTCTTTAGTTACCTTTACAGAAGTTGAAAGAAGTTGATTTAGATTATTTGATTTTAAATCATTAACTTTTTCATAAGGATCCTTTTTTAAAGAAATATTTAATTGTGTAGGATCGTCATACGAATATCTAAATTTATCCAAATTGTTCATTAACAATTGTATTTTTTTCTTAAATTTGCGGTTAACTCAACCATTTTTCGTGCTTGGTTTCTAATTTTTTCACTGGAATTATTTGTTTGTCTATTCCATCTTGTGTATTCTTCTCTTAATTTTTTACATTTATCTGAGTCGGTCATATCTTTAGAAAAATTGAATATAGTTTCTTCACTATCTTCATCACTCTCCTCAATGGTTTCAATATTTGCAATTGTTGAAGTTTTCATTTGCTGAAAACGACTTAAATCAAGCTCAAGTGCTCGTGCAGTATTGTTTAATAATTTATCTTCTTCTTTACTTAAACGATCATCAGAACCTGCAATATTTAACAATAAATTCATAGCATCATATCTTTTTGATACAGAAGATTTGTAATTAATTTCTTTTACAATTTCAGATAATGAAAGTTTATTATTTTTTAATAATTCAAGGGTATTCTTTAATAAAAATGAATATTTAATTTTTTGATCAGTACTATCCTCAAAATAATTCTTCCAAATGATTTCTGTATTGATCCAGTTCTTTATCGCTTCAATTCCTGCTGTATTGATTTTTTTTTCTGAATAAGCAACGGCCATTCCTAATTGTACAATTTTTTCATTAATATCACCTTCATATTGTTCAGCATCTAAATATCCAGGCTCTTCAAAATTTAAATCAAATAAAGTTTCAACATCAAAATATAAATCCTTCTTATTTTTAATTTTACCATTTTCAAACTCTGCTTTTAATTTTGTAGCACTCACGACAAACTTAAGTTTTCTTTTACCTCTATTTGGTGGAATTACTAAAGATACAGGAAATCTAAACATGGGTGTCCAAATATTGTATGCATATCCAAAACCAACTTTCATGTTCCTATTTGATTGTAACAAAAATTTATCATCTCTATATGGATCAGTTAGACCTTGTAGTGCGATTTCGTTATTTTCGTCTGTTACATCAAAAACATAACAAGTGAATTTTGCTTCTTCATTTTCAAGTTTTGTTTGATCAACTTGGTCTTGAGTAAATCCTAGCATTCCAATCGCCTCTACGTCGTATACTTTAGAGTTTTCAACTTGCTGTTCTTCTATTTTAATTCTTAATTGTTCGAGTTCATCCTGATCATAATTCCACTCATCTTCGTATTCTTTGTCCTCTTTTGTTTCTGTAATTTCATTATTCTTATTATCTTCATTATGTTTTTTAATAAATTCTTCCGTTCGAGAACGAGTACTTTTAGTTTTGGTATTTTTTTTAGGTTTATCCTCAGTTTTGTTATCTGTTCTAAAAATTAAATAAAGAACTATAATTAATGGTACTATAAATGGCCTTAATTTTTTGAACCAATCTTCACTTGCATTACTTTGTGTAACTGAATTTTCCCTTGGTAATTTTTTTATTAACACTTGTAATTGCTCGTTACTAAGTTTTGGTATTATTTCTTGAGTATTTTCGTTTGATTTTTTTATAAAATTATCTCTTGAATTATCTGATCCATATAAATTTGAGCTTAAAATAATTATTGAAAACAATAATGAAATTAACAATTTCATTTATTCAATAGATATTTTTTCTATTTGTTTCTTAGCATCATCTAATGTTGCTGTAGTCTCAGGGGTAAGCTCAATCTCATGTGAATTTCCAGACTCAACATCAGTAAACATACAGTGCATTTTACCAGACTCATCATAAGAATATGTAATATCTATTGGTTGATTAGCAGGTCTTCCTTTTGGCAATTTTAACATTTCTTCATGAATAATATTTACAAATTCTTTATTATCTTCAGGTCCCTCACTTTGTGTAACATTACACTCTAATTCTTCCTGTCCTTCAGCAATAGTTGTGTATCTTTTAGTAACAGAAACTGGAAGTTTAGTATCTCTTTCAATAATAATGGTATTAGCTATCACTCTTCTGCCTGTATGATTATCAGTAATAACAGCTAATGTTCCCATATAAAAATTACAAACATCTGTTAAATTTACTTCTTTTAAAGCTTCTTGTTGTTGATCACTGAGTGTTTCTTTTTCAGTTTTAAGTCCTGCATAAATTGCTGCTCCACAAACAACAGCTTCATCAACGTTTACTCCTTTTACAGGAGGTTTGCCCATCATTTGCGTTAACACTTTTGTAATAATTGGCATTCTAGTACTTCCACCAACAAGTAAAGTTTGATTTATTCTGCTTGGATTCATGCCTGATGCTTCCATCGCTTCTTCAATTAACATTTTAATTTTTTCAATATAAGTTTGAATAGATTCTTCGAACTCTTCTTGAGTGATTTCTATTTTTTGTGGGCCTTTAGGACCAGTAATTTCAATATTAGCTTTATCTTTAACTGATAAAATTTTTTTTACTTCTTCTGCTTTGTGAATATATTCTTTGTTATTTTCAATATCTATTTCAACATTATGAACATCAAAATATTTTTTTTTCATTAATTTTGTTATTTCTTTGTCAAAGTCTCTACCACCTAAATATTTATCTCCTCTAGAAGTCATCACATCGACTTTTTTATTTTTTACTTCTGCAAAAGTGACATCAAAAGTTCCACCACCTAGATCAAAGATCATAACCCTGCCGCCTACTTCTACTCCTGGTAAACTTGCATAATGCAATACAGCTGCAGTTGGTTCGTTAATTAATTCTATGACTTCAAGGTCAGCAATTTTAGCTGCGTCTAATGTTGCTTGTCTTGCCTTTTCTGCAAACATTGCAGGAACAGTGATGACAACTTTTTTAACATCACTGGTATACTCTTTTAATTTTTTTAAAATTAAGGAACTTACTTGTGCGGGTGTATAAGCATCTACTAAATCTTTATCAGTGACCCACTTTCCTTCATCAGTTGAGTAAACAACGTCGTTTTCCATCTCTCTTTTAGTCTGCAAAATAACGTTATTAGATTGATCTTTAAGATAATTTAAAGCTTTATCACCTACAATTACTTCGTTATCTTTTAAATAAACGGCAGATGCTGTAATCTTTCTATTATCTTCAATACTTGCTAATACCTCAGGATTTCCAAGATCATCTAAACTTGCAATTGCTGAAAAAGTTGTTCCAAGATCTATTCCAATAACTTTTGACATTTTTTTTTATATGATAAGTTAAATTTATGGAAACTATAGTTGATCAATTAAAAACTGTAAATTCTAAATCATTTCTAAATGAGATAAAAAATCCTGAAAACATCACTAATTTAATTCTTAAAAACTTTAATAACAAAACAAACTGGGAAGAGTTAAATAAATTTACTAAACTTAAAAAAATACAGCTCGAAAATTGTTTAATTGATAAAAATATTTTTTTTAAAACAATCTCAAAAATAGAAAGCTTAAATATATTAAAATATGATTATGACTGTGTAATTAAAAAATCTGACACAAAAATTAATATAAAAATACCTCAATTAAATAAGGTTATTTTTGTTTTTCCTGATGAACAAACTCCCAATCTAAGTATGCTAGATTTATATGACAGACAGTATGAGATTAATAATTTTATTACCAGCTTTCCAAGCTATCCAAATGCTTATCTAGGCTTAAATGAAATTGAATTAGTTAACTACGATATTTTTTTAAAAAATATCAAAGAGAAAGATTATGATTATGGATATAGTGAAATATATGAGGGAAAAGATATTTTTTTTCAATGTGATATTTATAATTTATTAAGATTAAAAAATTTAAGAAATATTCAATTAACACAAAATGACGATGAAATTTCTGATAATAAAATATTATTAGAAAAACTTTTATCATTACCTAATACTCAGAAAATTAATATCAATAATCAAAAAATATCTAATTTTAGAGATAAACTTATAAAAGCAAAAACTTTGCTACTAGATTATGAGTATTTCGAACCTGAAGATAGAAATAAAACTCAAGTAGAAAGACACAATAAATTAAAAGATACTTTAGAAGTTCATTGGCCCTCTCAATATTATCATGGTTACTCAAATTTATTTAATGAAGTTTTAAAATCTGATTTTGACAATGTAATAATTAATACATTTGGATCTTTTTTAGATGATTATATGGAGTATTATGAGTCAACTTTAGATTTTATATCCGAAAAAATTTTAACAAATAAATCTTTAAAAAAAATTACTATAGAAATAGATGAAAATGATTATTGGGATACTGATAATCGTATGAGATCAGAATATTTCATTAGAGTTGCAAGAGACATAATAAAAAAAAAAGTTTTATGTGAAATAAATTTCAAAAATTTAAAAAATAAAAATGACCTAAATTCAGATTATTATAAATTTATTGAGATCTTTAAATTCTTTATTGATAGTCAAAATAAAGAAAGTTATAAAAATTTTATTGTAATTAAAAATCTAAATTATGAAGAGATTGGAAGTTTTTTAGAGAAATTATATTTTAATGAAATAAAGTCGATAATAGTTATTGATGATAATTCAAAATCCGAAACCTTAAAAAAATTTAAAAATATAGAGCTTGTAGACATAGATATGCATGATCCTTATTATTTATCTATCTTTGAAGGACCGATAGATATTGCTAATTTAAAGAAAAAGAGTGAGGAGTCTTTTAAAAATTTTTATGAGTATGATATTTTTGAAGTAGTTATTCCAGATTTTAATAAAAATCCAGGTTGTTGTGTTCCCATAATAAGAAAAAGCTATTTAGATGAATCTAAAAAAATTATTTTTAATAATATAGAAGAAATTGATTTTTATAATGTAGAGAAAGATCGTTATGCTAATCATGAAAAAATTTATAAAGATCAAAGTTTTAGTTTCCCAAAATCAATAAATCATTTAAATATCAAAAAATTTTATATTCGATCTTCTCCCCCTTGTTCTTTGAATTATTTAAAGATGTTTGAAAATTTAGAGGAATTATATTTCTCAAATCATGTAGATCAGAAAGACAACTTATGGATGGAGTTTCCAGTTTTCAAAAATTTAAAAAAACTAAACTTGAGCATTCATCATCCTTTCATGAAAGAAAATAGATCTGATAAAACTAAAATTGTTTGCAATATTGATAAATGTAAAAAATTAGAGGATATTAAACTTAATATTGGTGTAACTTATAACTATGATGATACAAGATGGAACACCACAGATGTAGATTTAAGTAATTTTAATAACCTAAAGAATTTAAAAAAGTTAGAAATATCAAGTATTGATCAAACCTTAATCAAAAATTTAAAAAATCTTGAAAATTTAGAGGATCTCGAAATTTCAAATCCATACATGATTACGAAAGATAGTAACTCTGATGATGGTACAATTCATGAACCTCTCACAGAAAAAGATTTTGATTTTATAAAATTCTCAAAGAAACTTAAAAGACTTGGAATTTATTTTCCCAGATTTGGAGATGCTAAAATTAATGTAAATATTGATAAATTTCTAAAGCTTATAAATAGTGATTTAGAAGAAATTCAAATTTTATGTAATTACGAGAAAAAAGAACTTATTAGAGCTAATGAATGGTATGAAAAAATAACCACAGGATTTAAAAATATTAAAAAAATTAGATTATCAATAGATTGTAGTGATTGTGTAATTAAACAAGAATATGAGAGTGAATACGACTCAGCATATCAAAAAGAAATAAGACGAAGAGAAAAAAATGCAAAAAATCCTGTAGTTATAGATTTTAAAAAAATAGGTAATTTTAATAACATTGAGGAATTAGATCTTTCTTTTGATGAAAATATTGGAACAAGACTAAAAAATACAATTGAACTTTCAAAATCAAAAATGAATTTGTTTATTGCTGATAAAAAATTTTCTATAAAAGAGCTAGAAGAATTATTTGATAAAATAGCAACGAAAAGACAAAAATTTCTGTTAAATCTTCAGAAAAAAAATCTAGAAAAAGATATTACCTCCTACAATATTGAAGAAAAAGATAAAGAAGAATTCGATTTAATTGAAAAAGAAGATGAAAGTAAATTAAAAATTAATAGCAATAATATTTTTGATAAACTCAAAATGAGAATTAAAGAAGATAAAGGTATAACTAAATGAATATAAATCTCGTACATCCATATCTAACCTATTTGCTTTATTTTGTAATTTTAACTGGATTAGCTGCATGGATAGGGGATTTTATAAAAAATAAGAGTGGTACAATTTTAATAGCTCTTAGTATCTCAAATATTTTATCTCTAATTGGTTTTTCAATAATAAATGCTTTATTTTTAGTTTTTGTATTCTCGGCTGGTTTTTTTTTAAATTTTGATTTTTTAGTAAACGTAATATGGATTTTTGTTTATATTTATTGTGCTCTTGAAATTTTAAAAATTTTTGATGAAGCTTTTGGGGATAATAAAAAATATAAATTAATTTCAAAAATAATAATTATTGGTCCTTTTGCGGTTTCGTTTATAATTTTTTATTTTCTTTATAATGGAGATAATATTTATAAGATTTCTCCTCACTGCGAAAATACTAATGATCCTAAAATTAAGGTGTGCAAGTACTCAAATGGAACTTACACGGGCGAAATGAAGGCCTTTAGAAGACATGGGCAAGGTGAATATATTTGGGATACAGGTAAAACCTTCAAAGGTGAATGGATAGAAGGCAAAGCTGTAAAATAAAAAGAATCAAAATCATTAATAACTGATAAAGTAAATAAAGTTCTTGGAATTTAATGTCACAGAATATTACTTTGATGAATTTTCAATGAGAAAAGGGTCTTTTAAGTTTAATAAATTTTTGTAAATTTCAGGAATAATAAAGTTAACAGTTGCAAATTAATCTTCAATCACTACATACTAATCTATCAAATATAAATTTAAATTATAAAAAACATATTATGCTTATAGATTTTAAAGACGAAGATTTTGAAAATAAAATTAAACAAGAAGAAGTTTCAGTAATACAATTTTCTGCAACTTGGTGTTCTCCATGTACAGCCTTGAAGCCTGTAATGGATAAATTGTCATCAAATTATAATGCGAACTTTTATATTGCAGATATAGAGGATGGTGGAATTAATACAGGAAGTGTTGCGGGCATTAGAGGTGTTCCAACAGTTATTATCTATAAAAGAGGTGTTGAGGTAGATAGAAAAGTAGGTGG
>CACOQN010000008.1 GCA_902629285.1 uncultured Pelagibacteraceae bacterium | reverse complement strand
TTTTCAATTCTAAAATCCTCTCTTAACCAAATAATTCCTGTGCTACTCATTGATTTAATTTTGATTAATTAACTTTTGATACATTTCTTGATCAGTATCTCCCTCACAACCAAAAACTAAAACATTAGATTTTTTATTTAGGTCTAATTTTTCTTTAATTGCTTGATCTTCACAACTTGTAATCAGACTGATAACGCCGGGTGCTGAGTTTTCTCCTGCAATTATTTTATCATCACTAAAGCTTGAATTTCCAAGTAGTTTCATAGTTTTTGCAATATCATCATCTGGTAAACTAATACAATGTTTAACTGAATTTTTGAGTATTTCCCATGGGACCAATGATACTTCACCACAAGACATACCACCCATTAAGCTTTCTCTTTTAATATCAATTTTTTCTATTTTTCCAGTTTTAATGCTTTCCATTACACACGCGGCACTATCCGGTTCAACAACTATAATTGTTGGAACATATTTCAAATATCTTGCAATACCTGCAACCATGGCAGCAGCCATGCCACCAACACCAGCCTGTAAAATGATGTGAGTTATTTTCTCTTCCTGGATTTGATTAGTAATCTCCTTCATCATTACCGTATAACCTGCCATTGTATACTTAGGGATGACCATATAATCTTTCCAAGCAACATCCTGAACTATTTGCCAATTATTCTCAGTAGACTGCTTTATGCATTCCATCAAAGATTTTTCGTAATTACCTTTTACTTTTACTACATCTGCGCCAAGTGCGGCCATAGCTTTACCTCTTGCATCACTTACAAATTCACTAATGAATATTTTACAGCTTAGACCTAATCTTTTAGCACCCCAGGCAACTGATCTTCCATGATTGCCAGCAGTAGCTGTTGCAACCACTATATCTTTATTTCCTTTGGTTACTTTTTCTACTGCATAAGCTCCGCCTAAAGCTTTAAAAGATTTTAAATCAAATCTTTTATTTTCATCTTTATAAAAAATTTTGTTTAAATTTAATTCTTTTGAAAGTTTATTTAAAGAAAGCAGGGGAGTAGGAAAATAACCTTTCCACTCAGAAATACTCTTATAAGCATCATCTATTTCTGATGAAGTTAAAGAATTTAGGATTTCTTTTTTATTAAATGAATAATTTTTATTATCGATAAATTCACTATATTTCCATTGATGCCCATTGGATAATATTGTCATAGATTAGCAATCTAAAGTATTATCTTTTTCCCACTGTGATACTGGTTTTCTTTTATTAAAATCATTTCTCACTTTAAAATTTTTAATTTCTGAATTTTTAAGTTTAATATAGCTTTTAATAACATCTGACCCAAAAGCTTTTGAAAGTGCTTTGCTATTTTGAAGCATATTAATTGCCTGATTAATATCATTAGGTAATTTTTTTAATTTAGGATATTTTTTATAATCTTTATACATATTACAATGGAGAGGTTTTCCTGGATTTAATTTTTTATTAATTCCTTCTAGTCCTGCAGCGATAATACCTGCTTGAAGCAAGTATGGATTTGCAGAACCATCCATCAGTCTTAACTCAAATCTACCTTTGTCAGGAATTCTAATCATGTGAGTTCTGTTATTTCCTGTGTACGAAATACTGCTTGGAGACCATGTTGCTCCAGATTTTGTTGGTGGTGCATTTATTCTTCTATAACTATTGATAGTTGGATTAAAAAAAGCAGAAAGCGCCTGAGTGTTATTCATAATTCCACCCAAAAAATTATAAGCTAGCTTACTTAATCCTAATTGATCTTTATTATCTAAAAATTTATTTATTTTTCCATTCCATACTGAAACATGAGCATGACAACCATTACCAGTTAAATTACTAAATGGTTTTGGCATAAAAGTTGCTCGTAAACCGTGTTTCTCAGCTAAACTTTTTACCATAAATTTAAAGAAAACATGTCTATCCGCGGTAATTAGAGAGTCTGAATAATCCCAGTTCATCTCGAATTGACCATTAGCATCCTCGTGGTCATTTTGGTAAGGTTTCCAACCCATTTCTAACATGCAATCACAAATTTCTTTTATTAAATCATACCTTCTCATTAGAGCGGATTGGTCATAACAAGGTTTAGATTGAATATCTCTTTTATCTGCCAAAGAATGTCCGTCTTCAGAAATCAAAAAATATTCACACTCAACACCTGATTTCATTTGAAGTTTCTTTTGTGACATTTTTTTTATCTGCTCTTTAAGCATTATTCTTGGAGAAGCTTTAACAGGTTTACCATCCATGTATAAATCAGAGGCCAACCAACCAATTTCTTTATTCCATGGTAGTTGAATTAGGCTATCAGGATCAGGAACGCCAAACATATCACTATCTGCCGGGGTCATATCTAACCATGTCGCAAAACCTGCAAAACCTGCTCCATCTTTCTGCATATCTCCAATTGCTTGAGCTGGAACTAATTTAGATCTTAAAACACCAAAAAGATCCACGAAACTTATCAAAAAATATTTAATTTTTTTAACTTTTGCTATCTTAGATAAATTTTTTGGCATATTTAATCTTATGAATTATAAAGATTTGTATCAATCACTTTTTTTCTTTTATTCCTGGTATCCAATTGCTACCTGCCAGAGGAACTCTAGCCATTGCAGCAGCTTCGACAGTTAGTGCACATAAATCCTCAGGCTCCAAATTATGCAAACTATTTTTTCCACAAGCTCTTGCAAGTGTTTGTGCCTCAAGTGTCATTACTTTTAGATAATTTGTTAATTTTTTGCCAGCTTTAACTGGATCTAATCTTTTCATTAAAGCTGGGTTTTGAGTTGATATTCCAGCTGGATCATTTCCCTCATGCCAATCATCATAAGCACCTGCGGTAGAACCTAGCTTGTTGTATTCTTTTTCCCACTTTGGATCGTTATCACCTATAGCTATCATTGCTGCACTGCCTATTGACACTGCATCTGCTCCAAGTGCTAAAGCTTTAGCAACATCTGCACCATTTCTAATTCCACCTGATATAACCAACTGTACTTCTCTATGTGCATTTAGATCTTGTAGAGCATCTACTGCTGGTCTAATACAAGCTAAGGTAGGCTGACCAACGTTTTCTATAAAAACTTCTTGAGTAGCAGCTGTTCCTCCTTGCATACCATCAAGCACAACTACGTCAGCTCCTGCTTTTACAGCTAAAGCAGTATCGTAATATGGTCTTGCACCCGCTATTTTTATAAAGATAGGAACTTTCCATTTTGTAATTTCACGTAATTCTAAAATTTTTATTTTTAAATCATCTGGTCCAGTCCAGTCAGGATGTCTGCAAGCAGACCTTTGATCAACTCCCTTTGGTAAAGTTCTCATTTTTGCAACTCTATCATTTATTTTTTGACCTAATAACATTCCACCACCACCAGGTTTTGCACCTTGACCTATAACAACTTCAATCGCATCTGCTTTTCTTAAATCGTCTGGGTTCATTCCATATCTAGATGGTAATAATTGGTAGACTAAATATTTAGATTGTCCTCTTTCTTCAGGTGTCATTCCTCCGTCACCAGTAGTCGTAGATGTACCAGCAGCACTTGCTCCTCTTCCCAAAGCCTCTTTTGCTGGGCCTGATAATGCACCAAAGCTCATCCCTGCAATTGTAATTGGTATATCTAACTCAAGTGGTTTTTTTGCAAATTTAGTTCCAAGAGTTACATTTGTAGTACATTTTTCTCTATACCCCTCCAATGGATATCTAGACATTGATGCCCCTAAAAATAACAAATCGTCAAAGTGGGGAAGTTTTCTTTTTGATCCTCCACCTCTAATATCATATATACCTGTTGCTGCAGCTCTCCTAATTTCTGAATTTGTGTATTCATCAAAAGTCCATGATTGACGAGGAAGAGTTCTATTATTTTTTTTCATAATTAATAATTAGAAATATTATCTATTTTAAAGTTGTATAATTTTTTTGCTGAACCGTATCTTTTAAAATTTTCAGCTTTATGGTTTTTGATATTTGCTTTCTTTAAAAGTAAATTAAGTTTTTTAATATGTTTTATATCCATTTTTTTTTCGACACAATCTGCACCAAGTGATCTGACTCTGCCTCTTATATATATGTTTGTTTCATATAAACTATCACCTAATGCCTCACCAGCATCACCACATACTACTAGGTTTCCTGCTTGAGACATGAAACCTGACATGTGACCTACTGAACCTTTTACAACTATATCAATACCTTTCATTGAAATTCCACATCTAGAACTTGCATCGCCATCAATAACTAAAAGCCCTCCATGAGCCGTTGCACCTGCTGATTGTGATGCATTACCTTTAACGTGAACTTTACCGGACATCATATTTTCAGCCACACCAGTTCCTACGTTACCTTCAATTGTAATATTTGCTTTTTGATTCATTCCAGCGCAATAATATCCAACATGACCTTTAATATTTATATTTAATTCTTCAGTGAGCCCAGCGCATACAGCATGATTGCCCTCAGGATTAATTATTGTAAAATTCCTATCATTTATTTTTCTATCTATATTTTGAAGTTGTTCGTTTACTTTTCTTAACTTCAATTTTTTTAAATCTAATTTCATTAATTTCCCCAAGAATACACAATACCAGGTTCTGGCTCAAAAATTTTTGCATTGTTAACATCAGGAAGATGAGCCATCGCCTGAAATTCAGACGCGATAGCAACATAATTTTTTGTTTCAGCTATAACTGCAGGCTTACATGCAATTTCATCTCTTACTACTGCAAATCCCTTTCTTGTGCCTGCTATAAATGTATAAAAACCATCTAGGTCTTTTAGACCAGAAACAAGAGTATTTTTTAAGGAATTATTGTTTGCAAGACTATTAGAAACATAACCGGCAGCAACTTCAGTATCATTTTCAGAGGTAAAAGTATTTCCTTTTTTCTTAAGCTCTCTTCTTAAATTATTATGATTAGATAAAGAACCATTATGAACTAAACATTCATCTTCTCCAGTTGAATAAGGATGAGAACCATCAGTGGTAATTGCACTCTCTGTTGCCATTCTAGTATGACCAATACCATGTGTACCACTAAAACTTTCTAAATTAAATTTTTTAACAACATCTTTTGGATTACCAACTTGTTTAAAAATTTCAATAGAACGTCCATATCCAACAATTGAAACTTCAGGGAATTCTTTATTAATAAGTTTAATAAATTTTTTTGGTATTTCTGGTGTTTTTACAATTATATGATCAGAGTATTGGTTTAATTTTAAATTTCTAATTTTTTTTGAAATATCTTTTTTAAATTTAGTAAAATCTAAGTTATTAATACACAAAGAGTATTTATATTCTTTTTTGTCTGAATTTGTATATACAGCAAATCCTGCACTATCTGGTCCTCTAGACTCCATGTTATTAAGCATACCTGATAACATTTTACCTAATTTTTTCTCAAATTTTTTTGTTTTCAAATATATTCCAACAATTCCACACATAGATTCTAGAGTTTTAATTAATTAACGACAAAAAGAATTCTTTATAATAGATAAGATTTACAACTACAATGATGATAATAGCCGCTATCACTCCGTACTTAGCTTTTGGAAAAGCTACCCCTCTCATTTTAGAAGGCCTTAGTTCTTCGTTATCTTTGTCATCCATATTTTTTCTAAAAAAAAAGGGCGCCACAATTTAGTAGCGCCCAAATTTATTTTTTAATTACCAATCGGTAATATTGCTTTTATGGTCGTTAGCACCATGTCTTTTTCTAGCTAGTCTATCAAGTTCTTCACTTTCAGATTTAGCTGTTAAAACATGCCAACCTACCCATAAAATTATAGCCAGTATAACAAGTATACCTTCACTAGATCCAGCACCAGGATAAACAGCACCAGCAACCTCTTCAGCTGGTTTGTTCAGGTGATCTATCCAGTTTGTAACTGTAGCCATATATTACTCTCCTTTACCTGGTTGAGGACGCAACTGCTTTTTCGTCTTCTTTAGCAGTCTCCATTATTTCATAATCTAGTCCAGCTATCTCAACTTCACGAGGGATTCTTAATTTACCCATACCATGAAGAACTCTAGCTATGACATAGCCCGGTATTAGTCCAAGAACAACGAACATTATTAATGCACCGATGAATTGACCTAATGGGTTTATTGATGCGTAAGTAGTTCCGTCCCACATAGCGCCAACACTGTAACCAGAAGCTGGGTAACCATTTAAGACAAATCCACAAATTACAAGACCAATAAATCCAGCATAACCATGTACTGCAACTGCACCAACTGCATCATCAATTTTGAACTTACGCTCAACCCAGTAATGTAGTTTATATGAAATTACAACACCGATCATACCGATGATCATTGCTTGAATTGGATGATATAAATCATTTCCAGCTGAAGCACATATGATACCTGCTAGTCCACTAGAGTATGTCCAGAAAGGATCACCTTTAGCAATCCAATAACCAGCTAATAATCCTCCTGATAATGACATCAAGAAGTTAAAAGTTATACCACTAAGTGTAGTAGGGGTTACGTATATGTTTGTAGCTGTCCAATAACTTATTCCTTCCATACCGTATTCAGGTCCAAGGTCAAAGATTGGTATATTACATGCTGCGTAAAAACCCCAGAAGCCAGTATAAATTAGAAATAATCCAATTGTTACTAGCCAAGGATTTCTCGGCCCAATGTTTCTTGGTTCACCACTTGATGAAAATTTTCCAATTCGTGGTCCTAAAACCATCAGAACACCTAACGCAAATCCACCTGCAATTGCATGAATTACACCTGATGCATAAGCATCATGATATCCTAAAAGTTTTAACATCCAGCCATCAAAGTGCCATCCCCAGGCTGCATCTATTACCCAGAATACAGATCCAATTGCAATTGCTAAAATTCCAAATGCAAAAGTTGTTATTCTTTCAATAATTGCTCCTGACACGATAGAAGCAGCAGTCCATGAAAATAATAAGAATGCAGCCCAGAAGACACCAGAAATATGGTCTCCTAGATTAACAGCCATTAAATCACTTGTTGCCGTATACCATGTTGCACTAAATGCGGACTCGTCTGTAATGAGAGCGGTGCTTTCATTCATTATTGATGGTGCTAAACCCGGTCCTGTAGGAAAAGCCCAGTATATCCACCAACCAAACAAAAACCACGTTACTGTTACCAATGGTATCAGCATAGTATTTTTCATAAGAGTATGTTGATGGTGTTTGTATCGAGAAGCTCCAACTTCATACATACAGAAACCGACGTGAATTAAAAACATCAGTACTACAGTTACCCAGTAGTAAAATTCTGTAAATATGGTTGTAAGAGCAGCCAACTGATCAGTCATATTCTCTCTCCATATTAGTTTTTTAAAACCCTATTAAATTTTATGATTCGATACAAACATAAAATTCTTAAAAAACTATTAAGAACACTAACTTTTTAAAAATTATCAACTGATAATTGAAAACTTAAAATTTTAAATAAGCTTTTTTCAAATCAACAAGAGGGTGCTTTGGAGACATTTGAAACTTAACTAAAAGTTCTCTTGCAATCATATCTCTGTCTTGCTGGTTATTTGGTAGTTTGATTGATTTTGGAATAGTAACCCATCCATTCGCATTTCTGCAGAATACAGCAGGTCTATCTTCCTCATACCCCATGTGAACATCTTCTAGCCAATTCAAATCATCCCAACCCATAGCTTCTATATATTTTTTTAGAAATGGAGTAATTTTACTATAATCAGGTAAAAGATTTACATCATATCGGTAACCAATTGATTGACCGATCATTTTTTCTCTAGCTGTTTCTGCTTTTTTTCCTAATTGACCTTTAATCTCTTTTTCTTTTGCTTTAACTAACTTTTTACCCTTTTTTTTAGCCATAGTTATTAACCTTATATTTTATGATAGTTATCAACTCCAACTGTATAGTTAGTTCCTGCAAGTGGAACTTTTGCTAATGCTGAAGCCTCAGATGTTAGTGCAGCTAAATCTTCAGGCTCTAGCGAGTGGATATTTGTTTTACCACAAGCTCTAGCTAGAAGTTGAGCTTCTAAAGTCATTGAATGAAGATAGTTGTAAACTCTCAGTGCAGCGTCATCTGGATTTAACCTTGCTCTCAATTTTGGATCTTGAGTTGCAACACCCACTGGACATCTTCCAGTGTGGCAGTGATAACACTCACCTGCTTTTACTCCCATTTCTTTTTCAAAATTAGCTTCAGGAATATCTTTATTACAATTTAATGCGATCATCGAGCCAGTACCAATTGCAATTGCATCAGCTCCTAGAGCTAAGGCTTTTGCCATATCTGCACCGTCTCTTACACCACCAGCATAAATCAATGTTACTTTTCCAGTTTTACCAACATCGTCGATTGCTCTTCTTGCCTCTCTAATTGCTGCTATACCTGGAATACCAGTGTTGGCAGCGGCTATGTGGGGACCTGCACCAGTGGAACCTTCCATTCCATCAAGATAAATTGAGTCAGGATCACATTTAGCAGCCATACGCACATCATCATAAACTTTTGATGCTCCAAGCTTTAATTGAATTGGTACTTTATTTTTTGTTAATTGTCTTAGCTCTTCTACTTTTAAAGCTAAATCGTCTGGACCTAACCAGTCTGGGTGCCTAGCAGGAGATCGTTGATCTATACCAGATGGTAAAGATCTCATTTCAGCAACTTGGTCAGTTACTTTTTGACCCATTAAGTGACCACCCATTCCAACTTTTTGTCCCTGTCCAATAAATACTTCAATTCCATCAGCTAATTGTGCGTGATGAGGATTAAAACCATATCTTGATTGAATACACTGATAATACCACTTCTCAGAATATCTTCTTTCGTCTGGTATCATTCCACCTTCTCCAGAACATGTTGCACTACCAGCCATTGTTGCTCCTCTTGCTAAAGCAGTTTTTGCTTCGTAAGAAAGTGCTCCAAAGCTCATCCCAGTTATGTAAACAGGGATTTCTAGTTCGATTGGATTTTCACATCTTGGACCAATTACAGTTTTAGTTTCACATTTTTCTCTGTAACCTTCGATTACAAATCTTGTCAGTGTTCCTGGTAAAAAAACTAAATCATCGAATGTAGGAATTTTTTTCATTAGCGCCATACCACGCATTCTGTATCTTCCTAATTGAGATTTAATATGAATATCGTCAATTACTTCTGGAGTAAAAATTGCATTATGCCCTAATAAACTTTTATTTCTTTTACCCTCTTCATGAACATGAACGTCAGCTTTTCCACCAACGCCTTTTCCATTTTTTTTAATTTTTTTTGACTTTTTCTTAGGCATTAAATTGCTCCCTTCTTCTCTGTAGGTTCCAAGTTATCATAATTCCAAAGTTTTTTACCTGCTACAATTTTTTTCATTTTACTTACATCAAAATTTTCACCAATTTCAGCAACTTTTAATTTTCTTTTTAACCAATCTTGGTCGCTAGATGTTAATTCTGAATCTACTGCATCACTACCATAAGATCCTATTTCGCCACCTACGAAAATTGTCCCATCATACATTGAGTCACCAAGATTAATTCCGACATCTCCAAGAATAATTATTCTTCCTCTTTGCATCATAAAACCTGTAAAGGCGCCAGCATCCCCACCAATTATAATGGTACCACCTTTCATATCGATACCAGTTCTCGCTCCAACGCTTCCTTTGCAAATTAGGTCTCCACCCCTTATAGCAGCTCCAAAGCATGATCCCGCATTCTTTTCAATCACAACTTTTCCAGCCATTAAGTTTTCTGCACAAGACCATCCAACTCTACCATTAATTCTAACTATTGGACCATCACATGATCCCATTCCAAAATATCCTAAGCTTCCTTCAAAAATTAGGTTCAATTTATTTAGAATACCAACACCAAGACTATGCTTTCCTTGAGGATTTTTTATTACAATAGTCCCATATCCTTGGCTCATTAAATTATCTATTTCTTTGTTTGCTTCAGGAGCAGTCATATCTTTTACATCCAAATCAGTTCTTTTATTAAAATCAACATCATAAGTTCCAAAATAATAAAAGTTCTCAGCTTCGTCTGGATTAAAAAATTTCTGTTGGGTTCTACCTGTAAGCACCTCAGTGTGCATACCCATCTCTTGGGCTTTAGTTTTTTTAGTAACGTTTTTTAAATTCGCCATACTTTAACCTCCCCATCAAATGGATCGTAAGTATCAATTTCTTGTGGTAGTACCGATCTTATAGCGATTTCCTCTGATCCCATTGCTACCAAATCATCTGACTCATACAAAACTAAAGGTTTTGCTGCCATAGTATCTTTTGCCATTCCTAGAGAATCTTTAGTTGCAACAAAATAAGTAAATACACCATCAAGACCAGTTAAAGAATCTTTCATTCCCTCTTCAAGCGAGGCTCCTTCTCTCATTTTTTGTGCAATGTAAACTGCTATAAGTTCTGAGTCACACTCAGACATAAATCTCATTCCTTTATTTTCCAATGCTCTTCTATTATTCCAATAATTTGTTAATTGCCCATTATGAACCACTGAAACATCACTAAAAGGGTAACCCCAGAATGGGTGAGCAGATTTAATATCTACACCAGACTCAGTTGCCATTCTAGCATGACCTATCGCATGGGTTCCTATAAGTTTATCTAAAGAGTACCTATCACAAACCGCTTTTGCATTTCCAAGATCCTTAATGACCTCTAATGATTTACCCATAGATAGAATTTCAACACCTGGAATACTTTCAATAGTTTGAGAAAAATTAAGAAGGTCTTTTACATCATAATCTATTTCATATCTTAAAGAGTAGGGTAAAGTTCTTTCTTCTTTAACTACTTTAGCCCCTAATTCAGCTAAAGTTTGATCTACTATCTTTTTTCTTTCATCATAAACAGAAACATCCTCCATTACAGAAGATGAACCTTCGCCAACGTTTTCACCAACTTTAAAACGCATAATAAAATGCTTGCCATCCGTATCACCGTATAAGGCATATCCTGTTGAGTCTTCACCTCTATGTTTTAATGCTTGGAGCATTCCTTGTAATTCACTACCAACATTAGAAGATTTACCTCTATGAATTAAACCTGCTATTCCACACATATTATATTTATACCCTTTCTATTTAACGACCTACGGTAGACAATCAAGATAAGTATCCAGATCCCACTGTGTGGTTGCACCCAAGAATCTTTCCCACTCGTCATTTTTATACCAATGAAAAACTTTGTACATTTCATCTGGCATTGCAGATTTGATTACCTCATCCTCTGCAAGTCTATCTAAAGCTTCACCCAGACTTAATGGAAGTTTTTTAACATCTTTTCCAGCTTTTTGAGCTTCATAAATATTTCTAGACTCTGGAGCTGCTGGTTTCATTTTTTTACTAATACCTTCATCGCATGCTTTTAATAAAGCGGCACCTAACAAGTAAGGATTATGCATAGAGTCCACCGATCTATATTCAAATCTTCCTGGAGCAGATACTCTTAATCCACAAGTTCTGTTTTGATATCCCCAGTCAGCATAAACAGGAGCCCAAAATCCTTGGTCCCATAATCTTCTGTATGAGTTTACAGTTGAAGATCCAAGAGCAGTTAATGCTGGTAAATGTTGCATAATTCCTGCTATTGATTGTAATCCAATTTTTCCAGGCAATTGTGGATCTTTAGTATCAGGCATGAAAGTGTTTGTTCCACCTGAAACATAGCTAAATACCTCATCAACACCTGGCAAAGATTTATGACCTAATTTGTTTACAGAAATCTTTCCACCTTTCCATAATGACATGTTTGTATGACAACCACTTGCAGATACACCCATGAATGGTTTTGTCATAAAACAAGCTATTAAACCATGTTCTCTAGCAACTTGCGCGCAAATTTGTCTGTAAGTTGATAATCTATCTGCATTTCTTAAGACATTGTCGAAAGTCCAGTTAAGCTCTAGTTGTCCAGGAGCATCCTCATGATCTCCTTGTATCATATCTAAGCCCATAGCATTTGAGTATTCAATCACTTTCATAAAAACAGGTCTTAATGATTCAAATTGGTCAATATGATAACAGAATGGTTTTGAAAAACCTTTACCAGTCGGCGTTCCATCATCATTCTTAGTTAACCACATCATTTCAGGTTCAGTTCCAACTCTTAATTCTAGTCCATGTTTTTTTTGAAATTCATCCATGAAAATTCTTAAATTTCCTCTACAATCAGATGTAAGGTGACCCCCTGGATTTTCTCTTTCTTCTCGGTTTCTAAAACATGTACAAAATACTCTTCCAACTCTTTTATCCCATGGTAATTGTACAAAAGTTTCTGGATCTGGAATTCCAACCAACTCCATTGCTTCTGGTCCATAGCCAATATAATTATTATGACGATCTAAAAATAAATTTGCAGTTGATCCATAAACTAATTGAAAACCTTTTTCAGCTGTTCTTTCCCAATGATCTGCTGGTATTCCTTTACCAACAACTCTGCCTGTAACAGATATAAATTGAAAATAAATGTAAGTTATTCCTAATTCTTTGATTTTTTCTCTAACTTTTTTAACCAGTTTTGCTCTACCTGGTTGATTTACATGTTTTTCTAAATCAGTCATTTTCCCCCTTTTGAATTTCTAGACCAAAAAGGTAACTGAAAAAAAAACGTTTGTCTACTTAGATAAATTAACTCCAAGGAAACGGACTGTTCGAAGTGGGGTGAAGTTCCCCCTTAGCGTAACGATCGTATCTAAACGGTTTTAATAAGTCACTTTCTTGACCTAAAATTTCTTGAGCAACCAAATGCCCAACACCAATCATTTTATAACCATGGTTAGCGTCAGCAATCATATAAACATTTTCAAAAAATCTATCAAATATAGGGAAAGAGTCTGGGGTCAAACAACCGAGACCACCAGATGGACCTTTTCTGTACAAATCAGATTTTCCCTCAAATCTTTTTTGAATATGTGCAAGTGCTGATGTCCACATGTCAGCAAATTTGTCAGTTGTTTGATATTCAGGGGATTCTATTCCATATGGATCAACATTTACTTTATCAAAATGTTTTTGAACAATATATGGAGAAGTTCCTCCTTGAACTCCTAAGCCTTCTATATCAGGTTTATAATAAATACCCCAAAGCTCATCTGTTATTAATTTTTTATCTTTATCTGAATATAAAGGTGCATCTGTATCTACGTGTATTACTGGAGGCTGTTTACCATCATTAGTTTTTAAATAATCTGCATCAACACCCAGAACACCCTCTTGTAAAAACCAATATTTCCACATTTCAACTTCATGCATTTTTCCATCTTTGCCTTTGATCTCTGTAGATTTAGGTAGCTCAAGCATATTCCAAAAATCTCTTACCCATGGACCAGCTCCAACAACTACCTGATCACATTCTATAGTCCCTAAATTTGTTACTACTCCAGTTACTGCATTACTATTACTACCTCTTTTGAAACCTGTTACGGTTACACCTTTATGAACATTTACACCATTTGAATTTGCTTTACTCTCAAGAGCTTTAATTGAATCTTTATTAAAAGCATAACCACCTTTTTTCTCATGCAGTACAGACGTAATACCTTTAGCTTGCCAGTCATCAAAAATACCTCTCATGTAATTTGAACAATCTTTTTCGCCTTCAATAAAAACTGACTCATATCCAATTGCTTTTTGCTGTTTATAAATACTAGCTACATCCTCATGCATTACTTCAGGTGATATTTGCATGTAACCGACAGGATTATACTTAAATGCTTTAGGATCACTTTCCCAAATTGAAACCGAATGAGCCATAAGCTCTCTCATAGCTGGTTGAAAATAATTATTTCTAACAACTCCACAAGCAATTCCACTTGCTCCTGCAGCTGTATCTTTTTTTTCTAGAACGATAACATCACCAGGATTTGTATATGTTTCAGAAAGTTTCCATGCTGTGCTTAATCCGTGTATTCCACCACCAATGATAACTACTTTGGCTTTAGAAGGTAATGTCGTCATAACAAAACATTATTTTTTGGTATTAGTAATTAATATAATTTTTTATAGAACTAAAATTTATATATATTATTTAGATATTTTGATTTTAATTAAATTAACCGCTAATAACTTATGTTTTTAAGAGTGTTTAAATACTCGTTAAATTCTTCAATAAAAGATTCGCTAGGAATTATATTTTTTATCCTTTGATCTGTTGATGTTTTTTCTAGGCGAAAGAATCCTTTCTCACAAGCCTCTGTGATTATTAAAGCAGACTTTGGTCTAGAAGTTTTAAATAATTTTGTTTTAAGTTCTTCAACAGATAATTTTTTATTTTCTTTATGAGCTGACATAACAAGTAGCATCATATGATAATGTGAAGGGGACTTTCGAAAAAAATAATTACTTGCTGTATGGGATTGTCTCATTTGTTCCTCCCAAAAATCTAAAAGTGTTTTCTTTTCTTTTGGCATTTCTTTAAGCTCTTACTCTAGATTTAGTTGGATCATAAAAAGGAAAACCGACCACTTTTGCACTAATTCTTTTTTGATGACCGTCTATTTTGCCAATTTCAACTTCGGTACCAATTTCAGAGTACTGAGCATCTATTCTACAAAGAGCAACATTCTTGTTTAAAGTAGAAGATAGACATCCACTCGTAACCACACCAATTTGAGATCTTCCAATATGAACACAATCGCCATGTCCAGCTATTTCTTTGCCAACAAGCTCTAGACCCACTAATTTCTTTTGGGGATTGGCTTTTCTTTTAATTAATTCCTCTTTTCCAATAAAATCCTCCTCTTTTGTTTTTAATGGAACTGCAAAACCTATACCTGCTTCAAAGGGATCTTGTTCCCCATCAAATTCAGCACCAAAGAGAATTAAACCCGCTTCTATTCTAAGCTTATCTAATGCAGCAAACCCAGCTGGTATTAAACCATCATCTTTACCTGCTTCCATCAATTTATCCCAAACCTCTGGTGCATGTTTTGGATGACACCATATCTCAAAACCTAACTCGCCGGTATAACCTGTTCTTGAAACAATTAATGGTATGCCTTGAAGCTCTTCAATTCTGCAAATTGTGAATCTAAACCAACCCAGTTCATCTATTGAAGGCTGTGTTGGTGGTGTAAAAATAATTTTTTTTAATATTTCTCTACTTTTAGGACCTTGTAAAGAGACATTACTTATTTGATCTGTTGAGTTTTTAATAAAAGCATTAAATTTTTTTTTCTTAGCAATTTCCTTTAACCATTCCCCTCCGTATTCGTCTCCACATATCCATCTAAAACCTGTTTCACTTAATCTTAAAAGAGTTCCATCATCAAACATCATTCCATTTTCGTAACACATTGCTGAGTACACTACTTGTCCAACAGAAAGTTTTTTAATATTTCTTGTAAGAGTATAATTTAAAAGTTCCTCTGCATCCGGACCAATAATTTCAAATTTTCTTAATGACGATAAATCAATAAGTACAGCATCATTTCTACAAGCATTATATTCGTTAACTAAACCGTGTTTGGTATAATCATTTGGAAGCCAAAAACCTCTAGCATCAACAAAATTTCTAGTTAATTTAGAAGTTCTTTCATAAAAACCAGAATTCCTTGTAAGTTTTTTTTCTGAATCTGCTTTCATTCTAAATGCAAATGATTTACTAAATTCTTTCTTTTTGTCATAAGTTCTAACAAAAATATCAGTAGGATTCCACGAATTACAGGGATCAATATCGCTTGGACACGCAGTTGTTCCAATAGTTAAATCTTTTAAAGCTCTAAACATTACATAATCCCCTGGTCGTGAATAAGACTCATCGGAAATAACAGAATTTAAACCTGCTGCAGAGGTATTAAAAAATAAATTGATTGCATGCCAACCTTTTTGTTTTTGCACTCCAAATTTAGACATACTTTCAGTTAAGTTGTCTGAGCAATTTGGATGTCCGAAATAACCCGCATCTTCATAATATTTTGAGGTACATGCTAGGTTGAATGTATCATGTTTTCCAACTGTATCCCTTACAACCTCTACTAGTGGCTCATGATCAGTATCATAAAATTTTGAAAACAGGCCTGGTCCAGGAAAAGTATTACCCATAAAAGTTCTTGTAGTTTGCCAGTCTAATCCTTTTTCAATTCCTTTTTCTAATTTTCTTGTGTCAAATGCTACAAAGTCAGAGCATTGTCTTCCTGTAGGACTTATGATTTGAATGTAGTCACCTTCTTTTACTTCATAAGATGTACAAGATTGCCTTAAAATATTTTCTTCGTGCGCAGGTTCAAATACAGGATCTGGAATTACATTTAACTCTTTATCATTTGTAATTTTTGATCTTTTTATAAATATTGTTAATTCACCAGGAGGATTTTGATTAGTAACATCCATATCATCTCCAGGTGAAGCAAATATTGCATAGCATTTATCTTTTGATTTTAATTTAATGACTTCACCTGCATTTGTATCTGGATCAAATATTATAGCAGCATGTGAGTCTGAAATATTTAAGTTTCTTTTTTTTAATTGATAGTTTGTTGCAAGTATAGACTCGTCTTTTCCAAGTAAAATATTTTTAATATAATTTTTTTTACTATTTTCTTTGAGATTAAAAATTCCAAGTTCTGACTTTCCACTTTTGTCAAAACAAATAATTTCACAAATTTGATTACCTTCATTATTAACAATTTCTATTTCATCATCTGGAAAAACTTGAAAACCAGTTAGTCCACCGCCATTAACAACATGTCTTTCAACTCCAGGTGGTAAAATATTTAAACCAGGATATTTGATATCTTTACTTGTGCCCAACATTTTTTAAATTTTTTGAGACTTTAATATAATCAAAACGAGTTGACTATAACTTTAAATAAGCACATACTTAATCATTAATATATTAATAATATAGAGGGGTATATATGAAAAAAATAATATCATTACTATCTGCTCTAGTTATTTCTGTTGTTAGTTTTGCAGGAATTTCTAATGCTGATAGCAAAAAGCCCATCGTGATACCAACTCACAACTGGTCAAGCCAAATAGTAATGGCCTATGTAATTGGTGGTATTTTCGAAAGTATGGGAAATAACGTAAAATACGTTAATGCTGACTCACAAGCAGTATACGAGTCAATTAGAATTGGAGATGTGACTATATCTCACGAGGTATGGGAATCTGCTTTTGGAAAATCGTTTACAACAGCACTTGATAAAGGTGGTTTGTTAGATTACGGAGATCATGAAGCAAGAACTCTTGAGGATATGGGATATCCAAACTGGGTTGCTGAAAAAGGATTATGCCCAGGTCTACCAGACTGGACAGCTTTAAAAAATCCAGATTGTGCAAAAAACTTTACAACACCTGACTCACCAGATGGAAAAGGAAGAATGTTGGAAGGTCCACAAACTTGGCATGGAGACTTAATTCCACAAAGAGTTGACGCTTTAGGTTTAGGCGATCTTTGGTGGGTTAAATTTGCTGGAAGTGCAGATGCACTTTGGGCAGAGTTAGCAGCAGCTGAAAAAGAGGGAAGAGGAACAATTATATTTAACTGGACACCTAACTTTACTGATGGTGCTGGGTTTACATTTATTGACTTTCCTCCATACACAGCTGGTTGCAGACCAGAAGATGGTGGAGATGGTAAATGTGGCTCTCCTGATGGATACTTGAAAAAAGCAGTCCATGAGGATTTCCCAAAAACTCATCCTGATGCAGCGGCTATGTTTAAAAAATTGTCATTCTCTACAAGTCAAATTGGTGCAATGGCAGCCTTAGTTGATGTTGACAAAATGACTCACGAAGATGCAGCTAAAAAATGGTTAGCTGACAACAAGTCAGTTTGGCAAGCTTTTACTAAATAAGGATAAAAGTTAAAATTTTAAATCTCCCCCAACATTGTTGGGGGGGATTTTTTTTTAAGTAATTTTGTGTAAAATATATTTATGAAAAAATCTATTCTTGTTTTTCTTTTAAGTTTTCTAATTTGCTCATCAGTATTTGCAAGAAGTACAGGTTGCAAAGAAGGTAATTGTGACAATGGTTATGGCAAGTGGGTTTATACGGATAAAACAACTTACGAAGGAGAATGGGTTTCAACAAAAAAACAAGGGCAGGGTATAGAGACTTGGCCCAATGGATATATTTATCAAGGGGAATTTAAAAATAGTGTCTGGAGTGGAATAGGAACATTAACTTTTCCTGATGGCTCTACTTATGAAGGAGAGTGGGCGAACGGTTTTATGAATGGTCAGGGAACATTTACCTGGGCTGATGGAAAACAAAAAGTGGGTATTTGGAAAAACGGTCAGTTGCAAGAATAATGTCTAAAGAAAATTATATTAATAAAATAAAAAATTTACCTGACTCTTTAAGACAATTTATTGGTCTTATATTTATTACTCTAATCGTAATTATATCGTTTAGCATTTTAAATGGAATTTTTGGACAAGGTGATGACTTAGTAAAAAGAATGAAGCTAGAGGAAGAGAGAATAGCTGAAGAAAAAAAACTTAGTGAGTTAATATCTAAATTACCTTCAGGGATACTAGTAGCATTTGATGGAACTGATCAATACAAATTAACAGATGAAATATATGAGCAGGTATGTAAAGCGACAAAATTAATTCCTCAAAGAGCAATAATGGGTGCTAATTTTTTAAATTTTAGAGCACATGAGCTTTATACAATTAATGGAAACAAAATTGATGAAACTTTTGTAAAGTGGGATAAAGAAAAAGGTAAATGTTTTGCAGGGTTTACAGTGAGTGGAAATAATGTAGGAGTAAATGAAAGCATCACTATAAGTGGAGAAGCCTTAAGTTTTTTAAGCACAGGAATTGATACAAGAGTTTATTTTATTAAAAATTTTTAACAATGAAATGGAGTAATTATTAACATTTTAATTTTATTAAATTTAATATAACTTTAAAAATTATGTCTGAAACAGTTATCAAATGTGAATCAGTTTATAAAATTTTTGGGCAAAATGCCAAAAAGATGCTTGAAGAAGCTAACGGCAATGTAGACGCAAAAACTTTTCAAGAAAAGGGGTGTATTGTAGGAGTTAACAATGCTTCCTTTGAGGTTGCGAAAGGTGAAATGTTGGTAGTGATGGGCTTATCTGGTTCAGGTAAATCAACATTGCTTAGGTGTATATCAAGATTAACGGATGCTACAGGTGGTAAAATTTTTATTGAGGGTCAAGATTTATTAGAATTAAACAATAAAGAACTTATAGAACTTAGGAGAAGCAAAATGGGAATGGTGTTTCAAAGTTTTGCTTTACTACCTCACAAAACCGTTGTTGAAAATATTGCATTTCCATTACAGATCAAAGGAACTAACACTGAGGATAGTATTAATAGAGCAATGGAAATGGTAAAATTAGTTGGACTTGATGGAAGAGAAAATTATTTTCCAAGAGAGCTTTCAGGTGGACAACAACAAAGAGTAGGTATTGCAAGATCACTAGCAGTAGAACCTGATATATGGTTTTTGGACGAACCTTTTTCTGCACTAGATCCATTAATCAGAAAAGAAATGCAAGATGAATTTTTAAGACTTCAAGAAAAATTACAAAAAACTATTATGTTCATTACTCATGATTTTGATGAGGCATTAAAGTTAGCTGATCGAATAGCAATTATGAAAGATGGTATAATTGAGCAATTAGATACACCAGCCAACATAGTATTAAATCCAGCAACTGAATATGTGCGAAAATTTACTGAAGAAGTACCGAGAGAGAAGGTTTTAATTATTGAGGATGTCATGGATGCCTCAAGCAAAGATAACTTAGGAGATTTAAAAGTATCAAAAGATGAAATTATAGAAAATGTTGCCGAAAAAATACTTACTCAAGAAAAATTAGTAGGAGTAGTTGACTCAAATAACAATATTGTAGGATCAATTAAACCTTCAAAAATAATAGACACAGTTTTTGGAGGAAGAAAAAATGGTAGTTAAAATATGCAGTATTTAAAAAAATACCCTAAATTATTTCAATGGCTATTTTTGTTAATTGTATTTTTTGCTTTGTGTTTTGCGATTGAAGTTCCTGAAACTTATAAATTTATTAGAGGTCAGGCAGAATTTGTTAAAGATCCTAATCAAAGTGTTTACTTTTTTCTAGGTAAAGAAGTTAGGTATTACGCTTTTGATGTATTTTGGAGATTACCTCCTCTACTTGGTTGGTTGCCTATTTGGATAAATGACTCTTTATTTTTCTTAATGAATGAGTGGATGCCAATGGAGTTTTGGAATGAAGACACTCAAGAATTTAAAACTCGACCACTACTTTTGCAGATAAGCAGAAATTTAACTGCATTCATGACCTTTTTAATTGAATTAATTAGGGAGATTTTATTAGGAGGCTTAGAAACAATTGTTGCATTCACAAGTTGGGATTTTATAGATGCCTACCCCTGGTTAGAGTTACCAGGTTTACCCTGGACTATTGTTGCAGCTGGAGCCGCTATACTATCTTATAAATTAAGTGGGAAAGGACTAGCATTGTTTGCTGGTTTAACAATGATTTATATTTCTATATTTGGTCAATGGAAACCTTCAATGCAGACACTTTCCTTTATATTAGTTGCTGCACCTCTATCATTTATTTTTGGTTTAGGTTTAGGTATTGCCGCATATAAAAGCAAACGTGTTGAAAAAGCTTTGTACCCAATTCTCTTAGTAATGCAAACTATGCCGCAATATGCTGTATTAGTTCCTGCTCTAGTTCTTTTTGGTGTTGGTGATCATGCAGCTGTGATCATTACTATGGTCGTTGCTGTTCCTCCAATGATATTATTAACAATATTGGGTTTAAGAGCAATACCACCAGAAGTTATTGAGGCAGGTAGAATGAGTGGATGTACTAATTGGCAATTGATGTTAAAAGTATTAATTCCTACTGCTAGAAGAGATATTTTAATTGGTGTTAACCAAGTTATCATGGTCTGTTTTTCTATGGCAGTAATATCCGCATTTATTGGTGCAAAAGGTTTAGGATTTAATTTATTGTTAGCATTGAACCAACTTAATATTGGATTAGCACTAGAAGCAGGGCTGTGTATTAGTTTAATTGCAATACTTTTAGATAAGATGTCCTTAGCTTGGGCAAATAAACAAACTGATTATTTTGGCAATCTCACATTCTTTCAAAGAAATAAAAATACAATATTTTTTGCTGCATCAGTATTAATAGGAATTGTTTTAGCCTATATTGGCACTTTTATTTTTAAAGGAAGCTTTAATTACTTGTTTGAAGTTCCACATAATAAAGGGATATCAACAGCAGATTTTTGGAACAAAGGGGTAGATTGGATTTTTGATACTTTCTTTGTTTATATAAAAGCATTCAATACGTGGTTAATCGTAGATGTACTTCAGCCAATGAGAGCCCTATATTTAAGAATGCCAGCAGTAGCCACAT
This sequence comes from uncultured Pelagibacteraceae bacterium, assembly GCA_902629285.1. GTDB lineage: Bacteria > Pseudomonadota > Alphaproteobacteria > Pelagibacterales > Pelagibacteraceae > Pelagibacter. The sequence goes on along the minus strand of CACOQN010000008.1, from coordinate 45,947 downwards.
TAGTATTAGCTGTTGGAGCTGGATATTTAATTGGAGGAATTCGCTCTGCACTAGTTGTTGCTGCTTTGACTTTGTTTATTGCATTGAGTCCATGGTGGGATAGAGCGTTGGTAACTTTGTATATGGCAACTTTTGGAGTCATAGTTTCATGTTTGATAGGATTTACAGTTGGAACATTATGTTTTCAAAATAAGAAATCTGCAGCGTTTATGCTGGGTGTTTGTGATATATTTCAAACATTCCCATCATTTGTATATTTAATTCCTGTAATGATGCTTTTTGGAATTACAGATACTTCTGTGCTAATTGCAGTAATTGTTTATGCTACAATTCCTGCAACAAGATACACTATTGAGGGTTTAAGAAGTGTTCCTGTGGGCTTACATGAAGCCGCAACAATGTCTGGTGTAAATAAATTTCAAAGATTAACAAAAATTGAGTTTCCATTAGCATTTCCACACATGATGCTTGGTCTAAATCAAACAATCGTTTTTGCTTTATTCATGGTGATAATAGGAGCATTTATTGGAACAGAGGATCTGGGTCAGTATATCTTAAAAGCACTTTCAGATAAAAATGGAGCAGGAATCGGTTTAACTTTAGGTATCTGTGTTGCATTTATAGGTTTAATTTTTGATAACTTAATAAGAACTTGGGTTGGAAAAAGAAAAAAACATCTTGGCATAGATTAGTAATTTGAAAAAATTTATTATCTCGATAGACCAGGGTACAACTTCTTCGAGGGTAGTGCTTTTTGATATCAAAGGCAATATTCAATTTATATCTCAATACGAATTTAAACAATACTTTCCAAGAAATGGTTGGGTAGAACACAATCCAGATGAAATTTGGTCGACAACATTTAAAGCGTTAAAACAGGTAATCAAAAAAGCTAAAAGTTTAAAAGGTCATATACTTACAATTGGAATTACAAATCAACGAGAAACTACAATTTTGTGGAATAAAAAAACTGGAAAACCTATTTATAATGCAATTGTTTGGCAAGATAGAAGAACCCATGAATATTGTAAATCTCTAAAGAATAAAAATTATGAAAATATTTTTAGAAAAAAAACAGGGTTATTTATAGATCCTTATTTTTCTGCTACTAAAATAAAATGGATTTTAGATAATGTAAAAGTTTCAAAAAAGTTATTAAAAACAAATAATTTATTGTTTGGTACAGTAGACACCTTTTTAATCTGGAAACTAACTAAAGGTAAACAGCATTTAACCGATGCCACTAACGCAAGCAGAACCATGTTATTTAATATTAATAATAATAAATGGGATAATGAAATTTTACAGAAATTAAAAATTCCAAAGAATATTTTGCCAGAGGTAAAAAATTCTGCAGATAATTTTGGAAAAACAGATAAGAGAGTTACAGGAAAAGAAATAACCATTTCTGCTGTGTTAGGAGATCAACAAGCTGCAGCTGTAGGACAAGCTTGTTTTGAAAAAGGATCAACTAAAATTACTTATGGCACAGGCGCTTTTATAATAATGAATACTGGATCAAAAAAAATTAATTCAAAAAATAAGTTATTAACCACAATTTGTTATCGATTGAATAATAAGACCACGTACGCTCTTGAAGGATCTATTTTTATAGCTGGAGCAGGTGTGCAATGGTTAAGAGATAAAATTAAACTAATAAACAATGCTTTCGAAACTGAAAAAATAGCTAAATCAACAAAAAGTAATGATGAAGTTTATGTTGTCCCAGCTTTTAGTGGAATAGGGGCTCCTTACTGGAGACCTGATGCAAGAGGGTTGATAACAGGGCTTACAAGAGATAGTGATTGGAAAACCTTAGTTAGAGCAACACTAGAGTCAGTTGCTTATCAAAGTAATGACTTATTTTATTCAATGAATAAAGACGGTTTAAAACCCAGAATAGTTAAAATTGATGGTGGTATGATAACTAATAATTGGTTTTCACAATTTTTGGCAAATATAATTAATTTAAAAGTACTTCGACCTAAGATTTTAGAAACAACTGCTTTTGGAGCCGCTCTGTTAGCAGGTTACCAAATAGGAGAATTTAAATCATTAAGTCATATAAAAAATACATGGAGAAAAGATAAGGAATTTGTGCCAAAAATTGATAAAAAATTAAGAAATCACTTATTGCAAGGTTGGCAGCAAGCAATTAAAAAAACTTTAGCATAATATTTATGAAAAAAGTTTTAATAATTGGAGCAGGGGCAATGGGTGCAGCTTTTTCTGTTCCTTTAATAGACAATAATCAAAAAGTAACTTTGACTGAACCATATAATTTAAATTTACTAAGAAAATTAAAAAATAAAAAAAAATTTCATCCAGCATTAAAAATTAACTTATCAAATAAACTTAATATTAAGAAATTTAATCCTGAACTTCTTAGTGAAAAATGGGACTTAATAGTAGTTGCTGTAAGCTCATTAGGTATAGATATGATAAAAAATTATCTAAAAGATCTTAAACAAAAAACTTTAATACTTGTTTTAACAAAAGGTTTGAAATTTCAAAAAAAAAGTAAAAAATTAATTAGTATGTCTGAGCAATTAAATTTAAACAAAAACAATTTAAATATTTCAATATTAAAAGGACCTTGTTTAGCAAAAGAATTAGCCAGGAAGGTAAAAAGTTATACTGTATTAGCAAATAAAAATATAACTATTGCTAAAAAAATTGGAAAAATGATTTCAACTAATTATTATAAAACAGAATATTCTTCAGATGTAAAAGGTGTTGAGTTTTCCTCTGCTATCAAGAATATTTATTCAATGATAATTGGATCAGGTCAAGGAAATAACACATCCTCTGCTTTATTCAGAAAGTCTATAGATGAAATGAAATATTTAATTAAATTTTTTGGAGGAAAAGAAGAAACTGTTAACGGTTTAGCTGGTATTGGAGACCTTTATGTGAGCGCTGTAGGAGGCAGAAACAGCAAAATGGGAGAATACCTAGGTAAAGGATTCCCTTTTAAAAGTGCTAAAAAGAAATTTATGAGAAATGACACCATTGAGGGCGCTGATTTAGCCAATGAAATTGCACCCTATGTTTTAAGAAAAATTAATAAGAAAAAAATTCCATTAATGATTGCATTATTAAGTGCAATTACTAAAAATAAGAAATTAAAAATAAATTATTAATTTTTTATTTATTTAAAAAAGTTTTCATTGAGTCATCCATCGCTTTTTCCCAAGGCGTGTGATGGATTGGTGCAACAGATCCAGTTACAGGAGACGAAAACGATTTATTTCTATAAGTTAGAATGTCTTCTACTTTATGATGTTCCCATTCTTTAAAATGTTTTCTGATTAATTCAAAATCTATTTTAGGATAATCAGACATATCATGAAGCTCTTTGGTATATTCTGTTTGAAAATCAATCATTTGATCAGGATTTTCTAATTTTTCTTCCATTGAAACCCATTTATTTATGTCTTCATCTATTTCTTCATCAGTAGGCATTTTGATTTTTCCCATGATCACATCTCTTGCATACCATCCTTGACAATCAAACATATTAAATGTGTGAAACTGGTCCTGCATGCCTAAATATAGAAGTTTATGATTATCTTGCCACACAACACCTTTGTAAAGTTTTGGCGGATATAATCTATTATGTGTTTTTAATTTTAAACTTTCATCTAAAAATGGGAAATGATGAAGATAGCCTGTACACAAAATAATTACATCGGCATCTTGCTCTGTTCCATCTTTAAATATAGCTTTTTTTCCTTCTAACTTATCTAAGTAATGAACCTCTTTCATACCTTTTGGCCATTTAAATCCCATTGCGTTATGCCTATATCCAATAGTTACACTTTTAGCACCATACTTATTGCATTGTAGAGCCACATCTTCAGCTGAATAACTGCTTCCAAGAACAATAACATTTTTACCTCTGAATTCTTCAGCATCTCTAAAATCATGTGAGTGCATTATTCTTCCCGGGAAAGAATTCATACCTTCATATTCAGGTATAAAAGGAACAGAAAAATGACCCGTAGAAACCACAAGATAATCAAATGTATCATTTAAAATTTTATTATTAACTTTATCCTGATAGCTAATTTCAAACTTATCATTTTTATAAATAGTGTTAGTAACTCGAGTATTAAATTTAATCTTACTTTTTATATTTCCTTTACTTACTCTTCCTAAAATATAATCTTGCAAGACTTCACGCGGAGGAAAGGAAGGAATTGGTTTTCCAAAATGTTCATCAAAAGAGTAATCAGCAAATTCCAAACACTCTTTTGGTCCATTAGACCACAAGTATCTATACATACTATTAGGAACAGGATCTCCATATTGATCAGAGCCAGTTCTCCAGTTGTAGTTCCATAGTCCACCCCAACTTTCTTGTTTTTCAAAACAAACTATTTCAGGAATTTTTTCTCCTTTTTTTTCTAAATGTTCAAATGCTCTTAAAATTGAAAGTCCACAGGGACCAGCACCTATGATTGCTACTTTTGACATAGAATTTTTCCTATCATTAATAAATTTATAAATATATCTTACTAAGAATTTTAAAAAAAATAAAATTATATTTTTTAATGGGCATTAATTGGAATTATCCCACCACGATGTGGATAGGTGAGAATAGAATAGAGGATTTATTCTTAGCTTGTAAAGAGCTAAACATTTCAAACCCACTATTTGTAACCGATAAAGATTTAATAAATTTAGAAATTATAAAAAAAATAATAATAAGTTTAAAAAAAAATTTTAAAAATCTGTCTACTTTTTCTAATTTTACGGGAAATCCAATTGGCGAAAATGTTGAAGAAGGAGTTAAAGTTTACAATACTCTGGGTTGCGACGGTGTAATAGCTTTAGGAGGAGGAAGTGGTTTAGATGTTGGAAAAGCAATAGCATTTATGTGCAATCAATCAAGACCTTTATGGGACTTTGAAGATATTGGTGATCAATGGAAAAGAGCCGATGGTTCTAAAATTTCGAAAATAATTGCAGTACCAACTACAGCTGGCACAGGATCTGAGACAGGACGAGCATCTTTAATAATTAACAAAGATACTGGTGCAAAAAAAATTATTTTTCACCCAAAAATGTTACCATCAATCGTAATTTTAGATCCTTTACTCACTATTGATTTGTCTCCGAGATTAACTGCTGCAACCGGAATGGATGCATTAGCTCATAATTTAGAGGCCTTCTGTGCACGTGGATATCATCCAATGGCTGACGGAATAGCAATAGAGGGAATTAAATTAATAAAAAATTCTTTACTAAAAGCTTTTAAAAATGGAAATGACGTTAATGCTAGAATGGATTTACTTGCTGCAGCATCAATGGGTTCAGCCGCATTTCAGAAAGGACTTGGAGCAATTCACTCATTGAGCCATCCAGTAAATGGTAAATTTAATGTACACCATGGATTGTCTAATGCAATATTTATGCCCTATGTGTTAACATTTAATAAATCTTCAATTGAAAATAAGATAATTTCTATTTGTGATTATCTTAACTTAGATAAAAGTTTTGATAGTTTTTTAGATTGGATTTTAAAATTAAGAAATAATTTGAATATTCCACATAAATTATCAGAAGTTATGGATTGTAGTAATATTGATTTAGAAGAACTATCCTTGATGGCATACGAAGACCCATCAACAGGAGGAAACCCAAAAGAAATAAGTAAGCAAGATTTAAAAGAAATGTATAAAAAAAGTATTTCTGGAGAATTATTTTAATGAAAAAAATTTTAATTGTTGAAGGTAATCCAAACGAGGAAAATAAACAGTTCACTGTTGCAGGCATTCAAACACATACAGAAAGTTTAAAACACAGTCTTAGCTATTTTACAGATAATTTAATAATTGATGTTGCAAATCCCTCATCAGACAAAAATATTCAGAAAATAATCAATAATCTTGGCAGTTATGATGGCCTAATATGGGGTGGAAGTAGTTTAAATATTTACAATGCAACTCCAGAGATAAAAAGGCAAATTGAATTTATGAAGGAGTGCCAAAAAAAAATTAAAAAAATTTTAGCAATCTGTTGGGGAATGCAAGTAGCTGTGACTGCTGCAGGAGGTGAAGTAAAAAAATGTACAAATGGTTCCCAGAAAGGAATTGCGTTTGATATAGAAATTAATGAAAATGGTTTAAAACATCCGTTATACAAAAACAAAAGTTTAAGATTTAATACACCTGCTTTTAATTTTGATGAGGTTGTAACAATGCCTAAAAATTCAATTTTATTAGCTTCAAATTCAATTAACAAAGTTCAAGCACTTAATTTTAAATTAGGTGAATGTGATATATGGGGTCTGCAATATCATCCTGAAATAACTTATAATAAAATGATAAATTTAATTATTTTCAGAAAAAAAAGACTTTTAGATAAAGGTGCATTTACAGACGAGGATGAAATAAATATTCATATTAAAAAAATAGAGAAAGAAAATAAAAAGTTAGATAAAAAGTCTAGAATGAGAGAATTAGAGAATTGGTTAAATTATCTTAATTTAGAATAGTCCTTCAATTTCACCCTTATCATTTAATTTAATAGAGTCAGCTGCTGGAACTCGTGGTAATCCAGGCATTGTCATTATAGCTCCACAAACGACTACAATAAATTCAGCACCAGAAGAAAGTCTTATTTCTCTAATTGGTAAAGCGTGACCAGTTGGTGCTCCTTTTAGATTAGGATCTGTTGAAAAACTATATTGTGTTTTTGCAACACAAATAGGTAATTCACCGTAACCAGCATCCTCAAATGTTTTCAGTTGATCTCTTATTTTTGTATCAGCAATTACCTCATCTGCTCTATAAATTTCTTTTGCAATAGTCTCTATTTTTTTAAATAAAGGAGTATTACTCTCATATAAAAAATTAAATTTAGCCTGATTTTTTTCACATAGATCTACAACGTGTGCTGCTAGTTCTTTAGTTCCCTCACCACCATTTGACCAGTGAGTACAAAGACTTGCTTTCACACCTAAGCTGTCACAAAATTCAATTAAAGCTTTTACTTCATTATCAGTATCTTTAATAAAATGATTAACAGCAACTGCTACTGGTAAACCAAATTTTTTAACATTTTCAATATGTCTCTCTAAATTAACCAACCCTTTTTTAAGAGCATCTACATTTTCATTTTTTAGATCATCTTTTGCAACACCACCATGCATTTTTAATGCTCTAATTGTTGCAACTATTACAACACAACTTGGTTTTAAATTTGATTTTCTACATTTAATATCTAAGAATTTTTCAGCTCCTAAATCAGCACCAAAGCCAGCTTCAGTGACAACATAATCAGCAAGTTTTAGACCAGTTTTTGTTGCAATTACCGAATTACATCCATGTGCAATGTTTGCAAATGGTCCTCCATGTATTATTGCAGGATTATTTTCTAACGTTTGGGTTACATTAGGTCTTATTGCATCTTTCAACAACACAGTCATAGGTCCTTGGGCTTTTAAATCTTTTGCGTAAATTGGTTTCTTAGATCTATTGTAAGCAATTGTAATGTTACCTATTCTTTTTTCTAAATCTTCTAAATCATTTGATAAACAAAAAATAGCCATGATTTCTGAAGCGACAGTAATATCAAAACCATCTTCTCTTGGGAAACCATTAGCTACACCACCTAAATTAATATTTATTGATCTTAACGATCGATCGTTCATATCCATAACTCTTTTCCAAACAACTCTTCTGACATCGATGTCTAATTTATTCCCCCAATAAATATGGTTATCAATTAGTGCTGATAATAAATTATGAGCAGATGTTATTGCGTGGAAGTCTCCTGTAAAATGAAGATTAATTTGTTCCATTGGAACTACCTGAGCATATCCCCCTCCAGCAGCCCCACCTTTCATTCCAAAAGAGGGACCTAAACTTGGCTCTCTTAAACAAACAATTGATTTTTTTCCTATTTTATTCAATCCGTCATGAAGTCCAACAGAGGTTGTTGTTTTTCCCTCACCAGCAGGTGTTGGTGTAATAGCTGTAACTAAAATCAATTTACCATCAGGCTTATTTTTAAGTGTATCTAGATATTCTAAATTTATCTTAGCAATATGTCGCCCCATCGGACTAAACGCTGCACTTTCATCTGGCACATTTATTTTTGCTAAAACATCATTTATTGGTTGCATTTTAGCCTCTCTAGCTATTTGAATATCTGATTTGACATCACTCATTTAAAATCCTTTAAATTAAAACGTTTACCTGCAGACTTCATATCCTTTTTTAAGTTCTTTGGAAACTTCTAAAAAATATATATAAAAAAAATAAGCACTATTTAGATTCTTTACTATAAAATTAACTGATGCAGAAATATTCTATATTTAATTTAGTCAAAAATGCTTTTTCTAATCATCAAAATTGGGATTTAGCATGGAAGGACCCAGAACCAAAAGAGGAATATGATGTAGTAATTATTGGAGGAGGTGGCCATGGTCTTGCTACAGCGTATTATCTTGCAAAAGAACATAATATTACAAAAGTTGCAATCATCGAAAAAGGATGGATTGGAGGTGGAAACGTAGGACGAAACACTACAATCATCAGATCTAATTACATGCATGATGAAAACGGATTATTTAGTGAATTTGGAATGGATTTATGGAGAAAGATGAGTCAAGACCTAAATTACAATGTAATGTTTTCTCCTCGAGGAATTATTAATCTAGCTCACTCAGATGCGCAAATGAATGCTTATGCGAGAAGGGGCAACTCAATGAGGTTAAATGGAATAGATGCTGTTCTTTTGAATAGAGAACAGGTCAAAGAAATTATTCCAATGGCTGATTTTTCTGAAAATGTTAGATTTCCAATTTTTGGTGGCTTGATGCAACCAAGCGCAGGAACTGCAAGACATGATGCCGTAGCTTGGGGTTATGCTCGTCAAGCAGATGACATGGGGGTAGATATTATACAAAATTGTGAGGTAATTGGTTTTGATGTTTCTGCTGGAAAAATAAATGGCATTCGAACATCTCGTGGAAATATTAGAGCTAAAAAAGTTGGTTTATGTGTTGCAGGCAGTACAAATATTTTGGCTGAAAAATTAAACATGACCCTACCAATAGAAACTCATCTTCTTCAAGCATGTGTTTCGGAGCCAGTTAAACCTGTTTTGGATAGCGTTGTAACATTTGGTGCTGGACATTTTTATATTAGTCAATCAGATAAAGGCGAAATGGTAATGGGCGGTGACTTAGATGGTTATAATAGTTACGCACAAAGAGGAAATTTACCTACTTTGCAACATGTTTTGACCGAAGGTATAGCGATGATGCCTTTTTTAAGTAAGTTAAAAATGCTTAGAACTTGGGGCGGTATTATGGATATGTCAATGGATGGATCTCCCATAATTGATAAAACTCATATAGATGGTTTGTATTTAAATTGTGGTTGGTGTTATGGAGGTTTTAAAGCAACACCAGCATCTGGTTGGACATTTGCACACACAATCGCTCAAGATAGAGTTCACGAATTAAATGCAGGATATAGTTTGAATAGGTTTAATACTGGTCATCTAATTGACGAAAAAGGACTCGGAACTAAAACCTGGATATCATAGATGCTCTATATTAAATGCCCACATTGTGGAATGAGACCACAAATTGAATTTTCTTATGGCGGAGATGCAAGTGTAAAAAGGCCAGAGTTGAACAAAGAAATTTCTGATCAAGAATGGGATGACTTTGTTTACAATAGAAAAAGTTTAAGAGGAAAACATTTAGAGTTATGGCAACATATATCAGGATGTAGACAATGGATAAAAGTAGAGAGAGATACTGCAACTCATGAAATATTTAATACTTTTAAAGCTGACGAGGGAGTTGTCTAATGTCTCAAGATTTCAGACTAGAAAGTGTTGGATTAATTAATAGAGATAAAAAACTATCATTTAAATTCAATGGGAAAAAATATTTTGGATATGAAGGTGATACTTTAGCATCTGCATTACTTGCAAATGGAGTTCATTTAGTTGGTAGAAGTTTTAAATATCATAGGCCAAGAGGTTTTTTTGGAGCAGGAGTAGATGAACCTTATGCAATAGTTCAGCTTTATAGAAATAATGAGACTGAGCCGAATATAAAAGCAACTGAGCAAGAACTTTTTGAGGGTTTAGAGGCAAAAAGTGTAAATTGTTGGCCAAGTGTTAATTTTGATATTGGCGCAATTAATAATTTTTTAAAAATTTTTCTACCTGCAGGATTTTACTATAAAACTTTTATGTGGCCAAAAAGCTTTTGGTATAGAATTTATGAGCCCTTTATAAGAAAAGCGGCTGGATTAGGTGTAGCATCTACTAAACATGATAAAGAGAGATATGAGCATAAATATGAATATTGTGATTTATTGATAGCTGGATCAGGACCATCAGGTTTGTCTAGCGCATATGCAGCCGCAAAAAATGGTGCAAAAGTTATTTTAGCAGAAGACAAGCCTAGATTTGGTGGGTCTTTATTAACAGATGATGTGAATATTGGAAACCAATCAGGAAAAGATTGGGCTGAAGGAATAATTACCGAACTTAAAACAATGCCAAATGTTGTTGTAAAAAATAGATCTCAAATCTTTGGCTATTATGATCACAACATGCTTGTAATGTCTGAAAAGGTAAGTGATCATTTACCAAAAACAAAAAAATATCATCCAAATAAAAGATTATGGTACATCCGTGCAAAAGAAGTTTTAATTTCATCAGGATCTATTGAGAGACCAATAGTTTTTGGAAATAATGATACGCCAGGTGTAATGCTTTCATCTGCTGCCAAAGAATATTTAAAAGTTTATGGAGTTTTAGTTGGAAAAAACCCATTGATATTTACAAATAATGACAGTGGATATGAAACAGCTATAGAATTTCAAAAGCATGGAGTAAAACCAGTAATATTAGATTCAAGAAAAAATCCTGAATCAGAAATTATTGATGAGGCAAAAAGTTTAGGAATAAATATTAAAAATTCTTATGTTGTTGTTGCAGCGCAAGGTTATAAAAAAGTAAAATCTGCAGATATAGCGAGTATTTCTGATGATAAAAAACAACTTGGAAAAATAGAAAATATTAAATGTGATTGCATATGTGTTTCAGGTTTTTGGACACCGTCTATTCATTTAGCTTCTCAATCAGGAAATAAAACTAAGTTTAAAGAAGAAATTGATGCATTTGTTCCTGGAGTCTCAAAACAACAAGAAACAACTTTAGGAGCTGCTAATGGAGTGTTCTCTTTGGAGGAAACTTTACAAACTTCATTTGCAAAAGGAAGTGAAATTTCAAAAAAAATAACTAAAAATGATAATGAGGTAAGTATTCCAAATGTAGTTGAAAAAAAATCTTCTCAGCATGATAAGTTTTGGTGTGTTCCATTACCAGCAGGAAAACATTATAAAAGATTTTTAGATTTTCAAAACGATGTAGCTGTATCAGATATCGAAATAGCTCTTAGGGAAGGATATAGATCAATAGAGCATGTTAAAAGATATACTACACTTGGTATGGCAACTGATCAAGGTAAAACAAGTAATTTGAATGGCTTACAGTTAGTTTCAGAAATTGAAAATAAAGTTGTTCCGGCAGTAGGCCATACTACTTTTAGACCTCCATATACACCTATTTCAATTGGTGCAATTGTTGGAAGAGAGGTTGGAAAACACTCGAAACCAACAAGGAAATCTCCAATACATGCTTGGCATGAAAAAAATAATGCAGTTTTTGTCGACGCAGGTGTTTGGTTGAGACCTAGATATTATAAGAGAGGTAATGAAAATCTATTTGAAGGATCTAAGAGAGAGGCAAAAAATGTGAGAACAAATGTTGGTGTTTGTGATGTGACTACACTTGGTAAAATTGATATTAAAGGGCCAGATGCAGCTGAGTTATTAAATAGAGTTTATACGAATGCTTGGTTAAAATTGCCAGTCGGTAAAGCTAGATATGGAGTAATGCTAAGAGAAGATGGAATTGTGATGGATGATGGAACAACTACAAGAATTTCTGAAAATCACTATCATATGACTACTACAACTGCACAGGCAGCAAATGTTCTTTCACATTTAGAATATTATTTACAATTAGTATGGCCTGAATTAAATGTTAATGTTGTTTCAACAACTGAACAATGGGCAGGAGCAGCTATTGCAGGTCCAAAATCTAGAAATGTTCTACAAAAATTATTCCCAAATTTAGATGTATCTAATGAAGGTCTTCCCTTTATGGGCTATATGGAAGGAGATTTATTTGGAGTTAAAGCTAGAATATTTAGAATATCTTTTTCAGGTGAGCTTGCATATGAAGTTAATGTCGAGTCAGATAATGGAAACTTTATGTGGGAAAAAATTATGGAAGTTGGTGAGGAGTTTAAAATACAACCATACGGTACAGAGGCATTATCAACTTTGAGAATTGAAATGGGACATGTTGCTGGTTCTGAACTTGATGGAAGAACAATACCTTATGACAACGCTTTAGAGGGTCTTGTGAGCAAAAAGAAAGACTTTATTGGAAAAAGATCACTTCAAAGAGTAGCTTTTACAGCAGACGATAGACAAAGAGTGGTAGGAGTTGTTCCGCTAGATAAAAAAACAAGTATTCCAGAGGGGTCTCACTTAGTTAAAGATGCTAATGCACCTTTACCAAATCCAAAGTTGGGACATATTTCAGCATCATGTTGGAGTGTTGAATATGACAATCCTTTTTCTTTAGCAATATTGAAAGATGGAAAAAATATGATCGGTAAAAAATTATTTGTAATGTCACCTCTTAAAAATAAAGTAATACCAGTAGAAATAGTTTCATCACATTATGTAGATCCAAAAGGTGAAAGGGTTAGATCATGACTTTAATTTCAGCTTTAGCAAATGTTCATACAACAGGTCAGTTTGGAGATTATGAGGAAAAAAATGAAAATGATCTCCTCAAAATATCTGAAAATAAAAATTTACTAATTGTTCAAATATTTCAGTATAAAAACTCCTCAGTTTCATTTGAAGGTATTAATGTTGATGGATTAAAACTAAAAAACGAATCTTTAACCGTCGTATTTAATGACACTACAAGAATTATGTGGAATGGGCCGAAGAACTGGATGTTAGTATCAACAAAAAAAGATTTAATTAAAAATATTCTAAACGAATTTAAAGATACAGACTTTGCAATAACAGATTTATCACATTCAAGAGCAATCATTGAGATTGAGGGTAAAGAGACAATAGAAGTTTTAAAAAAAGGGTGCCCATTTAATTTCAATACCTTAGAAATAAATAATTCCATAAACTCAACTTATAATGGAATAGCTTTCACTGTTGATAAACTAAATGATAATCCAAATAAAGTAAGATTATTTACCTTAAGAAGTTTTGGAGAATCTTTGTATCATGCTATCACGGATGCTTCGCTAGAATTTGGCTTTAAATCTATTTAAGTTTTCAATTTAGTCTCTTGTAGCGATGTATACACCTATAGAGGTGACCAAGAAACCAATTAAATCTAAATTAGTCAAATTTTCATTTAAGAAAAGCCAAGCCATAATAGCTGAAGTTGCTGGTATCAGAAAAAAAATTGAAACAGTCCTACTTGCAGAATTATTTTTAATTAAATACATAAGTATTGTGAATGCACCAAACGAAACTAAAAATATTTGGTGACTCATCGCAATTATAAAAGTTTTAGAAAAATCAATGTAAGGTTCAACAAATAAAATTATTATTACTAAATGAAATACACATCCACCCAAAGCTTGATATATGTTACTTACTGGTAGAGGTAAATTTTTACTTAATTTTTTTTGCCATAAAGTAGAAAATGTAATCGCAATTAATGCTATGATTGTTGCTATTAAACCTGTTGGAGGTATTTTAGTGCCAATATCTAAACCTAAAACAAGACCTGCACCAGTAAATCCCAATAATACACCTACCCATTGTTTTGCAGAAACTGTTTCATTTAGGATTGGACCACTTAATGCATTTGTAAGAACTGGTTGTAGAGTTACAATCAATGCTGCAATGGCTGTGGGCATACCTATTGAAATTGAGTAAAAGACACCTCCAAGATAAAAACCATGAAAAAGTATGCCACTAAAAAATGATTCCAAAAAATTTTTTTTAGAAGTCAAAACTTTTTGTTTTGAATAAATAGAAAATAAAAAAAAACCTAATGCTACTAAAGCAAATCTAAAAGCTAGAGCAGCAAATGGATCGCTGTTATCTATGATAGGCTTGGTTGTAATAAAGGCAGAAGACCATAGAATTACAAATATGAACGGCAATATTCTTATCATCATATTTTATAATCAAATAAATTAACTAAAATCAAACAAATCAGCACCTATAATGAACAAATTTGCCATGGAAATAAAAGAACAAATCACTTAAGGTTCTCGGATGATTTTTAGATTATTAAGAATTTTAGTGATTACTACATCTTTTTTCTTTTTAACGGGTTTTATGCCCCTTTTTTCAATTGTCGGTCCGAGCATGACAGCTCTTACTTCAGGAAATGTATACAAAGCAGGTGCACAATTCTTTATTAATCAAAGTATAGAAAAACAGACAGGAAAAACTTCTTTAACCTTGGTTAAAGATGAAATAAATAAAAAAATTCAAAAAAAATCAGTTAATGACGATTTAAGAAAGTTAGTTGAAAAAAGAATAAATATAACTCGAAAAACAATCGAAAATCAAAATTTACAAAAATTAATTAAAAAAAGAATAAATGTAACAAGATCAATAATTAAGTTAAATAAAACTACTCAATAATATCTAGATAAATTAAATTTTCTTGATCAGTCTCTTTACACCACATTTCGTAGCTTTCACAAACTCTCCATAAATGATCAAAAGCTCTTTGAGAAATTTCTAAAGGAAAGTGGCTTTTAGTATAGTACAGCTTGGGTATTTTCATTAAAAATTTTATCATAGAGCTTTTTTGGAGTTCTAAAAGCCTTAAAGTTTCCTCATTTATTTTATTTTTAGAAATTTTATCGATAAATTTATTATTCTTTAATTCTAAAAACCATTTATCGTGAAATTCTCCTGAACTTAATAAATCATATTCTTTAGTGGTCATAAAAATCTCAAATGCCTGTATATTATTGACCTCTGGGTTTTGTTTTTTAATTTCAATTACTTTTAAGTAAATAAATTCGGCTGCTCTTAATACATATGGTTTTTCAATCTTTTTAGGCATAAATTATTTATTATGCTTAACCATAGCTGAGTGAGCTAAAATTAAATTGGGATCTAAAAATACCTTTGAGGATTTAATATTTTTAAAGGATTTAAAAGCAAAAATTGCAATTGGAAGCTCGGTACACCCTAAAATAATTTTTTTACATTTCATTTTTAATAGAGAGTTAATTGCTGGTTTAATTGCTCTTGCAGCTGATTTAACATTACCCATTTTTACATACTTAATTGCTCTATTAACAGATGAACTTTGAAGACTTTGAGAAGGCTCAATTAATTGAAAATCTTTTTCAAAAAATTTTTTATAAACACCAGTTTTTAGTGTCCCCTCAGTTGCCAGAAGTCCAATTTTTGATTTTTTTTTACATTTTTTTTTTGTAAAATTGAAAACTTCTTTTGGCATATTGATGATTGGAATTTTTATTTTTTTTTGTAAATCATTAAACCAATAATGAGCAGTATTACACGGTATAACAATGAATTTACATTTATTTTTTTCTAATAGCTTGCAACCTTTTAGTAAGCTTTTTAAAACTCTGTCATATTTTTCTTTACTTTTTTTACTAGAAGATTTTTTTGAGAGATTTTTAGTATGAGATCCTATGGATTCGGGTCTCCCAGGAATATTTGATTTATTAAACAGCAAAAATAATGGATATTCTTGGTCAATTTTTCCACGATTAAGTATTGCAAGCTTATTGCAAAAATCAAGACCAGCTTGTGTTCCCATTCCACCTAAAATTCCAATCATATTTTAACTAAAATAACTAATTAATTTTTATAATTTAAAATTGTGTTTAAAGATTGTTTTAGAAAAAGGTATTGGCTGAATAAACAATTAATTTATATTTAATAAATTTTATTTCAGCCAATAGGAAGTGTGAAATTATGCAGTTTTTAAGTTAACTGCTGAAGGACCTTTAGGACCATCTTCAACATCGAAAGTCAAAGCTTGACCCTCATCTAAACCGTTCATACCAGCATCTCTTACTGCTGAAACATGTACAAACACATCTTTTTCTTTATCTTCTCTTTCAATAAAACCAAAACCTTTGGTTGGATTGAACCACTTTACTTTTCCTTGTAGACTCATATTTTTCTTCTTACTTTTTGTTATTTAAAATTATTACTTATAATTAAGTAATATTGGATTTCTTTAGATTTTATTAGGTTTTGTCAACAAAATAGATCAAATATAAAAAAATATTTTTAAAATTTGTCAATTAACATCGTGAAATAGACTGAATTAATGTCTTCTTTGTAGTGTGCAAAAGGTTCGCACTCTATAAATCCAGTTTTTTTAAAAAGTTTTCTAGCTGGAATAAAAAAATCACTGGCACCCGTTTCAATACTTAATCTTTTTATTTTTAGTTTTTTAGCCTCGTTTATTAAATGATTTATTACATTAATTCCCTTGCCTTGCTTTCTAAAATCATCATGAATTCTTATAGATTTAAATTCCCCATGTTCTTTGTCTAAAAATTTTAATGCACCACATCCAATTAATTTTTCTTTATTCCACAAACTCCAAAACTTTATTGATGGTATTTTTAAACCAGGAATATCCAGAACATGAGCACTTCCCTCTGGTGATGCAGCCCTTAGTTCGATAAAATGCTTTATAAGAAGCTCATTTACTTTATGGTTATCAAAATTCCCTTCTATTGATTTTAACATTTATACTAAAGTTGTAATATGTCCCATTTTTCTTTTTTCTTTTATCTCTTTTTTTAAATAATCAAAGAAAAATTCATTATCATTAAACTGTTTAATATTTCTATAATGAGTAATTTGATCCCCAATCAGATTGATCATTTTAGCATTTGATATTTTTTTCAATGGTATTTGCTCCAAACCACAAACAGCTCGTATATGATTTTCAAATTGACTAATATTGAATGCATTTATTGTAAGGTGTCCAGAGTTATGAACTCTCGGAGCTATTTCATTAACATATAAGTTATCGTTTCTATCGATAAAAAATTCCACACATAAAGTTCCAATGTATTTTAGCTCTTCAGCAATTAGCATTCCCCACTCTTTAGATTGACTTAAAACCTTTTCATTAATTTCAGCAGGTATTTTTGAATATTTTAATATTTGATCTTCGTGAGTGTTTTCAATTGGTTCATAAATTTCATATTTATTATTGCCAAATCTTGTAAGGATAATTGAAATTTCTTTTTTTAATTTTACAAGTTTTTCAAGAATATACCCTTTGGAAAAATCTAAATTTAATTTATCAAGTTCATTAATTGAATTTATTGGAAATTGACCTTTGCCATCATATCCAAGTGTTGTAGTTTTTAATATACCTGGTAAAAAATCCTCTAATGCATCTATATCCGATTTTTTTTCAATAGAAACATATCTTGTTGTTCTTATATTTAATTTGTTAACGAAATCTTTTTCAGCTAATCTATGTTGTATTAATCTATTAATTGAAGGTTTTGGTAAAACTGTTTTTAGTTTATTAATTTCATTTAATGTCTCAAATGGAATATTTTCAAATTCATATGTAACTAGATCAACTTGATTTATAAACTCTAATATTTTTTCTGAATTATTATAACTTCCAACAATAAAATGATTACAAAAATTTTGTGCTGGGGCATCTAAATCGTCACAAAATACTACAATTTTAACATTTAATTTTTTAGCGGCTATTGCAAGCATGCTTCCAAGTTGACCACCCCCAATGATACCAAGAGTAATTTCTGACATGTTATTTTGGATTTTTCTTTATGGATTTAGTTTGTCTTATTCTAAAATTTTTTAGTTTTTTTCGAATACTTGGATTTTGATTAGCGATTATAGCTGCAGCTAATAAAGCGGCATTAATTGCACCATCTTCTCCTATAGCAAGAGTTCCCACAGGTATTCCTTTTGGCATTTGTGAAATTGATAGTAAGCTATCTAAACCCTTGAGTTTTTTACTTTCAATTGGAACGCCAAGAACCGGCACATGTGTTAGTGCTGATATCATTCCTGGAAGATGAGCAGAACCTCCGGCACCTGCAATTATTACACCAATATGATTTTGTTCAGTTTTTAAAGCATATTTATACATTCTTTGTGGTGTTCTGTGTGCAGATATGATTTTTGTTTCATATGAAACTCCAATTTTTTTTAGGGTTTTTTCTGCTAGTTTCATTATTTTATAGTCGGATTGACTTCCCATAACAATTGAAATTTTTAATTCAGTATTTTTTTTCATGAAAATAGAACAATCTGTTTATTTCAAAATTAATTTAAAATTTCAATAAAATTAATAGTATTTAAAATACATATTGATTAAAGTTAAGCATTCTATGAATTATAAAATCGACAATCTCCAATATTGTAAATGGTCTAGAAAAATTTTTGAGATAAATAGAGCTGCTGGCCTAGATGCTGTTCATGTTACGATTGTTTATCATGAAGATTTTGATGAACTGCAACTTGAAATTAAAAAATGGGATATATTATTTAAAGAAAATTCTGATCTAATTTTTCCTGGTAAGAATTTTCATGACATTGATAAAGCTAAAAAAGAAAACAAAACTGCGATATTTTTCGGTTTTCAAAATTGTTCGCCGATTGAAGACGACATCATGCTTGTTGAAAAGGTTTATAAATTAGGATGTCGTTTTATGCAACTCACTTATAATAACCAATCTTTACTTGCTACAGGTTGTTATGAAAAAGTAGATGGTGGAATAACAAATTTTGGGCGTGAGGTAATAAGAGAAATGAACAGAGTTGGTCTTGTGATTGACATGTCCCATTCTGCAGAAAAAAGCACTCTAGATGCTATCGAGTTAAGTGAAAAACCAATTGCAATAACTCATGCAAACCCATCCTTTTGGCATGCAGCCAAAAGAAATAAATCCTCAGATTTATTAAAAATTTTAAGTGATAGCGGTGGTATTTTAGGATTGTCATTGTATCCTCATCATTTGAAAGATAACACAAATTGCACTCTTGAAAGTTTTTGTGAAATGGTTGCTAAAACTGCTGAAATAATGGATGTGACAAAAATTGGAATTGGTTCTGATCTATGTTTGGATCATCCAGACACTGTTGTTGAATGGATGAGAAATGGCTCATGGTCAAAAAGTAAAAATCTTGGTGAAGGATCAAAAAATAAACCAGGTTTTCCAAAACAGCCTGATTGGTTTCTTGATGCAAGAGGGTTTTCAAATATTGAGAAAGGTCTTAAAAAAGTGGGATTTTCAGATACTGAGACACATGGAATACTTGGCAATAACTGGTACAATTTTTATAAATATATTTAACTATGAAAGTCGAACTTAGAGATCCAAATAAGATAATGAAATTATCAAGGCTAGGATCTTTTCATCAATCTAAGTTGTCTTTTTTAAGAAGCTTTTTAAATGAATTTAAAGAATGGGAATATAAAAGAGATCTATTCGAGTTAAATGAAAATGGTTTTGGAGAAGCTGTTTACTCATTTAAAAAAAATAAAAGAGTTTATTCTTTAGTTTGTTTTGCAAACGAAATTAAAGATGAAGAAAGATCAGATAGAGTTATTGCTACAAAATGGGATGCTGCTTTTACATTGCATGATGGAGTGCCAACAAAAAAAGACATTGAAAGATTAAAAAACGAAGTTCCAAAACAAGAAGTTGGAAGACTTTCTTATAAAGAATTAACTTTATCGAGAGCAAATAAATCAGTAAGAATTTATAATCATGTTGTTGAAAACCTAAGCAAAGGGAAACAACCAGATCTGAATTTATTGTCAAAAGTCGGCTATTTATATAGAACAACAGCAGTATACGGGTCAGGTAAATTTGGATTAGCAGATCGATTTAGAATAAAAAACCGTGAAGAAATTAATGGGCCATTCAGATTAGAAATGATGCTAGTTTATTTAGTAAGACAATTTACTTTTGATCAAGTTAATCATGTTGCTTATCATAAAAATCCAAAAACTGCTGTTCAATTAGATCATAATATTTGTAAAAATTTAGGAATTGGTAATTCTACAGGCTTAGGTATGGCTCCTTTTATAGTTAATCACCCAACCCTACTAAATAATTGGATTTTAAGTAGAGAAAGAGCACTTAAAAAAATTAGAGAAATCAAAGATGTGAAAAGTAGAGATAAAGATTTATTTTTAGATTGTGTTAAAAAATCATTAAGAAACATTACAAGCTGGAATAGTGATAGTGAATATCAACAAAAAAAAATTTCTTCATTATTAAATGATGTTGAGAAATTCTTAAGTTTTATTAATAAAAAATTTAATTTCGAGAGCGAATATCCTTATAATAAAATATATCAATGGTTAGAGGACAATACTTGTGAGGAATGTATTGAATATATTGTTTCAATAATGATGGAACCCTATAACGATATAGTGAATCCTTTGGTGAAAGAAATGAGTTCAGATGAAGAAAGATATTTTAATATACCAACATATAGAATAGTTGAAGAATTGCGGAATATCATTGAAGCAAAGTATCCTAATATTATAGATATTAATTTTGAAAAAAAAGAAAACAATAAAAACTTTTGGTTTATTTCAAAAAATAAAGAAGAACCTAGATTGGCAGATCGTTTTGAAGAGCATGGATCAGAATTAGAACAACCTTTAGCAATAGCGAGAGATATAAAAAAACTTTATGAGAAATTATTAGTCTCAAAAAATAGTTTAACTATTGCTGAGTTTTTAACTTCAAACTCCGAATTAAGACATGTTGTGAGAAGGGCATTCATTGTAGAAAAATTTCCTTATTCAGAAATACAAGATAATACAATTGGTAAAGATCTAATGCCAATTGATATGCTTAGACTAAAATTGTCTTTTTTTGGGGCATTAAAATTTGATCCACGATCTGACAAATGGTTAAGAATTTGTATGTTTCAGGGAGCACCACTTCCAAATGAGCTAAAAAGTTATGACGAGCAGTGGGTATATAAAACTAATATTTAATAATGAAATCATTGAGTGAAATTGAAACTACCGTAAAAAGAGCTTCAAAGGCAGCAGGATATTCTTGGGGAGTTTCTGAGGAAACAGGAAAAAGTATAAGGTTATTAGAGCTATTTAGTTTACCAGGTATTAAGCACCTTAATGAATATTTTAATCAAAAAAATAAAAGTAAATTTGAAAATTTAAATATAATTAGCGAAAATAACTCCTTATTAAACAATCCTTACTGTCCAATTACTTTAGGTGTTAGTTTTTTAGATCAAATAACTGTTTTAGAAAATTTAAAAAAAATTGAATTCAAAAACGTTGCTTATCCAATAATTTTTATTTCCTTCATAAGTCGTTCTTCAGAAATTATTGGAAAAAAAATTTATGTAAAAATAGATGAAAAAAAAATTTTACTAAATTTAAATGTAAATATCAGTTCAAATTTTATTGATCAAGAATTTCCAAAGATAGCAAATTCAATTGAGGTTAATTTACTTGAAAATGAGGATAACTTTACAGACAATGAATGGAATAATTTATACAAGTTATCTGAAGAAACTTTTGTAGAAGAAAGTGACAGTTTAAAAGAGGGTGCGGCAGGTGCTGGTTTGACAGATAATGATTGATGAAATTGATAAAAAAAATCCAAACTTAAATACTGAAGAATTAAATAATATTTGTGACGAATGCAGAGAAGAGAACGAGAGTGTTACTCAAAATTTAATTCTTACTGGGTTTAAATTGTGTAAATCTTGTAGAGTATCTAAGACTATTTTTCCACTTTAACTGATTTGACTAACTGGAAGCATATTCATTCTGCTCATCACGAATGATATAGATAAAAATGCAATGATTAAAAAAGATAAAAGTACGATACCGAAAGATTTAAAATTAGATTTTAAACTTAATATTTGTTTGGTTGAAATTATTAAACCTGCAAAAATCCAGAACTGTGTAAGAAAAATTATTGGTACCATTAAATCTGGAGTAACAGCAAAAAATCTTAACAAACCAGGAGCATGCGCATAACCAACAGCTGTTAAAACTTTTTTGAAAGAAACTTTAGTTTGCTTATCAGGAAATAATTTAACTCCAATTACAAAAATAAAAATTGCCCATACTAACCAAGTGACTATTGCAGTTAGACCTGACATTGCGATAGCAGTTTTAATAATAGTATTTGCTGCTACAGCTCCAGCAATACCATCTAGTATCATTATAATTCCAGCAAAGTATATAGATGCTTCTCCAAAATTTTTATTATCTGAATAAAGTGTCTTATCTAATTTTATTGACTTAAAGATTATATTTAAAAATTCACCAAACATTAATTTTTTTTATTTTTATTTTTTTGAGCCCTATATGAAACAATTAATGGAAATATTATTAAAGCAATAGCAATGATAATGCAAACTGCTATTAAAAAACTCTTAGTCATTTGTTTGAAAAGGGGAGCTAAACTAAGCTCCCCCAATAAATTCTAGCCTTTTACAACTTCTCTTGTATTTGCGTTAAAAGACTCTTTAAATGGAATATCTACTACTACAGCATCTACAGGAGTTCCTGCAGTATCTGAGTATTTTTCTGGAAGATGAACTTTAAATTTAGTTCCAACTTTCCCTTTTGGAAATCCATTAGGGTTTAAAGTTCCATCAAATGGAACATATCCCATAGCAATGTTTGTTTTCTTTTCTGGATGCCACCATGGTGAGGTAATAAATCCAACAGGATCTCCACCTTTTTCAGGTGATACTAACCAAAAGTCAGGAGCATAATCATCAATCGGTTTACCACCTAATTCCATTCCAACTAATTGTAGTTTATAAGGTTTCTGTCCGGCTTTTATATCTGCTCCCATTTTCTCCAAAGCAGCTTTACCAACATAGTCAGCTTTTTTATTCCATTCACCTTTACCAGATAATGATACCTGATAACCCAAATTACACTGAAATGGATTATGCTGTTGATCCATGTCCTGTCCCCAAGAAAGAATACCCGCTTGTATTCTTCTATGGTGTGCAGGTGCAATAACCATTAAGTTATGTTTTTTTCCTGCATCTAATACAGCATTCCACATGTCTTCAGCATATAAAGTTGCATTCCTTAAGTATATTTCATAACCAGCTTCTCCTGAGAAACCTGATTGTGATATTACAACATCTCTTCCTCCAACCTTAGCTTCAGCTAACCCGTAGAAAGGCATATTATCAAAATCAACTTGATCTCCACAAAGATCTTTCATTAATGCTTTTGATTTAGGACCTTGGATTTGAACTGGACATGCATCAATTTCTTCAATTGTACAATTAAATCTTCCGTCTGCATTAACACCTTGCAAATACATGCCAATATCAGAGTCGGACAATGAAAACCAAAATTCATCTTTAGAAATTCTTAAAAGAATTGGATCATTTAAAACTCCACCATATGCATTACATAGAATTACATATCTAGCTCTCATAGGTGAAATTTTAGTTGCATCTCTTGTGATTACATAGTCAGTAAATTTTTCTGCATCTGGACCTTTAACTCTTATTTGTCTTTCAACAGCAACGTTCCACATTGTTACGTGGTTTACAATAGCATCATATTCAACCATAGCTCCACCATCTTCAGGTTTTACATAACCTCTTGGGTGATAAATACGATTGTATACTGTTGCTCTCCAACAACCTGCTTGCATTGATAAATGCCAATAAGGTGATTTTCTTACCCTTGTTGAAATTAACATTTCAACTTTTGTTGGTCCACTTTGTCTTAAGTTGTATGGTACTTCTCTATCTGACTGATCAACAGAAGTAACATGTTTTAATTTAGTATAGTCAAATTCATTAGACATAACTATTCTCCCTCAACCACTTGTTAGTTTCCTTCAAGCCGCCGAATGTATAAATGTGGAAGTTATCAGTATGCGATTTAACTTTCCCAATTAAATCATTAGGGTCTTTAGGTTTCAATAAATCTAATGCCTTAGTAAAATTAGATTTAAGAAAATTTAAGGAATTTTTTGCCCCAACAATATTAGCAAATTTAATTAAGCTAGATATTTTTAATGGCCCAGTAATTCCCACATGCACTGGTACGCTTTGCTTAGAAATAAAATCTATAATAGGCTGAGGATCAAGCAACCATTGAGTTACAATATAATCAGCATAAGGCTTTTTATCTATCATAGCTTTTTCTAATTCTGAGTCGGATATATCAGGACTCCCCTCTGGATGTCCAGCAATTCCTATTTTCATTTTCTCAAAATATCCTGTTTCTAAAAGTTGAAACGAACTGTCAAATTTACCTGCAGGCTCTCTTCCACCACCTATAATTAAAGCTTGCTTAACTCCACCATCTTTGCATCTGGAAACATAATCTTTAAGTTCGTTTTCATCCTGCATTGATCTTGCTGGAAAGTGAGGAACAGGGTTAAATCCCTTTTTTACAAGCTCTATGGCTTTTTCAGCTGTCTCTTTATAGTCTCCGCCAGGCAGCATTGTAATATAAACGTCATTTACAGGAGGGACTGTTTCGATGTCAGTTTTAGGGCCTATTTCCAAAGAAAAATTCATTTTTTCTGGATCTTTATTTATTTTAAAATACGAGTCTAGAAAATTCGATGCATCAAAGTATCAACTACTTTATTTGACCTCTATGCTTTTGGATCCTTCTCCCATACTCTTGAGTTACTCTATCAAAAACAATTGCAAGAGCCACTATTGCTAATCCGTTCATCATACCAAGTGCCAAATATTGGTTAGAAACAGCTCTCAATATCGGGACACCAAGACCTTTAACACCTATCATAGAGGCAATAACTACCATGGCCAGAGCCATCATAATCGTCTGATTTACGCCAGCAAAAACAGTAGGTAAAGCAAGAGGTATTTGTACGGATTTTAATTTTTGAGTTGTAGTTGCTCCAAAAGCTTCACTTGCTTCCAAAGTTTCTTTGTCTACCTCTCTGATCCCAAGATTTGTTAACCGTATAATTGGTGGCACTGCATAGACACAGACAGCTATTAATCCAGGAACTTTGCCAATTCCTAATAACATTAATATAGGAATTAAATAAACAAAACTTGGAATTGTTTGCATCATATCTAAGACAGGAAGAATTGCTTTTTCAGCTCTAGTTGATCTTGCCATTACAATACCAATTGGGATACCAATAACGATACAAATTATTGTACAAACTGTAATAATTGCAACGGTTGCCATACAATCTTCCCACATTCCAAAATAACCAATTAGTAAAAAAGCAATTGCACTACCTGTAACTAATTTCCAACTTTTTGAACCCAACCAGGCTAATCCGCAAATTACTGAAATAATTATTATCCATGGTGTAGATAATAGTAATTTTTCCAATGATACTAAAAAAAATAATAATGGATCAAAAAATGCCTCTATATTGTCCCCGTATTCTCTTGAAAAATTTCTAAAAGCTAAGTCTATACCTTTTCTTAACTCCATTTGGGATCGTCTTCCCATTTCAGGAAATTCAGTAAAAAATTCCATAAGTATAATTTTTTTACGAGCCTATATTAAATAGGCTCGTAATTTAAAATTAATTATAAACTTTTTTTGATTTTTTTTGCAGCACTTGAAGACACCCATTTAGTCCAAATATCCTCATGCTTTATTAAAAACTCAACAGCAGCATCTGAACCTTTTGCCTGGTTATCAGCCATATAAACTAACATTCCGTTCATTACTGTGCCTGGATAAGTTCTTTTTTCAACATAACTAAGGACATCTTTTCCACCAGTTTTTGCAAAGTTAGCACTTACAATTGAGTTAACCTCAGATTTTGTCCATGCAGTTGGTTTTGGATTTGCACAATCTTGCTCTGCAAGTGTAATACAATTATCCCAGTTATCTCTTCCTGCAAAAGGTACACCAAAGTCTACTGGTTGTAGATTATATTTACCAACCATTGAAGTTGGATTCCAATAATAACCAAACCATGGCTCACCAGAATCTGAAGCTTTAGCGATAGAACCATCTAAACCTGCAGCAGAACCTGGATCAATTAACTTCCATCCTTTTTTTTCCATGTCAAAAGCTCTGTAAAGATTAGCATTAGCTAATTGACATCCCCAACCAGCTGGACATCCCATGAAAGCTCCTTTTGATGGATCTTCTTTGTCTGGAAATAAGTCAGGACGTTCTAGGATTTGCATTGCCGTCATTCCTTTAAGCTCTGGATGTTTTTTCATAGCTGCAGGATTTAACCACCAACCTTCACCTAGACCTGTAATTGGAGCTTTATTGGCAATAATTAACCTTTTCTCGCTTACTGCTTTTTTTAGAGGAGTGTAAACTGCATTTGCCCATTGTTCAGGGTTCATGTCAGGAGTTCCTTTATCATTCATAGATGTAAAAGTAGGCATAGTAGCACCAGGCACTAATTCCACCTCACAACCATATCCCTCTTCAAGGATAATTTTATCAACGTTTGCCATTAACTCGGCTGAAGCCCAGTTTTGCTCGGCAATTACTAATTTTCCACATGCATTAGCAACACTGTTAAACGCTGACATTCCTAATGCTAGCACTGCAGAAAGTAATACAGTATTTAGTTTTTTCATTATATCTCCGTAAGTTTAATTTCTAATATTTAACTAGAACATATCAGTCAGAATATTGCAAATTACTTTCAACCACTAGTTGAAGCCAAATTGTCTTTAAAACACACTTTTTTAGAGCTAGAGTTTTAAAATGAAATTTTATTCAAATTTCTTTTTTAAAGAATTTGTGTTTTTATTAAATTGTAAAACTGTTTTTCAACAAATCATAATCAAAGAGTCGTAAAATTTAACTTTTCTTAATTAATCTCAATATTGAAAGGAGGTTTAATGGAGATTGAAACTAGAAAGTTATCACAAATAATTGACTTAAATAAAATTAAAGTAGTCAATAAACCTATTGCTAAGGCTCATGGCTTACCTAACGAATGTTACACAAATAAAGATTATTTATTTTTTGAAAGAAAAAAAATTTTTGAAAATAAGTGGGTAGTGATTGGAGTTGGAAGCTCTATTCCAAACATAGGTGATGCTAAACCTTTTGATCTTTTAGGTATACCTTTAATTATTTTAAGAGATAAAAATAAAAATATTAGGGTCTATCATAACGTTTGTAGTCACAGAGGTTATAAAATTTTACAAGAAGAATGTAAGTTAAAAAATGTTATTCGTTGTCCATATCACTCTTGGTCTTATGATATGGATGGAAAATTAGTTGCGACTCCTCATATTGGAGGAATGAACAAACATAGTTGCAGTAATTTTAACAAATCTGAAAGTTCATTAAAAGAAGTAAGATCTTATACATGGTTAGATTTAATATTTATTAATTTAAATAATAATGAAATTGAATTTGAAAATTACATAAAACCTTTAAGTGATAGATGGGCTAAATTTTGGCCAGAGATAGATAGAGATTTAATGGTTTATTCTAATGATTATGGTTATTTCAATCTTAATGCTAAATGTAATTGGAAGTTTGCAATAGAAAATTATTGTGAGAGTTATCATCTTCCTTGGGTGCATCCAGGTCTTAACTCTTATTCAAAACTTGATGATCACTATCATATACAAGGTTTACCCAATAGATTTGCAGGTCAAGGAACGCTAGTTTATAATCCTAGATTTAAAAGTAAGCTAAAATTTCCTTGCTTCCCAAGTTGGCCTAAAGATAAAGAGAATATTGCTGAGTATGTAGCTCTATTCCCCAATGTTATGCTTGGAATTCACAAAGATCATTTTTACGCTTATTGGTTGGAACCAGTTAGCAATGAATACACTAAAGAGCATATGGAAATTTATTATGTTGGCGAAGAGGCTGCTAATTCAAAAAAATTTAAATCTTTAAGAAGACAAAATTTTGAGCTTTGGAAAGGTGTTCAAAGTGAAGATTTAAATATTATTGAAGGTATGCAAGAGGGTAGAAACTCACCATCATATAATGGAGGAAATTTTTCTCCTAAAATGGATAATCCTACTCACCATTTCCATAAATGGGTTGCAAGTAACTTAATGAAATGAAAGGATAAATTATGAAAAAAGACCTGATTACAAGATTAAATGAGGGACCCATTATGTGTGCCGAGGGATATCTTTTTGCAATGGAAAGAAGAGGCTATCTTTCAGCGGGACCTTTCGTGCCTGAAGTTGTTTTAGAACATCCAGAAGTGGTTTCGCAATTACATAGAGAGTTTATACGAGCAGGCTCAGATGTTGTTCAAGCATTTACATATTACGGGCACAGAGAAAAGCTCAGAATAATTGGTAAAGAAGATATGTTGGAACCTCTTCAAAAAAATGCACTTAAAATCGCTAAAGATGCTGCATCTGAATTTAAAGATTTAGATTTAATGGTTTGTGGAGACGTCGCAAATACAAACATTTTTGATCCTGGGGATTTAAGCACTCATAAAGAGTGTCAAAAAATGTACGAAGAACAAATTGGTTGGGCAAAAGAAGCTGGAGTAGATTTTGTAATAGCCGAAACAATTAATTGGACAGAGGAAATGAAAATTGCTCTAAAAGCGATTAAAGATTCTGGCTTAATAGCAGTTTGTAATTTTGCGATACCTAGAGGAGATAAAACTCGTGAGGGTCATAGTGCTGAAGATGCATGTAAGATGATGGAAGATTTAGGTGCAGATGTTGTAGGTTTAAATTGTTACAGGGGTCCAGATATGACGATGAAGTTATTGAAAAAAGTAAGAGATAAAGTTTCTTGTCATGTCGCAGGTCTTCCTGTCCCTTATAGAACTAATGAAAAAGAGCCAGGTTTCTTAAACATAACAGATAATGGATGCGATTGCATTCCAGGAGGAAATGCTTTTCCGGTAGCTTTAGACAATTTGTTTTGTAATAGATTTGAAATGGCAGAATTTGCAAAAGATTGCGTCTCAAAAAAAATAAATTTTATAGGTATATGTTGTGGTGCTGAGGCTCATCATGTTCGGGAAATGTCTGTTGCAATTGGAAAAAAACCAATATCAATGAAATATATGCCAGATATGAGCAAACACTTTCATCACGGAACAGATAAATCTTTAAAAAAAGTAAATAAAGAAATTAAATATTAATGGAAAAAAATGCTAAAGTAGTAGTTATAGGAGGTGGGGTTGTTGGTTGTTCAATTCTTTACCATTTATCCAAGTTTGGTTTAAAGGATTGTATACTATTAGAGAGAAATGAACTCACTTCAGGCTCATCTTGGCATGCAGCAGGAAATGTACATGTAATTTCTTCAGATCCAAATATTTCAAGAATGATGGCGTATACAATAGGTCTTTATAAAGATATTGAAAAAGAATCAGGACATTCGGTAGGTTTTAAACCTAGTGGTGGTTTTTATTTAGCTTCAAATGAAGTTTGGGCTGATTACCTTAAAAGAGAAAGGTCTAAGGCTAGATACATGGGTCTTGATCAAGAATTTATTTCTCTCGATGAAGTGAAAAAAAAACATCCATTAATAGATCCATCTAGATATTTACTCGCATTATGGGATCCTATTGATGGTGAAGTAGACCCTTCTGGTGTTACTTACGCTTTCGCAAAAGCGGCAAAGGTTTATGGTGGTAAATATTATACTCACACAGTTGTTAAAGATACCAAACAAAAAAAAGATGGCTCATGGGATGTTTTTACAGACAAAGGCAATATAAACGCTGAGATAGTAATTAACGCAGGAGGACTTTGGGCGAGAGAAGTTGGTCAGTTAGCAGGGTTAAATCTGCCAGTTCAACCAATGGAACATCATTATTTGATCACAGAAACAATTCCAGAAATTGAGGAGATGGGTGATCAAAGATTGCCAATCGGAACAGATTTTGAGGGTAACATATACTTTAGACAAGAAGGAAAAGGAATGTTGCTTGGTACTTATGAACCAAAATCAACTCCATGGAAAGTTGAAGGGACACCAATGAATTTTGGACACGAGTTGCTTCAGCCAAAGTTAGACAATATTCAAGATAGATTAGCAATCGGCTTTGAGAGAATGCCTGCATTAGAACGCGCAGGTATCAAAAATATCGTTAATGGTCCTTTTACTTTTGGTCCAGATGGAAGTCCTTTAATTGGTCCTGTTCCAGGGATGAAAAATTACTGGGTTGCTGTAGGTGTAATGGCTGGATTTTGCCAAGGTGGAGGTGTTGGAAAATGTGTTGCTGAGTGGATTATTGATGGAGAGCCCTCAATTGATGTTTGGGCTATGGATGTTGCAAGATTTGGAGATTATGCATCACCTCAATACGGAACAATAAAATCATCTGAAAACTATGAGCGAAGATTTATTATGACTTTTCCAAATGAGACTTTGCCAAAAGGTAGAAAACAAAAAACTACAGCTTTATATGATCGTTTTATAAATCAAGGTGCTGTTATGGGAGATAGTTTTGGTCTCGAGAATGTATTGTGGTTTGCGAATAATAAAGATGATGCTTATGAAGAGCCTACTATTAAGAGATCTAGATCTCATGATTATGTCTCAAAAGAGGTTATCAATGTAAGAGAAAATGTTGGTCTTATAGAAGTTGCAAATTTTTCAAAACATGAATTCAAAGGTCCAGATGCCAGAAAGTTTTTAGACCATGTAATGGCTGGAAAACTGCCAAAACCTGGAAGAATATCTTTAACTCCAATGTTATCATATAGAGGAAAACTCTGTGGAGATTTAACAGTGTCATGTTTAGATGAAAATGAATTTATAGTGTATGGTTCTGGTGCAGCACAAGAGATGCACAGACGTTGGTTTGAAAGCCATTTAAATAAATTTAACGTTTCTTACAAAAATAGATCTGATGAATTTCATGGTTTGTCTATAGCAGGTCCTAATTCAAGAAAAGTTCTTGAAAAAATTGTTAGAGATGATGTCTCAAATGATAAATTTAAATTTAGAGACTCTAGAAGAATGTTTGTTGGAGGAGTTCCTGCAATAATTAATAGAATTTCATTTACAGGAGAATTGGGTTATGAAATTTATGTAGCTCCACATTATCAATTAAAACTTTATGAGGAATTAATCCAGGCAGGAGAAGAACATAATATAAAACCTTTTGGTGGTAGAGCCCTAATGTCAATGAGATTAGAAAAAAATTGGGGCGCTTGGACTTTAGATTATAGGCCAGATTTTTCAGCAAAAGAAACTGGGCTAGATTCTTTCATAAATTGGGAAAAAGATTTTATTGGTAAAGCGAATGCACAAAAAGATAGTAGTTCAAATAAACTCACTCCGTTAATTGTTGAGACAAATGACATAGATGTAACAAATAATGAGGCTGTTATGAATGGTAATCAAAGTATTGGCTATGTAACATCAGGTGGATTTGCACATTTTGTTAACAAAAGTGTTGCCTTTACTTTTATTGATCAAAATCAAATAAATTCTGAAAATAAAATTCAAATAGAAATAAACGGAGATTTGTTTAATTGTTCAATTATAAAACAACCACTTTATGATCCAAGTGGAGCTAAAATGAGAAGCTAATGATTTCAGAAGAAGATAAAATAATGATGGAGACACTATATTGGTGGGGAATACCTACTTTATTTAGATGTAAAAATGATGCAGATCCAAAGAATTGCGATATTGCATTAGTCGGCGTACCTCACAGTACTGGCAATGGAACAACAGAGAGAGATCAACATTTGGGTCCAAGAGCTGTAAGAAATATTTCTGCAATGTTTAAACGTTCTCATTTTGATTACAAAATTGATCCTTGGAAAGATAATAAAATTCATGATCTAGGCGATGTTCCTTTTCCTGAGGCAAATAATAATGAAAAATGCATAGAAAGAATTTCTTCCTTTTATGATCATATAGAACAATCTGAAAAACCAGTGGTATCAATAGGTGGTGATCATTCAATTACTGGAGGTATTTTACAAAGTTTAGCAAAAAAAAATTCTAAATTAACCAAAGGTAAAAAAATATCACTTGTTCATTTTGATGCGCATACAGATTGTTTTGAAAAATTAGATCATTTTTTAGGAGCAAAAAAATCAGCAGCACATTGGGCTTCATATTTGGTTAAACAAGAAAATGTTGATCCTCATACTAGCACTCAAATAGGAATAAGAGGAAACCCAAGAACACTTGATTGGTTGCAAGCTAGTTATGATATTGGTTATCAAGTTATAACAATGGATGAATATAGAGAATGGGGCCATGAAAAATGTATGAAAATGATAGTAGAAAGATTAGGTGACAATCCAATTTATATTACGTTCGACCTTGACTGTTTAGATCCAAGTGTTGCACCTGGAGTTGCTAATATTGAGCCTGCTTATAGAGGATTTAACATGGATGAAGCAAGAAAGTTAATTCAATCCTTAAAAGGAAAAAATGTAATTGGTGGTGATGTTGTTTGTTTAATGCCAACAAAAGATAGTCCAAATCAAATTACAGCAATGATAGCTTCATCTATAATGTTCGAAATCATTTGTTTAATTTCACTTAACTTAAAAAAAAAATAAAATGGCACAAAAAGACGTAGGTAACAAAATACCGATTTATAAACTTAAAAGCACTGATGAAGTTATGAAGTATTACGATGAGTGGGGTAATGAAAACAAATATAATAAAGACATGGTCGATTGGAATTACACTGGACCAAAGGAAACTGTAGAAACTTTTGTAAAATATGAAAAAAATAAAGATATTTTAATTTTTGATGCTGGTTGTGGAACAGGTTTAGTTGGTCTTGAGCTTAAAAAACATAGATTTAAAAATTTTCATGGCGCAGACTTATCTCAAACTTTGCTAGATACTGTACCAAAGAATCTTTACCAAAAATTACAGAAAGTTGATCTTAATCAAAATATTGAATGTGAAGATAATTACTATGATGCTGTTATGTGTGTTGGTACGTTTACATTTGGACATGTAAAACCAACTGCTTTAGATGAATTTATTAGAGTTACAAAACCAGGCGGTTTAATTTGTTTTACAATTAATGAAGGAATATATGAACAATATGGTTTTGATAAAAAAATTAAAATGCTTAGTATAAAGAAATGGCAAGAAATTGAATTTTATAAATCTGATTATATTGCGAGTAAAGATGTAAATGCTTGGTTAGGATTGTACAGAGTAAAATGAGATTTAATAGAAAAATAGCACCAAATATAAAAACTAGACAAAATTTTATAACTAAAAAAAGATTAAGAGAAGATCAAATTAATTTTGAAAAATTAAGATCATATCGCTTGAGTAGAGTAAGAAAAGAATTAGAAAAAAATAATTTAGAAGCTTGTATTTTATTTGATCCAGTTAATGTACGTTATGCTTTAGATAGTCTAAATATGAGTGTTTATAATATGCATAACTTGACTAGATATTGTTTTGTTCCAGTAAATGGACCAATAATTCTTTATGAATATTTTAATTGTGAAAATTTGTCTTCACATTTAAATTTAATTGATGAAATCAGACCAGCTATTACTTGGGATTATTTTAGTAATGGTGATCAAGCATCTAACGAATTAAAAAAATGGATAAATGAAATAAAAGATTTGTCTAATAAGTATTTCAAATCAAAAAAAGTTGCTATAGATGTTTTAAATGGACCTGCTGTATCAGCTTTAAACAAAGAGGGCATTGAGGTAGTAGACGCAAAACTAATTCTTGAACAAGCCAGAGTTATAAAATCACCTGATGAATTAATTTGCATGAAAGCTGCAATTGAAGTTGCTGAAATGGGTGTATCAAAAATGAGGTCTGAACTTAAACCAGGCATGACAGAAGATGAGCTATGGTCAATTTTGCATAAGACAAATATAGAAAATGGTGGAGAGTGGATTGACTGTAGAATTTTATCATCCGGACAAAGAACAAATCCATGGATGCAAGAAAGTAGTAATAAAGTTATTCAACATGGAGAACTAGTAGCTTTTGATACTGATATGGTTGGACCTTATGGATATTGTGCAGATATCTCTAGAGCTTTTGTTGTTGGTAACAAATTCAGTGATAAGCAAAAAAAATTATATCTAATGGCTCAAGAGCAAATTAATCATAATTCTAGATTAATTAAAGATGGTGTGTCATTTCAAGAATTTACTGAAAAATCTTGGGTATTACCTGAGGACTATTATCCAAATAGATATTCAGTTATGATACATGGGATTGGAATGTGTGACGAATGGCCTGCAATAAGATATCCTACTGACGGTGGTGAACGAAGTGGAATTTTCTCAAAAAATATGACAATTACTGTAGAAAGTTATATTGGCAAGGTAGGTGGAAAAGAGGGTGTTAAACTTGAACAACAATATTTGATAGGTGAAAATGGACTTGAATTGATGTCCCATCATCCTTTAGAAGATATTTAATGAAAATAATATTAGTAATGGGTTTACCAGGTGCGGGCAAAACTACATTAGCAGATGAAATGGCTCCACTTTTAAAAGCTAAAAGGTTAAATGCCGACGAAGTTAGAACAGCGGCCAATGATTGGGATTTTTCTGAAGAAGGCAGAGTTAGACAAGCAAAACGAATGGCAGATTTTGCAATAAAATTAAAAAACGAAGGCAATTACGTTATTGCAGATTTTGTAGCACCAACACCAGCAGCTAGAAAGTTATTTCCTGCAGATTTTATAGTATGGGTAGATACAATTAAAAAGGGAAGATTTGAAGATACAAATCAAATGTTTGTAAATCCAGAAAATTTTGATTTTCAAGTAACAACTCAAGACGCAAAAAAATGGGCATCAAAAATAGTAGAGGAGATAAAAAAGTGACTTATCAATGGGACAATAAAAAACCAACAGCTCAAATGCTTGGAAGATGGCAACCCTTTCATGATGGGCACTATAAGTTATTTAAGGAAATAATAAAGAAAACTGGTCAAGTTTGTATCCAAATTAGAGATGTACAGGGTGTAGACGACAATCCTTTTGATTTTGAAACAGTAAAAAAAAATATAGAAGAGAGATTAAATCCAGAATTTGAAGGTCAATTTAAAATAATGATGGTACCGAATATTACAAATATTTGTTACGGTAGAGGTGTTGGATATAAAATTGAAGAAATTGTTTTAGATGAAGAAACACAAAAAATATCAGCTACAAAGATAAGAGCAAAAATGAGAGAAGAGGGAAAGTTAAAATAAACTTAAATGAACGATAGACTAAAGACTATTGTAGATTTAGAAAAATATCCAATACACGATTTAAATTCGCAAATAATTAAAAATCTAGTTAAACAATGTAAAGAGGAGCTTGATCAGTATAGTTGCTCAACAATTCCAAATTTTATTTTACCCAAATCACTTAAGGTAATGAATTCTGAGTTAGAAAAACAATTAGACGAAGTTTATATGTCTAAAGAAAGTATTAATGCTTACTTGTATGCAAAGGACGATCCTTCATTGCCAAAAGATCATCCAAAAAGGACTTTTATGAATAGATATAATGGATATTTAAATTCAGATTGTTTCCCAAAAGATTCTGAGATGAAATATCTCTATGAAACTGAAGAGCTTTTAAAATTTGTTTCTGCTTGTTTAGGCGTTTCTCCTATTTACAGATGGGCAGATCCTTTAGCATGTCATGCTTATAATGTTATGAAACCAGAAGGAGTACTTCCTTGGCATTTTGATAGTTGTGAATTCACACTTAGTTTAATGATACAAAAACCTGAGAAGGGAGGTGTATTTGAGTACTGTCCAAATATAAGAGAGCCTGGAAATGAAAATTTCGATGAAGTTCAAAAAGTTATATCAGGAGATAGAACAAGAGTAAGACAATTGAAGTTAGAGCCGGGAGATTTACAAATATTTAAAGGCAGGTTTACTTTGCATAGGGTAACAAAAGTTGAAGGCCTAAAATCAAGATATATGTGTATTCCAGCTTATGTTTTAGATCCATGGAGAGTAAACACCCCAGAACACTCAAAAGCTATTTATGGCAAAGTTTTACCAATTCATATAGAAAGAAATCAGGCTAGATCCGATGGATTAACTGATTAAATGAATAATAATATTAAAATTAAAAAAATTAACAATGAAGTTGCATCGATAGTCATTGATGAACCAAAAACTTATAACTCCTTATCATTCAAAAATCTCTCCGATTTATTAAAGACTTTAAAAAAACTAGATAATGATAAAAAAGTTAAAGTAATAATATTAGAGGGTGCTGGTAAAGGATTTAGTGCTGGACATAATTTAAAAGAAGTTAGAGGTCTTAAAAAAAGAGATAAATATTTAACATTATTTAATCTTTGTTCAAAAGTAATGCTTCAGATCATTGAGGGTAGAAAGCCTGTAATAGCTAAAGTTCATGGTGCTGCATTTGCTGCTGGCTGTCAATTGGTTGCTAGTTGTGATTTAGCATACAGTACTAAAGACGCACTATTTGCTACACCAGGGGTCAACATAGGTTTATTTTGTAGTACACCTATGGTTGCAGTGAGTAGAAAGATAAATCGAAAACCAATGATGAAAATGTTGTTAACTGGAGAACCTATCACTGCAAATTATGCGAAAGAAATAGGGTTGATAAATGATAATTTTTCAAAAGCCAAATTAAACATTGAAGTGTTAAAAGTAGCAAATAAAATTGCCTCTAAATCTAATTTAACAATAAAAATCGGAAAGCAAGCTTTTTATAAACAATTAGAAATGCCATTAAGTAAAGCTTATGCTTATACAAGTAAAATGATGACTCTTAATATGATGGCAATGGATGCAAAAGAAGGAATTTCTGCTTTCCTAGAAAAAAGAAAACCTAATTGGAAAAATAAATGAAAATTAAAAATATTTTAATAATTATTTTTATTATTGTAGGGCTTTATATTGTTCTAGATTTTAGAGATCATAATTCTCAAAGAGCTATAGATGCATGTGTTGCAGGTAGTCAAAAATTAGAAAAACCAATGACCATTGAAGAAGCAAAAGAATTTTGTAAGAAAAAAATTTTATTAAAAGACAAATAAATCATATGAGTGATATAAAAAATATTCTCTCTAAATATAAATCTATTGCAATGGTAGGAGTTAGTAAGGATCTTAAAAAAACATCAACTATTGTTATGAAATATATGCAAGATTATGGTTATAAAGTTTACCCGGTAAACCCAAGCGCAAAAGGAGAAAAAATATTAGGTGAAAAAGTTTATGCTAAAGTTACAGATATTAATGAAAATATAGATATAGTAGATGTATTTAGACCATCTAGTGAGGCATATGGGATTGCAGAGGATTCTGTCAAAATAGGCGCAAAAGTTTTGTGGCTTCAACTAGATATAAGTGACGAAAATGCAAAAAAATTAGTTGAAGAAAATAATATGGAATATATTGAAAACAGATGTACCAAAATCGAACATCAAAAATATTTTTTATAAGTAAATTAAATATTACCTTTAATTTGTAACTAAATGAATAATATTCTTAAATTTTTAGATAGTACATTTTTAGATTTAGGTCGCCAGTTTAAGTGGACTTATTTACCTCCATTAATGGTTTATATGGCTGCTGGAATTTCAGGATTAACTGGAATAGTCGGAACATTTTTTGTTAAAGATTATTTAAATTTATCAGCTGCTTTTCTTGCGGGATTGGGTTTTTGGGCAGGAATTCCTTGGGCGTTAAAAATGCCATTAGGCCATTTAGTTGATCTTATTTGGGAAAGAAAAAATTATATGGTTTACTTTGGAGCATCATTAATAGCTTTAAGTTTATTAATTATGTATGGGCTCATTATTCATACTGAAGATATGGCTCAAATTTTTTCAGTAGAAACATGGTTTGTAATTAGTGTTATTTTGGCCCCTGTTGGTTATGTTGTTCAAGATGTTGTTGCAGATGCCATGACAGTTGAAGCTGTTCCTTTAATTGATGAAACTGGGAATGATTATACTAAAGATCAAATAAAAATAATGCATACAACAATGCAGACACTTGGAAGGTTTGCTATTATTGGTGGTACGGTGCTTGTTGCATTAGTTAACGTAGTTTTGTTTAGAGATGTAGAAAGCTTAGAGCAAGCTGATAAGATAAATTTATATGGAACTATTTATATTTATGCTCTTGTAATACCTTTGGTTTCAATTTTAGGTGTAATTTTAGCAAATTATTTAAGACTTAAGAAGATACAAAACTTACAATCTAAGGGTTTAGAATTTAAAGAAGAAAGAGGTGACGAAAAAACAAAAGTTAATTGGTGGATTTTAGGTGGAAGTTTAGTTTTTGTAATTTTTACGTTATCAGTAGGTTCGTTCAAAGTACCTTTTGCACAAGAAATTGTATTTATAGGGTCAGTCATAATCATTTTGTTTTTAATGTTTAAACTTATAAGGGAATTGCCCGAGGAATTACGATTAACAATTGTAGGTACAGCTGTAATAATATTTATATTTAGAGCCATGCCAGGTCCTGGTCCTGGTTTAACATGGTTTGAAATTGATGAACTAGGATTTAATGAGCAATTTTTTTCTATCTTATCTCTGCTTGCATCTATTTTAACATTAGCTGGCATTGTTTTGTTAAGACCATTTATGGCCAAAAATTCAATTGCTAAAATAATAGTTGTTTTAAGTATTGCTGGTGCAATTTTATTTTTACCAAGTGTTGGAATGTATTATGGTTTTCATAATTGGACAGCTTCTTTAACAGGTGGAGTGGTTGATGCTAAGTTTATCGCATTAATTAATACCGCGTTAGAGTCTCCTCTTGGTCAAGTATCAATGATACCTTTACTAGCTTGGATAGCTAAAAATGCTCCAGCACATTTAAAAGCAACTTTTTTTGCAGTTTTCGCATCTTTTACAAATCTTGCTTTATCTGCAAGTGCATTAGGCACTAAATATTTAAATGAAATATTTACTGTGACTAGAGAGGTTAAAGATAAAGTTTCTGGCGAAATTCAAACTACAGCAGATTATTCTGAACTTGGAATTTTATTAATTGTTGTAACGATATTAACCTTAGTTTTACCAATTCTTTTTGTGTTTATTATTAATAATAGTAAGTACAAAACATCAGAATAGTACCTATATATATAATTACTAAAAAAATTTATGAAAAAAATATTTATTGTTTATGGACATTATGATGAAAATTCTTTTAATGCTGCAATTCGAGATACTTTTATAAAATGTGTTGAGAAAAATGGTCATTCTGTAGATTTAATTGATTTATATAAAGATAAATTTGATCCAGTATTCTCAGGCGAAAAACCAGATGAAAAAGTATTAAATCATCGAAAAAGAATAGATGACTCAGATGTAATAGTTATTATTGCACCAATTTGGAATTTTAGAATGCCTGCAATAGTAGAAGGTTGGATTGATAAAGTTTTAGCACCTCCTTGGGCATTTAAATTTAAAAAACTTTTTGGAAATTATGGTTATCCAATAGGAAACCTAAAAGGAAAAAAAGCAGTTGTATTTTGTACATATGGATCACCTCAATTTGCGGTGAGAACTTTTTTTCTTAATATGCCAACAAAAAGATTAAGAAGAGGAGTGTTTAACATATGCGGCATCACGGATATTATATATAGGCGATACTTTGCTGTACCATTTGTCGAGGATAAAAAAAGAATAAAATTTTTAAAAGATGTTGAAAACACTGCAAACAAAATTTAAGATTATATTAATTTTACTAATATTTACTTCAATTTCAAAAGCTGATTTACTAAAGCCTAATAAAGATATTTTGCCTTCTGAAGTTGTTAAAATTCAACTTATAGGTCTTCAGAATAATGACTCAGATTTTAAAGATGGTGGTATAGAGCAAACTTGGAATTTTGCACACCCCAATAATAAAAGAGTAACAGGACCATTAAGCAATTTTAAAATGATGATCAAAAGTGATTCTTATGGAATGATGATTAACCACCTAAGCCATACAATAACTGAACTTGGAAGCAGTGACAAATGGGCTCAATTTGAAGTTATCATTCTTGATAAAGATAAGATTTATCATAAATTCAATTGGCAAGTTGAAAAGTACACCTTGGACGGAATTTTAAAGGACTGTTGGTTAACTACAATGGTATCCAGCCCTATCCCCCTTGGAAGCTCAATTTGATTATTTGAAGATACATTTTTGTTTCGTTATAATTAAAAATTTAGTAGGAATTGCAGAATGAAAACAAAAACTAAAGTTGTAGTAGTTGGTGGAGGAGTTGTAGGAGTTAGCGCTCTTTATCATTTAGCAAAAAAGGGATGGTCCGATGTTGTCTTAGTTGAAAGAAAAGAATTAACTTCAGGATCTACTTGGCATGCTGCTGGTTTATTACCTTTATTTAATATGAGTTATTCAGTAGGGCAACTTCATAAGTATGCAGTTAATCTATACAAAACCTTGGAAGAGGAAACTGGAAAAAATGTTGGCTTTAGTGTTGTTTCAAATATTCGTTTAGCAAGCACAAAAGATAGAATGGACGAATACCATCAATATGCAGGTGTTGCTAGAACTATTGGAGTAGATGTAAAATTTTTAAAACCAGAGCAAGTTAAAGAAATTTGGCCATTATGTCATACAGATGATTTAGTTGGTGCAATACAACACCCTGAAGATGGATATATTCAACCAGCGGATTTAACGCAAGCATTAGCAACAGGTGCAAGAAACAGAGGAGCAGAAATTTATAGAAATACAAATGTCCTATCAATGAGACAATCTACAGAAGGATGGGTCGTAGAAACAGATAAAGGATCAATAGAGTGTGAACATGTTATTTCATGTTCAGGAAATTTTGCACGACAGACAGGTGAAATGGTAGGATTAGATATTCCAGTAATACCTGTTGAACATCAATATATTGTAACAGAACCCCACCCTGAAATTCAAAAAAGAAAAAAAGATGGATTACCAGAAATGGGCGTCTTAAGAGATAGTGATAGCAGATGGTATATGAGAGAAGAAGCTGGAGGATTAATTTTAGGTCCTTATGAAGATGGTGCACCTGCTTGTTATGTAGAGGGACCATCCAAAAATTCTGAATATGAATTATTTCAAGAAGACTTAGATAGATTAGCTCCACACATTGAAGGAGCAATTCATAGAGTTCCTGCATTTGGAGAGGTTGGAGTAAAAAAAGTTTATAACGGAGCAATCTGTTATACACCTGATGGCAATCCAATTGTTGGACCTGCTTGGGGTCTTAAAAATTTTTGGATTAATGAAGGACATAGTTTTGGAATAACAGCTGCGGGC
The DNA here is from genome assembly GCA_902629285.1 of uncultured Pelagibacteraceae bacterium. GTDB lineage: Bacteria > Pseudomonadota > Alphaproteobacteria > Pelagibacterales > Pelagibacteraceae > Pelagibacter. Next base: position 4,662 of record CACOQN010000008.1, on the reverse strand, counting down.
GGTGCAGGTTGGCAATTAGCAGAGTGGATCGTTGATGGCGAACCTACAATTGATATGTTAGGCGTTGAACCAAGACGTTATGGAAATTATGCAACCAAATCTTATTTGAAAGCAAAAAATGAGGAAGCATACAGTCATGTATTTATTGTGCACTATCCAGATGAAGAAAGGCCAGCAGCAAGACCATTAAGAACAGCTCCTTGTTACGAACGAATGAAAAACTTAGGTGCAGTATTTGGTCAGAAATTTGGATGGGAAAGACCTAATTTTTTCGCAACTGATGGAATGGAACAAAAAGATGATTGGTCATTTAGAAGATCAAAATGGTTCGATGCAATTAAAAAAGAATGTCAAAATGTAAAAGAAAATGTGGGTCTTTTAGATATGACTGCGTTTGCCAAATGCAGAATTAAAGGACCAAAGGCAGAGGAATTTTTAGATTATTTAGTTGCTAATAAGCTTCCAAAAAAAATTGGAAGGATAAACCTATGTCATGCTTTAAATACTAAAGGAGGAGTTCATTCTGAATTTACGATAATGAAAGAAGCAGAGAATAGTTATTATTTAGTCTCAGCTGGAGCGAATTTAAGATTGGATCATGACTGGATACAAAAATGGATGCCGAATGATGGATCAGTAATATTTGAAGATCTAACAAATAGCACAGGGGTTTTAGTAGTAGCAGGTCCTAAAGCTAGACAATTAATGCAAAAGGTTTCAACAGATGATTTTTCTAATGAGAATTTTAAATGGTTAACTGCTAAAAATGTAAATGTTGGATATGCTCCAGTAAATGCAATGAGAGTAAACTTTGTTGGTGAACTTGGTTGGGAATTACATCATCCAATTGAATATCAAAACCATATTTTTGATAAATTAATGGAAGCAGGTAAAGATCTAGGAATAAAACCTTTTGGAATACGAGCTATGAATAGTTTAAGGGTTGAAAAATCTTATAAATTAGTCGGTACGGAATTATCAATTGAATATTCACCTTACGAATCTGGTCTAGATAGATTTGTTCACCCAAATAAAGGAAACTTTATCGGCTTAGATGCATTAAATAAGTGGAGAGAGAGAGGTTTTGACAACAAATTAGTAACTTTAGAGGTTCACAATACAAAGGACGCTGATGTGCTTGGAAATAACCCAATTTTTAAAGATGGAAAGGTAGTTGGAAGAGCAACTGGAGGAGAATTTGGGTTTAGATTAGACAAATCAATAGCACTAGCTATGGTCAAGCCTGATTGTTCAAATGTGGGCGACAAATTACAAGTTGATATATTGGGAGAAATGTACGACGCTACAGTTCTGGATGAGAGTCCATATGATTCAGAAAATAATTTATTGAGAGCTTAATGAAAATTTTAGTAGCTGTAAAAAGAGTAATTGATTACAACGTTCAAATTAGAGTTAAAGAAGATGGGAGTGGTGTAGTTACTGATAATGTTAAAATGTCAACCAATCCTCCAGATGATAATGCAATCGAAGAGGCTGTAAAAATTAAAGAAGCAGGTAAAGCAACAGAGGTAGTTGCCATAACTGTAGGTGAAGAAAAAGCTCAAGAAACAGTTCGAAAAGCTTTAGCTGTTGGTGCCGATAGAGGTATTCATGTTAAAGTAGATGGAATACTTGAACCCTTAGCTGTTTCAAAAATTTTGCAAAAAATAGTTGATAAAGAAAAACCAGACTTAGTTTTTATGGGTAAACAAGCAATTGATGATGATTGTAATCAAACAGGTCAAATGTTGAGTGCTTTATTGAATTGGCCACAAGCTACTTTTGCATCAAAGATTGAAGTTAAAGATAATAAATTAGAAGTTACAAGAGAGATAGACGAGGGCCTTGAAACAATTGAAATAAATATTCCAGCTATTGTAACTTGTGATCTTAGACTGAATGAACCGAGATATGCATCATTACCAAATATTATGAAGGCTAAGAAAAAACCTATTGAAGAAATAGCAGCCTCAGATTTAGGTGTAGATGTATCACCAAGATTAGAACAATTAAAAGTAGAAGAGCCTCCAAAAAGAAAAGCAGGCATAAAAGTAGCAAATGTTGCAGAATTAGTTCAAAAATTAAAAAATGAGGCGAAGGTAATATAATGGCAGTTTTACTTATAGCAGAACATAACAATAAAGAATTAAGACCATTCACTCTAAATGCGGCTACTGCAGCATCTCAAATAGACGAAGATGTTCATGCTGTAATCATTGGTCAGAATAGTACAGAGGCAACAAAACAATTATCTGAACTTCCAGTAGTTAAAAAAGTTCTAAGTGTAGAAGCAGCTCATTATGAAAACTTTACAGCAGAGAATTTTGCGCCAGTAATTATAAAACTTGCAGAAAATTATTCACATATTGTTTGCTCGGCAAATACATTTGGAAAAAATTTAATGCCGAGAATTGCCGCTCATCTTGATACTTCGCAGGTAAGTGACATTATCAAAGTAATATCACCAGATACTTTTTTAAGACCAATTTATGCTGGAAACGCTTTTGCAACAATTAAAAGTAATGATGTGAAAAAATGTGTAACTATAAGACCCACTTCCTTTGATCCATGCGATGGTTCTGGAGGATCAGCCCCAATTGAAAAAGTAGAGGCAGGTGAAGAATTTTCAAATACAAAATTTGTAAAAAGAGAAGAAATTAAATCTGATCGACCAGAACTAGGAACAGCAAGAATTGTCGTGTCAGGTGGAAGAGGAATGCAAAGTGGGGATAATTTCAAATTAATTACTGAAGTGGCTGATAAGCTTGGAGCAGCCATTGGAGCATCGAGAGCAGCAGTAGACGCTGGTTATATAAGTAACGATCACCAAGTAGGTCAAACAGGGAAAGTCGTTGTTCCAGATTTGTATATAGCAATTGGGATTTCAGGTGCAATTCAGCATTTAGCTGGAATGAAAGAAAGTAAAGTCATTGTCGCAATTAATAAAGATGGTGAAGCGCCAATTTTTAGTGTAGCAGATTATGGTCTTGAGGCAGACTTATTTGAAGCAATACCTCAATTCATGGAAGAGCTGAACAAATTAAACACTATACAAAAATAATCCTTACAGTTAAAAACTAGGATATGTCTAGAGAATCCATGGAATATGATGTTGTAATTGTTGGTGGTGGACCATCAGGATTATCAACAGCTATTAAATTAAAACAATTGGATCAAAATATAAATGTTTGTTTATTAGAAAAAGCATCAGAAATTGGCGCCCATATTTTAAGTGGTAATGTTTTTGAAACTCGTGCATTAGATGAGTTATTACCAAATTGGAAAGAATTAAATTCACCAATAAAAACAAAAGTAAGTAAAGAAAAATTTTTATTTTTGGGAAAAACAAAATCATTAAGTTGGCCGACGTGGCTTTTGCCTGAAGTTCAAAAAAATCATAAAAACTATATTATAAGTTTAGCAAATCTATGTAGATGGCTAGCAGAGCAAGCCGAGACTTTAGGTGTTGAAATATTTCCAGGATTTCCTGCGAGTGAGATTTTATACAATGATGATGGATCTGTTAAGGGTGTAGCGACGCAAGATATGGGAATTGACAAACAAGGAAATAAAAAAGATAGTTTTGAACCAGGAATTGAACTTTTAGGAAAAGTTACGGTTTTTGCTGAAGGTTGTAGAGGCCATTTAGGAAAACAACTAATACAAAAATTTGAATTAAATAAAGATAAAGATCCTCAACAGTATGGGATTGGTTTTAAGGAAATTTGGGAAATAGAAGATAAAAATCATGAAGAAGGTTTAGTTATGCACACAGCAGGGTGGCCTTTAGATAGTAGAACATATGGTGGTAGTTTTATGTATCACGCAGAGAATAAACAAATATTTTTAGGATATGTAATAGGTTTGGATTATAAAAATCCTCATTTATCTCCATATGATGAATTTCAAAGATTTAAAACTCATCCAGCTATAAAAAAAATTATTGAGGGTGGAAAAAGAATTTCTTATGGAGCAAGAGCATTAATTGAAGGTGGATTTCAAAGTTTACCAAAAATGTTTATGCCAGGAGCTCTATTAATAGGTTGTGATGCTGGAACTTTGAATATGCCAAAAATAAAAGGTTCACATACGGCTATGAAAAGTGGAATAATTGCAGCAGAAACTATTAATGAACATTTAAAACAAGATAAGGATTTATCAATTTATGAAGATAAATTTAAAAATAGTTGGTTATATAAAGAATTATATGAAGCTAGAAACGTTAAACCGAGTTTTAGTTGGGGATTAATTTTAGGAATAATATTTACAGGAATTGATCAAATTCTATTTAGAGGAAAACTACCATTTACACTTAAACATAAGCATGCAGATCATGAAACATTAAAACCTGCAAATGAAATGCCTAAAATTGATTATCCAAAATATGACAATGTAATTACTTTTGATAAGACCAGTTCTGTATATTTAACAGGTACAAATCATGCAGAAAATCAACCAGTTCATTTAAAACTTAAAGACCCAGATTTGCCAATTAATTACACTTTAGAAAAGTTTAACGAACCTGCGCAATTGTATTGCCCAGCTGGCGTATATGAGGTCCAAAAAGAAAATGATATAAATAAATTCGTTATTAACTCGCAAAATTGTATTCATTGTAAAACTTGCGATATAAAAGAACCTTCACAAAACATAACGTGGGTA
>CACOQN010000007.1 GCA_902629285.1 uncultured Pelagibacteraceae bacterium | reverse complement strand
TTTCAACTAGCTCAGGCTTAAGATTCTTAAAAATATATTCATTAACAAAATATTCCATCAACCAAATTCTTTCTTTTAGTAGACCCAGAAATGTATTTATGAATAAACTTGTTTTTTCTAAAATAAATTTTGATACCAATGATATAAATAAATATTTTTTAACAGTGTTAATATTTGTAATGTCTCTCTTCTGTCTGACTATAATTTTATCATTTGCAGACTTAGAGTTTGAAAAATCATTTAAGTTGGCTGTATTAACATTGATGAATACTGTAAATTCTTCTGCATATGGAATACCAGATTTTGATTTTAACAATTTGCACTTCTTAATCAAATTTTTCCTCATTATATTTATGGTTATTGGTAGAGTTGAGCTTTTATCTTTAATTTTAATAGCTAAAAAATTTCTTTTTAAATATTAATTTAGTATTATAAATGTAATTAATTTTATTGCGCCCTTAGCTCAGCTGGATAGAGCATCGGTTTTCTAAACCGAGGGTCGTAGGTTCGAATCCTTCAGGGCGCGCCATTCCTTACTTTTTGAGCAAATAATATTTTCAAATTAAGCTTGACTAGTTTCTAAATTAAATCAAGTTTGTAAATTAATTTTTCTTGAAGAGTATTTTCTTACATGTTTAAATTAAGAATATTCAAAAGTAATTTTGAATTATTTGTTAACAAATAAAAATAACGTAAAGGAAGAATAATGTTTAAATACTTAAAACAATTAACTTCTTTAGTTGCTATGGTTGCAATGTTGTTTACTTTTACAACAGAAACTATGGCTGCTAAAAAATCTAAAACACTTAAAAACACTCAAAAAAAGGGTTTTGTAAGATGTGGAGTATCTCAAGGTCTTCCAGGATTTTCTAATGCTGATGCTGCAGGAAACTGGACTGGTATCGACGTTGATGTATGTAGAGCGGTAGCTGCTGCAGTTCTAGGTGATGCAAACAAAGTTAAGTTTACACCATTAAGTGCTAAAGAAAGATTTACAGCTTTAACTTCAGGTGAGATTGATATCTTGTCAAGAAACACAACTTGGACTCTTTCTAGAGATGCTGATATCGGACTTACTTTCGTTGGAGTGAACTTCTACGACGGTCAGGGTTTCATGGTTAGAAAAAGTTCTGGTATAACTTCTACAAGCCAATTCAAAGATGGTATTTCAGCTTGTACAAACATTGGTACAACTACTGAGCTGAACATGAGAGACTTTTTTAATTCTAAAGGAATTTCTTATGAGCCAGTTGCTTTTGAAAAAGCGGATGAAGTCGTAGCTGCTTATGATGCTGGTAGATGTGATACTTACACTACTGATAAATCAGGTCTTGCTGCACAAAGAACTAAAATGACGAACCCAGATGAACATATCGTTTTACCTGAAACTGTTTCTAAAGAGCCTTTAGGACCAGTTGTAAGACAAGGTGACTCTGTGTGGGAAGATATCGTTAGATGGTCTTTAAATGCTATGATTGAAGCTGAAGAGTATGGAATTACTTCAGCAAATGCAGACTCTATGAAAACTTCAGACAACCCAGCTGTTAAAAGATTGGTTGGAGCTGAAGGTGAATTGGGAGCTGCTTTTGGTCTAGACAACGAGTGGAGCTTAAGAATTATTAAGCAAGTTGGTAACTATGGTGAAAGCTATAAAAGAAATATAGCTGACACTGGAATTTTACCTGATAGAGGTCCAAATGAATTATGGACTAAAGGTGGAATTCTTTACGTACCACCTGCAAGATAATTGTATATTTAACTAATTAAAAAGGGCTAGATTTTTCTAGCCCTTTTTTTTATAAGCGTTCAAATGGACCTGAAATTACAAAAAATCATTCCCCAACTTATTACTGTTTTAGTTGTAGTATTAGTTTTTGGTTTTTTTACTTACAACGCTCAAATCAATATGGAAAACAGAGGTATTGATTTTGGTTATGGATTTCTTTCTCAAGAGTCATCATTTGATGTGCAGTTTTCACTTATAGAATATGATGGATCGCATTCTTACTTTAGAGCCTATTTAGTTGGTTTACTTAATACAATTTTAGTGTCCGTTATTGGAATAATTTTTGCTACAATTTTAGGTGTTATAGTTGGTGTAGCTAGACTTTCACCAAACTATTTAATAAATCAATTTGCTGCATTTTATGTAGAATTTTTTAGAAACATACCATTACTTTTACAAATTTTTTTTTGGTATTTTGCAGCTTTAAGAGCATTACCATTACCTCAAGATGCAGATGCAATGTTGGGAGTTTTTTTCTTAACAATTAAAGGTTTGTATGTCCCAGCTTTCATTTGGGAAAATCTTAATGTTTTCTTGAATTCTTTAATTGCAGCAATTGTAGCAATCGTCGTGATAAGAATTTATGCTCGAAAAGTTCAAGAAACCCAAGGTAAACAATTACCAGTATTTTTGATATCAGTTGGATTGATATTTATTTTGCCTTTATTAAGTTTTTTAATAGGAGGTGTTAGTTTATCATTTGAAATACCAAAGTTAAAACAGTTAGCAACAACATCATTTATTTATGAAGGTGGTGTAAGTTTACCACCTGAATTAATAGCTTTAACTTTATCGTTAGCTCTTTATACAGCAACTTTTATTGCTGAGTGCGTAAGAGCTGGTATTCAAGGTGTCGGTAAAGGTCAGAAAGAGGCTGCTGCTTCTATAGGATTAAACCCCAATCAGGTATTAAAGTTAGTAGTAATGCCACAAGCATTGAGAATTATTATTCCACCAACAACAAACCAATATTTAAATTTAACTAAGAATTCATCATTAGCAGCTGCTATAGCTTATCCCGATTTAGTATTAGTTTTTGCTGGTACAGCATTGATGCAAACTGGAAAAGCGATTGAAATTGTCTCTATAACAATGCTTACTTATTTAACTCTAAGTATTTCAATTTCAATTTTAATGAATTGGTACAATAAAAAAATTGCAATTAAGGAAAAATAGATGTCAAAAATTAATCTTTTTAAACCTGATAGAGAAAATTTAAACACCTTTTTATTTGCAGGGTCTTTCTTATTTTTTATTAGTGTTATTGATGTTTTTATTAATTCATTTTTTAGTTTTAATATTACTAGTTTTTTACCTTCATCATTGAGTTTTATAATTCCAATTGTATTTGGATTTATTGGTTTATACTTTATTAGAATTGAGCATAGTGGTTATAAATTTTTAGATAAAGTAAATAAGAATATTAATACAAATAATTTTAATGCTATCTTATCTTTACTTATAATTTTTATAATTATCAAAGTGACTCCTCCTATTTTAAGTTGGTTTATAGTGGATGCAAGTTTTGCAGGAGATAGTAAAGATGTCTGTTCTGGTTCTGGAGCTTGTTGGACTTATATTAAGGTCTGGTTCAGAAGATTTATGTACGGAATGTATCCAAATGCAGAACAGTGGAGAATTAATTTATCTTTTCTAGCTTTAACTCTTTTAGGATCAGTTGGTTATTTTGCTACCGAAAAATTTAAAAAATATTTAACTTTGTACTATGTAGTAATTTATCCATTTATAGCATTCTTATTTATTTTCTTCTTCATTTCTGGAGGTCCAGTATTTTTTGATTTCTCATATGGTATTATTGCAGCTGTAATCTCAATAATCATAGGTTTTTTCATCCCAAGTAAATTTAAATTTTACTATTTTTTATTTGTTCCAATAACTCTCTATATAGTTCTAAAATATTTTATTTTTTACGAAGAATTAATTGAATTAGGTAAACTTGATGGACTTAATTGGGTTGAAACGGGTGCTTGGGGTGGTTTGTCTCTTACTTTTATAATCTCATTTTTCTGTCTTATTTTTTGCTTTCCTATAGGAATGGCTTTTGCATTAGGTAGAAGATCTGATTTTCCATTAATTCGATATATATCAATAGGGTTTATTGAGTTTTGGAGAGGTGTACCATTAATTACAGTCCTATTTATGTCTGCTGTAATGTTTCCAATGTTTTTACCAGCAGATTTTTTTATTGATAAATTAGTGAGATGCATCATAGCCATTTCTTTATTTGAAGCTGCTTATGTTGCTGAAGTTATAAGAGGTGGATTACAAGCATTACCACGTGGTCAATATGAAGCCGCAAAATCTCTAGGTATGGGTTATTGGCGAATGCATATATTTGTAATTTTACCTCAAGCCTTAAAACTGGTTATACCTGGAATAGCAAATACCTTTTTAGCTTTAGTAAAAGACACACCTTTGATATTTGTTGTTGGATTACTTGAGATAGTAGGAATGTTGAATTTGGCAAAAACTAATCCTAAATGGTTGGGATTTGCAATGGAAGGCTATGTTTTTGCTGCTATAATTTTCTGGATTATTTGTTATGCAATGAGTAAGTATAGCTATAATCTAGAACAGAAATATAAAACAGAGCGATAAATTATGTCTGACAGTATTATTGAAATAAAAAATGTAAACAAGTGGTTTGGAGATTTTCAAGTTTTAAAAGATATAAATTTAGAAGTTAAACCTAAAGAAAAAATTGTCGTCTGTGGCCCATCTGGATCTGGTAAATCAACTCTAATTAGATGTATTAACAGATTAGAAGAACATCAACAGGGCGATATCATCGTTGATGGAAATACTTTAACAGAAGATACAAAGAATATTGAGCAAATTAGAGCGGAAGTCGGAATGGTTTTTCAACAGTTTAACCTATTTCCACATTTGTCTATTGTTGACAATTGTACCCTAGCTCCGATTTGGGTAAAAAAAATGCCTAAAAAAGATGCTGAAGAATTAGCTTTAAAACATTTAGAAAGAGTTCAAATTCTTGATCAGGCGCATAAGTTTCCAGGCCAGTTATCAGGGGGTCAACAACAAAGAGTAGCAATAGCTAGAGCTCTATGTATGGAACCAAAAATAATGTTATTTGATGAGCCTACCTCAGCCCTTGATCCTGAAATGATTAAAGAGGTTCTAGACGTTATGGTAAATTTAGCTAACCAAGGAATGACAATGATTGTTGTTACACACGAAATGGGTTTTGCTAAAGAAGTAGCAGATAAAATGATCTTTATGGATGAGGGAATGATAGTAGAAAAAGCTGATACAAAAGAGTTTTTTGCTAACCCTAAGAGCGATAGGACTAAGCTATTTTTAAGTCAAATATTATAAAATATATATAATTTTTAAGGCATAATATTTGATATAAACAACCTAAATATCTTTATTTTGCATCTAACTAATGCTTGACAGTATTTTTAATTATCTCATGTTTCTAAGAAAATTTATAAATTTTTCTATTGCAGTAACATTAATTAATCTGTTCAATAGTATTTTAAAATTTAATTAAGAGGGGTCTTAATGGAAGATAATTTCAATAAACACTTAGGCAACAAGCTTAAGCTAAGAAGATTAGCTTTAGGTTTAACTCAAACCAAAGTTGCAAAAGCTATAAACGTAACATTTCAACAAATTCAAAAATATGAAAAAGGTACTAACGGTGTAAGTTCAATTAGATTACTTCAACTTGCAAATTATTTAAAAGTGCCAATTAATTATTTTTTTGAGGATTTTTCAGAGTATTTAGTAAATTTAGAAAAATCACAAGAAGGTCATATGAATGTAAATTATAACTTTTTAGTAAAATTATATTCAGAACTTAATGCTGATCAAAAAATCAAATTTAGTAAATCTTTACAATTATCAGGATCAAGTATTTCAAAAGTAGTTTAAAAATTAATCTTTAGCTGACCCCATTTTAATTTTTAAGCTGTGTAATTATTTTTGGCTCCTCGGGCAGGACTCGAACCTGCGACCAATTGATTAACAGTCAACTGCTCTACCAACTGAGCTACCGAGGAATGTAAAAAGTTCAACTTACTTTTTTTTAAAACTAAAACAAGATTTTTTTTGGAGGCAACGCCCGGAATCGAACCGGGATACAAGGATTTGCAATCCTCTGCGTAACCATTCCGCCACGTTGCCATCTTATTTTTAGCTTCTAGCTGCAGATGCCTTTTTATATTAAATTTTTTCTATTAGTCTATTAAATAACGAACTAAATTGATTATTGTTAATTATGATTATTAAATTATAAACTTTAACGTCAATGAGTAGTGATAAATATATACATTCTGATGTTGAAAATAGAATTTATTCTTATTGGGAAAAAAATGGTCTTTTTAAACCTAAGGAAAATTCAAAAAAATTCTCAATAGTAATTCCACCACCAAATGTAACAGGTAGTTTACATATGGGACATGCACTTAATAATTCTATCCAAGATTTGTTAGTTAGATATCATAGAATGAATAATTTTGAAACTTTATGGCAACCAGGTACAGATCATGCTGGTATAGCTACTCAGGCCTTAGTAGAAAAAAAATTAAGTTCTGAAAAAATTGATAAAAATGTAATAGGTAGAGAAAAATTTATTGAAAAAGTTTGGGAGTGGAAAGAGCAATATGGAGACATCATAATTAACCAATTAAAAAAACTTGGTTGCTCTTGTGATTGGTCAAGAAATGCCTTCACTATGGATGAGAATTTATCTAAATCAGTAATTAAGGTTTTTGTAGACCTTTATAAAAAAGGACTGATCTATAAAGATAAAAAATTAGTTAATTGGGATACAGTTTTAAAAACAGCTATTTCAGATTTAGAAGTAGATCAAAGAGAAGTGAATTCTAAAATTTATTACATTAGATACCCAATAGAAGGGACTGAAGAATTCATTACAATTGCTACAACTAGGCCTGAAACAATGCTCGGTGATACAGCTATAGCTGTTAATCCAAAAGACGAGAGATTTAAATCCTTTGTTGGAAAAACAGCAACCATTCCTATTGTTGAAAGAAAAATTAAAATCATTGAAGATGATTATGCTGATCCTGAGCAAGGAACAGGTGCATTAAAAATTACACCAGCGCATGATTTTAATGACTATGATGTTGGTCAAAGAAACAATCTTGAAATAATTAATATTTTTACCGAAGCCGGTAAAATAAATAAAAATGCTCCAAAGAATTATGTAGGTCTTGATAGGTTTGAAGCAAGAAAAAGAATTTTAAAAGAACTAAAAGAAAAAGAATTTTTTGTTAAAGAAGAAAATATTAAAAATAAAGTTCCTTATGGAGATAGATCAAATTCAATTATTGAACCTTTTCTAACAGAACAATGGTTTGCTGATGCTGGCAAACTATCAATCAAAGCTAAAGAAGTTGTTAATTCAAAAAAAACAAACTTCTTTCCTGCGAATTGGTCAAAAACCTATTTTCAATGGATGGATAATATTGAGCCATGGTGTATATCAAGACAGCTTTGGTGGGGACATCAAATTCCAGCTTGGTATGGTCCTGATAAAAAAATTTTTGTTGCAGAAAATGAAAGTAATGCAAAACAACAAGCTAATAAACATTATGGAAAAGAAGTTGTTTTAAATCGTGATCCAGATGTTTTAGATACTTGGTTCTCATCTGGCTTATGGCCTTTCGCAACACTTGGTTGGCCTGATGATAATAAATATGTAGATAAATTTTACCCAACATCAGTATTAGTTACAGGTTTTGATATTATATTTTTTTGGGTGGCTAGAATGATTATGTTTGGTACAGAGTTTTTAAACAAAGAACCTTTTAAAGATATTTATGTTCATGCATTAGTTAGAGATGAGAAGGGACAAAAGATGTCTAAATCGAAAGGCAACGTAATTGATCCTTTGGATTTAATTGAAAAATATAGTGCAGATGCACTTAGATTTACTTTGTTATCAATGGCATCACCTGGTACAGACGTTAAGCTTTCTGAGGATAGAGTAAAAGGTTATAGAAATTTTTTAAATAAATTATGGAATGCAAATAATTTTTTAATCACCAATGAATGCGATTTTAAAGATATAGATAAGGTTCCAAGTTTAAATGTAAATATTAACAAATGGATTTATTCGGAACTTGTTGAAACAAAAAATAAAATAGAACAAAACTTAGAGGATTATAGATTTGATGAAGCAGCTAAAAATGCTTATCAATTTGCGTGGCATTCTTATTGTGATTGGTATTTAGAGCTATCTAAAACTATACTCTTTTCAGATGATGAAAAAGCTAAAACGGAGGTTAAGAAGGTATCATCTTTTGTATTCAAACAAATTTTGATTTTACTGCATCCTTTTATTCCTTTTGTAACAGAGGAAATTTGGCTCAAAAATAAATTTGATAATAATGGTAGCGATTATTTAATGTTAAAAAACTGGCTATCTGGTGAAATAAATAAGGATAGTAGTACCGAACAAGTTGAAAATATCATTAATATTATTTCAGAAATTAGATCATTTAAAAATGAGCTAAATGTAAGTCCAGGCTCATTTATTGATGTATCAATAAGTAATATTAATACAAATCAAAAAGATTTTATTAATACAAATGAAATTATTCTTAAGAAACTTGGCAGAATAAATACGATACTAGACAAAGATTTAGATAAACCAGCTGCTACAATGGTTGTTTCTGGTGATTTGTTTAAGGTTTATTTTGATAAAGATGTTGATTTAAAATTGATAAAAGAAAATTTAACCAATAAACAAAGTAGATTAGAGCAAGAGATGAATAAAATATCTCAAAGATTAAATAATAAAAGTTTCGTAGATCGTGCTCCAAAAGAGATTGTTGAACAAGAAAAAAATAATTATAATAATCTAAAGAATGATATTGAGAAAATATCATTAACAATAAAGGGTATATAATGTCTAAATTTAATAAAAAGAAACTTCCAAGTAGACATACATCGCTAGGAGCAGATAGAGCTCCACATAGATCGTTTTATTATGCCATGGGAGAAACTGAGAAAGATGTAGCAAAACCCTTTGTTGGTGTGGTTTCTACGTGGAATGAGGCAGCACCATGCAATATTGCTTTAATGAGACAGGCACAATCGGTTAAAAAAGGAGTTAGAACTAATGGTGGAACTCCAAGAGAATTTTGTACCATTACTGTAACAGATGGTATTGCTATGGGTCATGAAGGAATGAAGTCCTCATTGATATCTAGAGAAGTGATAGCAGACTCAGCTGAACTTACTGTTAGAGGCCATTGTTATGATGCTTTAGTAGGTATTGCTGGATGTGATAAATCCTTACCAGGTCTAATGATGTCTATGGTTAGATTAAATGTACCTAGTGTATTTATATATGGTGGATCAATTCTTCCAGGTAGATACAAAGGTAAAGACGTAACAGTAGTAGATGTATTTGAAGCAGTTGGAAAACATTCATCTGGTCAAATGTCTGCTGCAGAACTTAGAAAATTAGAATTAGTTGCATGTCCAAGTGCAGGTGCTTGTGGTGGACAATTTACTGCAAATACAATGGCATGTGTTTCAGAAGCAATTGGATTAGCATTACCTTATTCTGCTGGAACACCAGCTCCATATGAAGAAAGAGATAAATACGCCAAAGCTAGTGGTAAAATGGTTATGAACCTTTTGAAAAAAGGAATTAAGCCAAGAGATATTGTTACAAGAAAAGCTTTAGAAAATGCTGCAACAATTGTGGCTGCAACTGGAGGATCTACTAACGCAGGTTTACATTTACCTGCTATTGCAAATGAAGCAGGAATTAAATTTGATTTAATGGATGTTGCTAAAATTTTTAAAAAAACACCATACCTTGCAGATTTAAAACCAGGCGGAAAATACGTTGCAAAAGATATGTGGTTAGCAGGCGGTGTTCCAATGTTATTAAAAACTTTATATGAAGGTGGATATATTCATGGTGATTGCATGACTGTAACTGGAAAAACTATGAAGGAAAATTTAAAAAGTATTAAATTTAATCCAAAACAAAAAGTAATGAGATCTTATAAAAATCCATTATCACCAACAGGAGGTGTTGTTGGGTTAAAAGGGAACTTAGCTCCTGAAGGTGCAATTGTAAAAGTTGCTGGACTTAAAAAATTACAATTTACTGGAAAAGCAAGATGCTTTGATAATGAGGAAAGTGCAATGAAAGCAGTTCAAAGCAGAAAGTATAATGATGGTGATGTAATAATAATTAGATATGAAGGACCTGTTGGAGGTCCAGGTATGAGAGAAATGTTATCGACAACAGGTGCAATCTATGGACAAGGCAAAGGAGAGAAAGTAGCTCTTATTACTGATGGTAGGTTCTCTGGGGCTACAAGAGGCTTTTGTGTCGGTCACGTGGGCCCTGAGGCCGCTCTAGGGGGTCCTATAGGCCTTTTACGTACAGGAGATATCATTGATATTGATGCCGAAAAAGGAACAATCAATGTAAGGCTCTCTAAAAAAGAAATGGCTACAAGAAAAAGAAAATGGAAAGCTAGAAAATCAGATTTTGGATCTGGTACTTTATGGAAATATGCACAAACAGTCGGACCCGCATATTTAGGTGCACCAACACATCCTGGTAAGAAAAAAGAAGTTAAGGATTATTCAGAGATTTAATGAAAATTCGTCCAGTTATTTTATGTGGAGGTGCTGGAACTCGACTTTGGCCAAATTCTAAAAATCATCAAGCTAAACAGTTCATTGATTTTGGTAATTGGACTTTACTTGGAAAAACACTTGAGAGAACAAAAGCATCAATATTTGACGCTCCAGTTATAAGTACAAACAAAAAATATCTTAAACAAGTAAAACAGCATCTTAAAAAACTTAAAATAAGTAAATATAAAATTGTTCTAGAACCAGCAAAAAGAAATACTGCACCAGCTATATTAAGCACGGCTTTAATTAAAGATATACCCGACAATCAACCTTTAATGTTTTTTACAGCAGACCATTTGATTGAAAAAATGAGTATTTTTAATAAGGCAATAAATAAAAATAAATCAAATCTTAATGAAGAAAATATATTTATATTTGGGATAAAACCAACTTCACCATCTAGTGAATATGGTTATTTTTTAACAAAAAAAATCAAAGGTAATATCAATAAAGTAACAAGATTTATTGAAAAACCAAAAGAAGCAAAAGCAAAACAAATTATAAAGAATAAAGGCTATTGGAATTCTGGAATGTTTTATCTTCGAAAAGATTCAATTATTAATAACTTTAAAAAATATCAGCCCAAAACTTATAGAAATTGTTTAAATGCAGTTAATAAAGCAAAATACAAATTTAATACATATTACTTAAATAAAGCTTCATTTATAAAAGCGACTGCTAAATCGTTCGATTATGCAATTCTAGAAAAAACCAAACAAATTAACGCTATCAAACTTGATATTCCTTGGTCAGATCTTGGTAGTTGGAAAGAAATTTTGAAGATGTATGACAAAAATAAAAACAAATATATTAAGAAAAAAAATGTCTATTACCGTCCATGGGGCAGATACACCAATCTTTTTGAAGGAAAAGAGTTTTTAATAAAAGAACTATACGTAAAACCAAAAGGCATCTTAAGTTTACAAAAACACCATCACCGAGCAGAACATTGGTTAGTTACACAAGGCAATGCTAAAATAACTCTTAATAAAGATATAATTGTTAAAAAACCAGGTGAACATATATTCATTCCGTTAGAGGCAATCCATAGGGTTCAAAACTCAGGAAAAAAACCTGTAAAAATTGTCGAAGCTCAAATTGGCTCAATTTTGAAAGAAAGTGATATTGTTAGATATCAAGATGTATATGGCCGTGTTAAATAATATAACACGACCATAAAGATTTATTTAAAACCAATTATTTGGAATTATTATGTAGTGGATCGCTAAAACGATACCTACTGAAACACTTAATCCAAAAATCATTTTAAGAAAGTCTTTACCAATTAATGGGAAGACATACTTAAATTTATAGTCTTTATTCATAGTTGATATTGCAAGTTCTCTACCACACAATAACCCAACGAACACCCATGTTGTTGACATTGGCAAATCATTAAGCTCTTTAAAGTAGAATAAAACACCAGCATAAATCACATTAATAATTGTAGCTGATCTTGCATATCTTGTTCCTGTTTTTTCAAGAACAACTTTTTGAATTGGTCCACCTTGAATGTAGAAAATGTAAAATAACAAAGAAGTAAAATAAGCCATTACAATTAAAAGTAATGATAAATCTAATTGCCTAGGCAGATATACTGCAATGTTAGCTACATCGTGAGATAACCAAACCCACCATAACCAACCTGATGAAATCCAAACAGAGTTTCTCCAAAATCCTCTCCATTTATCGTCTACTTCATCAAATTTTTCATTAATGAACTTTGATACTGCTATCCAGGCTATATAAGCAACCATTGCTGCTAATCCATAACCTACAACGCTTTTTAACAACATTTTTTCTAACACAACTGTTGAAGCAAATGCTGAAAGAACTAAAAAGGTTGTTGATACCGGTATTCCAATTCTTGTTAATAATAACAGTATCGCAGGTGCTACTGCATGATACCATTGAATCTCTTGATAAGGTATTCTAGTTAATCTTCCATAAGAAATATCACCATCATACGCATACCATCCCCAAGCTAACGCAAAAATCATAACAGCAGATGCTGATCCAGCTAGTATGTACCATTTAAACCACTTCTTTTTTGAGGCTATAAAGGTACCAAGTGTTTGAATTGAGTCATTAGCGATTACGCTATATCCAGCTAGGGCAAACCCTATACCTGTGTATACTAAAGTCATATCCATTTTTTCTCCTATATATTATTGTTTTCGGTTCCGTCTCATGACTTGAGAAAGTAAATATTCGTTAAAGGTAAAAAATTCTACGATTAAATTTATTTATTTGAGAATCAAAGAAAAGATTCATCCATCTTTAGTCTAAGCTAAAGAGAAGTCTATAAGTGAATTATTTTATTTTGAGAAACCTTATGTGGATTCGCCCTTAATATAATATTTGTAAATTATGTAAATAAAATTTAAATATAATTTACATATATAAGTTGTGTTATTTATAGATAATTTTAAGAATATACGCTGCTAAAATTAATCCAATAAATTCAGCTAAAATATATGTTGGTGTATTAAGATAATTTATTCCAGTAAAAGAATCAGTAAATGTTCTAGCTATAGATACAGCTGGATTTGCAAAAGATGTTGAAGAAGTAAACCAATAACCTGCAGAAATATATGTTGCTACGCTAATCGCTACTATTGTTTTTCCATCCTTTAAAGTTGCAAAAATAACAAATATCAGACCAAAGGTAGCAATAATTTCTGAAAAAAATATATGCAATCCATCTCTATTTTTAGTTGATAACTCTAAAATAGCGTGTTCAAAAAAAATATTAGCTAACATTACTCCAAATAAACAACCAGATATTTGTGCAGGAATATAATATTTTAAAAGATCACTTTTGATTTTTTTTCTAAAAAACATCGCTAAACTTACAAAAGGATTAAAATGAGCTCCTGAAATATCAGCAAAGGCTGTAATTAAAACAAATAATCCAGCTCCAGTAGCAATTGTATTGGCTAAAAGTTTAATACCATCATCATTTGTTAGATTTTCTGCCATTATACCAGAACCAACGATGATCATTACAAGAAAGCAACTTCCTAAAAATTCGCCAATAACTATGTTTTTTTTAATTTTCATTTTCTAACAAAATTTCTATTTTTTTACTTATTATATCGTAAGTCTCACTAATAATTTTGTTTATCTGTTTTTCATTTGAATTTTTAAATTTTGATACAGGATCTTCAACATCCCAATGAATAATTTGGTTATTATTTGGCCATACAGGGCAAATTTCTTTATTTGCGTTATTACACACTGTTATTACATGATCTATATTAAATTTCTTATTTAAAAATATATCAAAATTTTTTGAAGAACAGTTTTCAAGATTAAAATTTTTTATTTTAGTAAGATATAATTTGATATTTTCATTAATTTTTCTTGTTGGATTGCTTCCAGCACTATAAGCTTTAAATTTATTTGAATATTTGTTGTTTATAATACTTTCAGCTATTATGCTTCTAGCTGAGTTACCTGTACAAACGAATAAGATATTTTTCATTAGAAAATAATTTTATAAATTCCAATTACAAACAATGGTATTTGTAATCCAAAGTTAGTTAATATAGCCTTATCTTTTGATATAAATCCTGCAATAGTCCAACCCACAACTCCTAATCCATGAAAGTAAATATTGACAGGGTAGATATTTAAATTAGTTAACAATATACCTGTTAAAACAAGAGCTGTACTAATCCATTTTAGATATTTTTTAATAAACATAGTCTCCTCTATTTGTAATTTTTGTTACGAATTTATTACAATTATAGAGGAAACTAAAATTTAATTTTTATTCCTTTAAATTAGCAGCCTTTGAAAGATGCAGACATATTTCTAATTAAATTGAAATATAGATCTTTACCTGGGTCTAATGTTGCACCTAGGGGATCTAAAACACCAGTTTTAATCTTCATATCTTTTGCTACTGCTTTGATAATATCAGGATTAAATTGAGGCTCAGAGAACACACAAGAAACTTTATCATGCTCAATAATTTCTCTTATTTCAGCTAGCTGTTCAGCACCAGGCATTACGTCAGTATTAACAGTAAATGCACCTAACACTTTAACATTAAATCTTTCCTCAAAATATTGATAAGCATCATGGAATACAATTGAAGAAACGCTGCTGCTTAAATCTGTCATTACATCAATTGTAAGTTTGTCGATTTCTTGTAAAGCTTTAGCTAAATTACTTTTGTATTTAGCTTCATTTTTTGGATCATTTTCAATTAAATGCAACGTCATTTCATTTAACATAACTTTTGCATTAATTGGGTCTAACCAAATGTGTGGATCAAATTCACCATGTGCATGTCCATCATGATCGTCATGTCCGTGGTCGTCATGATCATCTTCTTTTTTACCGTGGTCATCATGATCGTGGTCATGATCATCCTCTTTTTTACCGTGATCATCATGTCCATGATCGTCATGATCATGTTCGTCAAAAATATTTCTTTCTCTAAATTTTAATACCTGTAATCCTTTAGTTTCCATTAATTCAATTTTTTCTGCTTTCTTAGCTATTGAACTCAATGGTTTTTCTAAAAAATTTTCCAAATCTTCACCAACCCAGAATATTAGGTCAGCATTTTGAAGCATTTTTGCGTGTGACGGTTTCATAGCAAATCCGTGTGGAGATGCATATCCATCAACTATTAGATCAGGTTTAGCAATACCGTCCATTAAATAACTGGCTAATGAATGAATTGGTTTAATAGAAGCAACTACTTTTATTTCAGCATTTGCTGGTGTAAAGAATGTTAAAATTGATAATATTGAGAATATAAGAGGTATTTTTTTAATATTTTTCATAATAAGTAATTTAATTGGTTGTTATAATATAACAGTATGTAATAATATAACATTTATAAGTCAAGCAATTTATGAGTTTAGAAAACAGTACATTAGTAAAATTAAATAACGCCGGTTTTAAACAAAATGATAAATGGCTAGTAGAAGGTGTTTCCTTAACTGTTGAAAAAGGAAAAATTGTTACCCTCATTGGACCGAATGGTTCTGGGAAAAGTACTACTGCAAAAATTGCATTGGGAATTTACAAAAATATAGAGGGAAGTGTTGAGAAATATACAAACAAGGTTGGATATGTTCCTCAAAAAATATCAATTGATTGGACACTGCCACTTAGAGTTCACGATTTTATGCTTTTAACAGAGAATATTAAAGATGAAGTAATAGATGAAGCTCTTAACTTAACTGGAGTTATACACCTTAAGAATAAAAACTTAGGAAATTTGTCAGGCGGTGAATTTCAAAGAGTTTTAATTGCAAGGGCAATTTCCAAAAAGCCAGAACTATTGGTTCTTGATGAACCAGTTCAAGGTGTAGATTACACTGGTGAGATTGCTTTATATGAATTAATTAAAAGAATCTCTGACACACTAAATTGTGGAATTTTACTAATATCTCATGATTTACATACAGTCATGACTGCAACAGATCATGTTGTTTGTTTAAATGGTCATGTTTGTTGTTCAGGTACACCAATGGATGTTGCTAAAAACAATGAATATAAAACCTTATTTGGTGAACAAGCATCTCAAATTCTTTCTGTATATGAACATAAACATGATCACGTTCATTCGGATAAAGGTGAAATAAAGAAGAATTAGTATGTTTGATGATTTTTTCATACGGGCACTTATTGCAGGTCTTGGTATCGCTTTAGTGACGGGACCTCTTGGTTGTTTTGTCGTTTGGAGAAGATTATCTTATTTTGGTGATACATTATCGCATTCAGCTTTATTAGGAGTAACAATAGCGTATTCGTTTGAAATTAATATTGCATTAACTGTATTTTTAATTTCATCTGTAGTTGCATTAATATTAATTCAGTTACAAAAAAAAACTAATTTACCAGGTGATGCTTTACTTGGTTTATTAGCTCATTCCTCATTAGCAGTCGGATTAGTTGTAATAGGTTTTTTAACTTTTATTCGTTTTGATATTATGGGGCTGTTATTTGGTGATATATTAGCTGTTACAACTGATGATTTGTTAATTATCTGGACTGGTGGAGCCTTGATTTTATTAGTTCTTAAATTGATATGGAAACCTTTATTTGCATCGACAGTTAATTATGAATTAGCTGAAGCAGAAGGATTAAATCCTGATAGAGCAAAAGCTATATTTACTATTCTTATGGCGGCAGTGATTGCAATATCAATTAAAATGGTCGGATTATTATTAATTACTGGAATGCTGATTATACCTGCTGCTATGGCAAGAAATTTATCGGACAGTCCACAAAAGATGGTATTATTCTCAATAATTGGTGGTCTTTTATCTGTTTTATTAGGTTTATTTTCTTCATTAGAATTTAACACATCTTCTGGGCCTTCAATAATTATGGCGGCCTTAGTATTATTTATATTGTCTTTACTTAACATTAAACAATCGATTAAATTGAAAAACTGATAACTAATTGATAAGAATTTAAAGATGCAAAAAGAACATAATCTTTCTAAAAATCAAAAAATTATTTTTGATCTTATTGATAAATCCCGTGGACCAATGAAAGCTTATTCAATTTTATTTAATGTTCAAAAAAAAGGAATTAAAGCGCCATTACAAGTTTATAGAGCGCTAGATAAGTTAGTTGAAATTGGAAAAATTCATAAGATTGAGAGTAGAAATGCTTTTATAGCTTGTCAAAATTCTAACTGCCAGGTTTCAAAAGCTACAGCATTTTCAATTTGTGAGAGTTGTGAAAATGTATCCGAAATAAGTAATTCAAAACTTTCAAAATATTTATCTAATTTTTCAGACAGTTCAGGAATGAAATATAGCAAATATAATTTAGAATTTTTTGGTTTATGTAAGAAATGTAAATCAAAATAATGAGTACTGTAACTTTAAGTTTAGATGAAATATTTGATCTAGCTAAAAAAACTCTATTGGCAAATGGATGTGATAATGAAACAGCATCAATTTTATCAGATTTAATTAGAAATGCCGAAAGAGATGGTTCAGTATCACATGGTTTGTTTAGATTACCAGCGTATGTGACAGGACTTAAAAGTGGAAAGATTAATGGAAAGGGGAAGCCAGAAGTAAAAAAAATATCTTCATCTGTTATCAAAGTTGAAGGAAATAATTGTTTAGCACCTGTTGTTTTGAATAGAGGATTGCCTGAATTGGCCAAAGCTGCAAAAGAAAATGGTGTAGCGGTATTGGCAATAAACAATTCACATCACATGGCTGCTATGTGGCCTGAAACAGAAAAATTAGCAGAAGATGGTTTGGTTGCATTTGCTTGTACATCTTACAAGCCTGCTGTAGCACCTGCTGGTGCTATAAAGCCATTGTTTGGAACTAATCCAATTTCTTTTGCTTGGCCACGTCCAGGGAAAACACCAGTTGTTTATGATATGGCAACAGCCTCAATGGCGATGGGAGAAGTTCAAGTTGCTAAAAGAGAAGGGCATAAAGTTCCACTTGGAACTGGTTTAACTAAAGATGGTAAAGAGACAACTGATCCAGCAGAAATTACTGATGGTGGTGTTTTATTACCTTTTGGTGGTTACAAAGGATCGGCAATTGCAATGATGGTAGAATTAATGGCAGGTGCATTAGTTGGAGACAATTTTAGTTTTGAAACAGCTGCTAAAGATAATAATGATGGCGGTCCTCCAAGTGGTGGTGAATTCATACTAGCTATTAACCCAGATAAAACATCAGGTACTAATTGGCAAAAACATGCTGAGGAATTTTTTCAAAAAATGAAATCAATGGGCGAAGTAAGACTACCCGGAGAAAGACGTCACAAGAATAGAATGGACACTGGTCCAAGAAATATTAACGAAAAATTAGTAAACAAAATTAAATCTTTAAGCTAAATTAATCTCAATAGGTGTGTGATCAGAGGGCTTTTCTCTTCCACGTGGATCTTTATTAATATTAATATCCTTAATATGTTCAATTATAGAGTTTGAAACTAAAAAATGATCAATTCGCATGCCATTATTTTTTTGCCATGCTCCCCGCATATAATCCCAAAATGTATATCCTTCTTTATCTTCATGAAAATGTCTGTAGACATCATTGAAACCAAGATTAATTATTTCTCTAAATTTTTTTCTTATTTCAAGTCGGTACAAAGCATCATCTTCAAAACTTTTAACATTGTAAACATCTTCTGCTGATGGAATGATATTAAAATCACCAGCTAAAATAATATTAGAATTTTTTTTGGATAAAGTTTTTAATTGCTTTATTAATTGGTTAAGCCAATTTTTTTTATAATCATATTTCTCTGTATCTACAGGATTACCATTTGGGGTGTAAATATTTATTAATTGTATATTTTTTTTCTTATGTTCAAATTCAGCTGAAATTATTCTTGATTGTTTTAACTTATCCTTAATTAAATCTGTTTTAACATTTTTTAATTTATTTTTTGAGATGATTGCCACACCATTATAACTTTTTTGACCAAATACATGACTTTCATATTCAATTGATGAAAAATCATCATATGGAAAATTTACATCTTCAGTTTTGATTTCCTGCATCATTAAAATATCAGGTTTATATTTTAATAAATAACTTTTGATATTTTCAATTCTTGCTCTTACCGAGTTAACATTCCAAGATGAAATGAGCATTAAAGTGAGAAAGAAACTCCACAACCACAAGAAGATTTGGTTTGTGGATTAGATATTTTGAACTGTTCACCAATTAATTCTGACACATAATCAACCTCAGATCCTTTAAGTAAATCAGCTGAGGTTTTATCAATTAAAATATTTTGATAATTTAAATCATCATGTTGTTTTGATTTATCAAAAGTAAACTCATATTGAAAACCAGAACATCCTCCACCTTTAATAGCGATTCTGAAGAATGATCCTTTGTCTTTTTTTGATAACAAATTATCTATTTGTTTTAACGCTTTATCCGTAAATTTAATTTCTTTAATCATGTCTGAACACTGGTATTACTAATATAATACTTAATTATTTAAATTAAAGGATGAAAAAAGACACTTTGTTAGGCGTATTTAAAAGTAAAGGTAGACTTAATAAAGAAGCTAATTCAAAATACAGATCTCCTTTTCAACGTGACAGAGATCGAATAATTCACAGTGCATCATTTAGAAGATTAAAGCATAAAACCCAAGTATTTGTTAACACAGAAGGGGATCATTTTAGAACCAGGATCACTCATTCAATTGAAGTTGCTCAAATAGCAAGATCAATTGCAAAATACCTAAAATTAAACGAAGATTTAGCAGAAACCTTGAGTCTCGCACATGATTTAGGCCACACACCTTTTGGTCATGCAGGAGAGGATGCTCTAGATGAATGTATGCAAGATTATGGTGGTTTTGATCATAATCTTCAGACACTAAGAATCGTAATGTTTTTAGAAAATAAATATTTTAAATTTGCTGGACTAAATTTAACTCTTGAAACTTTAGAAGGACTTTTAAAACATAACGGTCCAATAGATGATCTTAGCATGATCAATAAACTAATTGGTATAAAAGTTTTCAAAAATAAAATTAATTTTAATACTTATCCATCGTTAGAGGCTCAAATATCAGCTATATCAGATGATATTGCTTATAATAATCATGATATTCAAGATGGGATTAAAGCTAACTTATTTAAACTTGAGGAATTAGTTGAAATAGATTTTTTCAAAAATATTTACAAAAAATATAAAAACAAAATTAATAAAAAAAATTATAAAATTGCTATTTATCAAATCATCAGAGATTCAATAGATATTATGATTAGAGATTTACTAAGTAATACTGAAAAAAATATTAAAAAATTTAAAATAAAGTCATTAAAAGATGTATCTAAATCAAATCAATTAACAGTTTCTTTTTCAGATAAAATAGAAGATTCAGAAAAAGAAATCAGATCATTTTTAAGACATAGAATGTATGACAATAAATCAGTGCTTAATAAGAATCAAAGAGGTAAAATGATAATTAAGAAATTATTTAAAATAATTAAATCAAATCCTAGAAAATTTCTTACTAAAGAGCAATTGACTAAAGACAAATATAGAGCTATTTCAGATTTTATATCTGGTATGACTGATAGATACGCAATTAACCTTTATAATGATAATAAATGAATATTTTTGAATTATATTTAGATAAAATTAAATCTATTATTGTAGAGCTTAGTAAAAAAAATCAACTCATCGTTCCAGAAAGTTTCAATGGTATTAATGCGGAAATACCACCTCCAAAATTTGATTGTGATATTTCAACTAATGTTGCAATGGTTTTATCTAAACAAAATAAAACCTCACCAATAGAATTGGCAGAAAACCTTGCGCTTGAAATAAAAAATAACGATGATCAAATAGACAATATATCCGTTGCTAAACCTGGTTTCATAAACATTAAATTTAAGCCATCTTTTTGGTCAAAATTTATTAAAGAAATTATTGATAACGCTGAAAAATTTGGAATTAATGAGAAAGAGAAAAAAAATAACTACTTAGTTGAATTCGTATCAGCCAACCCAACAGGACCTTTGCATGTTGGTCACTGTAGAGGAGCTATTTTAGGTGATGTCATATCTAATGTGTTAAAATTTAATAAACACAAGGTTACAAAAGAGTATTATGTAAATGATTATGGTAACCAGATTATAAATTTTACAAAATCTGTATACTTTAGAATTAGGGAAGTAAAATTTAATGAAACATTTCCTCAAGATAACCCTGATTTATATCCTGGAGATTATTTAATCGATTTTGCAAAAAATATAGTTTCCGATAATTCAGATCTAAATTTTGATAATTATGAGGAAATAAGCGATAAGTTAACAGTTTTATCTA
Organism: uncultured Pelagibacteraceae bacterium; assembly: GCA_902629285.1. Classification (GTDB taxonomy): domain Bacteria; phylum Pseudomonadota; class Alphaproteobacteria; order Pelagibacterales; family Pelagibacteraceae; genus Pelagibacter. Next base: position 51,961 of record CACOQN010000007.1, on the reverse strand, counting down.
TAGAACAAGCGCTACTGTTAATTAAAAAAAACCTTAAGAGTTTAGGAATTAACCACGATAATTTTGTTAGTGAAAAAAGTATTGTTTTAAACAATGAAGTAGAGAGTGTAATAAAATTTTTAGAAAAGAATAAATTTGTATACAAAGGAAAAATTAAAGCTCCAGCTGGAGAAGACGATAAAAACTGGGTAGAAAGAGAACAATTACTTTTTAAATCTACTGATTTTGGTGACGATAAAGATAGAGCATTACAAAAATCAGATGGAACCTGGACCTATTTTGCTAGTGATGTTGCTTATCATAAAAATAAAGTAGATCGTAAATTTGATTATTTAATAAATATCCTTGGAGCAGATCATGCTGGTTACATCAAAAGAATTTCATCTTCAGTTGAAGCATTATCAGGAAAAAAAGATAAATTGATTTGTAAAATTAGTCAGCTTGTAAAATTAATTAAAGACAACAAACCATTTAAGATGTCCAAAAGAAAGGGAGACTATATTACCGTTGATGATTTAATTGAAGAGGTTGGAAAAGATGCAACTAGATTTATCATGCTTAACAGAAGTAGTGATGTGGAATTAGATTTTGATTTTGATGCTGTAAAAGAAAAATCTAAAGATAATCCATTATACTATGTTCAATATTGTTATGCTAGAATTTCATCTGTCTTTAGACATATTGATAAAGATTTAAATTCAAAGATTGAATTAGATGATTTTAGTTTTGAATATTCAAATGATGAGATCAAAATCTTAAAAAAGATTTCAGAATGGCCCAAATGCATTCATGCAGCTAGTTCAAAATTAGAACCGCATAGAATACCTGTTTATTTATATGATCTTGCCTCAGAATTTCACTATTATTGGAATCTTGGTAAGCAAAACCCAGAAAAAAGATTTATTAATGATCAAAAAACAGTTTCTCCAGATAAATTGATTTTTTTAAAAGCAATATCTAACGTTGTAAAATCAGGAATGGATATAGTTGGCGTAGATACACCAGATAAAATGTAATGCTAAAAGAAATTAAGTATTTAATATTCATTGTTGTAATTGTTTTATTTATTTTTTTGACTGGTAGATATTATTTTTCAGATGAAAATAAGAAGAAATCATACAGATCATATAAAAATATCGATGAAAAAATTAAATTATATTCAAAAAATTTACCTGTTTTAGAAAATGATACTCAAAATATAATAGAATACGTGAAGCAAACAAATAAAAAAAAGAAAAAAAAGTTTAATTTTTGGAAACTTTTAGAGAATGATTAAGAACAGAAGATCCTTTATTGTTGGTTTGAAATCATCAAAGTTATCAAATAAAGAAATTGCTTTTTTAAAAAAATATAAGCCATGGGGTGTTATTTTATTTTCAAGAAACATAACTTCAATTGAACAAACTAAAAAATTTACTGATAGAATAAAAAAGATATTTAAAGATAAAAAATACCCAATATTAATTGATCAAGAAGGTGGACGTGTAAATCGATTAAGTAAAATTATATCATTTGATAATTTGACTGCTGAATATTTTGGTAATTTATTCTCAAAAGATAAGAAAAAATTTAATATGATTTATAAATTATTTATCGATAAGACTTCATATTTACTTAAATCAATCGGTGTTAATATAAACACCGTTCCTGTTTTAGACCTTCGAGTTAAAGGAGCCAGTAGTATTATTGGTGATAGATCTTTTTCAAAAAATAAAAAAAAAATCTCTAAAATTGGAGATATTTGTATTAATTATTTTCATCAAAATTCCATTGGAACTGTGATGAAACATATACCAGGACATGGATTAGCTAAGGTAGATAGTCATAAATTTACTCCTATAGTTACAAAAAACTTAGATTATTTAAATAAAAATGATTTTTTTCCATTCAAGAAAAAACAGAGTTTTTTTGCAATGACAGCCCATGTAATATATCGAAGTATTGATAAGTTAAATACAGCTACACACTCAAAAAAAATTATAAATTTAATTAGAAAAAAAATTGGCTTTAAAAACATTCTGATTTCAGATGATTTATCAATGAAAAGTTTAAAAGATAATTTAAAAACCAATACAATCAAAACATTTAGTGCAGGTTGTAATCTTGCTCTTCATTGCAATGGTAAATTGTCTGAAATGAGGGTGGTTGGTGATAATTCACCAAAGGTAAGTAATTTTATTATAAAAAAAACATCACTATTTTATAAAATTTTAAGTTAATATTGGAGCATGAGTATTTCTGATTCTGCACTATTTAACGTCAATATAAATAACTATAATGGCCCTTTAGATGTACTTTTAGATTTAGCAAAAGCTCAAAAAGTAGATCTTGAAGAAATATCAATTACAAAATTAGCAGATCAGTTTCATGAATATATTACAAAAGAAAAAGATTTAAATTTAGAAATTGCCTCAGAATATTTATTGATGGCAACTTGGTTAGCATATTTGAAATCTAAATTATTACTTCCGGGAACTCCAGAAGAAGAATTTAAAGTTCAAGAAGTTGCTGAAAAATTAAAATTACAGCTTAAAAAATTAGAGTTGATAAGATTGCTTTCTGAACAAATGCTTAAAAGAAAAAGATTAGGAAGAGAAATTCGATCAAGAGGAATGAAGGGAAATATAAGATCTATTTATAGCACAGAATATAATTTAAGTTTATTTGAACTACTTAAGTCATATTCAACAATTATTATGACCAAAGACTTTCAAAAAATGAATATCCCAAAATTACCTGTGTTTACTGCAGAGGATGGAATTAAAACGATAAGAGAATTTTTTGGAAAATTAGTTGATTGGAAAAAATTAGATGATTTAATTCCTAAAAATTTTAAAAATGGTTCAAAATATAAACGTACTGGGAAAGCAGGAATATTTGCTGGTTCATTAGAACTAGTTAAAGAAGGAAACCTGACTATGAAACAAGATAAATTATTTGATGATATTTATGTGAAGGAAAATAATGATTAAAAAAGAAAAAATCGCAAAAGATAATATTGTTAAATTTCCTTCTAAGCTAACTGATTTAGAAAAAGAGATTGAAGCAGTCATATTTGCTGCTGCTGAGCCATTAGATGTGGATACAATTGAAAGTAAAATTACAAAAAAAGGTAGTGTAACAAAAGCTTTAGAGAAGTTGCAGCAAGAATATTCTAAAAGAGGAATAAATCTAGTTTGTATTAAAGAAAAGTGGTCCTTCAGAACTTCTCCTAACTTGTCAAACATCATGTCACAAGAAAGGACAGTTGAAAAAAAACTTTCTAGAGCTGCTGTAGAGACTTTGGCTATAATTGTTTATCACCAACCCGTTACTAGAGCTGAGATAGAAGAAATAAGAGGTGTTGCTTTTGGAACAAATACTCTAGAAATATTGATGGAACTTAACTGGGTCAAACCAGGCGGTCGTAAAGATGTGCCAGGCAGACCAATTCAGTATGTTACAACAGACGAATTTTTAAGTCATTTTAATCTACAAAAACTATCTGATTTACCAACAATTGATGAACTAGGTGCGGCTGGTCTTATAGATAGTTCCAGTATTGATAATGCGATTTTTGGAACTGGTAAATTCTACAAAGAAAAACAGGAAGAAAAAAAAGAGGACATTTATTCTAATATTGATGAGATGTTAAATAGCACTCTTGAAACAGAAGAGAAAGAATAACAAAAAAGTAACTTTTAAATTAATCATAAAAAGGTTATAAGTTTTTCATGAGCATAGGAATTTGGCAAATAGCAATCGTAGTTATATTAGTAGTCTTATTATTTGGACGGGGTAAAATCTCTGGTCTGATGGGTGATGTAGCTAAGGGAATTAAAAGTTTCAAAAAAGGGATGGCGTCAGATGTAACTGACGATACAGAGCCAAAAAATATATCCGACGAAAATAAAGACTCAGAAAAAAAAGATTAAATCACATGCCTACTATTGGTTGGTTTGAGATATTAATAGTTGTTGGTATTGCAATTGTTGTTCTTGGTCCAAAAGATTTTCCAATCATGTTAAAGAAAGCAGGGTCATGGATAGGTACTGCAAAAAGATATGTAAGTAACATTCAAAATGAAGTTTCTAATTTAGAAATTGACGAAGAAAAAATTGATAAAGAAATAAAAAAAGAAACTAAAAAAAATGAGCAATGAGGAAAATGAAGGTGGATTTGTAAGCCATCTAACAGAACTAAGAAAAAGATTAATACATAGTTTTATATTTCTAATAATCTTTTTTGTTATATGTTATATATTTGCAGAACATATTTACGGTTTTTTAGTTGACCCATTTGCTCAAGCTGTAAAAGATGATGGATCTGATAGAAGACTTATTTTTACAGCCTTACAAGAAACTTTTTTAACTTATATTAAAGTGTCTTTTTTCACTGCTTTTTTTGTGACCTGTCCTTTTATTCTAATGCAAATATGGAAATTTATTGCACCGGGATTATATAAACATGAAAAAGTTGCCATACTTCCGTACCTTATATTAACACCTATCCTTTTCTTTTTGGGAGGTATGCTTGTTTACTATTTGATAATGCCTCTAGCTATTAAATTTTTTTTATCATTTGAAAGCACGGGGATGTCTACAAGTTTACCAATTCAATTAGAAGCCAAAGTAAATGAATACTTATCACTTGTTATGAAATTAATTTTTGCATTTGGAATAAGTTTCCAACTTCCGATAGTCTTAAGTTTATTAGCAAGAATAGGTGTTGTTGATAGTCAATTTTTAAAAGAAAGAAGAAAGTATGTAGTAGTAATTATATTTGCTGCTGCTGCATTACTTACACCACCAGATCCAATTACTCAAATAGGTTTAGCAATTCCATTATTAATTTTATATGAATTATCAATATTTTCAGTAAAATTTATAGAAAACAAAAATTTAGAAAAGACTGATGCATAATTTAAAAGAAATTAGAAAAGATTTTTCAAAATTTGAAAAAGATCTTGAAAATCGTTCAGTTAAAATTGATTTTAATAATTTAAAAAAACTTGATGAGTTGAATAGAGATTTAATTCAAAAGAAAGAAAACTTAGAAAAAGAAAAAAAAGATATTTCAAAATCTAAAGATGAAAGTTTATTCAAAAAATCTAAAGAAATATCTACAGAATTAGAAAAGATTACTGAGAAGCAAAAAAATACTAAATCTGAATTAGATAATATTCTATCAAGTATACCAAATATACCTCATCAAGATGTTCCAAATGGGAAAGATGAAAATGATAATGAAGAGGTTTTAAAAGCTGGAAAAATTCCTGAGTTTGATTTTAAACCCAAATCTCATTACGAACTTGGTGAAAATTTAGGCATGCTTGATTTTGATCTTGCAACAAAAACGACTGGATCTAGGTTTGTATTTGTTAAAAAAGAGCTAGCGTTATTAGAACGAGCTCTATCTAATTTTATGCTAGATACTCATATTCTTAAAAACGGCTATCAAGAAATCTCACCACCCCTGATAGCTTCAGACAATACAATGTATGGAACCGGTCAATTACCTAAATTTGAGAACGATCAGTTTGAGATTAAATTTGATGAAGGATCTGATAGAAAATTTTTAATACCAACCGCCGAAGTCATACTTACTAACATTGTAAAAGATAAAATTGTTGATCAAAAAGATTTACCAATGAGATTTGTTGCCTCAACTCCATGTTTCAGAAAAGAGGCTGGTAGCTATGGAAAAGATACTAAAGGAATGATTAGACAACATCAATTTTATAAAGTTGAATTAGTTAGTATTGTAGAAAAAGAAAATTGCTTAGAAGAACTAGAGCGAATGACAAATTGTGCGACTGATATATTAGATAAATTAGAATTACCATACAGAAAGGTCATTCTATGTTCAGGCGATATGGGTTTTAGTGCTGAAAAAACATACGATATCGAAGTATGGCTACCTTCAGAAAATAAATATCGTGAAATATCATCTTGTTCATCTTGTTCAACTTTTCAGGCACAAAGAATGAAAGCAAGATATAAGAATAAAAATAAAGAAACAGTTTTCGTTGGAACATTAAATGGAAGTGGTTTAGCCATAGGAAGAACTTTAATCGCTGTATTGGAAAACTACCAAAAAAAAGATGGTACAATTATTATCCCTAAAGTATTGCGACCGTATATGAATAATTTAGATTTGATTTCAGCTAAATAAGTTGTTTTAATTAATTAGATAGTATAAATATTCACATAATTTATAAGGAGATTTATGGAAGGTTCAGGAATAGGTCAGTTTATACCGCTAATTTTAATTTTTGTTATTTTTTATTTTTTCTTAATTAGGCCACAGCAAAAAAAGGTTAAAGAGCATAAAGCTATGGTGGAAAGTCTTAAAAGAGGTGACAAGGTAGTTACTTCTGGTGGTATTACAGGTACAGTCGAAAGACTAATAGACAATGATAAAGTTGAAGTAGAAATTGCTGAAAATGTTAAAGTTGAAATAGTTAAATCAACTGGCATTCAAAGTCTCATAAATACAAATACTCAAGAAGTTAAAAAATAATTAATTTTAATTAAGTGCTTTATTTCTCTAAGTTAAGAATTATATTTATAACTCTTTTTTCTGTTTTATTTATTTTAATCGCTTCATCAAACCTTTTTAAATTTGATGATAGTTTTTTCAATAAAAAAATTAATCTTGGATTAGATCTTCAGGGAGGTTCTTATTTATTACTTGAAATAGATAATAAGCCAGTAATCGAAAAAAAATTACAAAATCTTACTACTATTATCAGAAATTACTTCAAAGAGAAAAACATTAAAATCAATAATATAAAAATAGAGAAACAAAATATTTTTTTTAACGTAACAGAAAAAGATAAACAATCTATTTTAGATGTTTTCAGGGATGAAAATAGTGATCTTAACCCTTATTATCCAAGATTTAAATCACACCAATTAGAAATTGAAGACACAGGATTAAATTTAAAAGTCAATTTTTCGAAACAAGGTTTAATCAAACTGAAGACTTCATCACAAGATCAAGCTATAGAAATTGTTAGAAGAAGAGTTGATGAGGTAGGTACAAATGAACCTAATATTCTTAAAAGAGGAAATAATCGTATTTTAGTAGAGCTTCCTGGCTTAGATGATCCGATGAGAATAAAGTCATTACTTGGTAAAACTGCAAATCTTACTTTTAGATTTGTAACTAATGATGAAAACGATCGTTTTGGTATTGAAAAGTTAAAATTTGAAAATGATCTTGATGAAGCCACTGTTAGTAAACGAATTATAATAAGCGGTGAAAATTTATTAGATGCTCAGCCTAAAATGGATACACAGGTAAATCAAACTGTTGTAACATTTACTCTAGATAGAGTAGGAGCAAAAAGGTTTGGTAAAGCTACATCTACTGGTATAGGAAAACAACTGGCCATTGTATTAGATGGTAAAATTATTAGCGCTCCAGTAGTAAGAGATACTATAGCAAGTGGATCAGGACAGATTAGTGGTGGTTTTACCTTTCAATCTGCAACTGATCTTGCTTTGTTATTAAGATCAGGAGCACTGCCCGCACCGTTAGAAATTATTGAGGAAAGAACTGTAGGACCAGATCTTGGACAAGACTCTATTAATGCAGGAATGATAGCTCTAGCAATAGGTTTTGTATTGGTGATAATTTTTATGTTAGTTAAATATAAAATATTTGGATTAATTACAAATATAACTCTTATAGTAAATTTATTTATACTCTTAGGTGTTTTAACATTATTTGAAGCAACATTAACACTACCTGGTATAGCAGGAATTATTTTAACTGTTGGTATGGCAGTTGACGCAAATGTTTTAATTTTTGAGAGAATCAAAGAGGAATTGAAAGACGAGACTAATAATATTTTAGCTTTTGATGGTGGCTATACGAAATCTAGAACAGCTATTTTAGATGCAAATATTACTACTTTATTAGCTGCAATTATTTTATTTTTCATGGGCTCTGGTCCTGTAAAAGGATTTGCAGTAACTTTGGGTGTTGGAATATTTACAACACTATTTTCTGTTTACTTCATAGCAAGATTATTCACTAGTGTCTATGTAGCTAGAAATAAAGATAAGGAAAAATTAATTTAATGATTTCTTTTAACAAATATTACAATCACTTTAATTTACTATCTACAATTTTAATAATTAGTTCATTATTATTACTTATTCTTAAAGGATTAAATTTTGGAATTGATTTTAAGGGTGGAACTTTAATTGAATTGAGAGCTACTGACTCCAAAATTAATGTAAGCTCACTAAGAGATAGATTTAAACAAATGGATTTAGGAGATGTTTCTGTTAAGAAATTTGGAAATGATAAAGATTTTTTGGTAAAATTTGAAAATAAAGATAATAAAAATAACATAATTGAGGAAATTAAATCAAATCTAGATAATTCTTTTGGTAATACATATGATTTTAGAAGAGTAGAGAATGTCGGCCCAAAAGTAAGTGCTGAATTATTGAAATCAGGTGTTATTGCAATAACTTTGTCTTTGGCATTAATGCTTATTTATATTTGGATAAGATTTGAGTGGCAATTTAGTTTAGGGGCAATATTAGCCTTATTTCACGATGTAATCGTAACTCTTGGAGTTTTTTCCTTATTTAGTTTGGAGATAAATTTATCTATCATTGCAGCAGTATTAACAATTGTTGGATATTCTATGAATGATACAGTAGTAATTTTTGATCGCGTACGAGAAAACTTAAGAAAGTATTCTGATATAAAAATTTTTGAATTAACAAATATTTCAATAAACGAAACATTGTCTAGAACCATAATTACTTCTGCAACAACTTTATTAGCATTATTAGCAATTTATTTCTTTGGGGGCGAGATCTTAAAAGGTTTTTCTCTAGCAATGATACTTGGTGTTATTTTTGGAACATATTCCTCAATTTATATAGCTAATACTATTTTAGTTAGACTGAAAGTTTCTCAAAAAACTATATTAAAGGATGATGATCAAAAATAAATTTAATTCTTTGAATTAATAATTAAAGTCTATATAAAGATTTATATAAAATAAAATTTTTTATGTCACACGTATTACCTAAACTCGATTATCCAAAAAATGCTTTAGCACCAATTATGTCTGATGAAACCTTAGACTTACACCATGGGAAACATCATCAAACATATATTACGAATTTAAATAATTTTATAAAAGATACGGATATGGAAAAAATGTCTTTAGAAGAGATAATAATGAGTAGCTCAAATGATAGTTCAAAAGTAGGAATTTTCAATAATGCTAGTCAACATTGGAATCATAATCTTTTTTGGAAATGTATGAAGCCAAATGGAGGAGGTAATATGCCTTCAAAATTAGAAAAAAGAATTATATCAGATTTTGGAAGTGTAGAAAAATTTAAAACAGATTTTAAACAGGCTGGTATCACTCAATTTGGATCTGGATGGTGCTGGCTATCAATCAGCGAAGGAAAATTGGTTGTAACAAAAACAGCAAATGCTGCTAATCCACTAATTAATAATATGAAACCAATTCTTGGTTGCGATGTTTGGGAACACTCTTATTACATCGATTATAAAAATAGAAGACCAGAGTATTTAGATAAATTTGTAAATAATCTAATTAACTGGGAATATGTTGAATCACTTTTAGATTAATAAAACTATTTATTAATTTTCCTAGCAAATACAAAAGACTTTATGCATTGATATATGAAGTATCCACCTGTAATTAATAATATTAACTTTGAAATATCAGCCCAAAAATTTTGAAAAAGTGATCCACCTAAAATGGATCTTAAAAAATCTAAACCAGCTAGAAATGCCATTAAACCAAAAAAAACAACAATATGCATAAAGATTTTTTTTTTACTTGAAAATTTAATTGATAAATTTGAAAATACTAAAATTGGTAAACCAATCAAAGATGGAATAAACGAGGTTAAAGAATTACTTCCGCTTATAAAACTTACAATTACTCCCCAAAAAACTAAAAAAGATCCATAAAAAACAGAAAATGTTTCTATTGTAAGACCAAAGATTTTAAATTCAGAATTATTATTAAACTGATCATTCATTTTAAAAATTTAGTTTATCAAATTAAATCCAGCTAAAATAAATATACCAAGCCAAATTAAACCCTTAACAAAAAAAAATGAGAAGCTACCCATTATAAGATATTTATTTGTTTTATTTTTGAATATAAATTTTTGAAATTTATTAATCATACTAACTTTTAATCATTTTTAGAGCTTTATTAAGTATTTCCTCAGATTTTTCATGATTACCTTCGTCATGCGCTTTTACTCCATCATCTCTTAGTTTTTTAATTTTTTCAATTTTTTCTAACGACATTCCTGAATTTTTCGCTAAATTAATTTCAAAATCTAACTCTTCCCATAACATTGGGCATGAATATGAAAAGGCTTTAGTTGTAATAACTATAAAAGTAAAGATTAAAAGAATTTTTTTCATAATAAATTTTATTTAATTAAATGTTTAAAATTATCAACATATAAATTTGTAAAAATAGATAATATTTAAGGTTAATTGAGCAATGGTCTCAAAAATTGGCCTGTATAACTCTCTTTAACCTTACATACTTCCTCAGGTTTTCCTTCGGCGACAATATTTCCCCCCTTTACACCACCTTCAGGTCCCATATCTACTATATGATCTGCTGTTTTAATTACGTCTAGATTATGTTCAATTACAACAACTGTATTTCCTAGTTTCACAAATGTATGAAGTATTTCTAAAAGTTTTTTAATATCATGTTGATGTAATCCCGTTGTTGGTTCATCTAAAATATACATTGTTCTTCCCGTGGATCTTTTTGAAAGTTCTTTAGCAAGTTTAATCCTCTGAGCTTCGCCCCCTGATAGTGTTGTTGCTTGTTGGCCAATTTTAATATAACCCAAGCCTACCTTTTTTAAGGTTAATAGTTTTGTTTTTATACTAGAAATATTTTCAAAATATTCACATCCCTCGTCAACTGACATATTCAAAACATCTGCAATACTTTTGCCTTTAAATTTTATTTCTAAGGTTTCTCTATTATATCTTGTACCTTTACATTCATCACATTGAATATATACGTCTGGAAGGAAGTGCATTTCATAAGTAATTACGCCGTCACCCTCACAAGCTTCACACCTTCCCCCTTTAACATTAAACGAAAATCGCCCAGGCTTATATCCTCTTGTTTTTGACTCGGGTAAACTTGTAAACCAATCTCTGATAGGACCAAAAGCACCAGTGTATGTTGCTGGATTTGATCTGGGAGTTCTACCAATCGGGGATTGATCAATGTCAATAATTTTATCAATCAGCTCCACACCTTTATATCCTTTAAAAGACTTAGGTGTTTTTCTGGCTTTATTATTTAAAGTTAAATTTAATGCATGAAACAACGTTTGTAGTATTAATGTAGATTTTCCACTTCCAGAAACACCAGTTACACATGTAAATGTTCCAGTTGGTATCTTTAGATTTACGTTGTTTAAATTATTCCCACAAGCGCCATTAATTTCAACAAATCGTCCATTTTTAGCAAGTCGTCTTATTTTTGGAATTTCAATTGATTTTTTGTTTGCAAGATATTGCCCTGTAATACTATTTTTATCTTTTTTAATTTCTTCATATGTCCCTTGAGATGTTATTTGACCTCCATTACTTCCAGCTTCAGGACCAAGATCAATAATATGATCAGCATTTTCCATAGTCTCGGTATCATGTTCAACTACTATTACAGTATTTCCAAGGTCTCTTAATCTTTTAAGAGCGTTTATAAGTTTTACGTTATCTTTTTGATGCAAACCTATTGAAGGTTCGTCCAATACATATAATACACCAGTTAGTCCAGAACCAATCTGTGATGCTAATCTTATTCTTTGAGCCTCACCACCTGACAGAGTTCCTGACTCCCTTGAAAGTGTTAAATAATCCAAACCGACATTTAAGAGAAAGTTTAGTCTTTCATTTATCTCTTTTAAAACATGTTCGGCAATTTTGAATTGTCTTTTATCTAGATTATTTTCTAGGTTTTTAAACCATTCTGCTGCATCTAAAATAGATTTTTTTGCTACCTGACTTATATTAAGATCATTTATTTTTACACATAATGCTTCTTCTTTTAATCTATCACCATTGCAGGCTTCACAAGCAGTGTCTGATTGGTATTCAGCTATTGCTTCTCTTTTCCACTCACTATCTGACTCTAAAAATCTTCTTTCGAGATTATTAATTACACCTTCAAAGGTTTTTTTATAAGAATATTTCTCGTATCCATCATCATAATTAAATTTAATCTCATCTTCATCTGAGCCGTAAAGTATAATATCTTTAATTTTTTTGGGTAATTTTTTCCATTTTTCATCTAAAGAAAAATCGTAATGTTTTGCTAAAGATGCTAAAGTTTGAGCATAATATAATGTGGTTGATTTTGACCAAGGTTCTATTGCTCCATCGGCTAAACTTTTTCTTTCATCGGGAACCACTAGATTTGGATCAACATTTAATTTCATTCCTATTCCCTCACATTCTTCACAGGCTCCATATGGACTATTGAATGAAAATAGTCTTGGCTCAATTTCTTCAATTGTAAAACCACTCTCAGGACAAGCAAATTTTGTTGAATAAATTAATTTTTCAATTTTTCTATATTTCTGTGGAAGTGTTTCATCTTCATATTCAACAAAAACTAAACCGTTAGCTAAATTTACAGCTGTTTCGATACTTTCGGCTAATCTGTTTCCAAGTTTTGAATTTAAAACTATTCTATCAACTAAGATTGAAATATCATGTTTAAGTTTTTTATCTAGATTGGGTGATGTTTCAATATCGTATAAAACATTATCAATTTTAATTTTTCTAAATCCTCTTCTCTTGTAACTTAAAATATCTTTTTTATATTCACCCTTACGACCTCTTACTACTGGAGCATAAATATATATTGTTGATTTTTTTGGTAATTTTTTAACTAAATCTACTATTTGTGTAATTGTTTGAGAGGTTATTGGTTTACCTGTAAATGGTGAATATGGAATTCCCGCTCTAGCATATAAAACCCTCATGTAGTCATAAATTTCAGTTACAGTTGCAACAGTAGATCTTGGGTTTTTTGAAGTGTTTTTTTGTTCTATAGCAATAGCTGGACTTAATCCTTCAATTAAATCAACATTTGGTTTTTTCATTTTGTCTAAAAATTGACGCGCATATGCAGATAAACTCTCTACATACCTTCTTTGACCTTCTGCATAGATAGTATCGAAAGCTAAAGATGATTTTCCAGACCCAGACAGACCCGTTATGACCACAAATTTGTCTTTTGGAATCTCTACAGTAACATTCTTCAAATTATGTTCTTTGGCACCCTTAATAACTATCTTTTTCATAATAATTTTAGTTGCTTTGAGTTAATAAAATTAATATTCAGAGGAATTGTGATATAATTCTAATTAACTAATTTAACAAATATTAAATATTATGGCTGGAAGTTTAAATAAAGTATTATTAATTGGTCGTTTGGGCGCAGATCCAGAAATTAAGCAAATGGTAAATGGAAAAAGTGTTGCTAGATTAAGCCTTGCAACGAGCCAATCCTGGAAAGATAAAAACACAGGTGAAAGAAAAGAAAAAACTGAGTGGCACCGTGTAGTTGTATTTAACGAAGGTTTGGTAAATGTTGTTCAACAATATTTAAAAAAAGGTGCTCAAGTTTATGTTGAGGGACAACTAACAACAAGAAAATGGAAAGATGATCAATCAGGACAGGATAAATACTCGACTGAAATAGTTATACAAGGATACAATTCTTCACTTACAATGTTGGGTGGAGGAAATTCTAGTGGCGGAATTCAAAATGACACAACTCAACATAATAATATTGAGGATTCTTCACAAGTGTCAGATATGGATGATGAAATTCCATTTTAATTTTTATGAAAAATACTGAAGAGTTTAAAGATAAAAATATAAAGCTAATCTCAATGCATGATGAGATGAGCTCATCATATCTTTCTTATGCAATGAGCGTAATAGTTAGTCGTGCGCTTCCTGATGTAAGAGATGGATTAAAACCAGTTCACAGAAGAATTTTATATGCAATGTACAAGGGTGGATATGATTGGTCTAAACAATTTAGAAAATCTGCAAGAATAGTTGGAGATGTTATTGGTAAATATCATCCCCACGGTGATCAATCTGTTTATGATGCTTTAGTTAGAATGGTTCAAGATTTTTCCATGAGCTTACCATTAGTGCAAGGACAAGGAAATTTTGGATCTATAGATGGTGATCCAGCAGCAGCAATGAGATATACAGAAACTCGCTTATCAAAAGTTTCTCAATTCTTGATTGATGATATTGAGAAAAATACAATTTCATTCAAAAGTAATTATGATGAAACAGAAAAAGAGCCAAGTGTTTTACCAGCCCAGTTTCCAAATTTGTTAGTAAATGGAGCTGGTGGTATTGCTGTTGGTATGGCAACAAGTATACCTCCACATAATTTAGGTGAAATTATAAATGGAACTTTGGCCTTAATAGATAATAAAGATATTAAAATAAGAGAGTTAATGAAACATATACCTGGTCCAGATTTTCCTACTGGTGGTGTAATTATAGGTAAAGATATAATTAAACAAGGATATAACAATGGAAGAGGGTCCTTTAAGATAAGAGGTGAAATCTCAATTGAACAACAAAAAAATGGACGTGAGCGACTTGTAATAACATCAATACCGTATCAAGTTAACAAATCTGTTTTAAACGAAAGGATTGCTCAGTTAGTAAGAGAAAAAAAGATAGAGGGAATAAGAGATATTAGAGACGAGTCAAACAGAGAAGGTATAAGAGTAGCTATTGATTTAAGAAACGGTGTAGAACCAGAAACTATAAAGAGACAATTATATAAAAATACTCAAATAGAGAGTTCATTTGGTTTTAATACTTTAGCAATTGTTCAAGGAAAACCTCAAACTTGCACCCTAAAAGATTTTTTATCCAATTTTTTAACTTTTAGAGAAGATGTAGTAATCAAGAAAACTAAATATGATCTTCAAAAAGCAGAAGAACGCGCTCATATACTAATAGGATTATCAGTTTCAGTTGAAAATTTAGATAAAATAATAAAAATCATTCGATCATCTAAAACCCCTGATGATGCAAAAATATCAATTCTAAAAACTAAATGGAAAATAAATAAATCACAAAAATTAATTTCTTTAGTAGAGGGAAAAAAGGGTAAAAACCTTTACTCTTTATCTGAACTACAAGCTTTAGCTATTTTAGAATTAAGACTTCAAAAATTAACTGCAATGGGAATAAATGAAATCGAAGTTGAAATTAAAAAATTAGCTGAACTAATAGCTAAATATAAAAAAATTATTTCGTCAAAAAAAGAACTTTTAAAAGTAATCAGTGAAGAGTTAAAAAATATTAAAGAGAAATTTGCTGTACCAAGAAGAACTAAAATTATTGATGCTGTTTTAAATTACGATATTGAGGAAACTATCCAAAAACAATCGGTAATAATTACAGTTACATTACAAGGATATATAAAAAGAGGCTCTTTGGATGGAGTTAAAAAGCAAAAAAGAGGCGGTAAGGGAAAATCAGGCATAACAACTAGAGATCAAGATTCTGTTGTTCAAACATTATCTGTAAATACTCATACCTCAGTTCTCTTCTTTTCTACCGAGGGTTTAGTTTACAAGGTCAAAGCGTGGAAGATTCCAGAGGGTTCATCATCATCAAAAGGTAAGTCTTTATTTAATATTTTACCTTTAAAGAGTCACCAAGCAATAAGCTCAATTATGCCAATGCCTGAAGAAGAAACTGACTTAAAAAATTATCAAATAATTTTTGCAACAGCTCAAGGAAAAGTTAGAAAAAATAGTTTAGAAGATTTTTCATCTATTAATGCTTCTGGTAAAATAGCAATGAAATTAGATAATAATGATAAAATTGTTGGCGTAAAAATATGTAAAGATGATCAAGATGTAATTTTAAGCACTAATTTTGGGAAATGTATAAGATTTGAAGCCAAAAAATTAAGAATATTTAAAGGAAGATCATCTAAAGGAATTAAAGGGATAGAACTTGCTCCAAATGATCAAATTGTATCTTTATCTGTAATAGATAATTATAAAATAAAAAATAATGAAAAAAAATCAAAAAATGAAAAATCTGAAATAAAAGCAAAAGAAAAATTTGTCTTATCAATAAGTGAAAATGGTTATGGAAAAAAAACATCTCATATAGATTATAGAGTTACAAATAGGGGTGGAAAAGGAATTATAGGAATCGTTAATTCACCAAGAAATGGAAATATCACTTCCTCATTTCCAGTCTATGAGGGAGATGAAATTTTAATTTCTACTAATAAAGGAAGAGTTATAAGAGTAGCGGTAAAAGAAATTAGAACTGCTAGTAGAAACACCCAAGGTGTTAGAATAATCAAGTTGTCAGGTGAAGAAAAAGTTGTTTCCTCAATCAAAATTGATGATAATTTGATTTGATGAATAAAACAGCTATTTATCCAGGTACATTTGATCCTATAACTTTTGGGCATATAGATGTCATTAAAAAATCATTAAAATTATTTGATAAAATAGTAGTTGGTGTTTCAGATGAAAGTAACAAAAATTATCTATTCAGTTCAGACGAAAGGATAGAAATAGTCAATAAAGCCTTATTTAAAGATCTGAAGTTAAACCAAAAAAAAATAAAAGTAGTTACTTTTGGATCTTTAACTACTGATTTATGCAAAAAATATAAATCAAATATTATTTTAAGAGGTTTAAGAGCTGTATCAGATTTTGAATATGAATTTCAACTGGCTGGTATGAATAGAAAATTAAACCAAAATATTGAAACGATATTTTTAATGTCTGATGTAGAAAATCAAATTATTTCATCAAGATTTGTGAAAGATATTGTTAAATTAAAAGGTGATATAAAAAAATTTACTACCAAAAGTACAATCAAATCTTTGAAAGATAAATATGAATAAATTTTATATTAAACTATTTATTTTGTTTATTTTAATTACTAATCAATCAATAGCTAAGGAGAATATAATGATATTAAAACTAAAAGATGGTGATGTTAAAATTGAATTGTTTGAAGATGTGGCACCAAACCACGTAAAAAGAATAAAAGAACTTGCCAATAGTGGTAAATACGACAATGTTGTTTTCCATAGAGTTATTGATGGTTTTATGGCCCAAACCGGAGATGTAAAATTTGGTAATTCAGTGTCAAAGGAATTTGATTTAAGAAGAGCTGGTATGGGTGGCTCTGATCTTCCAGATTTGGATCAAGAATTTAGTAGCTTACCACACGATAGAGGCACTTTGTCTATGGCAAGATCATCTGACCCTAATAGTGCGAATAGCCAATTTTTTATATGTTTCAAGCCAGCACCTTTTTTAGATAGACAGTATACTGTTTTTGGTAAAGTGTTAGAAGGTATGGAGTTTATTGATATGATCAAAAGAGGTGACGAGAATAATAATGGAGCAGTAACAGATCCAGATAAAATTATAAGCTTTAAATCAAAATAACTTTTCAAATGGCATTAAAAAAATTTGCCTTTAAAGTATCTAAAAAAGACAAATTTGCTAGATGTGGTTTAATTGAAACTCATCGGGGAAAAATTAATACACCTGCTTTTATGCCTGTTGGAACACAAGCAACTGTTAAAGCTTGTACCATTGATGATATTAAGAAAACAGGTTCAGAAATTATTTTATCAAATACTTATCATTTAATGATAAGACCTGGTGTAGAGAGAATCAGTTCGGCTGGTGGTTTACACAAATTTATGAATTGTGATTTACCAATTTTAACAGACTCAGGTGGATTCCAAGTTATGTCTTTATCAAAATTAAATAAAATAGATAAAGAGAAAGGCGCTATATTTAATTCGCATGTTGATGGAAAAAAATTTTATCTAAGTCCAGAAGAAAGTATAAGAATTCAATTAGGGTTAAATTCTGATATTGTAATGATAATGGACGAATGTCCTAAAAATACAAATGATTATGAGTTAATAAATAAATCTATGAATCTTTCTCTTTACTGGGCTGAGAGGTCTAAAAAAGCGTTTGGTAATAACCCGCATAAAGCACTGTTTGGAATCGTTCAAGGAGGATTATTTAAAGACCTTAGGCTCAAATCTTTAGAACAATTAATTAATATAGGTTTCGATGGATATGCGATAGGTGGATTGGCTGTTGGAGAAACACAAAATGAAATGTTTTCAGTTTTAGATGATATAAAGGAATTTCTTCCTGATGAAAAACCCCATTATCTTATGGGTGTTGGAACGCCTTCTGATATATTAGGTGCTGTAAAAAGAGGTGTTGATATGTTTGATTGTGTCTTGCCAACTAGATCAGGCAGAACAGGATTGGCATTTACTTGGGAAGGTAGAATTAATATTAAAAATAACAAATATAAAAACGATAATTCACCTTTAGACCCAAATTGTGACAATTTAAATTTGAATAAATATTCAAAAAACTATTTGAATCACTTATTTAATACAAATGAAATTTTAGCATCCATGCTGCTGACACTTCATAATATTAATTTTTATCAAGAATTAATGGCTTCAATTAGAAAAAATATTATTGAAGGCACTTTTGACCAATTTCACAATAAATACATTGATAAGTTGTAGCAGTTATAGTTTTTTAGTTCAAATTGACATTTGAAAAAATATAATAATTCTGTATATAACAATTATTCAATTTGAATAATTTGGGGGCCCTTAGCTCAGTTGGTAGAGCAATTCCCTTTTAAGGAATGGGTCGATGGTTCGAGTCCATCAGGGCTCACCATTTATCTTATCAACTTATTTTGATTGGTGGATATTTCAAAATTACTTCGTTCATTTTTTCATTTAAATCTCTTATCCTGTTATCAGATGAAGGATGCGTGCTTAGAAACTCAGGTTGTTCTTTACCTTTATTAAGTTTTTTCATTCTTTCCCAAATCTTTACAGTTTCTCTTATATCGTATCCTGACAAAGAAGAAAAAATCATACCTAGATAATCAGCTTCACTCTCTTGTTTTCTATTAAAGGGATTAAGAATACCTAATTGTGTTATTAATCCTACTGTATTAATTCCTGTAGTTCTGTTAACCTCAGATAATTTACCTCCACTAAAAATATCTATCAATTGAGTTCCAGTATTAACAAGAGTTGCTCTGCTAGCTCTTTCTACCGAATGTTTTGCAACAGCATGAGCTATTTCATGTCCCATTACTGCAGCTAGTCCATCTGTATTTTTTGTTGCTTCTAAGATACCTGTGTATACAGCGATTTTGCCTCCTGGCATACACCAAGCATTTCTAACTTTTTTTCGATCAATTAAAATATATTCCCAATCAAAGTTTATTGTTGGGTCCTTTAAACCAGCCTGATAAAAATACTCCGAAATAGAATTTTCCATTCTTTTTCCAATATCTTTAATTTCTCTAAGTTTTTCTTTGTCATCACTCATTTTTTCTTTTTCTTTAATTTTTTCATAGATCTTTGCAGCTTGTGCATTTAATTTCGCCTCAGAAACAATTTTTAATTGTTTTCTCTCAGTTATTGGAGCAGTTCCACAAGATGGGAGTAATAAGCTGCCGCATCCACAACCTACATACGATAAGAATTTTCTTCTATTCATTTTATAATAAAATTGTTAAATATAATTTAACATGAATCTTAATAATAAAATATTATTAATATTATTTATCGTTGCAGTTTTATTTGTAATCTACGCGAGTTATAATTAATCAGATGGCAAAAAAATCAAATAAAAAATCATTTTCATTAACTCTAAGGAACTATTTTATTGCTGGAGTTGTTGTTTTAATACCAATTGGGTTTACCTTATACCTCACAAAAATTTTAATTGGAATTTCATCAAATTTAATTCCTAAAAATATTAATCCAAACAGTTATTTACCATTTAATATTCCCGGAGTGGAAATTGTAATTTCAATTTTATTAATAACAATAGTTGGAGGAATTTCACTTTCATTTTTTGGTCGAAGAATTCTTAAATTGATTGATGACCTATTTAAAAGAATTCCTTTTTTGAGAACAGTTTACTCTGCTATAGTTCAAATGACTGAAACTTTTTCCAAAAAAGATGATGGAAAGAAAAGTGTTGTTTTGATTGAGTATCCAAGAAAAGGTGTTTGGGCTGTTGGTTTCGCAACAAAAGAAAACAAAGGTGAAATGGCTCAAAAAACAGGGAAAAATTTAATTAATGTTTTTGTTCCCACAACACCTAATCCAACAAGTGGTTTCCTATTAATGTTTCCTATTGAAGATGTTATATATTTAAATATGTCTTTTGAAGAAGCCTCAAAATTTATAGTTTCGGCCGGAACATCAACTAAATCATCTTAAGCAATATCATTTATTATATCGGCTCTATCATATAATTTTATCAAGGGTTTAAATTTTCCAATATCCTCATTTGATTTTTCTATTCTTCTCATTTCTTTTTCAGCAAGTAAAAATAAATCACTATTATGAATGGGATCAGCAAGTTTAAAATTTTTAATGCCACTTTGTTTGAAACCTAAAACATCTCCAAATCCTCTAATTTTCATATCCTCCTCTGAAATGAGAAAACCATCATTGGTCTCTTTTAAAATATTAATCCTTTTTTTTGCATTTTCACTTAAGTTAGATTTTAACATTAAGATACAAGTGGAATCTTTATCGCCTCTTCCAACTCTACCACGCAATTGATGGAGTTGAGAGAGCCCAAACTTATTAGCATTTTCAATTATTATTACATTTGCATTTGGGAAATCTATTCCTACTTCAATAATTGTCGTTGAAACAAGTATTTGGAATTTTCTATTTAAAAAATCGTTAAGTATTTGTTCTTTTTCAAGAATATCTGTTTTACCATGGAGTAGTGAAACTTTATCAGGAAATATTTTATTAAGATATTCAAATTTTTTTATTGCAGAGCTGTGATCTAATTTTTTTGACTCATCAATCAATGGACAAACCCAGAATACTTGATTTCCAATTTTAATTTCTTTTGAAATAAATTTTAAGACCTCATCAATTTTATTCTCCAGTTTACTGTAAGTCTTAATAGGTTTTCTTCTTCTTGGTTTTTCTCTTATAACAGAAATATCCATATCACCATATATTGTCATAGTTAATGTTCTTGGAATTGGAGTTGCTGTCATTAACAAAACATCACAATCTTCACCACCTTTATCAGATAATTTTTTTCTTTGATTTACACCAAATTTATGTTGCTCGTCTATAATAATTAATCCAAGTTTTCCAAAGATTACTTTTTTTTGAAATACAGCATGAGTACCAAAAATTATGTTAATTGTGTTATTTTTTAATTTATTTAAAATTTCTTTTTTATTTTTATAATCTGATTTACTTGAAATTATTTCGATTTTTATATTTTTTGGATATATTTTTTTTGCAAGATTATAATGTTGTCTTGCTAGAATTTCAGTAGGAGCCATTACGGCAACTTGAAAACCAGAATTAATTGTATTTAATGCAGAAATTAGTGAGACAATTGTTTTTCCACTACCAACATCACCTTGCAAGAGTCTAAACATTTTTTGGTTTGAGGCTAGGTCTTTATTAATTTCAATTAACGTTTTTGTTTGGTCTTTTGTTAATGAAAATTCTAATTTATTTATTATAGATTTTTGACTATCAAAATTAATTATTTTATTTTTTTTTTTAACTTTTTTGATTTTTTTCCTGATTTCTGAATTAACTAAGAATGTTGCAAAAATTTCATCGTAAGCAAGTCTTTGATAAAAATTATCTCTATATTTCCCTATATTTTCTGGTTTATGAAGTTCTTTAACTGAATTATTCCAGTTTATATTTCCAAAATTACTCAAAATATTTTTAGAATGCCATTCATCAAGAGTTGGTAAATTATTTATTATTTGATTTATAATTTTATTGTATAATTTTTCACTGATCCCCTCAGTTAATGAATATTTGTTATGAACTTGTTGTATAATAGATGAATTTTCAGATACATATTTTGGATTTGTTAATTGATATTTTTTTCTAAAATAATTAATTTTACCACTTACAGTAATTTCTTTTCCTAAAGGTAGGATTTTCTTAATGTATCCCTCATAGCTATTAAAAAAAACACAATCAATCTCGCCAGTTTCATCCTTACATACGACTCTATTAGGTAAATTTCTGATTCTTGGAAAATTATATTTTTGAGGAACTATAGCAACAGTTTGAATTTCTCCTATTTTCAAATCTTTAATTTTTGAAGATAAGCTTCTGTCGGTATATGATTTTGGTAGTTTCCATAATAAATCAAATAAATTATTTATATTTTTCTTTTTTAATAGATTTTGTGTTTTTGTACCCACACCTTTTAGTGTACTTAAATCAGACAATAAATATTGATAATTTCTTTTAATATTCATTAACTATTTATATATTCTATAAATAATGATCAATATAGATGAATTAAGAAAAAAAATTATTTATCGTTCTAATTATAGAGGTACTAAAGAGATGGATAAACTTTTAGGTGCTTTTACCAAAACTTATATTGATGAGTTGAATAAAGATGATTTGATAAAATTAGAAAAATTATTAGATATCGATGATTCAAATTTATATAATTTTCTAAATGGTCTAAAGACAGATGTTTATATTGAAAAAAATAATGTGACAGATTTATTCAAAAATTTTAAATATGTTAAGTTATAGTGGCGGAGAGACTGGGATTCGAACCCAGGAAAGAGTTGCCCCTTTGCCGGTTTTCAAGACCGGTGCTTTCAACCGCTCAGCCATCTCTCCGTGAACAGGGTTTTATAATTATAATTATTTAATTCAACCATAAAATAGTCTAATAAACTTATTAATTACGACTACCAAAATATCCTATGAATAAACAATTTAATAAAGGCTTATTACTTGCTGGATTTGGTTCTTTTTGGTGGGGTTTTTTTGGTGTAATTTATTTTAAATACATTGCTTATATTGGTCATATCGAATTGGTTGTGCATAGATGTCTATGGACAGCATTCACATTATTATTAACAACATTCTTTTTTTCTAAATGGAGTATTTTCTTTGAAATTATAAAAAGTAAATCTAATTTATTCTATCTATTTATTTCTGGTTTTTTAATTTTTATTAATTGGGGTGTGTGGATATATGCTATCGCAACTAATAGAATTATAGATGCAAGCTTCGGTTACTTCATAATGCCTATTTTGAGTGTTATGTTAGGGTATTTTTTTTTTAAAGAAAAACTTAATAAAAAAAGAATTTTTTCAATCATCCTAGTAGTTTTATCAATTGTATTTTTGATAATAGTAAGTGTAAAATCATTACCGTGGGTAGGTTTAATTGTTGCTTTTAGTTGGGGATTTTACAATCTTATTAGAAAGAAAATTAATGTTGATACAGATGTAGGTCTTTTAATTGAGAGTTTATTTATATTGCCATTTGCGTTGGTAGCTTTTTATTTAATAGCAAATAAAGGTTATAATGATTTTCAACTATCAGATCCTCCAATGATGCTATTTATTTTCCTTGCTGGACCAATGACAGTCATTCCTTTATTTTTATATGTTAGAGGTGTTGAGTTATGCGGTTTAGGACCAACAGGAATGATTTTTTATATAACACCAACTTTTCAGTTTATATTAGGGTTTTTTTATTACAATGAGCCTTTTTCAATCACTAAATTAGTTAGTTTTATTTTAATTTGGATTGCTGTAGTTATATATTTAAAGGATTTGCATGAAACAAATTAATGTTTTTCTATTTTTTTTTTTAATATCTATCAATTGTTCGTTTGCTGATATTAATAAAGATTTTCAAAATTGGAAAATAGATTTCAAAAAATTAGCTTTAAAAAATAATATATCAGAAAAAACTTTTGATATAGTTATGTCAGATACCAAATTTTTATCAGATGTAATTAAATATGATAGATTTCAACCTGAATTTTATGAAGATACTAACACTTACATTTCAAAAAGAACATCATCAAAAAAAGTTTCAATAGGGAAAATTTTTTATAACGAAAATTCAAAATTAATTGATTCTGTTGAAAACAAATTCGATATAGAAAAAGAGTTATTATTAGCACTAATGGGTATTGAGACTAATTTTGGTACGTATGTTGGAAAAATGGATATATTATCATCATTAGCAACATTAAGCTTTGATAAAAGAAGATCAGAATTTTTTACTAAAGAATTATTAATTCTTTTAAAGCTGATTGAAGACAAACAAATAGACCATAAAACATTATACGGATCTTGGGCTGGTGCTTTTGGTTATTTTCAATTTATGCCATCTACAATGCAGAATTATGCAATTGATCATGATAAAAATGGATATATAGATCTAAAAAATAATAATGACGCTTACGCATCAGCATCAAATTATTTAAATCAAATTGGTTGGAAAAGCGATAATCCTTGTTTTTATAGAATCAATTTATCAAAAGATATTCCAAAAAAATATTTAAATATTTCTGCAAAAAAGTTACACGATAAAAAAAAATTAAGATATTTTAGAAAATATATAAAAAATAATGATCGGATTAATGTTAAATATGATAAGTTTAATGTAGCAATTATAACCCCAGATAAAGATATAATTCCTGATGCTGAAACATTAAACCCAGCATATATTGTATTTGATAACTACGAGATTATATTAAAATGGAACAGATCGTTACGATTTGCTTTAGCTGTTTGTACATTAAAAGATAAATTTAAAAATGAACTTTAAAAAAATTATTTTAATATTTTATATACTTTTCTTATCTGCTTGTAATCAATTTGATAAAAATAATAAATCATTAGTTTATATTAGTGATCAAAAATATAGCAATACTGGTTTTGCTCTCATTTATGAAGATAAATTAAAAAAAACGAAAAAAATATCAAAAAAAATTGATAACAGATCTCTTTTAATATTTCATAAAAAAATAAAAAAAAATTCATTTGTAAAAATAACGAATCCTCTCAACAATAAATCAATTATAGCAGAAGTGATTTCTAATAATGTTGAATTCTCTGATTTTTACAACTCTGTAATTACGAGAAGAATAGCTGAAGAAATTTCTCTTGAGCCAAATGAACCATACATTGATCTTGTTTTGATATCCAAGAACTCAACATTTGTTGCTAAAAAAGCTAAAACATTTGATGAAGAGAAAAAAGTAGCTGAAAAAGCTCCAGTGGATGGAATCACTATAGATAATTTGGGAACAGAAAAAAAAAAGAAAACAAAAATAGAAAAACATAAATTCTTATATTCAATTAAGATCGCAGATTTTTATTACAGAGATTCAGCTGAAAATATGATCGATAGAATCAAGAATGAAACAAATATAAAAAGTTCAGTAATAAGGAAACTTTCGAAAACTAAATATAGGGTATTATTAGGTCCATTTAATGATATAAAAAAACTGGAAAAATCGTTTGATGAAATTAAAGTACTAAATTTTGAAAATATAGAAATATTAAAAGATGTTTAAAATACTATTAGTTATAATTTTTTTAAGTTTTTCATTCGTAAATATATCAAAAGCTAACTTTGATGTTAAAGCCAGAACTGCGATATTGCAGGATTATTATTCTGGAGAAATTCTCTACGAAAAAGATTCCGATACTTCTATTTATCCTGCATCAATGACAAAAATTATGACTGCAATTATTGCCTTTGATTTAATAAAGTCTGGTGATTTAAAATTAGACGAGAAATTCATAATCTCTGAAAAGGCATGGAGATTATCTACTTCTGGTTATTCATCAATGTTTATAATGGTAGGTGATGAGGTGTCAGTTGAAAATTTATTAAGAGGCATTATTGTTGCTTCAGGAAACGATGCTTGTGTTGCTTTGGCCGAAGGTATAGCAGGCACTGAGGAAGAATTTGCAATTTTAATGACAGGAAAAGCAAGAGAATTAGGTATGGATGATACAAATTTTTCAAATTCTTCAGGTATTAATGATCCTGATAATTATTCAACTGTCAGTGATATTTTAAAAATGTCCAGATATTTAATTAAGGAACATCCTGAGTTTTATAAAATGTTTGCTGAAAAAGAATTTACTTGGAGCAGAACAGGCGGCGATCCAATTACTCAAGGAAATAGAAATCCTTTACTGTATAAAAATCTTGGAGCTGATGGAATAAAAACTGGTTATCTTGCTGTTGAAAAATATTCATTAGCCTCTTCAATTAGCAGAAATGGAAGAAGATTGATTGCAGTTGGAAGCGGTTTTACTACAAAAAATTCTAGATCTCGTGAAAGCACAAAATTACTGACATATGGTCTCACTAATTATGATCTTGTAGAGATAGCAAAAGCAAAAAAATCTCTTCATAAAATAGATGTATGGTTAGGAAAAGAAAATAGTGTTGATGCATATACAAATGAAGATATTTATAAAACAATAAAAAAAGCAAAAAAAAGACTCTTAAAGGTTATTGTTAAGTATGATGGTCCAATTGAAGCACCAATTAAAAAAGACCAAAAAATTGCAACACTTAGAGTTGTGTATGATCAGGAATTGGTTGGAGAATATGATTTACATTCATCCAAAGAAATTAAAAAAGTTAATTTTTTTACAAGGTTGATAAAATCAATTAATTATTTAATTTGGGGTGATGTATAAAAAACCCATCATTGTTTTTGAGGGTATAGAGGGTAGTGGAAAAAGTTATCATATAAGCAAAGTATCTAAATTTTTAGAAAAAAAAAAAATAGGATACATTAAGATAAGGGAACCAGGTGGTAGTCTTAATTCAGAAAAAATAAGAAATCTTATTTTAAATAAAAAATCAAATTTTAATAAAAAAACCGATTTGCTCTTATATTTAGCTGCAAGAAGTGAAAATGTTAATGCTATTACAAAATTTTATGGGAAAAAAGTCATATTAATTGATAGATTTACGGACTCTACAATCGCGTATCAACATTATGGGATGGGTATTAATTTAAAAATTATAAATATCATTAATCAATTTTTATTAAAAAATATTAAAATAACTTTTACTTTTCTTCATGTTGTAAGTAAAAAAAATCTTTTCTTAAGATTAAAAAAAAGAAAATCTTTAAACAGATATGATAAATTCAATGCAAATTTTTATAACCAAGTTCAAAATGGTTTTTTAAAATTGGCTAAATCAAGTAAAAAATCTTATAAGATAATCGACTCCAATTTAGATATTAAAAAAAATGAAGATTTAATTTTAAATCAACTCAAAAAATTAATTAAATGAATTTAAATCCCTCAACTCAAATAAATTTATTTGAGCACAAAGAAATTTTTAATCAACTATATAAACTATATAAAAACGATAATTTGCCAAATAAAATTCTTTTATCTGGTGAAAAAGGTATTGGAAAATCAACATTAGCATATCATTTAATTAATTTAGTATTGTCAGAAAATAAAGAACACCCTTATGACTATGAAAATAATATAATTAACTCTGATAATAAATCATATAAGCTAATACAAAATAAATCTAACCCAAACTTTCACCTAATAGATGTCCTGGAAGACAAGAAAAATATTGATATAAATCAAATTAGAGAATTGATAATAAACCTAAATAAATCTTCATTTAACAAGAAAAAAAGATTTGTTTTAATTGATAATATTGAATTATTAAACTTAAACTCTATTAACGCTTTGCTAAAAATTTTGGAAGAACCTAATGAAAACATAATTTTTATTTTAATTAATAATAATAAAAGAGTGCTGCCAACTCTTAAATCAAGATGTTTGAATTTCAAAGTTTTTTTATCAAAAGATCAGTCAATTAGAATTGTTAATCAATTGCTAAACGATGACATAAATATTATCATTAATGATAAGTTATTTGATTATTATTCTACTCCTGGAAAGTTATGTAAATTAATTAAGTTATCTCATGAATATAACTTAGATCTTGCCAATTTTGATTTAAATACAACTCTAACAACTCTGATAAAAGATAAAATTTATAAAAAAGATAAATCAATAATTGAAATCATTTATTCTTTTATTGAACTTTATTTTAGAAATAATATATCTAGTAAAAATATTAGTTTACTAAAGTCATACCATTATTTCTTAGAGAAAATTAATAATACAAAAATTTATAATTTAGATGAGGAAACGTTATTTATGGAATTTAAGGATAAAATACTAAATGGATAAAACTTTTTATATCACCACACCTATATACTACCCCTCAGCTAAACCTCATATGGGTCATGCATATTCAAGTATTATCGCAGATTTTTTTGCAAGATTTAAAATAATTGATAATTATCAAGTTCATTTTCTTACAGGTACAGACGAACATGGTTTAAAAATTCAAAGATCTGCAGAAAAAGCAGGTAAGGAGCCCCAAATATTTTGTGATCAAATTAGCCAAACATTTAGAGATCTTTCTGATACTTTGAATTTATCAAATACTGATTTTATAAGGACTACAGAAGCTAGACATAAAAAAACAGTTCAACATCTTTGGAAAGAACTTGAGAAAAACGATGATATATACTTATCAAATTATTCAGGATGGTATTCAGTCTCAGATGAAGCCTTTTATAATGAAGACGAAATTGAGAAAGTAGATGGAAAAAAAATTTCTATATCCTCTAAATCTCCTGTTGAATGGATTGAAGAGGAGTCGTACTTTTTTAGACTTTCAAAATGGGAAAAACCGTTATTAGATCATTATGAAACTAATCCAGATTTCATTTCTCCTCAATCTAGAAAAAATGAGGTTATTAGCTTCGTAAAGAGTGGTCTAAAAGACCTTTCTGTAAGTAGAAAAAGTTTTTCATGGGGCATACCTGTTCCAAATAATAAAAACCATGTGATATATGTTTGGCTCGATGCTTTAACAAATTATTTAAGTGCATTAAATTATCCAAATAAAGAGGATGATTTGTTTAAAAAATTTTGGCCAGCCTCAATGCATTTAATTGGAAAAGATATACTTAGATTCCATGCTGTTTATTGGCCTGCTTTTTTATTAGCAGCAAAAATTGATTTACCAAAAAGAGTTTATGGACATGGATGGATATTATCAGGGGAAGAAAAAATGTCTAAATCTAAAGGAAATATTCTTGATCCACTTGAAATAATTAAAGAGTATGGTTTAGATCCTTTAAGATACTATTTAATTAAAGAAGTTTCTTTTGGTAATGATGGAAATATATCTCAAGAAAGACTAGAAGATTGTATTAACAGTGATTTAGCTAACAATTATGGAAATTTGTGTCAGCGTGTAACTGCTTTTGCAATAAAAAATTGTGATGGAAAAATTCCATTAGAAGTTAAATTTAATCATGAGGATTTATTAATACTAAATAAGTATAAAGATAATCTAGATAATATTAGGTCTCAAATTGATAATCAAAATATTAACTTTTATATAGATTATATTGTTAATTCACTTTTTGAGGCTAACAAATATTTTAATGATCAAGAACCATGGAAAAAGAAAGACGATATAATTAGATTAAATACTATTGTTTATACTACATTAGAAATTGTCAGAAAAATAAGTTTTTTATTATATCCAATTATTCCTGAATCTTCTCTAAAGGCTTTAAGGATTTTTAATATTAAAGAAAAAGATATAAAGTTAGATACAGTATCTAATAATGTTTATTTAAAAAAAGGCAATGATATACATAAAATAGACATACTTTTTAAAAAAATAGAAAAAAACAATGATTGATTCACACTGCCACCTAGATCACGAATCATTATTAAGTGACTTGTCTAACGTAATACAAAGATCAAAAGAAGTAGGTATAGAAAAATTATTAACTATCTCAACCTCGTTTGAAAGTTTTTCTAAAGTGAAAGAATTAATCAATAAAGATCAAATGATCTATGGTACTATTGGTATTCATCCTCATGAAAGTTCCAAAAATATTATTACTTCAAAAAAGATTATTGAAAGTCTGAATGAAAATCCTAAAATTATTGGTATTGGAGAAACTGGGTTAGATTTTTATTACAATAATAGCGAAAAAGACAAGCAGATAGCAAGTTTTAGAGAACATATAGATGCATCTATAAAAACTAATATTCCATTAATTGTCCATTCAAGAGAGGCTGAAAAAGAGACTTTTGAGATTTTAAATGAATATAAAAATGAAAACCTTAAAATTTTGATGCATTGTTTTACTGGATCAAAAAAATTTTCAGAAAAATTAATGAATTTAAATTCATTCTTTTCAGCAAGCGGTATCATTACTTTTAAAAATTCTATAGATTTGCAAGATACTTTCAAATCTATTCCAATTGATAATATTCTAATTGAGACAGATAGCCCTTTTTTAGCGCCAGTCCCCAAAAGAGGAAAAAAAAATGAACCATCATTCATTGATTTTACTGCTGCAAAATTAGCTGAGATTAAAAATTTATCTAAAGAAGATCTTGTTAAAAAAACTACAGAAAACTTTAATAAACTTTTTTTTAATTGACATTAATGAAATTTATTATTTTAGGATGTGGAAGTTCAATGGGTGTACCAAGACCAGATGGCTTTTTTGGAAATTGTGATCCTAATAATAAAAAAAACTACAGAACAAGATGTTCAGCTTTAATAAAAACTACTGAAGAAAATATTCTTATAGATACATCTCCTGATCTACGACAACAACTTTTAAGACATAAAATTAAAAAAATTAATAAAGTATTATATTCTCATATGCATGGCGATCAAACTCATGGAATTAATGATTTGAGATCTTTTTATATAAATAGCAGAAAACAACTAGATGTTTATGCTGATAAATATACTTCTAAATATCTTTATTCTACATTTTCTTACATATTTAAAAGCTATTCAAAAGAATATCCCGCAACCCTTAAGTTGTATAAGTTACCAAAATTTATAATTACTAAAAATAATAATAAAAAAATTTATATTCAATCAATTAAAGTTGATCATGGAAAAGTAAAATCAAATTGCTTCATAATAGATAAAAAACTTGCTTACATAAGCGATGTCAGTAAAATTTACAATAAAGATTATAAACTTTTTAAAAATTTACAGTGGTTAATCATTGATTGTCTTTGGTATAATTTTCACCCATCACATTTTAATTTAGAAACGTCTTTAGCTTTGATCAAAAAATTTAAACCAAAAAAAGCAATCCTTACAAATTTATCACCAGTATTAGATTATAAAGTACTTAAAAATATGTTGCCTAAAAATGTTATTCCAGCACATGATGGATTAACTATAAATTTATAAAATATCTTCTATAGTTTTAATCAACTTTTTTGAAGTTGGTTTTGTCATTGATGCAAAGGTGTCTTCTATCTTACCTTCCTTATTAATTAAAATTTTATGAAAATTCCACTTTGGAACAGCTGATTTGCCATGATTTTCTTTTGCCCATTTAAAAACTTCATGAGCATTTTTACCTTTAACTTCTGTTATAGTTGTTAGTGGAAAGTTAATATTAAAATTTACTTCACAGAATTCTTTTACATCTGCATTATTGTTTTTTTCTTGATTAAATGAATTAGATGGGACACCAAGAACAATTAACCCTTTTTCTTTATATAAATCCCATAATTCTTGTAATTCATCATATTGTTTTGTGAAACCACAATAACTAGCTGTATTAACAACTAAAATAATTTTATTTTTGTAATCTTTAAAATTTATTGTCTCTCCAGTTATACTTTCTATACTGAAATCATAAAATTTTTTTTCATAGTTTGCAGATGTTGATGTTTTAAAAAAAAACATAATTAAAGATAATAATAATATTCCTTTTTTCATTTGCTAGGTTTGTTTGGTGTTAGCAATATCAAAAAATAACCAAATAAAGTTGACAATAATGACCCAGTTAGCACACCTATTTTTACGCCATCCATATATTGCATGTTTTCAGCAAAAGCTAAATTTCCAACAAATAAACTCATTGTGAAACCAATACCTGTAAGAACTCCAACACCATAAAAATTATACCAACTTGTATCATTGGGCATTTGAGCTACTTTCACCTTTATGGATACATATGAAAATATAAAAACACCAAGTTGTTTTCCTAAAAATAGTCCAAGCACGATACCTAGTGGAACTTTATCTAATAATGAAGCTAAAGATAAACCTTCCAAAGATACTCCTGCGTTTGCAAATGCAAAAAGAGGCATTATTCCAAAAGCAACATATGGACTGATTGCATGTTCAACTTTTATCAATAAAGAAAAATCTTTTTCTTTTTTTCTATGAGGTATTGTCATAGCAAGTAAAACACCAGCAATGGTAGCGTGGATGCCAGAGTTATGCGTAAAATCCCAAAGGAAAAGTCCTACAACCAAATATGGTAAAAACTTTTTAATATTAAATTTATTAATTAATAGTAAAATAATAAAAGCTAATAACATTAATGTTAAATACTTGATACTCAAATCTCCAGAATAGAATAGGGCAATAATTACTATTGCTCCTAAATCATCGATTATAGCTAATGCCGTTAAAAATACTTTTAATGATAAAGGAACTCTTTTACCCAACAAAGATAACACCCCCAGTGAAAATGCAATATCTGTTGCTGAGGGAATTGCCCATCCATTTAAAGTTTCACTATCACCTAAATTTATAAAAACATAAAATAATGCTGGAACTAACATTCCTCCTACAGCAGCTATGATCGGCAATAGTGCTTGCTTTATATTAGAAAGCTCCCCTTGTAAAAATTCTCTTTTAATTTCTAGGGTGACAAAAAAAAAGAAAATTGCCATTAGAGCATCATTAATCCAATGCAATACTGATAGTTTTAATCCAAAATTATTAATTCCTATGAATAAATATTTATTTAGAGTAGCAAAATATAAATCCGCAAGCTCAGAATTACTTATAAATAATGCTATTATTGCAGCAAACAATAACACAAGTCCACTTGCGGCTTCTAATTTAAAAAACCATCTAAAAGGTTTTGATAAGTAATTAATCATAAAAAATTAAGTTAGGTCTATAATAAATAGTTTTATATCTTGCAATGTTTCAAATAGGTTAAATAAAATTATTTCTAACTCAGGAAAAACATTAATTAATGGGGTTTTTAGTGTATCAAGTAATATAATTAATGCCACAAAAGATATAATAAATACAATTAAATAAGAAAAAAATTTACTTACCTTATTTTTTGAATTTTTAATTGAAGTTGGATATTTTTTTTTTTCTAAAATTTTTACTTTTTTTTCGTTACTGATTTCAGTATTAATTTTTTCTAGTGATTGTTTCTTTATATCTATTTTTTCTTTTTTTATTTCAGCTTTAATTTGATTATCTTTACTAATTATCTCCTCATTTAACATTAATGATTCATTATTTTTCTCTTCAAGTTTATAAAACCAAACATTATCGCATGAACCGCATTGTAATTTTCTTCCTTCATGTGGGATTAATGAATTATCAATTTTGAATTGTTTGTTACAATTTGGGCAACTAATTATCATGATTTGTTATATATCAGATTTTATTGAAATTTCTTTTAATTTTGGCCTCTTTATAGATTGAAATTATCAATAACTGCTGTATTAGTACTCGGATCGGAGTGTAGCGCAGCCTGGTAGCGCATCTGGTTTGGGACCAGAGGGTCGCAGGTTCGAATCCTGCCACTCCGACCATCAATGATGAAAAAAGCTATTATTTACATTCCAAATAAAAATCCAATGCAATCTGGATTAGCAAAAAATGATAAATGGATTTTAGAGTTTAAAACAAAAGATCCAACGAAAAACCCTTTGATGGGTTGGGAGAGTTCATCTGATACCTATACAGAGTTAAAATTAGAATTTTCTTCAAAAGAATTGGCAATTAATTATGCAAAAAAAAAGAAAATTGATTTTGAATTAATTGAACCTAGAAAAAGAAAAACTGTAAAGAAATCCTATGCAGATAATTTTTTAAAATAGCTGATGTTTAGATTTTTCACACAACAAAATTGGTTTCTTTGGTCATGGATAGGTTCGGCTATTATTTTATCGTCTCTTTGGATCCAGGTTAAGATAGATGTTAAAATTAATGAATGGTTTGGTGAATTTTATGATATGATACAAAAAGCCTTAGGGGCGCCAAATTCAATCACTATCGAAGAATATTGGGCTAGTTTATTATCATTTATTATCTTAGCAGCGATGTATGTTGGTGTCGCTGTAATAGTAAGTTTCTTTACCTCTCATTATTTATTTAGATGGAGAA
The DNA here is from genome assembly GCA_902629285.1 of uncultured Pelagibacteraceae bacterium. Lineage (GTDB taxonomy): Bacteria > Pseudomonadota > Alphaproteobacteria > Pelagibacterales > Pelagibacteraceae > Pelagibacter. The sequence goes on along the minus strand of CACOQN010000007.1, from coordinate 17,751 downwards.
CAGCTATGGTTGAATGGTACCACAGTGTATATGATAAAGCTCGTAAAATAGAGGGAGCAGCTCAACGTGTACAAGAGGATACTATCAAATTTTCTAGAATTATGGAGTCTCTTGGTACAAGCTTAATCGAAGCTGTAATGATACTTGTAGAATTTATGCCAATTCTTTTTGGGCTAAGCATAGGTATACCAATTTTCTTTTTTGGTGACTGGGACTATGGATTAATTGTTGGAGCATTAATTTGGTCAGTAGGAGGAACAATTTTTTTAATTTTACTTGGTTTAATTTTGAGATTAGTTGGAGTTGAATATGATCTCCAAAAGAAAGAGGCGGCTTATAGAAAAATACTTGTAATTGCTGAAGATGATGGAACTATAAGACCAAAAACTATTGAAGAGTTATTTGATGGAGTAAGAAGTATTCATTTCTTAAGCTATATTAGATATTTATATTTTAATATAGGAAGAATAGCTTATTTGCAGGCAAATGTACTATCAGCATATGTCTTTTTAGCTCCTGCTATAGTTGCAGGTGCAGTAACACTTGGTGTAATGCAGCAAATTATTAGAGCATTTGGAAGAGTAGAGGGATCAATGCAATACATACTTAAAGCATGGCCAACTATAATTGAGCTTGCTAGTGTATATAAAAGATTGAGAGAATTTGAGTCTAAAATTAAAGAAGAGGATTTAATAGATGAAAAAGCTTAATGACTATTAATAAAAATTTTATAAATAAATTTGCTTCCATAACTTCTAAAGCAGCCTTAGCATCATCTTACTTAGTTGGAAAAAAAGATAAAATAGCAGCTGATAAAGCAGCTGTAGATTCTATGAGGTTCGAATTAAACTGTTTAGAGATGAAAGGTAAGATAGTAATAGGTGAAGGTGAGTTAGACGAGGCACCAATGTTATATATTGGAGAAAAACTTGGTACAAATAATGGTCCTGAATTTGATATAGCTGTAGATCCATTAGAAGGTACTAATTTTGCTGCAAACAATCTACCTGGAGCTTTATCTGTAATAGCTGTAGCAGAAAAGAATAGTTTGTTTAATGCACCAGAAACCTATATGGAAAAAATATCATCTAAAGTAACTGAAAAAAATGTCATTGATTTAGATTATACAGTTGAACAAAATATTTCTAACTTAAGTGATTATCTTAATAAGAATCCAGAAAATTTAACCGCATGTATTCTTGATAGACCAAGACATAAAGAAGTTATAGATGAACTAAAAAGATTAAAAGTTAATTTAAAACTAATTACAGATGGTGATGTATCTGGTGCTTTACTAGTAACTGATGATAAATATAATGTTGACATTTTTTTAGGTATTGGTGGAGGACCAGAAGGTGTTCTTGCTGCATCTGCTTTAGATGCATATAATTGTAATTTTCAAGGAAGATTTCTATTTGAAACTGAGAAAGATAAAATAAGAGCAAAAAAAATGGGTATAAATGATTTAAAAAAAAAATATGAATTAAATGAGATAGTTGCAGGTGACTCAATTTTTTGTGCAACTGGGATTACTTCTGGAGACTTGGTTAAAGGTATAGAAATTCAAGATAATGAATTCATTTCAGAGACATTAGTGACACATAAATCGTCAGGATTAAAAAAAGTAATAAAACTAAAAAAAAACATATAATGATATGCTTGATTAATTATTGATTTTACAATAAAAAACAGCAATTCGGTCCCTTCGTCTATCGGTTAGGACACGTGGTTTTCATCCTCGAAAGAGGGGTTCGATTCCCCTAGGGACCGCCAAAATGCAATATTTCGTTTACTTAATAGCTACAATAAAAAATGATAAAGTAATTTCATATGTAGGTTATACAAATAATATTAAAAAAAGATTATCCTTACATAATTCGGGTAAAGGAGCTAAATTTACAAGAGGATCTAATTGGGAATTAATATTTAAGAAAAAATACCTAAATAAACAGGTAGCAATGAAAGAGGAATACAAATTAAAAAAAAATTATAAATTAAGAAATAAGATTAAATTAAAATTTTTAAGATACAAACAAGATAAATAACTATGAGTAATAAATCAGCGATTATTCTTCCTCTAAAAGAAAGTTTTTCTGATAAAGATTTTGGAGCAGTTTCAATATGGGTGGATTACTATTTAAAAAACACTAAAAAAAATATAGATTTTATTTTTTGCAAAAAACTTCCTAATTATTATAAATATCTTAATAAAAACGTTATACCAATAAGTGTAAAAAGTAAATTTTATACAAACTTGCAGTATATTAAAAATATTGATTATGAAATTAAAAAAAGAAATATTTCAATCGTTGAAATTCATAATCGACCTGAATACGCATATTATTTAATTAAAAACAATCCTCATCTTAAAATTAATTTAATTTTTCATAATGACCCTAATACAATAAGATATAGTAACAAACCAGATTATAAAAAGTTTTTATTAGAAAATTGCAATAAAATTATATTTGTAAGTAATTGGGTTAAAAAAAGATTTTTCTTAAATTTAAGTTTTAGTCATAAAAACAATGTTCAAGTAATTTATAACTTCATAAATACAATTAATAAATTTCCTAAAAAAAAAAATATTATTGTTTTTTCAGGTAAATTAAACAAAAGCAAAGGTTTTGGAATTTTTGGAAGTGCAATAATTAAAATTTTAAAAAAATATACTAAATGGGAAGCTTTGGTTTATGGAAATGAGCAAAGAGAAAGTTTTAATTTTTCACATTCAAGATTAAAAATAAATAATTGGATAAGCCATAAAGATTTACTCAAAGTTTATGAAAAATCTTCAATATCAGTAGTAAATCCTACATGGGATGAACCTTTTGGTCGTACTGCTTTAGAAAGTGCTTCTAGGGGATGTGCTGTTATCACATCAAAAAGTGGAGGATTATCTGAAACATTTGAAAACAACTATGTATTGAAAAACAACAATAAGAAAGAATTAATTAATGCTATTTCAAATTTAATAGAAAATAAGAGTTTACTTAACAAAATTCAAAAAAAAAATTTTAATAATGTTATTCATAAGCCGTACGAAAGTGTTAATGCATTAGATAAATTAAGAATAAGAAAAAAAATATTAATTTCAGCGGTTAACAAAACTTTTAAAATTTTGCATATTTCTAATTTTGGAATTAAAAATAATCATCGTTTATTTAACCTATCTATAGCTAAAAAAATTTCAAATGGCTTTATTCGTAACGGTCATGACGTAATTGATTTTGATTATAGAAACCATAATGAAGGTTTATTTTTAAATAATTCTTTAGATAAAAAAATTATTTCAATAACAAAAAATTATAGACCTGATTTAATATTATTTGGTCACAACAATTCTTTATCAAGAAGTACAATGTTAATTTTAAAAGAAAAATTTAGAGTTAAAATTGCTTTATGGTATGAAGATCATGTAATGAAAGGAGATCCTAGTTATAGAAAAAATCTAGATTTAATAGAAAAAAATAATGATTTGATTGATCATTATTTTATCACAACAGCACCAGATATAATTAAAACTAAAATTAAGAAAAATAAAATCAATTTTTTACCAATTCCAGTTGATCCAAATATTGAAAATGGAAAATTTTATAATGTAAAAAAGGATAAAGATTTATTTTTTGCACTGAGTCATGGTGTAAATTATGGAAAATTGAAAAAAAATACAATTGATGAAAGATATAATTTTATTGATAAATTAATATTACAGTCAAATAATCAAATTAATTTTAATATTTTAGGATTATATAATGAAGAACCTAAATGGAATTATGCTTATTCAAATGAGCTAATGACATCTAAAACGGCACTCAATCTAAGTAGGGGAGGTCCCAATAAATACGCTTCTAGTAATAGGATAGCGTCATTAATGGGTAACGGTGTATTAACTTTAATTCATTCAAAAGTTAAATATCAGGATTTTTTTGATAATGATGAAATTATAATTTATGAGAGACATGAAGACTTGATTGATAAATTAATTAGAATAATCAACAAACCTAAAGAGTTAAGAATAAGATCTATAAGAAGTAAAAAAAGTTATTTTAATTATTTTCAAAATAATATTATTGCTGATTTTATAATAAACAAAATTTTTGACACAAAAAAAAATTTTAAATATGTTTGGTCAAAATAATATTATATGCGTAGCAGGGATGAACAAATGTTCGATAGACTTTCTAAAATTTATTTCATCAAAAGTAAGTAAAAAAAATATTTTAGTCTTACCAAGTAAAAGAGATAAAGGGGCCGACACATGGCAGCCTTCATTAAGGAAATATGCAAAAAAACATAGATATAGAATAGTTAGTATAAATGAACTTTATAAGATAAAAAATTTAATATTCATTTCAATTGAATATGATTTAATAATAGATATAAAAAAATTTTTATCTAAAGAGTTATTCAATTTTCATTTTAGTTTACTACCCAAATATCGAGGATGTCATACCAACTTTTTACAAATTTTTTATGGAGAGAAAATTTCAGGTATTACTTTACATAAAATAGATAAAGGTATTGATACAGGACCCATAATCGCGTCAACAAAATTTAAAATTGGGAGAAATACTAATGCTTTTAAAAATTACCACAATTTAATGTTTTATTCACTTAAACTACTTAAAAAAAATTTTAAGAATATTTTAAATAAAAAATATAAAATTAAAAAACAAAAATTAAAAAAAGGATCTTATTTTTCTAGATCATCGGTGAATTATCAAAAAATGAAATATTTTAGATTAAAAAAAATTACTGATAAACATTTTAATCAGATTAAAGCATTTATTTTTCCTCCAATGCAATTACCTTTTCTTAATAATAAAAAAATATCTGATATAAGGTATGTGAAAAATAATATAAAAATTGTTTATGATTAAATTTTATGACATTAACAAACAGGATAAACATTTACATAATACTTTTATTGGATTGCTTCGAAAACATTTCAAAAAAAGTGATTTTATTTTAGGTCAAAGTGTTAAGAATTTTGAAATTAATTTTTCAAATTTTACAAAGTCGAAATTTGCTGTTGGATGTGCCAATGGAACCGATGCATTGTATTTGGCCCTTAAGGTTCTTAATTTACCAAAAAATTCCGAAGTAATAGTTCCTGCTATGACTTGGGTTTCCACAGTATTAGCCATTGTGAATAATAATTTAAAGCCTATTTTGGTTGATGTTAATAAAGATGATTGTTTGATTTCATTAAGTGAAATTAAAAAAAATTTAAGTTCAAAAACAAAAGTTATTTTGCCAGTTAATTTATATGGTGGAGTTGTTAATATTAAAGAGATTAAAAATATTATCAAAAATAAAAAAATTTTTATTATTGAGGATTCAGCTCAGGCACACGGGGGTAAAGATAATTTTGGAAATAATATTGGCAAACATAGCGACTTATCCTGCTACAGTTTTTATCCAGGAAAAAATCTTGGTTGTTATGGGGATGGAGGAATGATTACTACAAACAAAAACAAATTTTACCAAAAAATAATAAAGTTAAGAAATCTTGGTCAAAAAAGAAAAAATATTCATGATGAAATAGGTGTCAATAGTAGATTAGACAGTATTCAAGCATCTTTGTTAAATCTAAAATTAAAATCATTAAAGAAATTTAATTTAAAAAGAAAAAATATTGCAAATTTTTATAAAAAAAATATTAAAAATAATAAAATAAATATCATTAAATACAGTAAAAATGCTGTTTATCATCAATATGTTGTTTTAGTAAAAAATAGAAAAAGTTTAATAAAACATTTGGAAAAAAATCAAATACAATATGGAATACATTATCCTAATCCAATTAATAAGCTTAAATGCTTTAGTAAATTATTTAAAAATAAAAAATTTGTTAATTCTGAGTATATTGCATCTAGATGTTTAAGTCTGCCAATTGACCCGGTTTTAAAAAAATCGGAAGTAAAAAAAGTTGTTAAAGTTTTAAATTCATTTTAGAAATTTAAATAATCATAAATATTGTTAAAAAAATTTGATACAGTTCCTTTTATTTATTATTTTAATTGACTCTATAATAATATTAATTAACTTTTGTAATTAATAGTTTTAAGTACATCTAAACAAAATCTACCATTAGTTAATGGTTCCTGATTCTTAAAACACTTTTTTTCAAAATGAATTAATTCATTTCTTAAAGTATCATTTTCTTTAACTTTGATTTTTTTCGTTTTTCCTAAATATATTCTGGCACTATTTGATGTATAATCTTTTTTAAATTTAGTTAATGGTGGGTAAAATGCATATTTATTAAAAATTTTAAGTTTGTTAGTTTTTTCCATTTCATCAAAAACTAACATTTTTTTTGAACCGATGATCAGAATTTTTCTTTCTTTTGTTGGATTTAGCCAGCTAGAAATAATTTCGCAATTTATTTGACCTATTTTTAAATTAATAGAACTAATATCAGATATATTTTTTTTTAATATGTTTCGTTTAACAATATTTTTAACAACTACTTTTTTTTTGAAAAAATATTTTAATATACTTATATCATGTGATCCTAAATCAAGATGAGAGTCTATTTCGTTTCTTATTGGACCTAAATTTTTTCTTTGAATTTCAATAAATTTTATTTGCCCAAGTTGTTTTTTATTTAGTATTGTTTTTATTTTCCGAATAAAAGAATTATATAAATATATATATCCTCCCATAAAAATTTTATTATTTTTTTCAGACAATTTAATTAATTTTAATAATTTATTTTGATTCGTTACTATAGGTTTTTCAACAAATAGGTTTTTCTTTTTTTTTAGTACTTCTTTTCCAAGTTTAAAATTAATACTAGGATGTGTTGCCAATATTATATTTTCTATACTTTTGTTTAGTAATATTTCATTAATATTTTTAGCAGCTACTATTTGTTTAAATTTTTTTTTTAATAAATTTGAATTTTGTTTATTTTTGTCAAACACTATAATTTTTTTTTTAGTAATTTTCGTTAAAGTTTTAGCAATTATAGAACCCCAATATCCTGTACCAATTAGAGCTGTTTTATGTATATTATGCATATTCATAATTCTTAACTAAATATATATTAAATTAACTAAATGAATTTATTCATTACTTCAAGTAGGGGCGTTTATCAATATAATCTTAAAAATGATAGAATTTCAAAAATAATAGGTAATTGGCATAAAGGTATTTTTAAATTTCCCAGCAAAGGTTTTTTTGGAACCTGTTTAAGCTGTTCTAATAATAGTAATATTATTTTTGCATCAAGAGAAAATTTAATAAATAGCAACTACGAAAAGTCTACGGATGTTATAATTCATATTTATGACTTTTTAAATGGTGTCACTAAGAATAAAATAATTATTAATAATCTTTATGATGTTCATCAAATTGCTTCTTATAAAAACTTTATTTTTATTACGGAAACTGGTAAAAATAGAATTCAGGTTTTAAATCTAGAAAACAATTCAATTGAATTTTTTATAGAAATTGGCAAAATCCGTGATGATAAAAATCATATTAATGCAATCAATATTGACGATAATTTTCTTTTCATTGGTTTGAATAATGGTCACAAAAAAAATTTATTTCAAAATGCTCAGATTATCAAAATTCCAATTCAGGCTTTATATCAGAATAAAACCATTGATGGATTGGAAGCTGGTATTATAGAAAATCTATATAATGTATTTCATACTCATGATTTGGAAAAATATAATGATGATTATTTAATTTCATCCTCTAATTTGGGAAAAATTTATAGTTATAATAAAAAAAAATTTATTATTGACATTAAATCCTGGACAAGAGGTATAACTTCAAATTCTGAGTATATTTTTATTGGCAAAAGTGGTATTGGCAAAAGAAAATTAAGACATTCTCGATATTATGATGGAGAGGTTTATGTCATTGATAAGTTTAATTTTAATTTTATAAAAAAATTCATTATTCCTAAAATTGGACAATTAAATGATATAGTTTATTTTGATAATTAAATTTTAACTTTGTTTAAAGCATTGTTCTTAAATAAATTTGCTTCTTTTATATATCTTCTAACCATTTGTGTTGTTTTATGTCCTGTCATAGCCATTATACTTCTTTCGTCTGCGCCAGCTTCTGCTGCAACAGTAGCAAAACCTGATCGTAAGCTATGACCAGCAAAATTTTTATTTTCTATTCCTGCCAAATTTAAATATTCTTTTATTAACAAAACTACAGATTGGTCTGTTAATCTTTTTTCAGTTAAAGATAAACCTTTTGTAAAGCTTCTAAAAATAGGACCTGAATTAATTTTAGAAACATCTAACCATTTTTTTAGATTTACTACTGGGCAATATTTTTCATTAGTGAAGTAGGGTAGTCCTTTTATCATTCCTTCACCAAATTGATCTGTTTTTGATCTTCTGATAGTGATTTTGAGTCCCTCAGGTACAAACTCTAAATCCTCATAGTTAATTGAAATTAGTTCGGTTCTTCTAAAACCACCACCAAAGCCTATTAAGATTAGTGTTTTGTCTCTTGAATTTTTAATTTCATTTATTGTTTTCTCATCAATTACATTAATTATTGATTTTAAATGACTGATTAATATAGGTTTTTTACCTTTTTGAACACTTCCTTTTACCCTTTTTATTCCCATTAAATTTTCAAGAATAATAGGATGTTTTGTATCTAAATAATGGCCTTTTAACTTATGAACCATACTTATTGAAACTAACCTTCTTCTTAAAGTGCTTACTTTCAAATTTTTAGAAAGATGAGTTAGGTACAATGAAACAATTTTAGGCTCTGAGGGTAAGGAATTTAAACCATGTTTGACGCAAAAAGCTCCGAAATCCTTAAAATCTGATTTGTAAGCTCTTAAAGTATTGTTTGCTTTAGAGCTCTTTAGGTTATTTAAAGTTGCTTCATTAAGCGATCTAAGGTCTGTGGTTAAGTTAGTCATATAATTACTATTGATAACAATTAATTATCGTTAGTAATATATCAAGTATTTTATAATGTCAAATAAAATAATTTATTAATTTAAAGGACAATTAATGGCATTGTGAGAACAACAAGTATGAAATATTATATAAAAATGGGCATAGATGGAATAATTGAACCAATATATTTCTTAATAACATCTATTGGTTTTGCAATATTGAGCTTTATTAATTATAGAAAATCTGGAAAAACACTGGAAACTATTTATCTTTCAATTTTAACTGTTTTCTTTATTGTCTGCTTCATTATTTTAAATTTTTATTGATGAAAGGTACTAAATTTCAATTAAAAGTCTGGAATTACCTTAAAACTATACCAAAAGGCACTGTTAAAACCTATAAACAGATAGCAATAGCTTTAGAAAGCCCTAAATCAGCGCGTGCTGTAGCTAATGCATGTGGAAAAAACCCTTATGCCCCCAAAATACCATGTCATAGAGTAATTCGGTCCGATGGAGGCCTTGGTGGATACTCAGGGAGAGGTGGAATTAAGACAAAGCTGCGTTTATTGAGATCTGAAAAATTTGATATTTAGTAGCTTATTTGAACTATTTTATGATCAAAAACACAAGTAAATTCAATGTTTTTTCAATATATAAGCGTATTTTAACATGAATAGTGTTATGCACCCTTCAGTTGTACTATATATACAGATATAGCAAAATAAAGCACCTCTATGGCCGTTTAAAACACATATTCTATAACTGCATTGCTCTACTTTTCAATGATAACAAGGCTTATTTTAGCGTCTAATTTAAAAAAATTTTTTATGAATTTTTGTTCCCCTACCCATATGTTTAATAAAAATTTCGAATTTTGCGTATAATTAGCTTAAAAAACTATTGGTATTAAACACTTTTAACCATAGTGCTTTATTTTGACTTTCAAGCTTGCTATTTTTTCCTTTGTTTATTTAAAAGAACATCTATTATTTCTAATTTTCTTGTATGAACACAATAATTTATTTTAATCCACATTTATTAGTATATTTAATTTATATAATAATTACAATAGTTTAAATGTATATATTAAAGTATTATATTATATAATAGTAAATATTTATTTACTATTTACAAGAACGGGTAAGCAAATATTCTCTTCTAGAAATATATAAACCACTGATAACTATAATAAACAAACCTAAATAAGTCCAATTATCTGGCAATTCATGAAAGAAATAGTAACTAATTAGTATATTTGTAATTATCTCTGTATAGCCCAAAGGAGCTAATTTAGATGCATCAGCGTATTTTAAAGATAATATGAGAAAAAGATGCGTTACAGAGGCTATGAGGCCGATTAAAGCCATTAAAAACCATTGATTTGATGTAGGATTGACCCAGATAGAAGGCATAAATATGCTTAATATTATAGTTCCTATCAAACCTGATAATAAAAGTGTTAAGAGTGGGTTATCTGAGCTACTCAATTTCCTTGTAATTATAAGATAAAAACCATAACAAATGCCACAACCTAAAGCAGCCATTGTTGCAAAATTAAGCTCGATAAAACCTGGTCTTATTACTATGATTGTTCCAATAAATCCTAACAATACAGCTGACCACCTTTTCACCCCCACTTTCTCATTTAAAAAAAATGGAGATAAAGCTGTAACACAAATTGGAGCAACAAAAGCTAATGTTAGTGCCTTAGGAAGAGATATTTCTGATATTGCATAAAAGAATAAATAAGTGGAAGAAACAAAAATTAACCCTCTAATTAATTGTAAGGCAGGTTTTTTTGTCCATACAAATGATTGCCTATAAAAGATAATCATTAAAGACAATGTAAAAACTACAGTAAAAAAATACCTGGCCCATGTAATTTGAAGAACATCCATTGAAGAACTTAAATATTTAGCAAATGCATCCATTACTGGAACAATCATCCAAGCAGACGCATTCAAAATTATAGCCTTCATAAAAGAAAGGTATCTCTTAATAGAAGTATTTTAAAGCAAAGAATAATGTAATTGGGATAGTAAATAATGACATGATTGTAGATACTACAATTGTACTAGAAATATTATCTACAATTTCTTTAGGAGAGTACATGTGGGCGATCAAATAACACAAAATTGCACTAGGCATACAAGACTGAATTAATAGAACACCAGCTGGTATACCAGATAAATTAAAAAATTTAATAACAGCAAATCCTATAATAGGACCTAATATTACTCTTCCAAAGGATGTTATTAATGCATCTTTAAAAGAAAATACTTTCATTTGTGTAAGAGCTACACCAAGAGACATTAAGATCATTACAATCATACCATAAGCTAAAAGCATTACAGTATTTAATACAAATTGAGGAAAAGGTATTTCAAAATATAAAAAGAGCACAGTTATTAAAATTGCATAGAAAGATGGACTTTTTAATATAGTTTTAAAATCAAAAGCACGTTTTGCTAAAAATATATTAAGTGTAAAATGCAGTAAAACAATTAGAGATGAAATTGCTGCAGCTATACCCATTCCTAATTCACCATAAGCGAATAAGCATATAGGTATACCCATATTTCCAGTATTTGGTAAAATAAAAGTAGGTAATTCTCGAATATAGTCTTTTTTCATGAGTATTAGAAATATTAATCCAACAACACCAAACAGACTTAATAAAATTATTGAATAACCAAAATACTCCTTAAATACGTCAAAAGTAACACCACCCGCCGTTATAGCAAAAATAACAAGAGCTGGTGTTCCAAAATTACCAGCATATGTTGTTATAAATGAGGTATCAAAATTTGGATTTTTTTTACCCAAATGATATCCAAGTCCAACTATTAAAAAGACTGGAAATAAAACTTCAAAAAGTTTTAAATAAATTTCCATTAACCAAGTAATCTAATTAATGTTGGTGTTATTAAAATATTTTTATTTTTTTTAAAAAAAGACAAACAATTGTGAATATTATTTTCAGTTGTTTTGTGAGTAATAATAACGATTGTTGCCTTATTGTTTTTTTTATCAGGTGTTTGTATTAGCCTTTTAACAGAGATTTTGTATTTAGCTAAACGATTAGTTATTTCAGATAATACGCCAGGTTTATCCTTTACTTCAAACCTTAAATATAAAGAATTAACGTAATTTTTTACATTATATGGTTTTAAAGATTTAAGCTTAGAAACGCTAACACCAAAAGGTTTCTTTATATTTCCTCGCAAAATAGATAATAAATCCGAAAGTAATGATGAAGATGTAGGTCCAGGTCCAGCGCCCTCCCCTTGTAATACACTTTCGCCAACAGGTTTTCCTTGAAGAATAACTGCATTCATTACACCATTTACGTTACCAATATAGGATTTTTTACTAACTAAACACGGGTGAACAGTTTCAAAAAGCTGATTATTTTTTAACTCAGATATGCCAAGAAGTTTTATTCTTAAATCTAATTGGTTTGCAATTTTAATATCTTTTAATTCAATTTTTTCTATTCCTTCCATTAGACATTTATGTTTTGAAATTTTACTGCTAAAGGCCAATGCAGATAAAATTCTTACTTTAGCAAATGCATCAAAACCATTTAGGTCTAATTTAGGATTACCAGGCTCAGCATAACCTAGCATCTGTGCTTTTTTTAAAACATCTGCAAAATTTTCATCTGAATTTTCCATTTCGGATAAAATGTAATTTGAAGTACCATTCAATATTCCATAAACTTTTGATATTTTATTTGTTGCTAATCCCTCTTTTATAGATCTTAATATCGGGATACCACCAGCAACTGATGCTTCAAATTCTAAATTAACTTTATTTTTTTCTGCAAGTTTTGCTAACTCATCGCCATGCTTTGAGATCAAAGCTTTATTAGGTGTAATAACATGTATTTTACTCTTTAAAGCAGTTTCTACAACTTTTTTAGAAATACCATCTGATAATCCTATGGCTTCAAATAATATATCGATATTATTTTTCTTAAAAATTTTTAAAGGATTTTTGTAAAATATTTTTTTATTAACTTTAAATTTTCTTTTTTTATTAATATTTCTAGCTGAAACAGCCACAACATTTATTTTCTTACCTGTTTTAAGCTCAATATCTTTCTTTTTAGTATTTAGTTCATTCAACAAATAATTGCCGACCTGACCAAGTCCTACTATTGCAATATTAATTAATTTACTCATTTGCTTATATCTGGATATTTACTCTTTTTTGTATAGTCATCTATATAAATATCATATTCCTCTATTGTCATTGATGTTATATCGTCTGACTTTTTTAATATTTCATTTAATTTTTTTTGATTAGTTTTGCTTTCAATAGAATTTTCTGTCCAATATTGAGAATCTTTGTTTAAAGAACAATTCGCTAATATTAATGAAAAAAAAATTATTAAAAATTTTTTCATTTTAATCCAGTCTTTTCAGAAAAATTAAATTTATTATTCAGATTTTGTACTGCTTGACCTGCTCCACCCTTAATCAAATTATCAATAGCAGATAGAATGATTATTTTATTACTATATTTAGATTTGCACACAGAAATATAACAGTTATTAGTATTTATTACCTCATTTGTGCTTAACAATGAGTCAGACTTTAATATTTTTACAAAACTCTCATTTTTATAAAAATTATTTAATGTTTTTAATACTTTGCTTTGTGAAATATTGTTTTCTAAATCAACATATATAGTGCTCAAAATACCTCTAAACATTGGTGATAAGTGAGGAGTAAAACTAAACTGAAATTTTCTCTTAGTAAATTTTCTTAACATTTGTTCTATTTCAGAATTATGACGATGAAAACCAACCCCATATGCACTTAAAGATTCATATAGATTTTTATCTTTATATTTTTTGTGAACACCTCTACCAGCACCTGAATATCCTGATTTTGAGTCAATTATAATATTATTTAATTTAATTAAATTTTTCTTAAATAAAGGAAATAGAGGTAACAATATTGAAGTTGGATAACATCCCGGACATGAAATAATATTATATTTTTTAATCTCTTTTCTATTAATTTCAGGAAGTAAATAAATACTTTTTTTTATTAAATTAGTTGCTCTATGTTTTTGTTTATACCACTTTAAATAATCAGAAGCTTTTTCTAATCTAAAATCTGCAGCAAGATCGATTAAAGTATGATTTTTGCGTAAATGTTTAGATATATCCTGTGCTTCTCCATTTGGTAGTGCTGTAAAAATAACATGAACGTCTTTTAATAATTTTTTATCAAATTTTAAAATTTTTGGTAATTTATATTTAGATAAAGATTTTTCATAAAATTTAACGTGTTTACCCACAGAAGAATTTCCACAAAGATATTTAATATTAATATATTTGTGTTTAACTAATAATTTAATTAATTGAACACCAATATATCCAGTTGATCCGGCAACTAATGCATTAAGCTTAGGCATTTTTTATTATAACAGTTAAAAATTAAAAAAAAATTATCTTTTAGAGAATTGGAAGCTTCTTCTAGCTTTTCTTCTACCAGGTTTTTTTCTTTCAACTGCTCTTGAGTCTCTGGTAGTAAGTTTCTCTGTTTTTAAGGTGGCTTTTAGATTTTCATCAAATAATACTAAAGCTTTTGAAATACCATGTACCATAGCTCCTGCTTGGCCTGTAGGTCCTCCTCCTTTTACACTACATCTTACATCATAATCTGTAGCCTGATTTATAATCTCAAAAGGTCTTGTAATTTGCATTTTGTGAGTTTCATCAGCAAAATAATCACTAAATAATTTGCCATTTACATAAATTTTACCTGAACCTTTTTTTATCCAAACTTTAGCTATAGATGTTTTTCTTCTGCCAGTAGCATATTTGCTATCTTTAAAATCTAATTTTAATTTTGGAGTTTTTGCAGTTGATTGAGTATTTTCCATTTTAGTTTCTAGCTATATTTTTATTATTAAGTTTATCCAATTCGATAACTTTAGGATTTTGAGCACTGTGTGGGTGATCATTTCCTGAATATATTTTCAATTTTGTTAGTTGTTTTCTTCCTAAAACACCACCTGGCAACATTCTTTTAACTGCCATTTTTAGAGTTTCTCCAGGTTTTTTTTCATGGAGTTTTTCTGGAGTAGTAACTTTAATTCCTCCAGGGTGACCAGTATGTCTGTAATATTTTTTATCTTGAAATTTTTTTCCAGTAAATTTTGCTTGTTCAATATTTTTAACTACAACAAAATCACCATCATCCATATGTGGAGTATACGTGGTTTTATTTTTTCCTCTGATAATATTGGATACAACAGTTGCTAATCTTCCGACTACAGCATTTTTTGCATCTATTTCATACCAAGATGAATTTAATTGGTCTTTTTTAGTGAATTTTGTCATTGTGCGAGGATTAATACTATTAATAATTACAAAGTCAATTTTATATTTAGCTTGAATAATATAGCTTATATGCTAAAAAAAGAATGCCGATTTGATCCTATTGCGGGCATATAACTGCTAAAAAGGAACTATTCATAAATTAGCAAATCGGTAGGCATTTGAACTGTATTGTGCGCCTTATATAAAGTTAAAGCACTAAAAAGGAAGATAATGAATAAAAAAAGAAATAACCCAGAAACCACAGCTATACATGGTGGTGATTACAGGAGTGATCCAGCAACTAATGCTGTAGCTGTTCCAATTTATAGAACGACTTCATACCAATTTAATAATACAGAGCATGCAGCAAATCTTTTCGCTCTAAAAGAGTTTGGAAATATTTATACTCGTATCATGAATCCAACCAATGATGTGTTGGAAAAAAGAGTGGCAGCATTAGAGGGAGGTCTCGCATGCTTAACTGTATCCTCAGGGCAAACCGCTTCGACTTTTGCAATATTAAATGTGGCTCAAGCTGGCGATAATATAGTTAGTTCAACAGATCTATATGGTGGAACAGTATCGTTGTTCACGCATACACTAAGTAAACTTGGTATAGAAATAAGATACGCAGATCCAAGTAATCCAGAAAATTTTGAAAAGTTAGTAGATGATAAAACTAGAGCTTTTTATGGTGAAACTCTTCCAAATCCATATCTAAGAGTGTTTCCTATACAGGAAGTTTCAGATATAGGAAGAAAATATAATATACCATTAATAATGGATAACACAGCTGCACCCGTTATTTGTAAACCAATTGAACATGGAGCTGCTGTAGTAATACACTCACTTACAAAATATATAGGCGGACATGGGACAGCTGTAGCAGGAAGTATAGTCGATAGTGGTAACTTCGATTGGACTGCAGATCCTAAAAGACAACCTTTGTTTAACGAACCGGATGCAAGTTATGGCGGGGTAGTTTGGGGAAAAGCTGTGCCAGAACTAACAGGTGCAAATATTCCATTTGCAGTTAGAGCTAGAGTTTGTTTGTTGAGAGACCTAGGATCAGCGTTGGCTCCAGATAATGCTTTTGCAATAATTCAAGGACTTGAAACAGTTGCTTTAAGAATGAAACAACATTGTGCAAATGCTGAGCAAGCACTAGATTTTCTTAAAAAACACAAAGAAGTGACTAAAGTTATCTATTCTTCAGAACATGAAAAAAATATTGCTGATAGAGCAAAAAAATATCTAAAAGGTGGAAACGGACCAATGATAGGTATTGAGCTAAAAGGCGGTATTGAAGCCGGTAAAAAATTTATTGAGTCTTTAAAAATGTTTTATCATGTAGCTAATATTGGTGATGCTAGAAGTTTAGCAATTCATCCTGCTAGTACTACTCATAGTCAATTAAATGAGAAAGAACTTGCAGCATCAGGTGTTACGCAAAGTTATGTAAGACTTTGTATAGGCATAGAGCACATTGATGATATTATTGAAGATTTAGATCAAGCCTTGAATAAATCTTCAAAAGGAAATTTAAAAGCTGTCGGTTAATTTTTGTTTATTTTCAGAGATATAGAGAAAATATAAAGTAGAAAGTATTATTAAAATTGAATTTATTTGGTGTAGAGACGCATAAATAATTTTTACACCAGATAGAATAGTAACAACTCCTAAAATAATCTGTAACAATAATGAAAGTCCAATCACAATTATTGGTTTTAAAAGTTTAGGATTATTCAACTTAAAAACATAATAAAACATATAAACATATATTATAACTATTAAGTACGCTAAGTTTCTGTGAATAAACTGAACTACAGAAGGATTATCAAAAACATTAATATTAAGAAATTCAACAATTTTGCTATCATCAGGAAAATAAGAAGATCCCATCAATGGCCAAGTATTATAAACTTTGCCAGCATCCATACCTGATACAAATGCTCCAATTATTAATTGCAAAAAAATTAAGAATAGAAAAAATTTAACAGAAAACAATTTAATTGAAATTTGATTAGTTTTTATTTCTGTTAGTTGAAGAAATTTCCAAAAAACTATTGACAGTATAATGAATGCTGTAACTAGATGTAACGATAATCTATAATGACTGACGTCTACACGATCAACTAATCCACTAGATACCATGTACCATCCAATAAATCCTTGAAAACAAACTAATAATAAAATTACTCCATATTTTTTCAATATCCATGTTCCATTTTTAACTGTGAGATAGATCATTGGAATAAGTACAATTAGTCCAATTAATCTTCCTAGTTGACGATGTCCCCATTCCCACCAAAAAATAATTTTGAATTCCTTAAGTGTCATATTGAAATTTTGTTCTTTATATTCTGGTATCGTTTTATAAAGATCAAAATAATTTAACCAAGTTTCTTGGGTCAAAGGAGGTAACAAACCTATAAATAGTTCCCATGTTGTAATTGAAAGACCAGAGTCTGTTAATCTTGTAAGTCCTCCAACCAAAATAATTAAAATA
>CACOQN010000006.1 GCA_902629285.1 uncultured Pelagibacteraceae bacterium | reverse complement strand
GAATTTTAATTTTACTGGAATACTAAAACACAAATTAACTTCAAATGAGAAAAAAAATCATAAACTTTTTGATGAAAATTTTTTTGTTGAAAATATTAAAAACAAATTATATCAAAAAATTTCTCCAATGATTTTTGAAAAAATCCAAAATATCAAATTATTTCCAGTTTTTGTAAGCAAAAATTTTTTTAAACCACCAAAAAATATATTCTTAATCGGTGATGCTTTTTTTGCGTTTCCCCCTTCATTTGCTCAAGGTGCCTCGCAATCAATTGAGGGTGCTTATGAGCTGTATGAAAGTATATTAAAAAATAATAATTTTTTTAATATAAGATCAAAAAGAGTAAAAATGATTAATCGAAGGTCTAATTTTAATCAATTTGCTTTTCATTTATCTAATCCATTAATTACCTTTTTTAGAAATATCTCAATGAAATATTTGGTAAAAAATAAAAATTTTTTAGAAAATTATTTGGGTAAAATTTATAAATATTAGCTTTTAGAAATTAATCTTTGCCTAAGATAATCAATTGGATAGGTTCGTCCATTTATATTGCAATGCCAATAAGTCCATCCATTACAACTTTCAGCTCCTAAAATAGTAGCTGCAACTTTGTGAATAGATCCCTCTATTTTACTATGTTTAATACTTCCGTCAGCCATTATTCTTGCAGTTATTTTTTTCTTATTATCAAAAATATTTGTTCCAGGTTTAATTATTCCTAATTCAACTAATGATCCAAATGGTATTCTTGGCTTTGATCTATTATTTTTAAGTGTATCTAGTAAATCATCTTCGATAGGTTTTGTAATGTTTAAGCGTTGTTCAGCAGCTTTAAAATAAATTTTTTCTTTTTCTATACCACAATAATTTCTTCCTAGTTTTTTTGCTACTGCGGCTGTTGTTCCAGATCCTAAAAATGGATCAAGTATCAGGTCATTTTTATTAGATGTCGCTAGCAATATTCTATGCAGTAGTGCTTCTGGTTTTTGCGTAGAGTGAATTTTTTTTCCATCCTTTTTAAGTCTTTCAGAACCATTGCATATTGGAAGATTCCAATTAGATCTCATTTGTAAATCATCATTTAAACATTTTAAAGATTGATAATTAAATGTGTATTTTGATTTTTCACTTTTAGACGCCCATATTAAAGTTTCATGAGCGTTAGTAAAACGAGTTCCTCTAAAGTTTGGCATTGGATTATTTTTATTCCAAATTACATCGTTTAAAATCCAGAAACCTAAATTTTGGATTATTGTGCCAACTCTAAAAATATTATGGTAGGTCCCTATAACCCAAATAGCTCCATCTTTTTTTAAAATTCTCTTGCATTCACTAAGCCATTCACAAGTGAAATCATCATATTTTTTAAAATTTTTAAATTGATCCCATTTATCATTTACCGCGCTAACCTTCGATCTATCTGGTCTTGTTAATTCACTCTTTAATTGTAAGTTGTAAGGTGGGTCAGCAAAAATTAAATCAAAAGTTTCACGTGGAATTTTTTTTAATTCCTCTAGAGTATCTCCATTAATTATTTTATTTTTAAAATCAGTTTTCATTTTTAAAAATTAATTAGACTCGAAATGGATTCTATGGTCAACCTGAGATTGAAAAATTTAGATTCGATTTGTGTTAAGAAGTTAGAGGGTAACTATATGTTGTATACTGATAAACGAGATATGGGCGCAAAAGTTCTTCTATGATGTTTGGTAATACCTAGTTTTTTTAACGCTTTTAAATGATGTCTTGTTCCATACCCAAAGTTTTTATCCCAGTCGTAACCTTTATTTTTTTTTGATAAAGCAGTTATAAACTTATCTCTTGATACTTTCGCAATTATTGAAGCTGCTGAGATAGAGGAGATTTTTTCATCCCCTTTAACAACTGATTTTAAATTATAATTTTCTAATTCTGGAATTTTGTTGCCATCTATTAGAACATGAGTTGGTTTTTTTTTTAGTTTTTTAATGGCTCTTTTCATAGCCAGTAAACTTGCTTGTAATATATTCAATTCTTCTATTTCTTTGACAGAGGCTTTTCCTACAGACCATGTCGAATTCTTCTTTATATAGCTAAATAGATATTCTCTCTCTATTTTACTCAATGATTTTGAGTCTTTTAATAATTTAGGATTAATTGATTTTTTTAAAATCACTGCTGCAGCATAAACAGGACCAACTAAACTTCCTCTGCCAACCTCATCAACTCCAGCAATTATCTTCATCAAATTTTTAACTTCAGATCTTTAATTTTGTCTCTAATTTTCTTTAAATCTTCCCATGAGTGTTTTTTATACTCTGGAAAACGAATTAAATAAGATGGATTAAAAGTTATTATCAATGGGAATGTTTTGTTTTTTAAAATAACTTCCCTCCAATGCCCTCTTTCGCCAGAAATTTTTTCACTTATTCCTGTAACAGCTTCCATTGCTGAACTTCCCATTAAAACAATAATCTTTGGATTTATTATTGATATATGTTCTTTTAAGAACACTGAGTATCTTTTAATTTCTGTTGACGTAGGTTTTCTGTCTTCAGGTGGTCTAAAATTGACTGCATAACTAATATAAATATTTTCTCTCTTAATGTTGATGGCTATTAGCATTTTGTTAAGAAGCTCGTCAACCTCACCTCTAAATGGAACGCCTGATTTTTCTTCCTTAGCCCCAGGAGCTTCTCTAATAAACATTAAGGGACTATTTATATTTCCTTCACCTAGGATAATGTTGTTTGAGTTTTCTTTTAATTTACAATTTTCAATTGAATTTATTTGATCTTTTAAATTTTTAATTAATTCTTCTTTATTAATTTTATTAGCGTGATTTCCTGTTTCAAAAATAGTTAATCTATTTATTGGCTTATTAGCAAATATAAATTTTGGCTCAATTGTATTTATAAGTTCTTGGTTTAATTTGGTATTTTGATTTATTACTTTTTTAGTCATAGTATGCTCATATGTTCCTAAAATTTGCAAAATTAGCACTAATAATATTGATATCTTATCAGACACCTCTGTATTCTAAAAGTGCTACTTTTAATGATTTCAACTCAAGAGATTTATCAAATTATTTTTCTGGAATTGTTGCATTTGAGAATCGAGATAATTCCAAAGCTCTTAAATTTTTTAACTTAACTAAAGTGCTTATTAACAAACATGATAGTTATTTAAATAGATATGTAAATTCTTTAGTTTTAGAAAATAAAGTACCTCAAGCAATTAATGTGCTTAATAATAACGTGAATAAATCTAATTCAGATTTTAACGATGCGTATATAATTTTAATAATTGATAGTTTAAAGAAAAATAATTTTAAAAAAGCTGATGAATATTTAACTCAAAGTTTAAAATTTCAAGATGAGGATAGGATAAACTTGATTATATTTGAAACACTAAAACAATATATTTATACATTTAAAAATAAAAAAATATTAGACAATAAAAAAAATTTTGGAAACTTGTCTCTTATAGCCGAGACATTCCAAAGATGTTATATTGACGATAAAAGATCCTCATCATTTTTTCTTAAGTTAATAAATAATCAACAAGGTGATTATTCAAGATACATTTTCTTTTATCTTAATTATTTAATTGATAAAAAAAAATTAAATGAAGCAAGGTCAGTTGTTGAGCAAATTGATTATATAAATTCAACACTTTTGCTTTCGCAAAGTAAAAGTTGGGTAGAAAAAGGAAAATTTGAAAAGTTTGGAAAAATTTTTTCATGCAAAGATCATAATGACCTTGTAAGTGAGTTTTTGTTTTTAATCTCAAATCTTTATTCTTCTCAAGATAATTTTGAAAAATCAAATTTTTATTTAAATTTATCAAACTATCTAAATTCAAAGTTCAAATTTAATTTATCATTGGTTGTAGATAATTTTTATCTTAATAATGAATTTAATAAAGCACAAAAAATCTTAAAAAAATTTAAAAAAGAAGACGAATTTTATTATTGGTTTAGATTAAAAAAAGAAGCTCAAATAATAATTCAAGAGCAGGATTATGAAAATGGAATTAAATACATAGATTCAAAATTAAATAAAATTGAAAATCCAAATATAAAAATGATTTTTGATTTGGCTAATTTTTATAAAAATTCTAAAAATTACAAAAAGGCAATAGATCGTTATACAGAAATTATTTTAACACTGGATGATACTTCACTTATTAAATCAGATGTATTGTATCGTAGAGGTGGCAGTCATGAAAGAATGGGAAATTATGAAAAAGCAGATAAAGATTTATTGCATGCACTTAGAATTGATCCTAGTGACGCGCATATTTTAAATTACCTCGCTTATTCTTGGTTAGAGCGTGATCATAAAATTAATGAAGCGATGGACATGTTGAAAACAGCATATGATTTAAAAAGTAACGATCCATATATTATTGATTCAATTGGATGGGCATATTTTTTAATAAAGGATTATGTGGAGGCGGAAAAGTATTTAAAGAGAGCAGTAGAATTAATGCCAGATGACCCAATCGTGAATGATCATTATGGAGATATTTTATGGAAATTAAATCGAAAAATTCAAGCAAGATATTTTTGGAATAACGTTTTAACTTTTGATGATACAGAAGACGATATGAGAGAACAAATCAATATTAAAGTAATTGAGGGTCTTAAAAATTCCTAAATGAAAATAAATATAATTAAATCTAATGCAAAGCTAAATTTAGCACTAAATATAACTGGAAAAAAAAAGGGTTTACATAAAATTGAAAGTATAATTGGTTTTGTAGATCTGCATGATGTTATTTCAATAAAACAACATAATGGAAAAAAACACCATATTTCTTTTAATGGAAAGTTTTCTAGAAATATTGGAAAAAAAAATACAGTTCAAAAACTATTCCAAATATTAGATAAACAAAATTTATTAAATAATAAAAAATTCAAAGTTAAAATTAAAAAGATTATTCCTCAAGAAGCTGGGTTAGGTGGTGGATCGATGAATGCAGCTAGCATCTTTAATTATCTGATTAAAAAAAAATTTATTAACCCTAATTATAATAAAATTCGAAGTATTTGTGATTTAGTTGGCTCTGACGTAATTTTGGGAATCATTGAATCAAGCTGTGTTCTGTCATCAAATGGTGGAATTAAAAAGATAAATGATACTCCAAAATATTACGCTACTTTAGTTAAGCCTAATTTTGGATGCTCAACCAAAAAAATATACTCTGCTGTCCAAAAATATACAAAACCAAAGTATATTAACCCTAAAAAAAAAATGTTCGAAGCAAAATATTTGATTAATCAACAAAATGCTCTACAAGCAATAGCATTTAAAAAATACTCAAAACTTAAAAAGATAAAAGTTTTCTTAGAAAATATTAATAATCCATTATTTGTACGAATGACTGGTTCAGGATCTACAATTGTTGCCTATTACAATTCTTTAAAGAGTTGTAAATTGGCAAAAACTAAATTTAAAAGAAAATATAAAAATTATTGGTGTGTTACAGCAAAAACTATATGAATTTTATATTTTTATGTTATAGGAAGCTATTATTGGGGCGTAGCCAAGTGGTAAGGCACGGGTTTTTGGTACCTGCATCCTAGGTTCGAATCCTAGCGCCCCAGCCATTTATGAAAAATTTTTTAGATAAATTTTTTTCCCGATCGAAAAATCTTGATTATATCAGTCAAAATCTAAAACAAATTACTTTAACAACTCCTGCAAATAAAATTTTTGAAGCAATAAATAATTTTTCAGAGACAAGTGAAATTAGATATGTTGGTGGATGTGTAAGAAAAGTGATAAAAAAAGAAAATGTTGATGACATTGACTTAGCAACAAATTTAACACCTCTAGAAGTATGCGAAGTTCTCAAAAAAAAACAAATAAGTTATTATGAAACAGGAATCGAGTACGGAACTATAACTGCAGTAATTAATGAATATAAATTTGAAATTACTTCACTAAGGAAGGACGTTTCGACTGATGGAAGACATGCTGCAGTAGAGTATTCTTTAGATTGGAAGGAAGATGCCTCTAGAAGGGATTTTACTATTAATTCAATTTATGCTGATTGCGATGGTAACTTATTTGATCCATTTTACGGAAAAAAAGATTTGGAAGAGGGTAATATTAATTTTATTGGTAACGCAGAAAAAAGAATTCAAGAGGATTATTTACGTATTTTAAGGTATTTAAGATTTTACTTAAATTACTCAAATCATAAGCATCAGTCAGGCATAATAAAAAATATAAAAAAAAATATTGATGGAATTTCAAAAATATCATCTGAGAGATTAATCGATGAATTAAAAAAAATTACAAGTTCAAATGGATTTTTAAAACTGTTTAAAGACAAAGAAAGTTTAGAACTTATACAACTAATCTTCCCTCAATTAAAGAATTTTAGTAATTTTAAAAAACTAAACATTTATGCAGCAGAAAATTTTTTAAAAATTGACTTTATATTCTTAATTGCTCTTTTAGTGATTGATGGGACTGATAATGTTGATTATTTCCTTTTTAAATTTAAAATGTCAAAAAAAGATCAGAATAGATTAAAATTAATAAATTTTTTTTATAGAGAGAGAGTAATTTTTAACAAATTAACAGAGAAAAATTTGAATAAGTTTTTTTATTTTAACAGTCGACAAGCAGTAATCGATATAATTAATTTTAAAATTTTCACCTCAAAAAAGTTAGATAAAAATCTAATAAAATTATTAAATACTTATAAAGAAAAAGCAATTCCAACCTTGCCAATAGGTGCTGATTTACTTATGTCAAAATTTCAAATTCCTGAAGGTAAAACTTTAGGAAGTAAATTAAAAAAAATTGAAGAAACTTGGGTTCAAAATGGATTTCAAATTTCTGATAAGGAAGTGCAACTAATAGTTAAAAATTAAATATATTGTACATCTTTGATTTCAAAATTTTTTACTCCTGAGGGGGTAATTATTTCAACTAAATCACTTTTATTTTTACCTATTAAACCTTTGCCTATTGGCGATTGAAAGAAAATTAGTTTTTGTTTTAGATCTGCTTCATCTCTACCGACGATTTTGTAATTAATTTTTTCGCCAGTGTCTAAATCTTCTAAAAAAACTGTTGATCCAAAAATTACTTTTCCTTCATTATTTAGTTTTGTAACATCAATAACATTTGCTCTTGCAATAATATCATTGATTTCAGTTATTCTTCCCTCGTTGTGAGATTGCTCTTCTTTAGCTGCATGATATTCAGCGTTTTCTTTAAGGTCTCCATGGGATCTTGCTTCTGCAATTGCAGCCACAATTTCAGGTCTTTTTTTTTCTTTTAAAAAAACTAATTCTTCTTTAAGCTTATTTAACCCATTTAGTGTAATTGGTTCTTTATCCATTTTATTTCCATTTTGCAATCGGAGGTAATGACATTAAAATTCCTTCAACATTACCACCAGTTTGTAATCCAAATTTTGTTCCTCTATCATAAAGAAGGTTAAATTCTGCGTATCGTCCTCTTTTTATATACTGAAGCTCTTTATCTTTTAAAGTCCATTTTCTTTTTATTTTATTTCTAATTATTTCATTAAACATCATTTGAAAAGTTACCCCAACATCCCTCACAAATTTAAAATCATTTTCAAAATTATCATTTTTATAATCAAAAAAAATTCCACCAATGCCTCTTGGTTCTTTTCTATGAGGTAAATAAAAATACTCATCACACCACTTTTTATATTTTTGATAATAATTTTTATTATGTCTATCGCACATTACTTTTAAAATTTTATGAAAATTTATCTTTTCTTTTTCATCTTTAATTGCTGGTGTTACATCCATTCCACCACCAAACCAATTTTTAGTTGTACAAATAAATCTAGTATTGAAATGCATTGCAGGAATATTAGGGTTTTGCATATGCATGACAACTGAAATTCCTGAGGCCCAAAACTTGGGATTTTTGCTTGCACCTGGTATACTTTTTTG
Organism: uncultured Pelagibacteraceae bacterium; assembly: GCA_902629285.1. Lineage (GTDB taxonomy): Bacteria > Pseudomonadota > Alphaproteobacteria > Pelagibacterales > Pelagibacteraceae > Pelagibacter. The sequence continues at coordinate 79,824 of CACOQN010000006.1, read as the reverse complement.
AAATTGTTTTGGAAATTTTCCATTTACTTTTGAAAAGTTTACTCCTACTTTTTCAAAAATTTTTCCATTTTTGAGAATTCTATATTCACCGCCTCCTTCGTCTTTTTTATCGCTTCTTTTCCAAAGATTTGATTTAAAATTTATTTTATTTTTTTCAATTTTTAAAATATCATTACATATTGCATCTTGTAATAATTTAAACCAGTTGCTTGTTAAGTCTTTTTTGATTGAAATATCCATTTTATATTAATTTTATTTGACGTAAACTTTCTGCCAAAACAATTGCAACAGATGATGCAATGTTGAGTGATCTCGCTTGATTTTTCATCGGTATTTTAAGACGATTTTGAATTAATTCATGAACTTTCTTAGGTACTCCAGCACTTTCTCTTCCAAATAATATAGTATCATCAGATTTAAATTTAAATTTAGTATAATTTGTTGAACCTTTAGTTGTCATTAATACAATTCTTTGTTTATCTTTTGCTTCAAAAAATTTTTCAGAGCTTTGATAGAACTTAATTTGACTGTAGTCTAGATAGTCCATAATCACCCTTTTAAAACGTTTGTCTGACAATAGAAAGCCACATGGTTCAATTATTTCTAACCTAGCACCTAAACAAGCGCATGTTCTTATTATTGCAGCGGTATTCTGCGGTATATCAGGCTCATATAAAGCTATTTTGGGTCCTAAAAATGTTGAATTATGTGTCATTCTTTCAGTAGTAAAATAATTATTTTATATTATATGAAATTGTATATTAACTGTTTAAATCAAAAAGAGATAACAATTAAAGTTACTAAAAGTGTCTGAAAAAAAAACAAAAAGAAGAGATTTTTTATTTACAGCTACTACAGCAGTAGGAGCTGTTGGTGCAGCTGCTGTGGTGTGGCCAATGATAGATCAAATGAACCCAGATGCATCTGTTAAAGCACTTGCTAGCACAGAGGTTGATATTAGTTCAGTTACACCAGGAAATACAATTACTGTGTTGTGGAGGGGTAAGCCAGTCTTTATTAGACGGAGAACACAAGAAGAAATTAATGAAGCAAGATCAGTTAAAATGGAGGATTTAATACATCCTGAAAAAGATGAGGATAGAGCAAAAAATCCAGAATGGCTTGTTATGTTAGGTGTATGCACACATTTAGGATGCGTACCTCTAAATGACAAGGGAGATTATAATGGTTGGTTCTGTCCCTGTCATGGATCTCATTATGATACTTCAGGAAGAATTAGAAAAGGACCAGCGCCTTGGAATATGGAAATACCTAAATACGAATTTGTTAATGCTAATACGATTAAAATTGGATAAAAAATAAAATGAGTGAACACAATTACACACCAAAATCTAAAGTAGGGCAGTGGTTTAATGACCGATTGCCATTATTAACTCTTGCAAATCATCTAACTGACTACCCAACTCCCAAAAATTTAAATTATTGGTGGACATTTGGAGGAATTTTAACTTTTTGTTTAATTACTCAAATAGTAACAGGTTTAACTTTAGCTATGCATTACATTGCTCATGCCGATATGGCTTTTGAAAGCGTTGAACATATCATGCGTGATGTTAACTATGGTTGGTTAATTAGATATATTCATGCAAATGGTGCATCAATGTTTTTTTTAGCTGTTTACATTCATATATTTAGATCATTATTTTATGGATCTTACAAATCACCAAGAGAAATTATATGGATACTTGGTATAATTATATATTTGTTAATGATGGCTGCAGCGTTTATGGGGTACGTATTACCATGGGGACAAATGAGTTTTTGGGGTGCTACGGTTATTACTAATCTATTTAGTGCTATTCCTCTTGTTGGGGAAGGGATTGTTACTTGGTTATGGGGAGGATATTCAGTTGATAATCCAACTTTAACAAGATTTTTTACATTACATTACTTAATTCCTTTTTTAATTTTAGGTTTAGTTGTTTTACATATATGGGCTTTACATGTACCAGGTAATAATAATCCCATTGGAATAGATATTAAAAAACCTTCAAAAGACACTGTACCATTTCATCCATACATTGTTATTAAAGATGGTTTTGCCTTACTAATGTTTATGATTGTATTTGCTTTCTTTGTTTTTTATTCACCAAATATTTTAGGTCATGCGGATAATTATATAGAAGCCAATCCAATGGTAACACCTGCTCATATTGTGCCTGAATGGTATCTGTTACCTTTTTATGCAATTTTAAGATCTGTTCCAGACAAATTATTAGGTGTTGTTGCAATGCTGTCTGCAATATTAATTTTAGCAGTTTTACCTTGGTTAGATACATCTAAGATAAGATCAGCAGTATTTAGACCTTTATATAGACAATTTTATTGGATACTTGTTGCCGATGTATTGATTTTAGGTTATGTGGGGGCAATGCCAGCTGAGGGGCTTTACTTGTTAATAGCAAGAGTTGCGACAGCTTATTATTTCCTTCATTTTTTAGTGATATTACCTGTTTTAGGTTTTAAAGAAAAAACTATACCAATTCCACTAAGTATTACTGAACCAGTTTTGGGAGGGAACCCAAATCTTGCTATGGTAAAACAAAAGGAAAGTAAAATAGAATAAAGTGAAAACTTATATAAAATTCTGTTCAATTTTAGCTTTAATTTTCTCTATTTTTTCTCAATCAATAGCTGCAGAAAAAGTTGATTATTTAAAGACAGACTGGAGTTTTAAGGGTCTATTCGGAAAATTTGATAGAGGTTCTCTTCAAAGAGGTTACCAAGTTTATACCGAGGTATGCGCAGCTTGTCATTCCATGAAATACCTTAGTTATAGAAACTTATCAGAGAAGGGCGGTCCTGAGTTTTCAGTAGAACAAGCTAAAGCGATTGCTGCCTCATTTGAAGTTGTAGATGGACCTAATGCAGATGGGGAAATGTTTACTAGACCTGCCAAATTATCAGATAAATTTGTTATGCCTTATGAAAATGAAAAGGCTGCTCAAGCTGCAAATGGCGGTGCATACCCGCCAGATATGTCTGTTTTAGTTAAGGCTAGAGGTGGCGGAGTAGACTATATTTACTCTTTATTACAAGGATATGAAACAGCACCAGCTGGAATGATTTTAGATGAAGGTGTTCATTATAATAAATATATGTACGGTAATAAAATTAAAATGTCAGCACCTCTTTCAGATGGAATAATAGAGTACGGCGATGGAACAACAGCTAGTGTTGAACAGATGTCAAAAGATGTTACCACTTTTTTAATGTGGGCGGCTGAACCTCACTTAGAGGCTAGACACAGAATGGGTTTTAAAGCAATTATTTATTTAATAATTCTAACTACTTTAGTTTACTTCAGTATGAAAAAGATCTGGTCACGTATTGAATCTGAAGTTTAAAACATCTCCATCCTTTACAATATAATCTTTTCCCTCTAATCTCATTTTACCATTTTCTTTTGAATTAACCCATCCATTATAAAAAATGAAATCCTCATATGATATGGTTTCAGCTCTGATAAAACCTTTTTCAAAATCTGTATGAATTTCTCCTGCAGCTTTGGGAGCAGTGCAGTTTTTTTGTATAGTCCAAGCTCTTGTTTCTTCAGGCCCAGAAGTAAAATACGTTTCAAGTTCTAATATTTTATAGCCTTTTTGAATTAACATACTTAGACCTGTATCTTTTAAACCAATCATATCCATATAATTTTTTTTTTCATCTTCTGCCAACTCATTGATTTGGTTTTCTATGTCTGCAGAAACTATCAGAGTGTTATTTCTTCCAAATTTTTCAATAAATTTTTTAGTATATTTATTTTCATCCTTTATACTTTGCTCATCAACATTACAAACAAAAATCTTTGGTTTTATTGATAAAAGACCACTTTGATTAAGCTGTTTTGTATTAAATTGAGATTTTAATATTGATATATCTTTATCATTATTAATGCAGTCTAATGCAATCTCTAAAATCTTAAGCTGATCTTCGTCCACATTTTTCTTATTATTTTTCTCAAGTCGTTTTTGAATAGATTCTATATCAGCCAACATCATCTCAGTTTCAATAATTTCAAGATCTCTTATAGGATCAACATCAGGATTAACATTTTGAATATCATCTGAGTCAAAGCATCTAATCATATGAATTACTGCATCAACTTCTCTTATATGGGACAGAAATTTATTACCTAATCCTTCACCTTTAGATGCACCTTTCACAAGACCAGCAATATCTACAAATGAAATAGTTGTATTTATTGTTTTTTTTGATTTTGAAACTTCTGATAATTTGTTCAATCTTTTATCTGGAACGGGGACCACTCCTACATTGGGATCTATTGTACAAAAAGGAAAATTTGCAGCTTGGGCTTTGCTTGAGTTTGTAAGAGCATTGAAGAGTGTAGATTTACCCACATTAGGCAAACCAACAATTCCACATTTAAAACTCATTATTTATTATTTACAGTACTAGAAAATAAATCTAATTTTTTGTCGATGAGTATTGAAATAGAATCTGTAATATTGTTAGTAATTTTTTCTAATCCAAGCATTTCATCCTCATCAAAATTTTGAAGAACAAAATCGCTTACTTCCATTTTATCTTTTGGTTTACCGATTCCTATTCTTACTCTTGAATAATCTTTACCAATAAATTTATCTATTGAAGCAATCCCGTTATGTCCTGCATCTGAACCACCAAATTTTGCTTTTATTTTTCCAAACTCCACATCTAAGTCATCATGAAAAACAATTATATCTTCAGCATCTATTTTAAAATATTCAATTAACTCTCTAATACAAATTCCAGAATTGTTCATAAAAGTTAAAGGTTTTATAGCATAAATTTTTTGGTCTCCCACATTTCCAGTTGTGAGAAGCCCTTTAAATTTTGGTTTTTGTTTTGAGAGCCCGAATTTTTTATTTATTGCATCTATAATTTTGAAACCAATATTATGCCTGTTATTTTCGCTGTCAGGGGTTGGATTGCCTAATCCTACAAGTAAAAGCATAAAATATTAATTTTGGAGAATAAAATTCAAATTAGATTAACTTATTTTTTTTCTTCAGCAGGTTTTTTGTCTTCACCTTCTTTTTTATCACCATCGACAGCCGGTTTATCTCCACCTTCAGCTCCTGCTGCCTCAGCACCCTCAGCACCTTCTCCCTCAGCTGCCTCAGCTTCTGCAGGTTTTTCTGGCTCTTTCATAACAGTTGGGGCTGCTAATGTTGCAATTACAAAATCTCTTCCTTGAATAGTTGGGGTTACGTCAGCATCAAGATTTATAGAAGAAATCTTAAAACTTTCTCCAATATCTACTCCATCAAGATCAATCACAAGATTTTCAGGAATTTTTTCGCTTGGACATTTTAATTCAACTTTTCTTCTTACTATGTTTAAAACTCCACCTCTTTTTAATCCAGGAGATTTTTCATGATTTAAAAATTTAACTGGTACTTCAATTCTGACTTTTATTCCTGCAACAATTCTTAGAAAATCTACATGAATTGGTTCATCTGAAATAATGTCATATTTTATTTCTCTTGGAAGAGCTTTTTGAGTTTTACCATCAATTTTTAAAGTTATAATGGATGATAAAAAATTTTCATTCTCTATTAGTATTTTGAGTGTTTTCTTTGATATAGAAATTTTTTCGTTTTGAGCCTCTCCACCATAAATTATAGCAGGTACATTACCGTTATCCCTCAATGAATTTAATTCACCTTTGGTTTTGGTATTTCTGATATTGGCGTCTAGTGAATTCATAAAAACAAAGGTTTTTAGCTTAAGTTCCTTAATAACTCAAGGTATTTATTTGAATAAATCTGATACTGAGGTTGAATTAGATATCCTTTTAATTGCTTCACCCATCAGGCTTGAAATTGATAGAACCTCAATGTTTTTAGCGCCTTTAACTCTATTCATGTTATCAATTGTGTCAGTAATTACTAAATTTTTTATTTCAGATTTTTTTATTTTTTTGACTGCTTCCCCGCTGAGTACACCATGTGTAATATACACATAAACTTCTTTTGCACCTCGATCTTTCAAAGCTTTAGCTGAGTTTACTATTGTTCCACCAGAATCGATTATATCATCAACAATAATACAAGTTTTTCCTTTCACATCTCCAACAATATTCATTACTTGCGATTGACCTGGCTTGGGTCTTCTTTTATCTACAATAGCCAATCCAACATTCAAAATTTTTCCTAGTGCTCTGGCTCTTTCAGTGCCGCCCACGTCTGGAGCTACGCAAATTAGGTTTTTATTCTTTATCTTTTTTTTTATATGTCTTGCAAATATAGGCGTTGCAAACAAGTTATCTACTGGAATATCAAAGAAACCTTGAATTTGACCCGCATGCAAATCGACAGTTACAACTCTATCTGCCCCTGCTTTAGTTATAAGATTTGAGACTAGTTTAGCTGATATCGATGTTCTTGGTGCAACTTTTCTATCTTGTCTTGCATAACCAAAGTAAGGGATAACAGCAGTAATATTTTTTGCAGAAGATCTTTTAAGTGCATCAACACATAGCAAAAGTTCCATTAAGTTATCATTTGCGGGAGATGAAATGGATTGAATTAAAAAAATACTATTACCTCTAATATTTTCATTAATTTCAACGTAGATTTCACCATCAGAAAAGTTTCTAATGCTAGAGTTAACTAATTTAGATTTTAGATATTTAGCAATATTCTTGCTTAGAGGCTTATTGCTATTTCCGGATAATAATTTCATTAAAAAGACTAATTAAGCATAATTATTGAAATATTTCTACCATAATCATCATGATTCAGTTTTAAAGCTCTTCTCGCACTAAAAAAATTATTATTGATATCAAATGTATCAATATTTAGAGACTCAATATTTTTTATTTTATTATTTAAAAGACATGATTTTACATAATTAGGTAAATCAAAATAAAGCTTTTTGTACTTAATTTTAAAAAATTTATTATTTTTTCTATCCTTTTTAATAAATTTACTTTTAAAATCTTTTTTCACTTCATAATTTTTTGGTGAGATAGCAGGTCCGATAGCTGCAGTAATGTTTTTAGGATTAGCTCCTTTTTTGATCATAAATTGGATTACTCTGCTTATTATATTCTTGTAAGCACCTTTCCACCCAGCATGAATTGCTGCAATTAATTTTATTCTTTCATCACAGATTAAAATTGGCACGCAGTCAGCAGTTAAAACCCCAATTGGTATGTTTTTTTGATTTGTAATTACTGCGTCTGCTTTTGGTTTTAATTTAAATATTTTTTTTTTATCAATATAAACAAACTTATTACTATGTATTTGATGAAGTAAAAAAATACTTTTAGCAGTACTTTTAATTTTTTTTTTTACTATTTGTAAATTTTTTTTTACATCTGACGAATTATCTTTAGAGCCAGGACCACAGTTTAAACTTTTATAAATTTTTTTTGATTTACCGCCAGTTTTATTGAAAAAACCATGTTTAATTGTTTTTATTTTTGAGAGTTTTTTTGATTTAATCATTTTTGAAAACCTGTTTTAAAATTATTTTTCTTTTTTTTTATAAGCATTACTTTAAATAATTCACCCATTTGCTTTTCATCTATCAAACGTTTTACTCGATAAAATAAATCTGCTTTTTTAGAAAATGGTACATTTTTGCTGATTATTTCTGCTCTTTGGAGAATACCCATCCTCGTTAAAAATTTTTTTTGGTTTGTAAAAATTGAGTTAATTTCTGTAAACTGATTTATAAATTTCTCAAAAGAATTAAAGTTTATATTGTAAGTAATATCAGAGTCTCCAATGTTTTCTAAAATATTAGAATATTTGTGATTATTTACTGCCTGAAGAGTTTCATGCATTTTGCTATCTGCGTAACCATAATCAATAATTAATATTCCTCCATCATTTTTTTTTATTAAATCACAAATTGTTCTTAAATATTTAAATGTATCTGGTGAATATTCTATAACATTCTGATTTTTTGATATTTCGAAATTCAGATGTTTTTCAATTTTTTCTATATCAATTTTTTCTTCTTTAAACTCGGCTTTTTTTAGATCGTTTAAATTCACAAATCTTTCAAACCAACCATCCTTTTTTTTAAAAAATTGTTTGATTGGTATTGCATCGAAGAATTCATTAGCTAAAAAAATTATTGGGTTTGATTCTATTTTTCCAATGTCTTTTAACCATGAAAATTTTTTAGAATTTAAATTTTTTTTTTGTTTATTTATTAAAAAATTACTTTTTTCATGAATTATAAAACTGCAGGCATCATAACACTCGGGAAAATTGATAAGTGTCTCATCTATGACTTTCATCATTTCACCATTTCCGGCTCCTAATTCTACTAAATTAAATTTTTTCGGAGAGCCAATACTTTTCCAAAAAGTAATTGTCCAAATTGCAATTATCTCTGAAAATAATCTTGTGATATTGGGAGCAGTAATAAAGTCTCCATCTTCACCAAAAGGATTTTTTTTCATATAATATCCTTTTTTCTTATCGTAAAGAGCTAAATTTATAAATTGATCTAATGGTAAATTATTTGTTTTATTAAGTTTCATATTTAAAATAAAATAAAATTACCCCTGATATTAAAAATATTAAACTTACTACTTGCCCCATCGTCAAGTTTAAAAATATATAACCTATCTGTTCATCTGGTACTCTAAAAAATTCTACAATAAATCTGAAGATTGAGTAAATTATTAAAAATAATCCTGAAATTACACCAGGTTTACTTGAAAATTTATTTTTAAAATAAATTAATAATAAAAATAGAAATATACCTTCTAATAGTGCTTCGTATAATTGCGAGGGATGTCTAGGAAGATTATCTACTTGAATAAATGTTACTGCCCAAGGTACATTAGTTATAGTTCCATATAACTCTGAATTTATAAAGTTTGCTATGCGTCCAAAAAATATTCCTATTGGAGCAACCAAGGCCACAATATCCATATACAAAAATGAGTTTTGGTTATTTTTTTTTGCAAAAATTAAACTTGCAAAAATAACTCCAATTAAACCACCGTGGAAGGACATCCCACCTTGCCAAATTTTAAATATGTTAAGTGGATTATTTACATAAAAATTTAAATTATAAATTAAAATGTAACCAAGTCTGCCTCCTAAAATTATACCTATAATTAAATAGGTTAAATAATCATCAAATTTATTTTTAATTTCAATGTTTTGGATAAATAGTTTTTTAGCAAGTATCCAGCCCAATAAAATTCCAAATATATAAGCTAGAGAATACCACCTGACTTCTAAAGAAAATATTTCTAAAGCTACTGGGTCAAAATTATTAATGAACATTTTTAATAATACTTATAATGTATATATTAAATATGAAAAATTCTAAATTTATAATTGATAAGTTTGCCAAATTAATAGAGCAGGGTCTAGTATCTTCAAAAGATTTAACTACAGAATTATTTAATATTTTAAAATCTAAAAGGGATGAGTTTGTTTTAAAAATGAAACTTACAAGTAAAGATGAGTTTGAAGTGCTCTCAAAACGTGTTGAGAATCTTGAAAACAAAATAAATAAACTTGAAAAAAAAAAAAATAGAAAAGTTAAACAGGTAAGAAAACCTTAACTCTTAAACCATCCATTTTTGATTTTTCCAACATTATATTTCCTCCATGAGATTTGATGATATCTGACGAAATGGATAAACCAAGACCAACACTTGATTTTGAGTCTGCTCGACCCTTATCGATTTTATAGAAAGGTTTAAATACATTTTCATACTCATTTTTTGGTATTCCTGGGCCGTCATCATCAATAGTAATGAATAAATTTGTATTTTTTTTACTTAAGCTAATTTCAACTTTATTTGCATATTTTAGTGAATTATCAATTAGATTATTTAGACATCTATTAATTAAATTTTTCCTACCATTAAAATAGGTTCTTGGTGTTAAGTTTTGTGAAATATTTTCATTATTATATTTTTCAACTACTTCTGAAATTAATTTAGAGAGATTAAACATTTCATCTTTCTCGTCGTATGATGAGCTAGTAAATTGTAAATATTCATTTAACATTTTCTCCATTTCATTGATATCGTCAGTTAATTTTTTAACAGTTTCTTTATCTTTTATAAAAGCTAATTGTAGTTTCATTCTTGTTAAAGGTGTTCTTAAATCATGACTTATACCTGATAACATTTCCGTTCTTTGATTAATATGTCTTTCAATTCTTTTCCTCATTTTATCAAATTCATGTCCTGCTTGTCTTATTTCAAGTGCTCCTGAAGGTTTAAACTCTTCAATCAGCTCACCCTTACCAAATCTTTCAGCTGCACGGGCCAAGTTAGTGATTGGCCTTGTTTGATTCTTTAGAAATATAAGAGAAATTATCACCATTATAAATGCTGGCACAGTAATCCATAGTGCAAAAATTCGTGCTGAAGAACTTGTAACTCTATCTTTGGGTACTAAGAATTTAAAAAAACCTTCTTCGTATTTGATTCTTAAATCTATTAATTCTTTGTAACTTGTAGTATCAAACCAATATTTATTTGAACCAAATTTAGACTTAAGTTCTCTTCTCAATGTTCTATCAATAGGACTAAACCATCTTTCGGTATCCGTATTTTGCAATTTTTCATTATTGGTTAATTCTATGTTTAGATCCAAAAATATTGAAAAAAGATCTATTAATTCTTGCTTGTCTTTTTGTTCATTTCCATATGCTTCAATAAATGTACTAATTTCATTTACTAAAGTTCTAGTCATACCTTTATTTGTTTTAATCCAAAGGCTATCAAAAAAAACAATTGTAATTACCATTTGTAAAACTAATACTGGAATAGCAACTATTAGAAGTGCTCTGTAAAATAACCTTTTTGGTAATATTTTTTTTAAGTAATCACTCAATCCAGAGAACATATCCTGCACCTCTTATTGTCTGTAAAAATTTTGGATTTTTTGGGTCAATTTCAATTTTTTTTCTAAGCCGGGTAATAATGACATCTATTGATCTTTCTTTATCTAAATTAATTAATTGACCAATATCTTCTCTTGAAAAAGTTTTACCTGGGTTATTAATCATATTTTGTAAAATTTTTTTTTCTGTTCCATTAATTTTAAATTCTTTATTACTTTTAAATATTAAAAGTTTATTTAAATCTATTTTTACGTTTTCAAATTCTACAACTCTTTTCTGATCTGTTTTAACAGTTTTATTTAATATGTTTTGTATTCTTAAGATTAATTCTTTTGGCTCAAAAGGTTTTGGTAAATAATCATCTGCTCCAATTTCTAATCCCTCAACCCTTTCATTTGACTCACCTTTAGCTGTCAGAAGTATTACTGGTGTTTGTAATTTATTTTTATTTTCTTTTATAAATTCTAGCCCACTTTTGCCTGGCATCATGATGTCTAAGACTATTAAATCAAATTTAATTACCTCTATTTTTTCAATAGCATTTTCTGCACTATCTGCAGTCGTAACTAAAAAATTATTCTCATTTAGGTATTTTTTTACAAGTGACCTGATTCCGTCATCATCATCAACAACTAAAATATGTGCAATAAATTTATCCATTTATAATTTTACTTAATACATTGTCAAAATTAATTACTTCTTCTGAACTTGATTTAAGCAAAGCATTGTAAATTCTTTTTTTTTGCAAATTAAAAATCTCATTAAAGATTTTATTTCCTTTATCGTTTAGAAAAACATGCTTCACTCTAGTATCTTTGTTATCTTTTTTAAATATAATGATTTCAAGTTTTATTAAATCTTTGAGAACTCTATTTAGGCTTTGCTTTGTTACTTTTAATCTTTTTAACAGTTCAGAAATCGAAATTCCTTGATACATTGATAGTAGATGTATTACTTTATGGTGAGCTAAACCAATTGAGTATCTATTTAATATTTTTTTTGAATCCGAAAATGTTTCTCTATAACTCAAGAATAGTTTTTCAATTAAGTCTTTCAGTTGCTCGTCTTTTAAATATAAAAGTTCTTTCATAATAGGTAAGTTATATTGACATATTAAAGATACAAAGATATTTTTCAGTTATAAATTAAAAAAAATTTTCACACATGATACCTTACGATAAGAGATCTGGAAAAATATGGTACAACAACGAATTAGTTGATTGGGCTGACGTTAAACTTCATGTTTTAAGCCATGGTATGCACTATGCTAGTTGTGTATTCGAAGGTGAAAGAGTTTATGATGGTTCAATTTTCAAATTAGAAGAACATACAGCCAGATTTTTTCATTCTGCTAGAAGAATGGGTTTTGATATTCCTTACACAGAGGAAGAAATAAATAATGCATCAAATAAAATCATCGTAACTCAAAAAGTAGAAAATGGTTATGTTAGACCAGTTGCGTGGAGAGGAAGTGAGATGATGGCTATTTCTGCCCAACAAACAAAAATACATGTTGCTATAGCAACATGGGAATGGGGATCATATTTTGATCCTAAACTAAAAGTAGAAGGTATTAGATTAAACATTTCAAATTGGAGAAGACCTGCGCCAAATACAATACCATGGGATACAAAGGCTTCTGGACTTTATATGATTTGTACACTTTCAAAACATGAAGCAGAAAAGCAAGGATATACAGATTCTTTAATGCTTGATCATGAAGGGAATATTGCTGAAGCAACTGGAGCAAATATTTTTTTTAAAGATAAAAATGGCGAAATTCATACGCCAATACCAGACTCTTTTTTAGACGGTATTACAAGAAGAACTGTAATTGGAATTGCAAAATCAAAAAATATAAAAGTACATGAGAGAAAAATTAGTCCAACTGAACTACCAAACTTTGTTGGATGTTTTTTAACAGGGACTGCAGCAGAAGTAACACCTGTTTCGTGTATAGCCGAACATCAATTTAAGGTTTGTGATACCATTATTGATTTAAATGAAAGTTACCAAGAAATTGTAAGAAAGAAAAAAGCTGCTTAATCTTTATTGTCTTCTGACATAGCATGATCAATACCCTTTCGCATATAATCATAACCTGTAAAAAGTGTTAAAGCCGCAGAAAGCCATAAAAGAATAATACCTATTGTTTGAGCATTATAATCTTGGAAATTTATTATTTTATTTCCTGTATCCCCAGAAAGTAAAAGAGCAATAGAGACCATTTGTAAAACAGTTTTAAGTTTTGATAGACTAGATACTGGAAGTTTAATTTTACCTTTCGCTAAGAATTCTCTCAAACCTGAAATTAAAATTTCTCTTGTAAGAATTATAATTGCTGCAATTACTTCATAATTTTTGATAGTTCCATCCATCACCAAAAGTATTAGTGCTGTTGCAACAATTATCTTATCAGCTATAGGATCTAATAATTCTCCTAACTTTGATTCAACTCCAAACATTCTAGCTAACATACCATCCAAGAAGTCTGTAAATGATGCTATGATAAACAAAATTAATGCAGTTAGATCACCATAAAATCCAGGAAGGTAATAAGCCAAAACAAAAAAAGGAACAATTATTATTCGTCCAATAGTTAAAATATTTGGAATTTTTTTAAGCATAATTATTCATGAAAAAAGTTATATATCTTTTTTGCTACTTTTTCTTCAACACCTTCTACAGACTTTATTTCATCTAAACTAGCAGATTCAACCGATCGAGCGGATCCAAAATGATTTAAAAGTGCTCTTTTTCGAACAGATCCAATACCCTGTATTTGATCTAAAAGTGATTTACTAATACCTTTTTTTCTTTTTGCTCTATGGGCACTTATGGCAAATCGATGTGCCTCATCTCTAATCCTTTGTAAAAAAAATAAAGAAGGGTCGTTTTTAGCGAATTTAAATTCTTTTCCATTGTGAAAAAAAGTTTCATTACCACTATTTCTGTACTTACCTTTTGCAATAGCAATTACTGGTATTTCGTTCAATCCTAGATCATTCATTGTCCCTCTTGCTGATGAATATTGTCCTTTTCCACCATCAATCAAAACTAAGTCTGGGAATGTTAAGAAATTACCTTTTTCTTGGATTGCTCTTTTAAATCTTCTTTCTAAAACTTCTTTAATCATTCCAAAATCATCTTGTTTAAATTTTTCCGTTTTTATATTAAATTTTCTATATCTTTTTTTGATAAATCCTTCCTCACCATATGTGATTAATGCCCCGACACTATTTGTTCCTTGAATATGACTATTATCATAAACTTCTATGATACTTATTGTATTATCTAATTTGAACTTTTTTGAAATTTCATCTAATAAATTTCTATTATTTTGACTTTCATATAATTTTCTATTTAAACTATCTTTAGCATTTTTTATTGCTAGATTTATTACTCTCAGTTTTGAACCTTTTTTAGCTGTTGATAAAGTAACGTTTTTATTTTCTTTCTTTGTTAAAGTTTTTTCTAACAATTTTCTTTCTTTTATATCCTCACTTAAAATTACTGAACTAGGAACAGCCTTATTTTCATAAAATTGTGCAACAAAAGAATTGAGTATATCGCTTAAAGTTTCATCTGGATCATGTTTTGGAAAAAAAGCCTGATTACCCCAATTTTGTTTTGATCTATAAAAAAATACTTGAACACAAGTTTTTCCAGACTCTTTGTAACCTGCTATCACGTCAGCCTCTATGAGATTTGCCTCGCTTATAGTTAATGAAGATTGAATAATATTTAGAGATTTAATTTTATCTCTCATAATTGCAGCTTTTTCAAAATCTAGCTCTTCACTAGCTTCTTCCATTTGTTGAGAAAGTGTTTTTTGTATTTTTCTTGATTTTCCTTTACTTAAGAATTCATCTGCAGCTTCAACTAACTTTGCATAATCGTTTTTATTTATTTTTCCACCACATGGTCCTGCACATCTTTTTAAAAAATAATTGAAGCAAGTTTTATCACCTGCCTCTACCTGTTTGTCTGTGCAAGATCTTAAAAGAAATATTCTTTGAATAGTTTTAATCGCCATATTAACCGCTAATGAACTCGCAAAAGGTCCATAATATTTACCTGGTCTATTTTTTGCACCTCTATGCCTTTCTATTCTTGGAAACTCATGATCAGAAATAAAAATATATGGAAAAGATTTGTCGTCCTTTAATAGAATATTAAATTTTGGCTTATGTCTTTTGATTAAATTTGCCTCAAGAAGTAGAGCTTCACTCTCATTTGTTGTTGTAGTTATCTCAAGTTTTTTTGTTTGAGATAACATTCTTTCTGTTCGGATTATATGATTTTTTTCTGATACATAACTTTTTAATCTATTTGGAAGATTCTTTGCCTTACCTACGTATAAAATTTCATTATCAGAATTCAGCATTCTATAAACACCAGGCAATTTGGGAATTAAAGGTAATTCTTTTTTTATAACTTCTTTACCTTTTTCAGGACTTAACATGACTTCTCTTTTTGGAAATTTGAATGCCGACAGCTGAGCAATCTTTCATTATCTCAAGTTTTTCAATCTGAAGACTTATTTTATCAATCCGTTTGTCTTTGAATAACTCATCAAAGACATCTTCAGCTAAGGTTTCTAAAAAATTATAATGTTTATTTTTAACTAGTTTTTTAATTAATTTTACGATTTTTGCATAATTTACGATTGTTTTTAAATCTTTATCATTAGAGGGTTTTTTATCTTCATAGTTTACTTCAATATTAAATTTTACTTTCTGAGGTTTTTCTTTTTCAAAATCATAATAACCAAGTTTTAAATCCAATATTAACTCTTTAATTAAGACTTTCTTTTCGTAATTAAATAAGGTTTTATTCTTATCTATTTCAATAATTTTTAAATTGTTTTTCTTCATTTAATTATATTTTCAAGAAATGAGATCAGATAATTTTTATCTTCCAAATATTTTGTAAAACATTTTGATTGTGGAATATTATGTCCTTTATCTGCTGTCATTTTTTCATTTACATCTGCCCAATTACATTTAGTTGGTTTTAATTCACTATAATCAATAAGACTTAAATTTTTAAAATTTTCAAAAAATGATAGAGTTTTAGGATCTTCAAATATGTCGTCTTTATGAGCAAAAATAATTGCATTTATTGTGTTTGTTTTATTAAATTTATTTACTGAATCCTCTCTAAAAGCACCCCATTCAGGATATTTTTTTTGCCATTCTTTCTTTGGCCCTGCGAATGCTGGGTTAAATGCAATTGTTCCTATAATTTTTTCTGGATATCTTGACTGTAAAAATAGAGATGACCATCCACCAGCTGAATATCCCGATAATATTATTTTATCAAATCCAATATTCTTCAAATTTTTAACTTCATTTAGTATAATATTTTGTCTTTTAATATTTTTATGCTCATCTACTAAATTAATTTTTCCTTTTGATTTTAATTCTTTTCTGTATTTTTTTTGTTTCTTAACTGGCATACCTTTTACTCCTGAGCATACTCGATAAATCTTAATCTCTAATCCATTAATTTTTTTATTATGTAATTTTAAGATCGCTGGTACTACTGCAGCATCCCAAATATATCCAAATTTAGGTTTTGCTTTGCATGGATCCTGCTTATGATCTTGAATACTTCCATGATTATAAATTATTACCAATGAATTTTTTTTATCAGATATTTCTTCAATCGAATAAGGTTTACCTTTATCGTTCATAAAAGTATTGTTTTTGGATAATTTTTCTAAACCTTCATATTCTAAAGTATTTGCAAATAGATTGTTTGTAACAAATAAAAAAATTATAATAAAAAATATTTTTTTCATTCTTTTCCACCCATAATATCTGGTGTTTGCCAATTTAAGCTTTGACCGCTATCTATTGATATCACTTGACCAGTAATAGATCTATTTTTAATAAAAAAGTCAACTGCATTACAGATCTGTTCCACATCAACTTGTCTTTTAAGTGGAGTTGCCATGTATTGTTTTTTAAAATGTTTCTCAGATTGTCTGCTGTTCTTTATTGTTGGACCTGGAGCAATTCCATTTACTCTTATATTTGGCGCTAAGCTCATAGCACTAGTTTTTGTCAAAGTATAAAGACCAGTTTTGCTAATTGTGTAAGAAAAAAAGTAAGGTGTGAGTTTAAATACCCTTTGATCTATAAGATTTATAATATTATTATTTTTACCTCTTATATTTTTAGCAAATTCCTTTGTTAATAAAGCTGGTGTTCTAAGATTTGTTCTTAAGTGATGTCCCCAGCTATCTGTTGTAAAGTTTTCTAGCTTGTCGTTTTCAAATAGTGAAGCATTATTTATAAGGCAATCAAAATATTTTAATTTTGTTTTTGCAAATCTTACAATTTTATTTACATCTGTTTCTTTGCTTAAATCTCCCTTCATCAAATAAACTTTCGTTCCATTTTTAGATAAATCTTTTTTTAATTTTTCTGCTTTAGACTTTGATCTATTAAAATGAATTAATATTTCTTTATTAGGACCAGATAATTTTCTTGCAATTGCAGCACCTATTCTGGTTGCGCCACCAGTAATTATTATCTTCCGTGCTTCCATTTTTTATCTCTTTTTTTTGTAACTTTAGTGCCTGGCATACCCATTGTTGACCTACCCTTTGGATAAAGTTTATTTTTTACGTCATACTGCCTTATTTTTGGGTTTAATGTAATTTCTAATTCTGTACTTTCTAGTTTTCTAATTTCGTCTCTAATTTTAGCTGCTTCCTCAAATTCTAGGTTAGATGCAGCTTCTTTCATTTTCTTATCTAGACCTTTGAGATGTTTTTTTAAATTTCCACCAATATTTGATCCTTCACTAATTTTTACATAATCTTTTTCATAAACACTCTCTAAAATATCACTTATTTCTTTTTTAACAGACTTTGCATCTATCTTGTGTTTTTTGTTATATGCAAGCTGAATATTTCTTCTTCTATCAGTTTCAGTAATTGCTTTTTTAATACTCTTTGTTTCTTTATCTGCATATAAAATAACCTTACCATCAACATTTCTAGCAGCTCTTCCAATAGTTTGGATTAATGAAGTTTCAGATCTTAAAAAACCTTCTTTATCTGCATCTAGAATTCCAACAAGAGCACATTCAGGAATATCTAATCCTTCTCTTAATAAATTTATTCCAACTAAGACATCAAATACTCCCATTCTTAGATCCCGCATAATTTCAATTCTTTCCAATGTATCTATGTCAGAGTGCAGATATCTTACCTTAACACCATTTTCGTGAAGGTATTCAGTTAAGTCCTCTGCCATCTTTTTAGTTAAAGTTGTAACTAATACCCTGTGATTATTTTCAACAACTCTTTTACATTCATGCATTAAATCATCTACTTGATTTTTAGCAGGTCTTATTTCTACAACAGGATCGATTAATCCAGTTGGTCTAATAACTTGATCAATAAATTTACCTTTTGTTTGTTCTAATTCCCATGGTCCTGGTGTTGCTGATACAAATACCGTTTGGGTTCTCATAAGATCCCATTCCTCAAACTTTAGAGGTCTATTGTCCATACATGATGGCAATCTGAACCCATACTCTGCTAAGGTACTTTTTCTAGATCTATCGCCTTTGTACATCCCATTAAGTTGAGGAACAGTTACATGGCATTCATCTACAAATATTAATGTGTTATCTGGAAAATATTCAAAAAGAGTAGGTGGGGGCTCTCCTGGCTTCCTTCCTGATAAAAATCTTGAGTAATTTTCAATTCCTGCACATGAGCCAGTTGCTTCAATCATTTCAAGATCAAACTTTGTTCTCTCCTCTAATCTTTGTGCTTCTAAAAGTTTATTTTCTTCTCTATGTTTTTTTAAAGTGATTTCTAACTCTCTTTTTATATTTATTATTGCTTGTTCTACTGTTGGCTTCGGAGTGATGTAGTGACTATTTGCATAAACTTTTACCAAACTTAAATCCCTTACTTGATCTCCTGTAAGAGGATCAAATTCTTCTATTTGTTCAAGTTTATCTCCAAACAAACTCAATCTCCAGGCTCGGTCTTCTAAATGTGATGGAAAAATTTCTAAATATTCACCTCTTGCTCTGAAGGTTCCTCTTACAAAATTTTGATCATTTCGTTTATATTGTAATGCAACCAAAGATTTAATGATTTCTTCCCGATTATAATCATAGTTTTTTTGAAGTGTTAAAGTCATTTTGCTGTAGGCTTCAACAGAACCAAGTCCATAAATACAGGATACGCTTGCAACAATTAAAACATCATCTCTCTCAAGTAGAGATCTTGTTGCTGAGTGTCTCATTCTATCAATCTGTTCATTTATAGAGGCTTCTTTTTCAATATATGTGTCTGATCTTGGTACATAAGCTTCTGGTGTATAATAGTCGTAGTAAGACACAAAATATTCAACAGCATTATCAGGAAAAAAGCTTTTCATTTCCCCATAAAGTTGCGCTGCTAATGTTTTGTTTGGTGCTAAAATTAATGCAGGCCTGTTAGTTGCCTCAATCACCTTTGCCATTGTAAAAGTTTTCCCTGAGCCAGTAACACCAAGTAATACTTGATTAAATTGATCTTTTTTTGCACCTTCTACTAATTTTTTGATAGCAGCCGGCTGATCTCCAGCTGGTTTAAAATCAGATTTAATTTTAAATTTTTTTCCACCTTCAAGTTTTCCACCTATTTTTGGATTTTTACTCTGGATATCTGTAATTAAATCTTGATAAGTATTTTCCATATATTAAACAACGTAGTAGAATTTATTTATATTTCAATGAGCATAATATCAGATAGTTTAAAAAGAATTAAACCTTCACCTACCATTGCTGTGACTCAAAAAGCTAGAGAACTTAGAGCTGCTGGTAAAGATGTTGTGGGTCTTGGAGCGGGAGAGCCCGATTTTGATACACCAGACAATATTAAAAAGGCAGCGATTAAAGCAATTAAAAGTGGAGATACAAAGTATACAGCTGTAGATGGAACGCCTGCATTAAAAAAAGCAATCGTAAGTAAATTTAAACGAGAAAATAAATTAAATTATTCAATTGACCAAATAACAGTTGGAACTGGTGGTAAACAAGTACTTTATAATGCTTTTATGGCAACTTTAAACAAAGGTGATGAAGTAATTATTCCAGCACCTTTCTGGGTATCATATCCAGATATGGTATTGTTAGCAGGTGGAAAACCAAAAATAGTAAAATGTACTGAGCAAGAAGGTTTTAAACTTACAGCAAAAAAATTAAAGAAAGCAATTTCAAAAAAAACTAAATGGGTAATACTTAATTCACCTTCAAATCCAACTGGCGCGGGATATTTAAAAAAAGAAATCAAAGAACTGGCAAAAATTTTAATTAAAAATAAAAATGTCTATATTTTAAGTGATGATATTTATGAACATGTAAAATATGATAATTTTAATTTTTTCACTATTGCACAAATATCAAAACTAAAAAATAGAACTCTTACTATGAATGGAGTTAGCAAATCGTATGCTATGACAGGTTGGAGAATAGGATATGCGGCAGGCCCTGAGGATATAATAAAAGCTATTAGAAAAATTCAATCACAATCTACTTCTAATCCCTCATCAATAAGTCAAGCAGCAGCAGTTGAAGCACTAAATGGTAATCAAGGATTCATTAAAAAAAGAGCTAACGCTTTCAAACAAAGAAGAGATTTTGTAGTTAAGAGTTTAAATAATATTAAAGGAATTAATTGTTTAACGCCAAATGGAGCTTTTTATGTATTTCCAAGTTGCAAGGGTCTTTTAAATAAAAAAACAAAATTAAAAACAGATACAGATTTTGTTCAGAAATTACTTGAAAAATCAAATGTTGCAGTAGTTCAAGGATCAGCATTTGGTTTAGATGGTTATTTTAGAATTTCTTATGCTACTTCAATGAAAAATTTAAAAAAAGCAATGGAAAGAATTAAATCTTTCTGTGAAAGCTTATAATTAGGAGTGAAAACCGCCTTATTATTTGGTTCAACAGGTCTAGTTGGAGGACATGTCCTTAATTATCTAATTCAAAATTCAAATTATTCAAAAATTAAATTATTTGTCCGTTCATTCACAGGAATTAATAATCCAAAGATTGAAATAATAAAGACTGATTTTAATAATTTAACTAAACATGCTGAAGATATTAAAGGAGATGAATGTTTTTGTTGCATTGGTACGACTAAAAAAAAATCACCTAATAAAAATGAATATCAAAAAATTGAGCTAGATATTCCTAAAAAAATTGCTCAAATAGCAAAATCTAATTCAGTTAAATCATTCTTTTTTGTTTCCTCTGGATACGCAAATCCAAAAAGTTCTGGCGAATATTTAAAATTCAAAGGTTTGGTTGAAGAGGAAATTAAAAATTTAAATTTCGATAAAATTGGGATTATGAGACCATCATTTTTATTAGGAGAAAGACAAGAAGAAAGGGTTGGTGAAAAATTTGGAATAATAATATTTAAACTTTTATCTCCAATATTAATTGGGTCTTTTAGAAAAATGAGACCAATTCAGTCAGAAATAGTAGCTAGGGCAATGATAAAATTAGCTAACGAAAATAGTGATCAAAGTGTATTTGAATCTAACGAAATTTCTAATTTAGTGGGATAAAAATTTTTCAGCTTCAAGGGCAGCCATACAACCCATACCAGCTGCAGTTACTGCTTGTCTAAAAGTTTTATCTTTAACATCTCCAGCAGCGTAAACACCAGGAACATTTGTTTCGGTAGAGTCAGGTTTAGTAATTAGATAACCCTCTGTGTCCATTTCTAATTGATCTTTAAAAAGTTTAGTTGCAGGGTCATGACCAATCGCTATAAAAACTCCGTCTAGTTTTAATTCTTCTACATTATTTGTTTTTACATTTTTAATTTTTAAACCCTTAACATTTTTAGGATCTTTATCGCCAATCACATCCTCCACAACCGAATTCCATATAATTTCTATTTTTTTATTTTCCATTAATTTTTTTTGGAGCATCTTTTCAGCTCTTAGACTATCTCTTCTGTGTATTAATTTTACTTTTGAGGCAAACTTTGTAAGAAACATTGCTTCCTCAACAGCAGCATTTCCACCACCTACTACAGCCACTTCCTTATCTTTAAAAAAGAAACCATCACACGTAGCACATGCTGAAACTCCAAAGCCTCTAAACTCTTGCTCTGAATCTAAATTTAGCCATCTAGCCTGAGCTCCGGTAGATATAATAATACTGTCAGCAGTATATTTCTGACCACTATCTCCAATTGCTTCAAAGGGTGAACTTTTTAAATTTACAGATCCTATATGGTCTTCAATCATATCAGTTCCAACTGCTTTTGCTTGTTCTTTCATTTGATCCATTAACCATGGACCTTGAATTACTTCAGAAAATCCTGGATAATTTTCAACATCAGTTGTTGTAGTTAATTGCCCGCCTGGTTCAGATCCATAAACTAAAATAGGGTTCAGCATCGCTCTAGCTGCATAGACTGCAGCAGTATATCCAGCAGGACCGGATCCAATTATTAACACTTTTGTGTGTTTAGTTGGATTTTGACTCATATGGAAGCTATATAGTGATTAATGTTTAAATTAAAAGGTATTTTATTAACCCAAGGAATGCATGGCATGATAAGCCAAGTAGAAGGTTTAGCTAAAGCTTTAGATTTAGATTTCACACACCATACAGTTGAACTAAAAAGTTTTTGGAAAGCGATTCCTCCAAAGATAACTCCTATTTCTCAAAATGTTTATAAAAAAATTATTTCTGATGAATTTGATGTAATTATATCTTGTGGAAGAAAAAGTGTAATACCATCAATTCATTTAAAAAAAACTTCAAATAAAAAAATATTTAATATTCACATTCAAGATCCAAAAGTAAATTTAAATCATTTTGATTTTATTGTTGCTCCAGAACATGACAACTTAGATGGTCAAAACGTGATTACAACAAAAGGCGCTATTCATTATCTTACGCAAAGTGAAATTGAGGAGAATAGGAATTATTTAAATTCGTTTATTAAAAATGATGGAAGAAAAATTTGGACATTAATTATGGGTGGACCAACTAAATATTACGATTATTCAGCTAGGAATATGAAACATATTTTTACTAGTCTGTATAAATTGATTAAAAAACACAACTTTCAATTAGTTGTAATTCCTTCAATAAGAACTCCAATTAATACCATTCATTACGCTAAAGAATTTTTTGGCGAAAATCATACTATTTTTATTGAAGTTGATAAAAAAGCATATTTATCAGCTCTTGGAATCGCAGAAAATATAGTAGTAACTTGTGACTCAAGTTCAATGATTTCAGAAGCAGCTTTAACGGGTAAACCAATTTACGTAGCAAATATTTTACCAAGAAAAAATGATATTAGATTTCAAAGATTTAGAAATTTATTTAGAGAACTAAAAATTATAAGAAATCTGGGTGAAGAAGTGGAAAATTGGAACTATGAAAAGCTAGATGAAACTAATAGAGTAGCAGGAATTATTAAAAACAAAATTTTTTCATAATGTCATTTTTAAATTCTATATTAAATAACTCTAAAAAATTTGAATTTCCTTTTGATCATTGGGAATATGAAAATGCTTTGTCAGATGGAGCAATAGAGGAAATAATTAAAGCAGATATTCCAGATGTCAGTAAACACAACCTTTCTTACGATGGTACAAGAGCTATCGATGGCGGTGCTGCAGAGTTTAGAGAGGGCATAGCATCTGGAGGAGAGGCAATAAAATTTAGGTGTTTTGTTAATAAAGATAACGCATTAAATTTTCCACATTTAGTAAATTTTATAAACGAACTTCAATCTAAAGAAACCTATGAAGTTATTTCAAAAATGATCAATAGAGATTTATCTAATTCTTTTGTTAGACTAGAGGTAATATGTGACCGTGAAGGTTTTTGGCTCAAACCACATTGTGATATTAAAGAAAAACTTATGTCTGGTTTAATCTTTGTTAACAATGCTAATGAGTCTGAAGATTTAGGTACTGATTTTTATAATGATAAATTAGAAAAAGTAAAAACAGTTCCCTATAAAAATAATTATGGTTATTTCTTTACTAGTGGACCTGGAACTTGGCATGGAATGGAAAAGAAAACTATTGTTAAAGAAAGACGATGTATTCAAGTAAATTATGTAACTTTCGAAACTGATTGGAAAGTAAACTCTTAAATATCTTGAAGAGAGTTAACTTCTAATTTATTTGTTTTCAAAGATTTAATTGCCTCTAAACATGCATAAGCTGTTGACATATTTGTACAATATGGAACTTTATTTTTTAAGGTAGCTCTTCTTAAAGCGATTGCATCGCTTATTCGATAAGCTTTATTTCCACCCCCCGTATTTATTACTAATGCAATTTTTTTTGCATCTAAAACATCAACTATATGAGGGGAACCAGTGCTTACTTTATTAATGATTCTACATTTCATACCGTGCTTTCTAATATAATCAGCAGTTCCTTTAGTTGCACATAAGGTAAATTTTAATCTAATAAGTTCTTTGGCTAAGTCTATCCCTTCATCTTTGTGTGAGTTTTTGAGAGAAATAAAAGCTAAACCATCTTTAGGTAATGAATTTGATGCTGCTATTTGACTTTTGGCAAATGCCATTCCAAAATTTTTGTCAAAACCCATTACCTCACCAGTGGACTTCATTTCTGGTCCTAAAAGCAGATCACTATTTGGGAATTTATTAAAAGGAAATACAGCCTCTTTAACTGCGTACATTCCTTTAGATTTATCCTTCAAATTAAATTTTGATAATTTTTCACCTGCCATTACTCGTGATGCAATTTTTGCTAGTGGTAAACCTTTTGCTTTAGAAACAAATGGTACTGTTCTACTTGCTCTTGGGTTAACCTCAATCACATAAATTTTATCTTTTTTTATTGCATATTGAATATTCATGAAGCCTTTTACTTTAAGAGCAAGAGCAAGTTTTTTGGTCTGATTTTCAATTTCTTTTATTAAGTAGGGTTTAATAGACACTGGTGGTAAACTACATGCAGAGTCTCCTGAATGAATACCAGCCTCCTCTATATGTTGCATGATACCAGCAACATACACTTGTTTTCCATCAGATATTGCGTCGACATCAACCTCCATTGCATGGTTAATAAATTTATCGATTAAAATAGGATTATCATCTGCTGCTTTGAAAGCCTCTTCTACAAATTTTTTAAGCTGATTTTTCTCATATACAATCTCCATGGCTCTTCCTCCCAGCACATAAGATGGTCTAACCATTAGTGGTAAGCCAATTTTTTCTGAGATATTAATTGCTTGTTTAAATGTTTTAGCAATTCCACTTTCAGCTTGTTTTAATTTAAGTTTATTTAATAAATTTCGAAATCGATCTCTATCTTCAGCTAAATCAATTGAAGTATATTGTGTTCCTAAAATAGGAAGATTGTTATCATATAAAAATTTTGCAAGTTTTATAGGAGTTTGCCCACCAAATTGAGCAATTATTCCAAGCAGATTTCCTTTTTCTTGTTCTTTTTTAATTATATTAAAAACGTATTCTTCAATTAGTGGTTCAAAATAAAGTCTATCACTTGTGTCATAATCTGTTGAAACTGTTTCAGGGTTGCAATTGACCATTATGGTCTCAAAACCTGCTTTTTTTAGGGAAAAACTTGCCTGGCAACAGCAGTAGTCAAATTCTATACCTTGACCAATTCTGTTAGGACCACCACCTAAAATAATAATTTTTTTTCTAGGTGATGGATTTGCTTCACACTCTGAATTAATTGAGAAATTTCGTTGATATGTTGAGTACATATAAGGTGTGAAGGATTTAAATTCTGCAGCGCAAGTATCAACTTTTTTAAACACAGGCAAGATTTTTAATGCAGTTCTTTTTTTTCTAATAACATTCTCTGAAATTTTAGTAAGTTCAGAAAGTTTTTTGTCAGAGAAACCTATTGATTTTATTCTGTTGAATTCAACAAAATTTTTAGGTAACCCTTTCATTTTAATTTTTATTTCATTATCTATTATTTCTTTTATCTGCTCTAAAAACCAAGGGTCAATTTTTGATAAAGCGTAAATTCTCTTTAAATTAATTTTTTTACGAATTGCTTCTGCAACAAGGAGTAATTTATTTGGGATATTTTCTTTAAGTTTTTTTTCTATTTGTTTCTTGTTTAGATTAAATATTCTATCTAATCCCGAAAAACCAGTCTCCAAGGAAACCAATGCTTTTTGAAGAGATTCTTTGAAGTTCCTACCAATTGCCATTGCTTCACCAACTGATTTCATAGAAGTTCCCAATGTAGCTGGTGATGTTGAAAATTTTTCAAAAGTAAATCTAGGAATTTTAGTTACTACATAATCTATGGTTGGCTCAAAAGATGCAGGGGTAACTTTAGTTATTTCGTTTTTTAATTCGTCCAACGTATAACCAACAGCAAGCTTAGCGGCAACTTTTGCAATTGGAAAACCAGTTGCTTTAGAAGCTAGAGCTGAGGATCTGGATACACGAGGATTCATTTCTATTACAACCATTCGTCCATTTTTAGGGTTGATAGCAAACTGTACATTTGATCCTCCTGTTTCAACTCCAATTTTTCTAAGACAGGCAATAGAAGCATTTCTCATTACTTGATATTCCTTATCTGTCAAAGTAAGTGCTGGGGCTACAGTTACAGAGTCACCAGTATGGATGCCCATCGGATCGACATTTTCTATAGAACAAATTATAATACAATTATCTTTCTTATCTCTAACAACTTCCATTTCAAATTCTTTCCATCCCTCCAAACACTCTTCAACAAGAACTTGGCTTACAGGTGATTCGTGCAATCCATTTTTTATGATTTTGAAATAATCTTTTTTATTTTTAGCAATTCCTCCTCCAAGCCCACCCAATGTAAATGCAGGTCTTATAATTGCAGGTAAACCAATTTTTCTTAATACTTTTGAGGCCTGGTTGTTACTATTTACGATTTCAGATTTTGGTAAATCTAAACCAATATCTATCATATTTTTTCTAAATTTTTTCCTATCTTCAGCATTGGAAATTGCTTTTGAATTTGCTCCAATTAATTCAATTTTATATTCTTTTAAGATTCCTTTTTTTTCAGCTTCCATTGCAATATTAAGTGCCGTCTGACCTCCCATCGTTGGTAAAATTGCGTCTGGTTTTTCTTTTTTAAGAATTTTTTCTAAAACAAGTAATGTTATTGGCTCAATGTAGGTTTTATCTGCAACATCTGGATCTGTCATAATTGTTGCTGGATTTGAGTTGATTAAAACTACTTTATAACCTTCGTCTTTAAGAGCTTTGCATGCTTGAGTACCGGAATAATCAAATTCGCAAGCTTGACCTATTATAATTGGGCCAGCACCTACTACTAATATTTTTTTAATATCTTTTCTTTTGGGCATTTTTTTTCATACTGTTAATAAATTCTTTAAACAAATACACACTATCTTGTGGACCAGGGTTCGACTCAGGGTGATATTGCACTGAAAAAACAGGTTTGTTTTTTAGTCTTATACCTTCAATACTATTATCAAATAAAGATTTATGAGTTATTTCAATATTTTTTGGTAAATTTTCTCTCATTACTTCAAACCCATGGTTCTGGCTGGTGATTTCAACATTATCTTGGACTAAGTTTTTTACAGGGTGATTTGCACCTCGATGACCTAATTTCATTTTTTTTGTTTTGCCACCAAGCGCTAAAGCAAGAAGTTGATGACCCAGGCAAATACCAAATACAGGCAAGTTTTTTGTTATTAAGTCTCTAAGAATTCCTATTGCATATTTTCCAGTAGCCGCAGGATCACCAGGACCATTTGATAAAAATATACCATTTGGTTTAAGAGCTAAAATTTTTTCAGCAGTTGTATTGCAAGAAACAACGCTTACTTTACAATTAAAATCAGAAAAATATCTTAAGATATTTTTTTTAATCCCATAGTCAATTGCAACTACGTGAAATGTATTTTTTTTATTTTTTTTAAATCCAGTTTCTTTTTTCCAGGTTTTATAGCCTTTCCATATGTAGTTTTTTTGAGTTGTGACTGTTTTTGCAAGGTCTAAGTTTTTTAATCCACTCCATTTTATTGTTGTATTAGCAAGTTTGCTGATATTAAATTTTCCATTTTTTGAGAAAGCAACTGTTCCTTTAGGAGCTCCATTATCTCTTATGAAGTTGGTAAGGCTTCTTGTGTCTAAACCAGTAATTCCAACAATTTTATTTTTTTTAAGCCAAATATCTAAATGAAGAAATGACCTATAGTTTGAAGGATCAGTAATTTCAGAGTTCAATATTACCCCTTTAGCCCATATTTTATCAGCCTCATGATCTTCTTTATTGGTCCCAACATTTCCTATGTGAGGAAAGGTAAAGTTAATAATTTGGCCTGCATATGAGGGATCAGAAATGATTTCCTGATAACCTGTTAAGGATGTATTAAAACAAACTTCTCCAGTAGCTTCTCCTTGGTATCCAATTCCAATTCCTTTAAACACCTTTTTATTTTCGAGAACTAAAACGCCTGTATTGATTTGAGATTTTATTTTTGAGTTAGTTTTTTTTGCTTTTTTGTTCAAGTACAACTCATGAGTTAAAGGTTCATACAATAATTGCTTTATTATCGCAACAGAGATGTAATATAAAATTGTAAAAAAACAATTTTTCTTTTGAAGAATTTTTTCTTTTAAGTAAATTAAATAATTATGTCATTAAAACAGACCATCGAAAACGAATATAAAAATGCTTTAAAATCTAAAGATAAAAATAAAATATCAACCTATAGGTTAATATTATCTTCTATTAAGGATTTGGACATTGTTAACAGATCGGGCCCTAACAAAAAAGAAACTGATGATGAGGATATTAAGAAACTTTTAAAAAAAATGGTTAAGCAACGAGCCGAATCGATCGATATTTATACAAAAAATAATAGAACAGATCTTTTAGAAGTTGAGCAAAATGAATATGATATTTTAACAAGTTTTTTACCTAAGCAACTTAGTGAAGAAGAAACTAAAAAAATCTGTTCAGATATTATTTCAAAAATTGGAGCAAATTCTTTAAAAGATATGGGGAAAGTTATGGGCGAATTAAAAAAAACTCATGCGGACGAAATTGATTTTTCCAAAGCAGGATCAATGATCAAAGAATTGTTAAATAAATAATGAAATACCCAAAAGAGTATCTTGATGAAATTAAAAACAGGTTGAAAGTTTCAACTGTAGTCTCAAAAACGGTTTCCTTAAAAAAAAGAGGTAAAGAATTTGTTGGTTTATCACCTTTCAAAAATGAAAAGACACCCTCATTTACTGTAAATGATGAAAAAGAATTTTATCATTGTTTTGCAACCTCTGAACACGGAAATATTTTTGATTTTGTGATGAAAACTCAAAATTTAAAATTTGGTGAAGCCGTTAAATATTTATCTCAGTTAGCAGGTATGCAGCCATATATGTTTTCAAAACTAGATGAAGAAAGAGAGAAAAAATGGAATGAGTATAAATCTATTTTTAGTAATTATGTTGAATTTTATCACAAAGAACTTTTAAAAAATCAAAATTATTCAATAGCCAGAGATTATTTAAAAAATAGGTCGCTAAGTAAAGATGAAGTTAAAAAATTTAAGATAGGATATGTAGAAAAAAATCCAAATTTTTTTGAAAAATTAAAAAATGATTATAGTGAACAAACTCTTATAGAGACTGGTCTTTTTTATTTGGATGAAAAAAAAAAATTTTATGTAGAAAGATTTAGAGGTCGATTAATATTTCCGATTAATAATATTTCAGGTCAACCAATTGCTTTAGGTGGAAGAATAATTGAAAATTTAGATTATTTAGCAAAATATATAAATTCGCCTGAAACAAATTTTTTTAAAAAAGGATCAAATTTATATAATTTGGATTTAGCAAGAAAACTTTCTAATAAAATCGATCACATTTATCTGGTCGAAGGATACATGGATGTTGTAGGTCTTAGCAAAAATGGAATTGATAATGTAGTTGCAAATCTTGGTACATCTTTAACTGACAAACAAATTTTAACTTTAAACCAATTTTTTGATGATATTATAATCTGTTTTGATGGTGATGAAGGTGGATATAAAGCTGCTGTTAGGGCTGCTGAAAATTCAATTAAAGAATTAAAACCAGAAAAACAAATTTCGTTTTTATTTCTTCCAGATAAGGAAGATCCAGATAGCTATGTAAATAAACATGGTAAATCAAATTTTTTGGAATTTACTAAGCAAACTAAACTATCTATTCATCAATTTATTTTTAGTCATTATAAAAAACAAACAAATAACAATCCTTCATCTATGGCTATTTTTGAGAAAAAACTTAGAAGTATTGCAAATACAATAAAAGATGATTTTATAAAAAAATATGTCTTAGAATACTTTTTAGAAAAAATTGCTGAGCTAACTCCACATTCAAATCAAAATAATAAAAGATTTTACAGAAAAAAAATAAAATCTTTAGAAAGTACAAAAAAATATTTCAAAGAAAGTCAGTCTTTAACTGGAGTTGAGATCAAAGAGTTTTCTTTATTATACTTAGTTTTGAATAATTTGAATTTATTGCAAGCAAATATTCATTTGATTGAAAATATAAAGTTATTTACTGATTTTAATAAAAAAATATTTGAAATGATAATTCAAAAATTAAAATCCGACCCACAAATTACAGTACAAGATCTTAACTTGGATGTTCAATTAATCGAAAAAATAAACAAATTTGCTTCAATTAAACATATTTTAAAAAATAAATCTGATGATGGTCAAAAAATAATAGAATTATTAGAGGATATTTCTAGAGATTTGATGAATTATGATCTTGAGTTCAGAATTCAGGAATTAGAATCGAAGTTTTCTCTTGATATGAGCGAGTCTACATTTAATGAGTTAAAAGAGCTCAAAAAAAAGCAGAATCTCAATTAAACTGACCAAATTAGTAATAGATTTTTATATAATTGACATTATATAAGACATCTAAATTCAAAATATCGTGGAAAGAATAATTACAAAATCATTTGCTAGATTGATGGGAAGAGGAACCCACAGAGGTTTTATCACCTATGAAGAGTTAAGTAAATCTTTAGGAAAAAGAAATTTATCTGATGAGAACTTAGCTCAAGCGTTTATTTATATATTAGATGAAAATGTCGCCTTAGTGGAAAAAAAATCAGATTTCAAAATTTTAAGAAAAAAAGAAAGTTCAAATAAAGAAGAAGGAAAAACAATCGAGAAAAGTGATGACCCTATCAGAATGTATCTTAGAGAAATGGGTGGAGTAGAACTTCTTTCAAGAGAAGGTGAGATTGCAATTGCTAAAAGAATTGAGGCTGGTAAAGATGTGATGCTAATTGCACTCTCTCAAAGTCCTATAACAGCTCAACAATTTTTTGAATGGAATGAAAAATTACAAAATGATGAAATTTTAGTAAGAGAAATAATCGATATTGATACAAATTATATGGAAGATGAAACAACTGGACCAAGCGCAAAACAAAAAAATGCAGGTGAGACTGACAAAGAAGAAAATTCCTCCGATGACGAAGATGACGATTTTAATCCTACACTTGCTGCTATGGAGACAGAAATTAAACCAAAAGTATTAAAAACAATTAATACTCTTACAAAAGAATATAGTAAATTAATCAAATATCAAAAAGAAAAACTTCAAAATGTCTTAAATTCAGAAAACTTTTCAGCAGCTAAAGAAAAAGGATATGAAAAAATTGTAAATGATATTTTAGAAAATATAAAATCATTACAATTATCACCATCTGTTTTAGAAGATTTGGTTCAAAAACATTACGTGGAAAATAAAAAAATTATATCTCTTGAGGGAAATCTTTTAAGACTTGCTATGGATCATAAGATCCCTAGAAATGAATTTATCAAATTTTATGTTGGAAATGAGATAAATCCAAATTTAAAAAAATTTTTAGATACAAATAATATTTGGAAACAATTTTTTTCTAAAAACAAGGATGAATTTAAAAACATTAGAGAAAGATTAATTGATATTAGTCAGAAGCTTGGAATATCGGTTACAGATTTTAAGAAGTTAGTAAGTAGAGTTCAGAAAGGTGAAAAAGAATCTAGAATAGCAAAAAAAGAGATGGTTGAAGCAAACTTAAGGTTGGTTATATCTATTGCAAAAAAATATACAAACAGAGGTCTTCAATTTTTAGATCTTATACAAGAAGGAAACATAGGACTTATGAAGGCTGTAGATAAGTTTGAGTATAGAAGAGGATATAAATTTTCTACCTATGCTACATGGTGGATAAGACAAGCGATAACCAGATCTATTGCAGACCAAGCTAGAACCATCCGTATTCCTGTTCATATGATAGAAACAATAAATAAAATAGTAAGAACTCAAAGATTGATATTAAGTGAATTTGGAAGAGAGGCTACACCAGAAGAACTAGCAAAAAAACTTAGAATGCCACTAGATAAGGTAAGAAAGGTTTTAAAAATTTCGAAAGAACCTGTTTCACTTGAAAAACCAGTTGGTGATGAGGAAGACAGTAGTTTAGGTGATTTTATAGAGGATACGAAAGCACTTGCTCCACTTGAACAAGCTATTAAATCGAATCTTGGTGAAGCAACTACTAAAATTTTATCGACTTTAACACCAAGAGAAGAAAGAGTTTTAAGAATGAGATTTGGTGTTGGAATGAATACAGACCATACGCTTGAAGAAGTAGGATTGCAATTTTCTGTAACTAGAGAAAGAATCAGACAAATTGAGGCAAAAGCTCTGAGAAAGTTAAAGCACCCTAGCAGATCAAAACAGCTAAAAAGTTTTCTCGAGAGTTAATTCCTTTTTATATAATATCAATTAGCAAAAAGATGTTTTTGGCTAAAAACTATAAATTTATACTTAAAAATTATATTTTCATTTTAGCCATCTTAAGTATTTATTATCTGATTGTTAGGAATAATGTTTTATCTAATAATGCCATGTCCGAATGGGTTATTAATTATCAAGGAGGATTTGTTAGGAGAGGATTTTTAGGAGAAGTTATATTTCAAATAAGTAATTTATTTAGTTTAAATTTACGTTTTAGCTTTTTGATTTTTCAATCTTTACTATATATTTTTTATTATATTTTAATTTATAATTTACTTAAAAATATAAAACCAAATTACCTTATTGTATTATCAATATTTTCCCCAATATTTATCATATTTCCAATCGCTGAACTCGAAGCTCTTGGTAGGAAAGAAATTTTAATATTTATAGCACTTATCGTTTCAATCAATTTATATTTTAAATATATAAATAATAATTTAATTCTAATTTTTATATCTATTATTTTTCCAGTGCTCATTTTAGTACATGAGGGAAGTATATTTTATAGTTTTTTCTTTCTTTCTTTAATTTTTATTACAAAGTTGAAGTTTAACTATAAATTTTTTTTTAAACTTATATTGCTCGGTCTACCTACCTTTATTTGCATATATTTAGTTTATTCTAATCCACATTCAGTCGAAGATACTGCAAGAATGTGTGAAGAATTAAAAAAAATTGGTGAAGAATGTGGCTTGGCTACAATTTTTTTATCAAAAAGTATAGTTGATCATAATCTTGAAGTAGGTTGGCAACTTAATCATATCTTAAGATATATATTTATTTTTGTTGTAGGTTTTTTTAGTTTGATTTACCTATCATTTATTTCAGAATTTAACCCTCAAAAAATAAATAATTTTTTTTGTAGTAAACCTTTTATTTTAAATATTATTTTATTGATATTGCCATCATTAATTATGTATTTAATTGCTGTTGACTCAGGTCGTTGGACACATATGACATATTCCTGTTCGTTTATTTATTACTTTGGTCTTTTAAAAAATGAGGCAATAATATTAAAAAAAAACACCTTTGAATTTAATTTTCAAAATAAAAAAACTAAAAACTTTTTTTATACTTTATTTTTTGTACTGGTTTGTTTAACTTGGAATCCTAAAGCGGTTTATCACGAGGATCTTGGATCTTTTCCAATTTATAGAGTATTGGAAAAAACTCCAAATTACTATAAAAGTATGTTTGCATTAAAAGTATTTAGATAATCCACTAGTAGGGCCGTTAGCTCAATAGTAGAGTACTGCATTGACATTGCAGGGGTAGTTGGAGCGTAACCAACACGGCCCACCAAATAAATTATGTTTCATTGATAACTAAATGAAAATGATGTAACTAAGATTACTAAAGGGCCTGTAGCTCAGTTGGTTAGAGCAGTACACTCATAATGTATTGGTCCCAGGTTCGAGTCCTGGCGGGCCCACCAATTTAATGGAAAATAAATTAAAAAATAATTTTTTGTTTCTTCTAACGTCTTTTTTAATTTTTATATTTCATCAAATAATATTCCAAAAATTTTTCCCCAATAACGAAGGTTATTTAGGTCATGATTTTGAGCAATTTGTTCCTAATTTAATGTTTGGTAAGATATGGTTTGAAAAAAATTTTTTATCTATACCATGGTTTACTCCAAGCTTTTGCTGCGGAATACCCTTTTACGCTGATCCGCAATCAACATTCTATTCATTTTATCAAATAATTTTTATTTTATTTGACCCAATTTACTCAATTAAATTAATTGTTTTAATACTATCTTTAATTAGTTATTTTGGAATGTTTCTTATGGTAAGGAAATTCGGGTTTAGTAAATATACCTCTTTACTATGTGCATCGTTATTTTTGTTTAATGGTTTTTTTATATATAGATCTATAATTGGACATGTGGCTTACTTAAGTTATATTTTTGTACCTTTGTACTGTTTTTTTCTTATCAAAAGCTATGAAAAAAAATTACATAAGTATAGTATTTTTTATTTACTTCTTTCTTCTATTTTTTTTGCTAATTTTTTTCATTCAGGTTCAGGTCCAATAATTTTAATAATATTTACAAGTATTTTTTTTATAATTTTATTTTATGCACATTTTCAAAACACTTTAAAAATTTTTTTAAATTTTTTTATTTCTTTATTGTTAGGATTTTTAATCTCTTTATCTAAAATAGTTTCTAGTTTATTCTTGTTATCTAATTTTCCAAGAGAATATCCTCCAACTGAATTTAATTCTTTTTTGGGGTTCTTGAAAAATTTCTTTTTATCTTTTTTCTTAGAGGCAGATCAAAAATATTTTAATGAAAATTTGACTTCTATGATTTCTTTTGGAAAACATGAAATGGAATATTCTTTAAGTATAGTCCCAATATTATCTTTATTTTTGATTGCTTTGTTTGATAAAAAGTTTTTCAAAATAAATTTTAGAAATTTTAATTTTTTAATTATTTTAGCTATTATTTTCCTAATACCTATATATTTTAATATAAATTTCTTGAATCAGTACAATCTTAATTCACAAATACCAGTAATTAAAAGTACATGGGTTCAGTTCAGGTGGATGGCAATTTATATTATTCCAATTATTTTTTTAACTGGCTTGTTAATTGAAAACAGTAAAATAAATATAAGATACAAAAATTTGATATCTATTGGTTTTATTATAATATTGTTGTTTCAAAATTTTATTAAAGATAATAAGAATTATCTTCAATCCGCAAGTTACAATATTAAGGACTCTTATGATTTTAATGAGAAATTTGAGCAGGGTCAGATTAAAGCCAGAATAAATGGTCCATCGGTTCTGCTTAATAAAGATGGGACTATAAAAAAAATAAGCACAAGAAATGATACTTTCTATTTTTCATATTCCTCACTGATGTGTTATCAGTCCTTATTTGGTTACAATCTGGAGAATTTGAACAAAAAAAATATAAAATTTTATTCAAAAAAAATTTTAGGTGATGGTAGTATTTTGTATTACACAGACATTAACAGAAATAAAAATGAATTTACTTTTTTTAAACCTTCCTGTTTTTTGTTTCCTGATGAAAATAATTGTTTACCAGGAGATGTTTTCAAAAAAGATGAATTTGATAAAATGGTAAATTTTTTGAATTACGAAAAGATAGATTTTAAGCAAAATAAAATTCAAATAGTTTCAAATTATATTAGCTTTTTTTCTATTATATTTACTTTTGCATTAATTATTTACTATTTAATATATTTTATTTTAAGTTTAAGCAGGAAAATTAATTTCTAGAAAATTCTTCTAGGACTTTAAATAATTTATTTATATCTCCATTATTAGAATTTAAAATTGATGAAAATTCTTCCTTTTGAGTTCTAGCTAAACTTAAGCCTTCAATAATTAAATCTCTAATTAAAGGATTGTTAGGATCTTTTGTATAAATTCTCCAATCAATTTTTACTTCTGGTCTTTCTGAAGTTCCAATCAATATACTATTAACTATTGTATAATTACTGTTTAGTTTTTCTTTACTCTTTACATCAATTTCTGGATTTGTGTATTCAGATAATCTGCTTGAAAAACTCTTTAAAAAATAATTTTCAAAAAGTTGTATATAGGTTTTCTTCTGCTCATCATTTAAATTTTTTCTTGCATTACCTAGAGAATAAAATCCCACACCTTTAATGTCTACTGTCTCTTTTGCAATTAATTTTAATTCATTTATTTTTTCTGATTTAGAAATATTTTTTGATAGTATAGCTGAAGCTCTATTTACAGTAGATTGAACAAATATGTCAGGTTCAATTGAATAAGAGTTTTCCAAAATAAAAAAAGAAAGAAAAAATATAAAAAATATTTTTTTTATTTTCATTATTTAATTTGAATTACTGACTATCTATCTCTTCCCAATCGCCGTCATTTTGGGTTTCAATTATTTTATTTACATTTAGGATTTTTTGCTGTCTATCCTGTAAATAAAGACTTTTAACTGATGCATAGAAGTCAATTGAATTTTTTTCCAAGTTTTCTATTGCATTAAAATTTTTAGCCCTAAAATCTACACCTGAAGTTAACTTTGAGGCATAGTAATCAAAGTCACTGAAATATCTTGTATCGTTATTAACTGTTACGTTATACCATGCATCTCCTCCAGCAAAATTGATAATGGATGCACTAGCATCTCTTACCGTGCTCGGTCCTAAAACTGGCAGAACAACATAACATCCTGGCCCAACTCCCATTGTAGCTAGCGATTGACCATAATCTTCCTTTTCATACTCAGGAAAACCTAAATATTGAGCTACATCAATGAAACCAAGAATTCCAATCGTTGTATTAATTATAAATCTTCCAGAATTAATACCTGCTTTTTTAAATTCTCCTTGAAGAATATTATTTGGTATTGTTATAACGTTAGTTA
Source organism: uncultured Pelagibacteraceae bacterium (assembly GCA_902629285.1). Classification (GTDB taxonomy): domain Bacteria; phylum Pseudomonadota; class Alphaproteobacteria; order Pelagibacterales; family Pelagibacteraceae; genus Pelagibacter. The sequence goes on along the minus strand of CACOQN010000006.1, from coordinate 42,727 downwards.
AATTATTTAGTGAATTACTTACTCCAGTTTTTACAGGTGAAGGTAAAACTCTGTATGCACTTGCTACAGGTTTAAAAATAATACCATCTAAAGCCTGGTTAAATGCAAATGTTGCTCTATTTATTTTCTCAAAACAATCTTTAATCTCAGCAGGTTGATTTTTTTTTAATACCAAGTCCCCATCTGAACCTGCATTGACGTTAGACATCAGCAAGAAAAGGGTTGCTAAAATAATCACAAAATTTTTAAACATTACGCACTATATAATATATAAAATTTTAAAGTAAAATAAGTTTTATTTTTAAAAAATGTCGATAAATTGTCTATAAAGTAGCCAAAATTAATGTCAAAATTAAGCTTACACACAATAATAAATTATTCCCCAAATTTTGATCCAATTAAACGAAAACCAAAAGATATAAAATTTATTATTTTTCATTACACAGGCATGAAAAGTGAAAAAGATGCAACCAGTAGGTTAATTGATATCAATTCTAAAGTTAGTAGTCACTATCTAATCAAAAATAATGGAAAAATAATTAAATTGGTTCCAGATTTATATGTAGCCTGGCACGCAGGCATTTCCTCTTGGAAAGAGTATAAATTTTTAAATCATAATTCCATTGGTATAGAAATATCTAATCCAGGTCATAATTTTACATATAAAAATTTTTCATTAAAGCAAATAAATTCTATTCTCAGGTTGAGCAAAATATTGGTAAAAAAATATAAAATTAAATCTCAAAATATATTAGGACATTCTGATATTGCTCCAGAAAGAAAAAAAGATCCTGGTGAAAAGTTTCCATGGGAATTTTTATATAAAAAAAAAATTGGTTTAATGCATGATATTGATCAAAAAATTTTAATAAAAAAAAGATCCCTAATTACTTCACACTCAGAACAAAAAATGTTTATTAAAAATTTAAATAAAATTGGATATCCAAAAAATATTAAAATAAATCAAAGAAAATATAACAAAATTCTCACAGAAGCTTTTCAAAGAAGGTTTAGACAAAAACTAATAAATGGAATTATTGATCAAGAATGCTTAATTATATGTAATAATCTTATTAAAAAATTAAAAAAAAAAATTTCTTGAAATATTTAAATTTAGTAATAAATTTCTATTGCCAGATAAATGACTTATCGCTTTAATTAATATTAAAGAGGAAAGTCCGGGCTCTACGAGGACACAGTGCCAGGTAATACCTGGCGGGGGAAACCCTAGGGATAGTGCCACAGAAAATAAACCGCCATAACATGGCAAGGGTGAAAAGGTGTGGTAAGAGCACACCGGTTCTATTGGTAACAATGAACGCTGGAAAACCCCACTGGGAGCAAGACTAAGTAGAGATGACATTGTTGAAAAACTAAAAGCCGTCCTTGGCTAGTCATCAGGGTTAGTTGCTTGAGCTTAAGAGTGATCTTAAGCCTAGACAAATGATAAGTTTAAACGACAGAACCCGGCTTATAGTTTATCTGGCACTCTTACTTTACAACATAATATTTCGAACTAAGCAAATGTTCTTGTTTTGATTCAATACTGAGTCACTTATGTTCTTTTTGTTCACTATTTTATTTAAAACTAGAAATAATCAAAAAATATTCACCAAATAAACTCTATCAGTAAAAAGACCAATAAGTATAAGGGATATCTGGCTAGATTCAGAGTTTGACTATTATTTTAAATACCCATATATTCCCATATATTCCCAATTATGGAATTTAAAAATTTAAAAATATATGTTTTTATCTACTTACGAGAACAAATTAGACAAAAAGGGGAGAGTGTCTGTGCCAGCTAGTTTCAGATCATATTTGTCAAATTTAGGATACAATGGTGTTATTTGTTATCCATCTTTCAATAACCCCTCAATAGAAGCTTGTTCTCAAGATAGAATTGAAAAAATTTCCTCATCAATTGACTCTTTAAATCCTTTTGAGGAAAAAAGAGATTATTTCGCAACATCAATATTATCAGAAAGTATAAATTTACAGTTCGATAGTGAAGGAAGAATTTCACTTACAACAAAATTATTAAAACATGCAAAAATAAAAAATAGCATGTTGTTTGTTGGACAAGGTCAAACATTCCAAATATGGGAACCAGCAGCATTTGAAAAATTTAAGATAACAGCAAGAAAAAAAGCAAATATAAATCGAGCAAGTCTTAAATGGGAAAAACACTTAAACAACAACGAGGGGAAATAAGATGACAATTAACTTTAAAGCACCAGAGATTAAAGAGCTACAGCCGCGACTACTAGTTTTAGGAGTTGGTGGCGCTGGAGGAAATGCAATTAATGAAATGATTGAAAATAATATGCAAGGAGTAGAATTTATTGCGGTAAATACTGATGCTCAAGATTTGAAGCTTAGTAAAGCAAAAACAAGAATTCAAATTGGTTTAAATTTAACAAAAGGATTGGGTGCTGGTGCAAAATTAGATATTGGACAAGCTGCAGCAGATGAATCTTTAAATGAAATTGTAAATACACTCCAAGGCGCGAACATGGTATTTATTGCAGCTGGTATGGGTGGTGGTACAGGTACTGGTGCTGCTCATGTAATTGCTAGAGCTGCTAAAGAATTAAATATTTTGACTGTAGGCGTTGTTACTCTTCCATTTTTATATGAAGGCCCCTCAAGAATGCGAAGAGCACAACAAGGTTTAGAGGAGTTAAGAAAACATGTTGATACGATAATTGTTATTCCTAATCAAAACTTGTTTAAAATAGCTAATGAACAAACAACATTTGAAGAGTCGTTTAACCTTTCAAATAATGTTTTGAGGCATGGTGTTCAAAGTGTTACGGATTTAATGGTAAGACCTGGTATCATCAATTTAGATTTTGCTGATGTTGAAACAGTAATGGCTTCAATGGGCAAAGCCATGATGGGAACTGGAGAAGCTGAAGGTGAAGGTCGTGCAATGCAAGCTGCGGAGATGGCAATTAGTAACCCTTTAATTGATGATTACACTTTAAAAGGTGCTAAAGGATTATTAGTTAATATAACTGGGGGTAAAGATCTTAAACTTTTTGAGGTAGACGAAGTAGTCAATAAAATTAGATCTGAAGTAGATGCGGAAGCTGAGGTAATAATTGGAGCTATAACTGATGTAGAGCTTGATGGAAGAATAAGAGTTTCAATTGTTGCAACTTCTCTTGATGGCCAACAACCTGAATCAAAATCAGTGGTAAATATGGTTCATAGAATACACAATCGTAATCCAGGTTATTCTGATTTTTCAAATATTGGATCTTCTCAATCCTTTAATTTTTCAAATACAACATCCTCGAAACCAATTATGCATGGTGCTAATGCTTTGAAACTTGAAAACGAGATTATCCAAGAACAACAATCAGAAAGCTCACATAATCAAATGATGAATGAGGAGGTTGTACAAAACACTAGTATAGAAAGTAAAAGTATTGTTGAGGACAATTCAGTTAATGAATTAGAAAAATCTTTTGCACAAGAGGCCATGGAAACAGTAAATGAAGAAATGCAAGAGACAAATATCGAAGAGGAAACCTCAAATGATCTGAAAGAATTTGGAGTTGATACTGATGCACCAGATTTATTTAGTTCAGAAACTTATAATTCAAGTCCTGAAGATTTGTTATCTTCAGAAGAAGAGGAAGAAGACGATCTTGAGATACCAGCATTCTTAAGAAGACAAAAAAATTAATGGTCTTCTTAAAGATAAATGGACGCCACCATAGTACCGAAATTGCAAAAGCACTACCCGGTACTGCTAAAAGAAATTATTAGTGTTATTTCCCCTCAACATGGTGGCACATTTATCGATTGTACATTTGGTCAAGGTGGCTATTCTAAAAAAATTTTAGATTTTGAAAATACAAACGTAATAGCTCTTGATAGAGACATAGAGAGTCAAAAAATTGCTAATCAATTAAAAGAAAAATTTGAAGATAGATTTATTTTTAAAAATATTAAATTTAGCCAATTAAATAATTTAAAGCTCAAAAATGAAAATATAAGAGGAGTAATTTTTGATCTTGGTTATTCTTATACTCAAATAAAAGACCCAAAAAAAGGACTATCATTTGAAGCAAATGGTAAATTAAATATGCAGCTGGGTTTAAATAATTATTCAGCCGAAGACGCAATCAATAAACTAGATAAAAAAGAATTAGAAAAAATTTTTAAATTTTTTGGAGATGAAAAAGAGGCAAAATACATTGTACGAAATATTACAAAAGAAAGATTAAAAAATAAAATTGATACAAAAAATTTAGTCGAAATTATTGATAAATCAAAAAAAAGAAAAAATTTTAAAGTGCATAATGCGACCAAGGTTTTTCAAGCACTTAGAATATTTGTGAATAAAGAAATAAGTGAGCTCATTCTTGGACTTATCAATGCTACTAAGGTTTTAAAAAAAGGTGGAGTTTTAGGCGTAGTCACATTTCATTCGTTAGAGGATAAAATAGTAAAATATTTTTTTAAAAGTCTCTCAGAAAATAAAAGTATTTCACGATACAGTCCAGTTGTAGAACAAGCAGATACCCTGTTTAACTTAATTCAAAAAAAACCAATAATACCCTCAGATGAGGAGGTGTTCAAAAATCCACCATCTAGATCTGCTAAATTTAGATATGCGATTAAAAAAACAGATTCTTATAATTTTGATACCGACATAGAGGAGCAATTCAGAAATTATATTGAAATTGAAAATTATGGAGACAAACTTTGAAAAAGCTTATTTTAGCTGCAGTGATTTTCTTTTTAGTCTTATCAACTGCAATAATAAAAAATACTACTAAACAGATTGAAGATGAAATATTTACAGTAAAAGAGAATATTAGAGTTTTAAAGTCTGAATTTGAAAATGTATCTTTAGAGTATGATTATTTAAGTTCTGCGGAAAGATTGCTTGAATATCAATCTCAGTATTTTGAGGATGATTTAATTCAAAAAAATATAAACGATTTAAAAATTTACAATATTTCAGACGGTAAAAATAAAATCCAAAATTATAAAATTATTAAAGATTAATGGCTGAAAATAAATCGAAATTAACTATAGAAGATTATAAAAGTGATTTTATATTTAAGAAAAAAGATAATGGATTAAATATTCAATTTAATCGTATAGCTTTTATTTTCTTTGTTTTTTTTATTATATATTTAATTTATACTATACACTTAATTCACTTAGGTTCACGAAAGAGTAAATTAGAAAAAATAAATAATCTTCCTGCATCTAAAAATCAGCTTTATCGAGCAGACATCATAGATATCAATAGAAATTATTTAGCTAAGACAGTTAAATCGATTGATATTGGTATAAAAACTTCAGATATAATCAATGAAAAAAAATTACTCCTAAGTTTAAATATTATTTTTCCTGATAAAAATTTTGATGAAATTAAAAACAAAATAAAAACTAAGAAATTTTTTTATTTAGAGAAGAAAATTTCAGAGGAGAATTATGAAAAAATTATGAAATTAGGGGATAAAGCTTTAGTTCCCGAAGAAAGAGTTTTAAGAATGTATCCACAAAAAAATCTTTTTAGTCATGTTTTAGGTCAGATAGATGATGATAATAATGGGATTTCTGGATTGGAAAAATCATTGAATGAGGAACTTAGACAATCAAAAAAACCTATTAGACTTACTTTAGATAAGGATATTCAATTTTTAATAAGAAAAGAATTAATTAAATATCAGGAAATTTTTAAAAGCAAAGGTAGTGCAGCCATTTTAATGGATGTTAATAATGGCAATATTTTATCATTAGTTTCTTTGCCAGATTTTAATCCAAATGAAAGACAAAATATTACAAATGTAAATTATATTAACAGGGTAACCAAAGGAACATATGAACTCGGCTCTGTATTTAAAGTATTTACTTTTGCTAGCGCCTTAAACGAAAAGGTAATTATACCAGAGACTGAATTTTTAGGTTTACCCAAATCAATTAAATGTGACAAATACAGAATAGGTGAGTACGATAATGAAATACCATCAGATTTAACTGCAGAACAAATTTTAGTTAGATCTGGAAATATAGGATCTGTCAGAATTGCTCAAAAAATTGGTCCAGAAAAATTTAAATTATTTTTAGAAAAAGTTGGTGTGTTAAGTGATATTGATTTTGATATTGAAGAAGTTGCTCCTCAAAAAAAGTATGATTTTGGAAAATGCAGATTAGCTACAGCTTCTTTTGGACATGGAATAGCAACTACAATTCTTCAATTAGCAAAAGGTTATTCTATATTATCAAATGGTGGATATGAAATTAAGCCAACATTAATTTATAAAGAAAATAATTTTAATAAAAAAAATGAAAGAATATTAAATAGAGGTATTTCAGAACAAGTTGTTAGCGCTTTAAGAAAAATTGTAAATACTGAGGAAGGGACAGCTAAATTTGCAGATGTTCAAAATTATGAAATTGGCGGAAAAACAGGAACTGCTGATCAACCTGATGGAGGAGCATATTCTGAGGCAAAAATAAATACTTTTGCCTCCATTTTTCCTACATCAAATCCACAATTTGTTTTTGTTGTAATGCTAGATACTCCAAAAAAATCTAAAGATTATTATTATAAGTATAGACATCGAAAAGGAGGGTGGAAGGGTACACTTTATAATACTGCTGGTTGGACCTCAGTAGAGGTAACTGGAAAAGTCATAGATAAAATTGGGCCTATTTTAGCCACAAAATATATAGAGGTTAATTAATTATGCTTCTAGGAAAGTATTTTCACAACATAAATAAAAATTATAAAAATTTTTCTTTTTCAGGAATTTCATTTGACACGAAGAATATTAAAAAAAATAATATTTTTTTTGCAATTAAAGGAAATAGTATTGATGGTAATAAATTTATAACCAAAGCAATTAAAAAAGGATCTAAAATTATTGTAACCGAAAGTGAAAAAAATCAATTTCAAAATGGAATTTTGTATATTCATACAAATAATGTAAGAAAATTATTAGCTGAAACTGCTTTTAAAATTTATAATAAAAAACCAAAAAATTTAATTGCAGTTACTGGTACGAATGGAAAATCATCAGTTGCAGATTTTTATTATCAAATATTAAAATTAAATAATAAAAAAGGTGCTTCAATTGGCACATTAGGTGTTAAATCAAAAAGTATTAATTTGAATTTATCTAATACCACAATAGATCCAATCAAATTGGCTAAAATTTTAAGCAAGCTAAAATATCATAATATAGAAAATGTAATTATGGAAGCTTCAAGCCATGGTTTAAAGCAAAATAGATTAGATGGTTTAAAGTTTAATTCAGGTATATTTACTAATCTATCCCAGGATCATCTTGATTATCATAAAAATTTAAAAAACTATTTAAAAGCAAAACTTTATTTATTTCAAAATCTAATCCAAAAAAGAGGAAATGTAATTACAGATCAATTAATACCTGAGTTTAAAAACATAAAAAAAATTGCAATAAATAAGAAATTAAAATTACATACACTTAATGATGAGAAAAATAATCTAGAGATTTTATCTCATAATTTTAAAGGAGAGGGTCAATTTCTTAGAATTAAATTAAATAAATCAATAAGGGATATAAATTTAAATTTAATTGGAAAAATACAATTAAAAAATGTTTTGATGGCAATAATTGCTGCAAAATATAGCGGCATAAGTTTAGATAAAATTTTAAATACAATTCCAAAATTAAAACCAGTTGAGGGAAGGTTTGAAAAAATTGGTAAAATTAAAAATCAATCAAAAGTAATTCTTGATTATGCTCATACGCCTGATGCTTTAAAAACCTGTCTTTTAAATCTTAGAGAACAATTTCCTGATAAAACAATCTCAGTTCTATTCGGTTGTGGGGGAAATAGGGATCAAAATAAAAGATCAAAAATGGGTAAAATAGTTAGTGATTTTGCAGATAGTATAATTCTTACAAATGATAATCCTAGATTTGAAAATCCTCAAAAAATAAGAAGAGATATAAAAAAGGGAATTAAAAAAAAGAGAATTATTGAAATATCTAATAGAGCAATAGCAATAACTCAAGCTATTTATAATTTGGATTCGGGTGATATTTTGTTAGTTGCCGGGAAAGGCCATGAGAAAACGCAAGATATTGGAAGTAAGAAAATTTTTTTTTCAGATAGAAAGGTAATTCTAAATGCTATTAAGTATAAAAATAATAATTTATCAGATAATTTAAAATTAAATGTGGTTAAAGAGACAGCTAAAATTAAAAAATTGTCTTCTTCGACATTTTTAAAGACAGCAAGAATTAATTCTCAAGAAGTTACTAAAAATGATATCTTTTTTGCTATTAGAGGAAAAAAAAATGACGGTAATAAATATGTTTCACAATCATTCAATAGAAAAGCATCGTTAGCTGTTGTAAATAAAATTCAAAATAAATTAAATAAAAGCCGACAGATTAAAGTAAAAAATACTTTAAAATTCTTAACAGATATTTCAAAAACTTTTAGAAAAAGTATTGATACAAATATTATAGCTATCACAGGTAGTTGCGGCAAAACTACACTTAAAGAATTGTTGGGTAATGTATTAAGTAAAATTTCAAAAGTAAGTATTTCTCCAAAATCTTATAACAATAAATTTGGCGTTCCTTTAAGTCTTTTTAATTTAAAACAAAATGATGAATTTGGAATTTTAGAAATTGGAATGGATAAAAAAGGAGAAATTGACTATTTGTCTAAAATTATAAAACCAGATGTTGGTGTGATAACAAATATAAATTATGCACATGCTAAAAATTTCAAAAATATTAAACAAATTGCTTTGGCAAAATCTGAAATTATTAACAATATAAAACCTAACGGTTATGTTGTATTGAATGCAGATGACAGCTTTTTTCAATTACATAAAAAAATTGCCATAGAAAATAAAATTAAAGTAGTTTCTTTTGGAATTAAAAGTCAGAAATCAGATATTAAATTAATTAATATACAGCCCATTGGAAAAAATTTTAGAATTAATATTAGATTAAATAATAAAAAAAAGTATTTTGCATTATCTAACGATTTTCAAACTAATATATCCAATACACTTTCTGCTTTAGCAGTTATCAGTATTTATAAAAATATATTTATACTTAATGAAAATATTTTTCTCAATTTTAAAATTCCTGAAGGAAGAGGAGATCATTCTCTAGTAAAAATTGATAATAAAAAAATTAATTTAATTGATCAAAGTTATAATTCAAATCCTCTATCGTTAAAATCAGCAATAAAAAATTTTGATAAATTAAACTCAAAAAAATCAAATAAATATCTACTAATTGGTGACATGTTAGAGCTGGGTAGTCATTCTAAAAAACTTCATAAATCTATTGCTCCAATAATTAATCAAACCAATATAGATAAGGTATTTGTTAAAGGTAAAATGGCATCAATAATATTTGCAAGTATCTCAAAAGCTAAAAAAGGCCGGATTTTATTAAACAAATCTCAAATTATTGAATTGATAAGAAAAGATTTAAATAATAATGATTATTTAATGATTAAAGCCTCACTTGCGACAGGATTCAACGACATAGTAAAAGATCTGAAAGGATTGCATTAAATGCTTTATCAATTTTTGTTAAATTTTGTAGACACTTTTAGTTTTTTAAATGTATTTAAATATTTAACTTTTAGAACAGGTTTATCTTTTTTCACCTCATTGGTTATTGTGCTGATTATCGGAGGTCCTTTTATTAAATTTTTTTCAAAACAAAAAATTTTAAATCCTATCCGGGATGATGGACCTGAAGATCACATAGTTAAAAAAATTGGTACACCTACAATGGGAGGTTTAATTATTTTATTCAGCTTATTGGTATCAGTAATATTTTGGGCAGATTTATCAAATATTAATATTTTATTTTGTATCTACATAGCAATTACTTTTGGTTTATTGGGAGCATATGATGACTTTAAGAAGATTAAATTTAGCAACTCATCAGGAATTTCTTCAAAGTTTAAAATAGCTTCACAAATAATATTAGCAATAATTGGTGTAAGTTTTTTTGTTTATTTAAACGATTATCAAGATTTAAATAATTTGTATTTTCCATTCTTTAAAAATTTAATCATAAACCTTGGATGGTTTTTTATACCATTTGCAATATTTGTAATTATTGGTTCGTCAAATGCTGTTAATCTTACAGATGGATTAGATGGTCTAGCAACAGTGCCTGTAATATTAGTTGCAGCATGTTTTGCTTTCATAAGTTATGTTACAGGAAACATTGTATTTTCAAATTATTTACAAATACCCTACATAGAAGGAACTGGTGAAGTATCAATTTTTTGTGGTGCAATTATCGGCTCTTGTTTAGGTTTCTTATGGTTTAATGCTCCACCTGCTAAAATTTTTATGGGTGACACAGGCTCGTTATCTCTTGGCGGATCTTTAGGGGCAGTAGGAATTATCACAAAACATGAAATTGTTTTAGCTATTACTGGTGGACTTTTTGTACTAGAGGCAGTTTCAGTAATGGTTCAGGTTATTTCGTTTAAACTTACTGGAAAAAGAATTTTTAGAATGGCGCCTATTCACCATCATTTTGAGAAAAAGGGATGGCCAGAGTCTACTGTTGTAATTAGGTTTTGGATTATCTCTATCATCCTAGCTATGATTGGTTTAGCTACTTTAAAATTAAGATAATGAAAATATTTAATAATATTTTTTTAAGAAAAAAAATATTAATTTATGGTTTAGGAAAGAGTGGCATTTCATCTTATGAGTTTTTAAAAAACAAGTCAGATGTGTATTTGTTTGATGACAATCAAAAAATTAAATTAAAACTTCAAAAAAAAATAATTAGATACGAACAAATTCAAAAGATAAATTTTGATAGAATTATTATTAGTCCTGGAATTGATATTTCAAATTGTAAATTATCAAAATTTTTAAAGAAAAATTTTAAAAAAATTCATACTGACCTTGACGTTTTATTTTCATTTTATAAAAATGAAAGTATTACGATTACTGGAACTAACGGCAAATCTACAACTGCTAAAATTTTACATGATGCTTTAATTGATCAAAAAAAAGACTCAAGACTTATTGGGAATATTGGAAATCCAGCATTATCAGAAAAAAATATTACAAAAAAAACAATCTTTATAATAGAGGCTTCTTCTTATCAGCTAGAATACAGTAGTGTATTTAGATCAAAATATGCTGTAATTTTAAACATAACCGCAGACCACATTGAGAGACATAAAAGTTTAAAAAATTATATAAATGCAAAATTTAAATTATTAAAATCTCAAATAAGTGGATCTTTTGCCTACGTAAAAAAAGAAGATAAACTAATAACTAAAAAATTAAATAAAAATAAATATAGTTCAAAAATCTACAGAGTACAGACCTCAGGTATAGATAAAAAGTTTAATAAAATTACTAATAAATATTTTATATCTGATGGCAATAAAGAAAATTTATCATTTATATTTAAAATTGCACCAAGATTAAAACTTAATTACAAAAAATTAATTAAAACTATTAATAAATTTAAAGGCCTGGATTATAGACAGCAAATTATTTTTGATAAAAAAAATCTTACAATAATTAACGACTCAAAATCTACAAGCTTCGCTTCCTCGGAAAATATATTAAAAAATTTAAATGATTCATATTGGATCTTAGGAGGAATTCCCAAAAAAGGAGATAAATTTATATTATCAAAAATAAAGTGCAAAAATATCAAAGCTTATATTTTTGGATCACATCATAGAAAATTTATAAAAATTTTAAAAAATAAATTAAAAATTAAATATTTTAAAAATTTACAAGAAACTCTTAAGGTTATTTTTTCAGAAATTAATATTCAACGATCTAAAAAAAATATTATTTTTTTCAGTCCAGCTGGAGCTTCATTCGATAGTTTTAAAAATTTTGAAGATAGAGGGCTTTATTTTAATCAAAAAATTAAAAAATATATAAATGCAAAGCAATAGTATTGTTTACAAATTATATTATCAATGGTGGAAAAACATAGATAAATCTATTTTTTTACTAATTAGTTTATTATTTGTTATTGGATTATTTTTTTCTTTAGTTTCAACTTCTCTAATAGCCTCTGATAAATTAGATACCAACAGTTATTTCTTCTTTTTTAAACATTTGATTTATGTTTTAATTGGAATGTCTCTTATTTTTATATTTTCCTCGTTAAATTCAGATCAATTATATAAATATTCTATTTTTCTTTTTTTTATTTCACTTATTTCTTTATTTTTAGTACCATTCGTTGGTGTTGAAGTAAAAGGATCTAAAAGGTGGATAGACTTATTTTTCTTACCAAGATTTCAACCTATAGAAGTTTTAAAACCATTTTTGATAATTATTTTAGCAACTATTTTTTGTGATATTAAATCAAATATTTTATTTAAGTATTTGATATCTATTATTTTGATATCCCTTATTTGCTTACTTTTAATAGCTCAACCAGATATTGGCCAAACTTTATTAGTAGTATTTTGCTGGGCAGCTCTAATCTTCACATCAGGAATTAATATATATATTCTTTTAGCAATATTTATTACTGGTGCATCTATGCTTGCTTATCTTATTATTTTTGTTCCTAAGTTTGATTATATCCAAGGACGTATTTTTTCGTTTTTTAATAGGGAGACAGGTACTCATAATTTTCAATCTGATAAAGCACTAGAGTCAATTACAAGTGGAGGTTTCTTTGGAAAAGGTATAGGTGAAGGAGTTCTTAAAAATAGAGTTCCTGAAGCTCATACTGATTATATTATTTCAGTAATTTCTGAAGAGTTTGGTGTTGTTGCCATAATGTTAATATTATTATTGTTTTTAATTTTAATTTATATGGTTTTTAAAAAAATAAGCTTTGAGACAAACGATAAAGTTAAACTTATTTTAATCGGATCTATTAGTTTAATTTTAATGCAGGCTACTATTCACATAGGTGTTAATATAAGATTATTTCCCACTACTGGAATGACTTTGCCATTTTTGAGTTATGGTGGTTCATCAATAATAAGTACATCAATATTAACTGGAATAATTCTTAATTTAACAAAAAGAAAAATAACTTAATAAATGACAAAAAAAGTTTTAATTTCTACAGGTGGATCTGGTGGTCATGTGTTACCAGCAATTACAATTTACAATCATTTAAAGGATACTCATGAAACCTTGATTTCAACTGATATAAGAGGCCTTGTATATTTAGATAAGAATTACAAAGTATTTGTAATCAATACCCCAAAATTAAATAATTTTTTTCTACTTCCTTACGCATTTTTAAAAATATTATTTCTTACTTTTAAATCTTATTTTTTTTTAAAAAAAAATAATATTTCAATTTTAATTTCTACAGGCGGTTATATGTCTTTGCCAATATGTTTGGCAGCAAAAATATTGGGAATTAATATTTTTTTAATTGAACCAAATATGGTTCTCGGAAGAGCAAATAAATTTTTTTTAAATTTTTCAAGAAAACTAATATGTTATTCGAAGAATTTAACTAATTTACCACATGGAATTAATCATAAATTAACTACTATTAATCCTTTGATACGAAAAGAATATTATAAAACAAGTACGTATCAAAAATCTGAAAATTTATTTACAATTATAATCATAGGAGGTAGTCAGGGTGCAAAAATCTTTGATGAGCTTTTAAATAAATCTTTTGTTAGTATAGCAAAACAAGTACCTATAAAAATAATTCATCAAACAAGCGAGAAAAATATAAATTTTTTAAAGGATTTTTATTTTCATAATAATATTGAAAGTAGAGTTTTTAGTTTTGATCACAATCTAAGTGAAGTTTTAAATCAGGCAGATCTGTGTATAACAAGAGCTGGAGCATCTAGTTTAGCTGAATTATCTTTTTTAACTATTCCATTTATAGCAATACCACTTCCATCATCAAAAGATAATCACCAGTATGAAAATGCCAAATATTATGAGGAACAGGATTGTTGCTGGATAATTGATCAAAATAATTTTGATGATCAAAAATTTGAGAAATTTTTACTAAAATTGACAAATAAAAGTCAGGATTACATATCAAAAAAAAATAATTTACAAAAATTAAATTATCAAAATACATGGAATAATGTTAATCAAAAAATACTAAAAATTATTAATGAAAATTAAATTAGCAAAATCAGAATTAATTCATTTTGTTGGAATAGGTGGAATAGGAATGAGTGGACTAGCATTAATAATGAAAGGTAAAGGTTTTAAAGTGCAGGGGAGTGACATTTCAAATAATAAAAATATTGAAAGATTGAGAAAAGAAAAAATTAAAGTCACAATTGGACATAAGAAACAAAATATAAATAAGGGAACTATCTTAGTTATATCCTCAGCTATTAAAAAAAATAATCCCGAGCTTGCTGCAGCAAAAAAAAAACAATTACCTATTTATAAAAGAGGAGAGATGCTCGCCAATATTGTTTCTCTAACGAAAAATATTGTGGTAGTTGGATCACACGGTAAAACCACAACAACATCTTTGATAGCATCTATATTTCAAGAAACAAAAATTGATCCTACAATAATCAATGGTGGAGTAATAAATTCAATTAATAATTCTGCAAAGCTTGGGAAAAGTGATTGGTCCATATTAGAGGCAGACGAGTCAGATGGAAGTTTTGTTTTTATACCTCCAACATATTCAATCATCACCAATATTGATCGAGAGCATATGGATTATTATGGTACTATGGATAAACTAAATAAATATTTTGAAAATTTTGTAAACAAGGTTCCATCATTTGGAAAATCATTTATTTGTTTAGATGACAAAAATAATAAATATTTAATTAAAAATATCAAAAATAAAAACTTCTATACATATGGAATAGATAACAAATCAAATTTTTGTATTAAAAATATTAAACAATTAAAAGACTTCTCTGAGTTTGACTTAAATATAAGATTACCTAATAAAAAAAATCAATTAATTAAAAAATTCAAAATTCCTTTATTAGGAAATCATAATATTAAAAATTCTGTAGCCGCAGCAGCATTAGCATTATCTGTAGGTCTACCAATAAGTAATATTAAAAAAGGACTTAAAAATTTTAAAGGGGTTCAAAGAAGATTTAATAAAATTTTCAATTTTAAAAATGTAGATTTTTATGATGATTACGCCCATCATCCTACAGAAATCAAAGAAGTGCTAGATGGTGTAAAAAATGTTTACAAAGATTATGAAAAAATATGTATTTTCCAACCTCATAGAATATCAAGATTAAAAGATTTAAAAACAGAATTTACTTATGCTTTTAAAAATGCAGATAAAGTTATCTTGTTTCCAATTTATACTGCTGGAGAAAAATTAAATCTTGGATTTAGTTATCTAAATTTTGCGAGAGAAATAATTAAAAATTCAAAAGTCCAGCTATTTTTAGTTGATGATAGATTTCAATTAGCAAAATTTATAAAAGCAAACATATTTGGAAAAAAAATTGTTATAGGTATGGGCGCGGGGACTATTTCGAGTTGGATGCGAGAATTACCTAAATTGTTATCATGAAAATTGATTTAAAAGAGCTAGTTCTAGAATTCAATAATAATTTAAAGTTAGATTATGACCTAAAAAAAAGAAATTGGTTTAACATAGGGGGTAAAACTAAAGCTTTCTATAAGGCAGGGGATTTAAAAGAATTAATTAAGTTTCTTAAAAAAATTAAAGATAAAGAAAAAATATTTATATTGGGAGCTGGTTCTAATACACTTATATCTGATAATAAATTTGATGGAGTTGTAATAAAACTTACTCAAAATTTTAATAATATTTCTTTACATTCTGAAGAAATCATAGTCGCTGGTAGTGCTGTTACAGATAAATCTTTATCTGAATTTGCAATGGAAAATAGTTTAGGTGGTTTTGAGTTTCTTTCTTGTATACCTGGAACAATAGGTGGTGGTATTAAAATGAATGCGGGTTGTTTTCAAAGGGAGTTCAAAGATATTCTTGTTTCTATTCAAGTAGTAAATAAATCAGGTCAAGTAATTACCATACCTGTAAAAGATATTAATTTTAAATATAGAGATAGCGGATTATCTGAAGATCTCATTTTTTTAAGTGCATCATTTAAAGGTTTTAAGAAAGACAAGAATATAATAGAGAATGAAATAAGGCTACTTAAAGAAAAAAAAGAGGAGGCACAACCAACTAAAATTAGAACCAGTGGTAGCACATTTAAAAATCCTATAGATCAATCTGATAAAAAAGTTTGGCAATTAATAAAAGATTCTGTGTCGTTAGAAACATCATTTGGAGATGCAACAATTTCTCAAAAACACTGTAATTTTTTTGTAAATAAAGGTAATGCTAAGTTTGAGGATATGAAAAAATTGATAAATTTTGTATCTGAAAGTGTATTTAAGAAAACAGGGATTAAACTAGAAACTGAAATAAAAATATTAGAATAAGTTGAAAAAAAAAATATTAATAATATCAGGTGGAATATCGAAAGAGAGACTAATTAGTCTTGATACGGGGCAACAGGTAGCCAACGAGCTTAAAAAAAATGGTTATAGTATTAAAATAACTGAACCGGATAATAATTTAGAAAAAAATATTAAAATTTTTAAACCAAATGTAATTTTTAATGCATTACATGGCCAATTTGGTGAGGATGGTTATATCCAGACTATTCTTGAGAGGTTTAAAATTCCTTATACTCATTCAGGTGTGATTGCATCGTCTATTGCAATGGACAAAGAAATTTCAAAAAAAATATTTATTCAAAATAAAATAAATACTCCTAGATTTTTTATTTATTCTTATGGTTTGAATAAAAATGATTTAATTAGAAAAGTTGATAAAAAATTGAATTTTCCTGTAGTAGTAAAGCCACTTAATGAAGGCTCAAGCGTAAATGTTTTCATTTGCAATAAAAAAAATATTATTAAGAATTTGAATTTAATTAAAAGTTATAAAAAGGTAATGATTGAAGAATTTATTGGTGGTAGAGAAATCCAAGTTGCAATTATGGGTGATAAAAAACTTGGAGCAATTGAGCTTAAACCTAAAAGAAAATTTTATGATTATCAGGCCAAATATAATACTAAAGCTAAAACTAAACACATTATTCCTGTAAATTTATCAAAAAAAAATTTTAATCTAGTGATGCAAATAGCTTTTAAAGCTCACAAAATAATTGGTTGCAAAGGGGTTACAAGATCAGATTTTAAATTTTTTAATGGAAAATTTTATTTATTAGAAATCAACACTCAACCTGGAATGACTAAATTATCTCTTGTTCCAGAGATAGCAGCTTACAACGAAATAAGTTTTATAAAATTAATAGAATGGATTTTAAAGGATGCATCAACAAAAAGGTAAGAAAATTTTATTTTATTTTTTTTTACTTATTTTTCTTGGCTCAATAACAAATATTAAATTTAATAATTTTGATCTTCATTACATAAAAAAAATAAATGTTTCAGGACTAGATAAAAAAAATAATGAAAATATTTCTTCCAGTTTAAAAAATTTTTATTTTCAAAACATTTTCTTTGTTAATTCTCATGACATACAAAAAATAATTGATTCCAATAATCTAATCGAGAATTATAAAATAACAAAAAAATATCCATCAACTTTAGATATTAAAGTAAATAAAACAAAGTTTATTGCAAAAATAAAAAAAAATGAAAATATTTTTATTGTTGGAACTAATGGAAAATTATTAAATAATAACTCTTTAAATTCTGATTTACCTTTTATATTTGGTAATCCTGACGTAAAAGAAATTTTACTGTTAAAAAAAATAATAGATCAATCCAAATTTTCATTCGATGAGGTAAGAAAATTATATTATTTCAAATCTGAAAGATGGGATATAGAATTTAACAATAAAATTTTCATTAAACTTCCAACAAAAAATGTTAAAGAAACATTGAATACTATTTTTCGATTAAATAAAAATATAAATACTAAAAAAGTAAAAGTTTATGACGCTAGAGTGACTAATCAAATTATTATAAATGACTGAAAATCTAGAGACATATTTGTATATTTCTTCAAATACACTAGGAATTTATCTATATGAAAAAAAAAAATTTCAAAATTTATATGAAGAAGAATTAAATCTTATTAACAAAAATGAAAATCTAAATTTTGAAACTTTGTCAAAATTTCTAGATGACAATATCTTTAAAATTGAAAAGTTAATTGGAAAGTTTATCACAAATATTTATTTAGTAATCGAAAATAAAAAAATTTTTAATGTAAAATTTTGTATGAAAAAAAAAAACTATGATAAAATTATTAGTAAAAAGTATTTAGAAAATATTTTAACTGAAGCTAAAGATTTATTTAAAGAGAATTATCAAGATAATAAAATTCTTCATATAATAGTAGATAATTATTCAATTAATGATAAAAATTATTCACATTTTTTAGAAGATCTTCAGGGGGATAAATTATCCTTAGAATTGAAGTTTATATATATTTCTAACAGTTTCTCACTATTGTTTGAAAAAGTTTTAGAGAAATTTCAGATAAGAATTACTCAATATTTGGATGGATATTATGTAAAAAAATTCTTTGAGAGCGATGATATCCAATTAACTGAAATGATAAGCAAGATTAAAGATGGCTTTAATGAAAATGAAATTAAATTAGTACCAAAAAATACGAGAAAATTAGGATTTTTTGAAAGGTTTTTTCAACTATTTAGCTAATCTTGTCTTTTCTGGTAACATTTCTTGTTTTTTATTTCACACAACTTCAAATTAAAAGTCTGATGTGTCTTATCTTACTCAAAAAACTATTAAAAGTGAAATTGCATTTAAAGGCATAGCCCTTCATAGCGGTCATGATGTAAGAATAGTTATAAAACCCGCAGAGCCTAATTCTGGTATTGTGTTTAAAAGAGTTGATCTAAAAACTAACAACCTAGTTTATCCAAATTTTATGAATGTTACTAACACATCATTAAACACAACAGTTGAAAATGAATTTGGGACAAAAGTTTCTACAATTGAGCATTTAATGGGAGCATTGTTTGGATTGGGAATTGACAATGCATTGATTGAGATTAACAATGAGGAGGTGCCCATCTTAGATGGATCCGCAAAATTATTTATTGAAAAAATTATCTCAGCAGGAATTGAAAAAAGCAATCAACCTATCAAAATTATAAAAATTAATAATGAGATAACATATTCCGAAGGAGAGAGATTTATAACAATCAAGCCTTCTACACTTACTTTAGATATTGATTTTGAATTAAAATATTCAAACCCAATAATAGGCAATCAAAGAAATTTAATTAAAGTCTATGAAGATGATCTTACAGATATTTTCAATTCAAGAACCTTCTGTCTTTATGAAGATATAGAGTTAATTAAAAAAAATGGTCTAGCAAAAGGAGGAAGTTTAGAAAATGCTATTGTGGTAGATAACAAAGAAATATTGAATCCAGAGGGATTGAGAAATGACAAAGAGTTTGTAAATCATAAAATTTTAGACTGCATAGGGGATCTTTATACTTCAGGTTATAGAATTGTTGCCTCCATAACTTGTTCTCGTGGAGGGCATTATTTAACGAATAAACTTTTAAGAAAAATATTTAAAAATAAAGAAAATTTTTCTATTGTTGAAATTAAAGAAAAAAATCTTCCTCATTCACTAATAAATAAGACACTATTGCGATCTATTGCTTAGCGACAAAGATAACTTTAAAATAACCTCTTAAATCAGTATAAAGTTGTTATGCAAATCACAAAGTTTGTTTGTTTAATTTTGTTAGTAATAACGTTAATTTCTTGCTCCAAAGAGAAAATTAATAACTCTGTGATTAAGGAAAAAGATTTAGAGTCTCAAGTTTTAGAAGCTTATGAGGAGGGTCTTAAGTCCCTAAAGGAGGGAGATGCTATATTTGCTTCGAAAAAGTTTAATGAAGCAGAAACTTTATTCCCTCAATCTAAATGGGCACCGAAATCATCTTTAATGGCAGCATATTCATATTATTCACAAGATTATTACGAAGACTCAATATTAGAATTAAAAAGATTTATAAAGGTGTATCCCTTTCATGAAAACATTGACTATGCTTATTATTTGTTGGGCCTATGCTGGTATGAACAAATAATAGATGAAAAAAAAGATCTTCAAACAATAGTAAAAGCAAAAGAGGAATTTACCTTTCTCATAAAAAATTTTCCTAATACAGAGTATGCATTAGATGCAGAATTTAAAATTGATCTTATAAACGACACACTTGCTGCTAAAGAAATGTACGTAGGAAGATATTATTTTGATCAAAAAAAATGGATACCAGCAATCAATAGATTTAGAACAATAATTGATGAGTATGAAACAACAATATATACTGAGGAAGCTTTACACCGACTTGTAGAGGTTTATTATATCATTGGACTAAAAAATGAAGCAAAAAAATATGCTAAACTTTTAGGATATAACTATCAGTCTTCAAAATGGTATGAAAAATCTTACTCAATTTTCAATAAATTATATGCAGAGAATAAAAATAAAATGAAAAATCAAAATAAGAAAAAAAATAATTCTATTTTAAAAAAATTTAAATCTCTTTTTAATTGAGATGAATAAAAAAAAAATAGCAGCTGAATATAAAAGAAAAATTAAGACAATTAACAAACTTAATATTTTCTATTTCGACAAGAGCAAACCTTTAGTTTCAGATGCTGAGTATGATAAACTTAAAAATGAAATATTAGTATTAGAGGCAAAACACAATTTTCTTAAATCAAAAGATTCTCCTTCAAAAAATATTGGCCATAAACCTTCTAAAAACTTTATAAAAGTTTCACATAGAGCACCAATGTTATCTCTTGCGAATGCATTTTCAAAAGAGGACTTAATAAATTTTGAAAAAAAAATATTTAATTTTCTATCTGTAAAAAAAAATTTTAATATTTATTACAGTGCAGAACCAAAAATAGATGGTATTTCAGCATCTTTAATTTATAAAGATGGAGAATTAAAAACAGGACTATCTAGAGGGGATGGCAAACAAGGAGAAGATATCACAGAAAATATCAAGACAATTAAAAATATTCCAAAAAAAATTAATTCAAAAGATTTTCCAATAGATATAGATATTAGAGGTGAAGTCTTTATCCAAAATAGTGATTTTAAAAATTTAAAAGAGAAATTTGCAAATCCTAGAAATGCTGCATCAGGTTCTTTACGTCAAAAAGATCCCAATGATACTAAAAAAATTCCTTTAAATTTTATTGCGTACACATTTGGTTTTGAAAAAGGATTAAGCGTGAATAACCAATTTGATTTTTTAAAAAAATTAAATGAATGGGGATTTAAGACAAATCCTTTAAATAAATTAATCTCAGGTGTTGATAATTTAATTGAAAATTATAATAAAGTTGAAAAAAGAAGAATAAATTTAGATTTTGATATAGATGGAATAGTTTATAAAATAAACGATTTTACACTTCAAAAAAGACTTGGAAATGTTGCTAATGCTCCTAGATGGGCAATTGCTCATAAATTTTCCTCTAATAAAGCAACTTCTGAGATTTTAGGTATTGATATTCAAATTGGGAGAACAGGAGCTTTAACACCAGTTGCAAAAATCAAACCTGTTAATATAGGTGGCGTTGTCGTTTCAAATGCAACTTTGCACAATGAAGAAGAAATTACCCGTAAAGATATAAGAGTTGGCGATACTGTTACAGTTGAAAGAGCGGGAGATGTAATACCCCATATTCTTTCTGTTGATTTAAAAAAAAGATCAAAGGATAGCCAAGAATTTATCTTCCCTAATACTTGCCCATCCTGTGGATCAAAAACAGTAAAAGACTTTAATTCCTCAACAAAAAAAATTGATGCTGTAAGAAGGTGTTCGAGTGAAGACTACTTCTGTGAAAAAATATCTATTGAAAAATTAAAACATTTTGTATCAAAAGAAGCTTTTAATATTGATGGATTTGGAAAAAAAATTGTTGAAAATTTCTACAGGCTTAAGCTTATAAAATATCCTCAAGATATATTTACGTTAAAGTATGATAAAATAGAGTCTCTTGATGGTTGGGGAAAATTATCAATTGAAAATTTAAAGTACTCGATCAATGAAAAAAAAAGAATATCATTAGAAAGATTTTTATATTCATTAGGAATTAGACATATAGGGTTAGAAAATGCAAAATTAATATCAAAGCATTTTAATTCTTTCTCAAATTTTAAAAATTTATCCAAAAAAAATAATTACAAAGATCTTATAAATATAGATGGTATTGGTGAAACACAGGTTAATTCAATTAAATATTTTTTTTCAAATAAAATAAATTTAAAAATATTAGATGAACTGGAAAAAATTTTGACTGTAACTAATGCACAAATTGAAAAAAAAAATGGGCCTCTAAAAAATAAAACTTTTTTAGTAACAGGAAAATTAATAGAAATTAGTAGAGCTGAAGTTAAATCATTAATTGAAACTAATTCAGGAACTATAGTAAGTAGTGTGTCAAAAAAACTGGATTATTTAGTCGTTGGTGAAAAACCTACCAATAAAAAAGTAATTAATGCTAAAGAATTAAATATAAAGATTATAAATCAAGATCAATTTTTAAAAATGTTAAAGAAAAGTTAAAAGCCATTTTTTTTCTCTAGAATTTAAATATTTTGATAATTTATAGTAAACATTTAAATGATACATAAATAAATAATCTTTCTCAAATTTAGTTAACAAATTAAAATTTATTAAATCTTTCTCAATAGGAACCATAGTTAAATTTTCAAAGAAAGTTTTTTTTTTCTCTTTTTTAACATAGACTAAGTTTTCTATTCTTATTCCAAATTTATTGTTTTTATAAAAGCCAGGTTCATTACTTAAAATCATTCCTTCTTTTATTTTAACTATATTTGTTTTAGATATAGATTGTGGGCCCTCATGAACATTTAAAAAAAAACCAACGCCATGACCAGTCCCATGAGCATAATCTAAATTACTTTTTTGTAGAAATTTCCTAGCTCTTTTATCTATTTTTTTTCCAATTTTGTCTTTGTTAAGATTCGTTGTAGCCACAGCAATATGACCTTTTAAAACTTTTGTAAAAATATTTTTTATATTTTGTTTTTGATCAGTAAAACAAATTGTTCTTGTTACATCGGTCGTACCATATTTATATTGCCCACCAGAATCGCATAAAAAAATATCTTTTTTATAAATTCTCCTACAATTTTCTTTCATTGCTCGATAATGTATAATTGCGCCATTGCTACCTGATCCAGCAATAGTGTCAAAGCTAGGATAAAGAAAGCTTTTGTGCATTTTCCTAAATTCTTCTAATTTTTTAGCTGCCTCAAATTCAGTAATATTTTTTTTATTAATTTTTTTAATCCAATAAATAAATTTTGTTAAGGATACACCGTCTAAAATATGACAATTAATCATATTATTAATTTCTGTTTTATTTTTTATCGCTTTAAAATGATAAGTGGGGTCTTCCTTTTTAATAATTTTAAATTTTGATTTTATTAAATTTTCGTAAAATATAGAACACGACTTATCATCAACAATAAACTTTTTTCCTTTGAGTTTTAATATTTCATTGGAAAATTTATTTAAATTTAGGAATTCTTTTTTTTTTATAATTTTATTTTTAAATAATTTTTTACACTTATTAATTTTACTTATTAATAATATTTTTTTTGTTTTACTTATTATTAATCTTGAATTTGGAACAGGGCTATTTGGACTATCTCCTCCTCTTATATTTAGTAACCAAGCAACATTTTCAGGTGCACTTATAAAAATATAATCAGATTTATTTTTTTTTAAATATTCTGAAATTTTAGTAATTTTAGAGTTCACAGACTCTCCAACAATATTTTTATTTAATGAAAAAAATTGTCGATTTAAAATTTTTTTTTGATTTTTAATTTCATCAATTAAATTTTTATCGATTAATTTAATTTTATTATATTTTAAAAAAAAATTTTTAATTTGGGTATGTGTAAATAATTTAGGATCAATACCTAATTTTAAATTTTTAAATAAGTTACAATTAACCAATTTTTCAAACCCATAAATTTTAAAAGTTTTTCCACTCTCGATTTGACTCTGTAACGTGTATCTTCCATCAGTAAATAGGTAGTTTTTATTTTTTAATATGATTGCAAGTCCTGCTGATCCAGTAAAATTTGAGATAACTTCTAATCTATTAATTTTCGAGTATTCAGTGAAATAATCGTCATTTTTAGGTACTACATATCCATCGATTTTATATTTCTTAAACTTACCTCTAAGTATATTTATATAATCTTTCACTTAATTCTCTTTTGATATCTAATCCATCCAGGACTTCTAGTACTATCTTCAATCTCAAAATCTTGATTAAATTCAAAATCATCATCATTATTTATTTCTTCCTCAAAGAATGAATTCTTTTCTAAATTTTTTTCTGGCAACTCTTCTATGAATCTAGAAGCCATACTGTCTATCCAGTCCCCTTGATAAAATCTATTCATTGAAAATGATATTATAGCTCTTTTCTTTGCTCTGGTAATTCCAACATAAGCTAAGCGTCTTTCTTCCTCAAGACCGTTTTGACCTTTTTCTTCAATAGATTTTTGATGAGGAAATAAGCCTTCTTCCCAACCTGGAAGGAAAACTACATCAAATTCTAAACCTTTAGCAGCATGCATTGTCATCATATTAATTTTCTCACCATCCCATTCCTGATCTATTGAAGTTGCTAAAGAAACATGCTCCAAAAAACTTTCTAAATTATCAAAATCCTTCATTGCACTTAATAATTCTTTGATATTTTCTAATCTATTTTCGTTATCTAAATCCTTTTTATTTTTTAACATTGCTGAATATCCAGATTCGTCAAGTACAATTTGCATTAATTTAATATGATTAATTTTTTTCTCTATTAGGTTTTCCCTCCATTTAGTCAAAGAATTTAAGAATAAATTTAAACCAATTTTTGCTTTTGGTTTAATTAAATTTTGCTCAAGCATTTTGATTGATGCTCTCTCTAAATTTAAATTATTTTCTTTCGCAAACTCGTAAATATTTTTTAAAGTGCTATCTCCTACAGATCTTTTTGGATTATTAACAATTCTCTCAAAAGCAAGATCGTCTTTTTCTTGGTTTATTAATCTTAGATAAGCTACGCAATCTTTTATCTCTGCTCTTTCATAAAATTTTGTTCCACCTAAAATTCTATATGGCATACCAATTTTTAGGAAGCGTTCTTCAAACTCCCGTGTTTGAAAAATTGCTCTTACAAGAATTGCTATATTATTATACGAAAATTTTCTTTTGATATTTTTTTCTATTTCATCTGAAATTCCAATTGCTTCGTCTTTTCCGTTTTTAAAACAATTCAATTTAACCAATTCCCCTTCATCCATAGTAGTAATCAATTTTTTTCCAACTCTATTTTGATTATTGGAGATAAGATTTGATGCTACAGATAAAATATTTTGCGAAGATCTATAATTTTGCTCTAATCTTATTACTTTTGTATTTTCGTAAACCTGATCAAATTCTAAAAAATTTTTAATTTCTGCGCCTCTCCAACTATATATTGATTGATCATCATCCCCAACACAGCAAATATTTCTATTTTTCTCTGATAAAAGATTAAGCCATTTACTTTGAATAATATTTGTATCTTGATATTCATCAACGAGAATATATTTGAAATTATTTGAATATATCTCTCTAATATCAGGATTTCGTTCTAAAATTTTTACAGTGTGTAAAATAAGATCTCCAAAGTCACATGAATTTAAGTCACTTAATTTTTGTTGATAAATTTTATAAAGCGGAAGAATAGTTTTTTCATAAATATCTTTTTTATTAATAATTACTTCGTTAGGATAAAATCCTTTATTTTTCCACCTATCTATTATTGCTAGTATAAATTTTGGCGATAATTGTTTAATATCAATATTTTCTGCTTTACATATATTTTTTATCAGCCTTGTCTGGTCATCAGTGTCTACAATTGTAAAATTATAATTTAGATTAGCAGCTGATGCGTGTTTTCTTAATAACTTAGCGCAAATAGAATGGAAGGTGCCCAACCAGGAGAGACCAACTGCTGATGATCCAAGTATTTTACTTACTCTATTTTGCATTTCTTTAGCTGCTTTATTCGTAAAAGTGACTGCTAAAATTTGATTAGGAAAAGCCTTTTTTTCCTTAATTATATTGGCAATTCTTGAAGTTAATACTTTAGTTTTTCCAGATCCAGCTCCAGCAACTATCAAGAGAGGCCCGTCCAAGTATAAAACAGCTTCTTTTTGTGCCTCATTTAAATTTTTTAAATAATCTTTGTTTATCATTTAAAATAATACTTTATAAGAACTCATCATTGATATGAACAAAACAAAATCTTTTGTAAAATACTTAAAAAACATTAGTAATTCAATTAATAGTCTTTTAGAGAAGAATTTAAACAAGTTAAATTTAGAAAATCTCAGTTATTTATTTAAAAATAATAAAATTATTTTAACTTTTGTCGCACTTTTAGTTATATTTATTACATATTTATCATTACCTAATTTTTATCAGCAATCGGATATTTTTAAAAAATTACAGACAGAGCTTTTAAATAAATATGATGTAAATCTAAAATTTTCTGAAAATATCAAGTATAATTTTTTTCCAAGTCCTCATTTTACAACTAAAGATACAAGAATTTTTAATAATCAAAATGAAATTTCAAAAATAAAAAAATTAAAAATTTTTGTTTCATTTAGAGATCTTTTTCCATTAAAAAATATTAAGGTTCAAGACGTCATTTTCGAAAATACAAATTTTTATCTTACTAACGAAAATCACAATTTTTTCTTTAATCTAATTAATAAAAATTTTGGGGATGGAGATATTATAATTAAGAATAGTAACATTTTCTTTAAAAATTCAGAGGACGAAGTCTTATTTATAAATAAAATTTTGAAGATGAAATATTATTATGAAAAAAAAGAATTAAAAAATATTTTTTATTCAGAAAATGAACTATTTAAAATTCCCTTTTCAATGGAAACATTTCTTAATCAAGATAAAAATAAATTTTTTTCTCAAATAAATTTCAAGTTAATGCAAATTAAAATTGAAAATGAATTAAGTATTACTGATGAAAAAAAAATTGGTAATTCAGAATTTGTTTTTAATAAATTGAAACTCATTATAGAATATAAAATTGAAAAAAATTCTTTAAATTTTCAAATTTATGATAAAAAAGAAGAACCAAATATTATCTATAAAGGAAAAATTAATTTAAAACCATTCTATGGGAGCTTAGAAGGAGGATTAAATAAAATAAATTTAAATTATATTTTTAAAACTAATGCTATAATTGCACAACTTTTAAAAACTGAATTACTCAACCATAAAAACATTGATTTTAAGCTAAGTATTAATGCAGATAATGTTTATAAAAATGGCAATTTTAAAAACATTTACTTAAAGTCAAAAATCCAAGATGGTTTAATTGATACAGATAATACAAAATTTGAATGGAAAGATTTTGCGGATTTTGAATTAATGGATACTTTAGTTTTTGTTCGAGATGGTGATTTAGTTTTAGATGGGAAACTTAAAATTATAATTAATGATTATAAAAAGGTTTATAAGTTTTTAGTAACACCCAAGAAATATAGAGATAAAATTGATCAAATAGATTTAAATTTTACTTATAATTTTGACAAAAAAGTAGCTAAATTAAAAGACATTAAAATTGATAATAAAATTAATCAAAAAGTTAATAAAATTTTGAATGATGTAATTTTAAAAAAAAATAATTTTCAGAATAAAATATATTTTAAAAATTTATTAAATAAAGCTATAATGAGTTATGCTGGATAGATCATTTTCTTAGGATCTACTATTTTATCATAATTGTTTTCTTTTATTAATCCTGTTTTAAGGGTTTCATGTTTTAAAGTAGTATTATTTTTTAAAGCAGTTTTTGCAATTTTTGCAGCATTGTCATAACCAATATGTGGAGCTAATGCAGTTACAAGCATAAGCGAGTTGTCTAAATGATCTTGAATTCTCTTTTTATTTGCTTTTATTCCTTTTACACAATAAAGAGCAAAGTTTTTTGTACTATCAGCGATTAAGTCAATTGATTGTAATATGTTATGAGCAATTAAAGGTTTGAAAACATTTAGTTCAAAATGACCATGAGAACCTGCCATAGTAATTCCGTTATGGTTTCCAATAACTTTTACACAAACCATTGTTACAGCTTCACATTGAGTTGGATTGACTTTTCCAGGCATAATAGAAGAGCCAGGTTCATTTTCAGGAAGAAATAATTCTCCATAACCAGCTCGGGGTCCAGAGCCTAAAAATCTAATATCGTTAGATATTTTCATTAGTGCTACTGCACAAGTATTCAAAGCTCCAGAAAAATTTACTATTGCATCATGAGCTGCGAGCTCCGCAAATTTGTTTGGTGCAGGTTTGAATTTAATTTTTGTGAATTTTGTAATTTCTTTAACAATTTTTTTATCAAAATTTTTTTTTGAATTTATTCCAGTACCCACAGCAGTACCACCTTGAGCTAAAAATAGTATTTCCTTTAAAGCATATTCTATTCTTTCAATACTTTTTTTAACTTGGAAATGATACCCTGAAAACTCTTGTCCAAGAGATAATGGGGTTGCATCTTGAAGATGAGTTCTTCCAATTTTTATAATTTTTTTAAATTCATTGGATTTTCTTTTTAATTCTTTTTCTAAAATTTTTAAGCTTGGTAGCATTTTAGAAATAGTCTCTTTTGCAACAGATATATGCATCGCAGTTGGAAAAACATCATTTGTAGATTGAGATTTATTAACATGGTCATTTGGATGAACTGGTTTTTTAGTTCCCTTTTTACCCCCTAATATTTCTATTGCCCTATTTGCAATAACCTCATTTACATTCATATTTGTTTGTGTACCTGATCCTGTCTGCCAAACTTTGAGAGGAAAATTTTCATCTAGTTTACCTTTAATTACTTCATCAGATGCTTTGATTATTGCTTTAGAAATCCTGCCATCAATTAATTTATCTTTCGCATGAACTATTGCTGCAGCTCTCTTAATAATAGCAATTGATTTAATTAAAGAAATATTAACTAAAATTTTACCTATATTAAAAAATTTATTTGATCTTTGAGTAGATGCACCCCAATATTTGTTGTTAGGGACATTTATGCTTCCAATACTGTCAAATTCTTTTCTTAATTTCATTGATTAATTTATAAGTAATAAATAATCATTAACATACAATAAATCTTTAAAAACATACAGGAGCATTATGTCGAATTTTAGCAAAGTAGGTACTTTCATGAAAACTTTTGGTCAGGAAGTTAAAACCAACCCATCATTTAGTACTGAGAAAATAAATAAATTAAGAATAGATCTAATTAAAGAGGAATTGGAGGAGTTGATAGAAGCTATGAATAATAAGGATTTATTAGAAGTAGCTGATGCACTTACGGATATTTTATATGTAACTTATGGAGCAGGGCATGCATTCGGAATTGATTTGGATAAGTGCTTTGAGGAGGTACAAAATTCTAATATGAGTAAGTTAGATGAAAATGGGAGACCAATTTACAATGAGTCTGGTAAAGTTATGAAAGGCCCAAACTATTTTAAACCCGACCTTTCTAAATTTGTTAATTAGATTTCGAACTTAAAGTCGACTGCAGGAGCACTATGAGTGATACTTCCAACTGAAATTCTACTTACTCCTGTGGATGCAATTGCTTTTACTGTATTTAGGTTAATATTTCCAGAAGCTTCTGTTTCATAATATTTTTTTGCTAATTTAACACTCTCTCTTAAATTTTTTAAACTCATATTATCAAGTAGAACAGTGTTAAATTTTAGACCTAAAATTGATCTCAATTGTTTAATGGTATCAACCTCAACGGTAATTTTTCTACCTTTTTTATTTTTAATAGCTGTTAAAACTAAACTTCTTATATCCGAACTTGCTATATGATTATCTTTTATCAAAAATTCATCACTTAAATTAAATCTATGATTTGTACCACCCCCTAGTTTAACAGCATATTTTTGGATTACTCTTAAATTTGGAATTGTTTTTCTTGTACAACAAATTTTAGTTTTTTTTCCAGCTAATTTAACAAACTCATTTGTCTTAGTTGCTATTCCTGAAATATGAGACAAAAAATTTAGTGCAACTCTTTCAGCAATGAGAATTTTTTTTGCTTTACCTTTAATTACAGCAACTAAGTTTCCCTTTTTAATATAAGAACCATCTTTTTTTTTAATAATAAATTTAATTTTACTGTCAATTAATGCAAATGTTTGTTTTGCAAATAACAGGCCTCCAATTATTGCATTTTGATTTGATATTAACTTAACTGATACTATCTTATCATTATTAATCAAACTTGAGGTAATATCTCCTGAAGGATAAAGATCCTCGTTTAATGCCAACTTAACCGTACTTCGGATAAATTCTTTACTTAACTTTATTTTCGACACTTAGTTATCTGCCGATGGCAGCCATTCTTTCAACTGGAATTCTAGCTTTTTCAATTGTTTCTTTGTCCATTATAATTTCACCAGTTTCATTTTCTAGACAATCTAATATTTTTGGAAGGGTAATTTTTTTCATATGAGGACAAAGATTGCATGGTCTAATAAACTCTACGTTAGGATTTTCGACTTGAATATTATCACTCATAGAACATTCAGTAACCATCATAACTTTTTTTGGTTGTTTATTTTTAACATAGTCAATCATACCACCTGTTGATCCAGCAAAGTCACTTGCCTTAATTACTTCTGGTGGACACTCTGGATGTGCTATGATTTTGATACCTGGGTTGTTTTCTCTAATGTCATGTATTTCTTTTTCATTAAATTGGTCGTGAACCATGCATATCCCCTTCCAGGCAATAATTTCTACATTTGTCTGAGAGGCAACGTATTTTGCCAAGTAATCATCTGGTAAAAATATAACTTTCTTAACACCTAAAGATTCTACAATTTTAACTGCATTTGCGGATGTGCAACAAATGTCTGTTTCAGCCTTAACATCTGCAGAGGTGTTTACGTAAGAAACAACCGGGACACCCGGATATTTTTCTTTTAATAGTCTCACATCTTTTCCTGTTACTGATGATGATAATGAACAACCTGCTCCCATATCAGGAAGCAGAACTTTTTTTTCTGGGCTCATCAATTTTGAAGTTTCTGCCATAAAATGCACTCCAGCCATCACAATTATATCTGCAGTTGTTTTTGACGCTTCTATAGCAAGAGCCAAAGAGTCAGCAGCAACATCTGATATACCGTGATAAATTTCAGGAGTTTGATAATTATGGGCTAGAATAATTGCATTCTTCTCTTTTTTTAATTGATTGATCTTATGAATATATGGTGCGTGCACAGACCACTCTATCTCTGGCATAATCTTTGAAATCTTTTGATAAATAGGATCGGTTGCTTTTCTTATTTCTTGTGTAAATTCCATGTGGTTTTTTACCAATTTGAAAGATGATTGTCATTCATTTATTATGACACATATTGCGGTCGTGCTGAAACTGGTAGACAGGCATGGTTGAGGGCCGTGTGGACTTAGTCCATGAGAGTTCGAGTCTCTCCGACCGCACCAAATATATTAATTTTAATTGATCCAATCAGGTTTTTTAATGTTTATGGAAGCTTCCTTAGTTTTACAATCAACTTTTTCATTAAAATTTTTGTTTAAAAATTTGATTAATGCAAAAGGGTAATCATTATCAATTAACACCTTTCCTATCTCTATTTCATTATTATAAATACTTTCTCCTTCATACAACTTTCCGTTAATTACATGAATTGGAAACAATCTTTTTGAAAGTTTATTTTTTAGTTTTATTCTTGCTGTATTTTCTTGCCCTACATAACAACCTTTTTTAAAATCTATCCCATTTAATTCTTCGAAATTACATTCAATTCCAAATAATTTATTCTGTAATTTATTTAAATCTTTTGGAACTATTCCAAGTTTGTGGCTTAATGAATAATATTCTTTTAAGTTTGAATCATGAAGATCTAGTTTTTTTAAAGATAAATAAAGTTTTTCTAAGTTAATAATTAATCTAGCTCCTAGTTCCTTGTTTCTTGGGTCTAAAAAAATTGGATCTTCTCTATATTTGATTGTAAATCCAGTTTGGTCTTTTGCCTCATTAAATGTTAAGAATTTTTCATGAGAGAATGCTGCTACAACAAATTCATTGCTAAGGTTAAGAATTTCAACCTTTGATCTTAGCTTATATAGCGATAATTGTTTGAATAAATCCTCTGCCTGAGGTTTTTCACAATCTAGAAGATATCCTGACTTATGTTTCACGATTAAAAATTCATATAAAAATTTACCTTGAGGTGTCAGTAATGAACTAAAGCAACTATTTAAATCGTTTACTTTGTTGATATCGTTACTGATAAGGTTTTGAAGAAATTCTTTTGCATCTTCACCGTTGATATAGAGAATTGCTCTGTCATCTAAAATATAAACGTTTTTAATATTCATAATTGATTAATTTTAAGATGTAATATAATAACAATTTTTTAAAATGTTAGATCTTATAATAAAAAATGGACAATGTTACATCGACGGTGAGTTAAAAGATGTTGATGTTGCTATAAAAAACGGAAAAATTCAGCAGATTGGACAAATTACTGAAGAAGCAAAAGAAATAATAAATGCAGAAGGCCATAAAGTGTTGCCTGGTTGCATGGATACCCAAACACATTTTAGAGAGCCAGGATCAACAGATACAGAGGATCTTCATTCAGGAAGTAGAGCAGCAATAGCAGGAGGAATCACAAGTGTATTTGAAATGCCTAATACCAATCCACCAACTTCTAACATGATTGAATTTCAAAGAAAATTAGATCTAGCTAAAAATAGAATGTATTGTAATTATGCTTTTTATTTTGGTGCAACTGCCGATAATGCAGATGATTTAGCAAGTTTAGTAGGTTTAGAAGGTTGCTGTGGAATTAAACTTTTCGCAGGATCTTCAACTGGTAATTTATTAGTTGCTGAGGAAGACGATATAGACAAAGTTTTTCAAAACGCATCAAAAGTTGTAGCAGTTCACTCTGAAGATGAGGCAATTTTAAAAGCAAATAAGAAATTAATTAAAGATGGAGATGTTCATAGCCATCCAGTGTGGAGAAGTGCAGAATGTGCAATAGCATCCACAAGAAGGATTGTTCGAATTGCGGAAAAGTACAATAAAAAAGCTCATGTACTTCATATTACTACCAAAGAGGAAATAGATTTTCTATCTCAGCATAAAGGAAATATTACATTTGAGATTACTCCACAGCATTTGACTCTTTATGCTCCAGATTGTTATGACAATCTTGGAACTTATGCTCAGATGAACCCACCATTAAGAGATAAATCTCATTATGACAGATTATGGTATGGAGTGAGGAATAACTTTAATGATACGATTGGATCTGATCATGCTCCACATTTAAAAGAAAATAAAGATAAGATATATCCAAATTCTCCTTCAGGAATGCCAGGCGTTCAAACTCTAATGCCTGTAATGTTAAATCATATCAATAACGGAAAATTGTCCCTTAACCAGTTGATGAATTTTGTTTGTGAAAATCCAGTCAAAATTTTTGGAATTAAAAATAAAGGATTTATTAAAGAGGGTTATGATGCAGATTTTACTATTGTAGATATGAATAAAACTATTGAGATTAAAAATGAAAGTATTGAAAGTAAATGTAAGTGGTCACCATTTAATGGATTTAAATTTAAGGGAACACCTACGCATACAATTATTGCAGGAAAAATTAAAATGCAAGATGGAAACATTTTAGGTGATCCTGATGGAACCCCTTTACAGTTTAGCTAAGCTTTATAGTAAAACTATTTACTAAAATTATACCTATCACTATTAAGAATAGTCCCATTATTGCTTGCCAAGCCAAAGTTTGTTTAAAAAATATATATCCAAGAATTGCTATAGTAAAAATTCCAAGACCGCTCCATGTTGCATACATAATAGCGATAGGAATCTTGTCTGCTACAAAAGTTAAAAGATAGAAGGCACAAAGATAAAAGAATGCTAGAGCAGCTGTTGGGATTAGTTTTGTAAAATTTTGAGTTACAGGTAATAACATAGTTCCAGCAACCTCAAAAAACACTGCACCTGCAAGAAATAAATATGTTTTAACCATCGTTTATAATTTTATGTTTAATTAAATCCTCTTTTATTTCTGTTAAAATTGCAGGGTCATCAATTGTTGGTGGTATTTTGTATTCAACACCATCTGCAATTTTTCTTATTGTTCCTCTTAAAATTTTACCTGATCTTGTTTTTGGTAATCTTTTTATGACAATTACAACTTTAAATGCAGCAACTGGGCCTATTTTATCTCTGACCATCTGAACACATTCTTTAGATATAGTATCATTATTTTTATCTACACCAGATTTCAAAACTACTAATCCGATGGGTAATTGACCTTTTAATTTATCTGCAATTCCAAGAACTGCACACTCGGCAACTGATTGATGTTCTGATAATACTTCTTCAATAGCACCAGTTGATAATCTATGACCCGCAACATTTATAATGTCATCAGTTCTTGACATAATCCAAATATAGCCATCATCATCAATGTGACCTGCATCATATGTTTGATAGTATCCTTCATAGTTAGACATGTAGTTTTCTTTATATCTTTTATCTGCATTCCAAAGTGTTGGGAAAGTTCCTGGCGGCAATGGAAGCTTAACAACTATATCTCCCATTTCGTTTGGTTTAGCTAAAGTTTGATCTGGTTTAATAATTTTGACGTCATAACCTGGAACTGCTTTACAAGCTGAACCATATTTAGTTTCCATCATTTCAATTCCAGTACAATTAGAACTAATAGCCCAACTAGTTTCTGTTTGCCACCAATGATCGATTACTGGAACATTAAGTAAATTCTCTGCCCATTTGATTGTATCTGGATCAGCTCTTTCACCTGCTAAAAATAAGCTTTCAAAACTACTTAAATCATATTTTGAAAAAAACTTACCATCAGGATCTTCTTTCTTGATTGCTCTAAAAGCAGTTGGAGCAGTAAATAAAGATTTTACTCTATAATCTGAGATAATTTTCCAAAACACTCCTGCATCAGGTGTACCAACAGGCTTACCTTCAAATAAAACTGTAGTACATCCTTTAAACAAAGGTGCATAAACAATATAGGAGTGCCCAACTATCCATCCAATATCACTTGCAGACCACCAGATATCATCAGTATCTATATTGTAAATATTTTTCATAGTCCATTTAAGAGCAACAATATGACCACCAATGTCTCTTACAATACCTTTGGGTGTTCCTGTTGTGCCTGAAGTATATAAAATATATGCAAATTCATTTGAGTTCATCTCAACACAGTCTACATCCTTACTATTTGAGACCGCTTCTTCCCAGCTTATCTCATTAGGAGTATTTAATTTTACTTCATACCCAGGTCTTTGGAACAAAATCATCTTTTCTATTTTGTGATTTGCTATTTTTATGGCTTCATCAACAAGAGGTTTGTACTCAACTGTCCGTCCTGGTTCAAAACCACATGAAGCAGTGACTAATAATTTAGCTTTACTATCGTCTATTCTGCTTGCAAGCTCATTGGAGGCAAAACCACCAAAGACCACAGAATGAATTGCACCAATTCTAGCACAAGCAAGCATAGCAACCACGGCTTCAGGGATCATTGGCATGTAAATGATAACCCTATCACCTTTATTAATTCCTTGACTTTTTAAAGCGCCTGCAAATTTTGATACTTTTGATCTAAGCTCCTCATAAGTAAACTTACTTTTGTTTCCTGTTATAGGACTATCGTAGATCAAAGCTGTTTTATTTCCTCTTCCTTGATCAATATGAATATCTAATGCATTATAACACGTGTTAGTTACTCCATCCTCGTACCATTTGTAGAAAGGGTGATTAGATCTATTAAGAATTTTAGTTGGTTTTTTAAACCAAAAGATATCCTCAGCAGCTTCTTGCCAAAATTTTTCAGGGTTTTTTATAGAATTTTCGTAAATTTCTTGAAACTTATTTTGCATATAAATTTGATTCGAATTCTTTATTTTTTTTGATTTTTAACTTGTAAATTGTATTTAATTTTAAAAATTAAGTAAAATCAATGAGAATAAGTCACAATTAAGTCTTCATTTATCTATTTTAATTTGCTATTTAACCTCGAAATTGGCTTAGGGTAACTTAAGTCTAGTTTATATAAACTAAATAAAAACTAACGAAGAGGGAGTTTTTTATGAAAAAACTTAAACTGTTTGCTTTAGCAGCTATGGCCTTGATAGGTTTTTCAGGTATAGCTATTGCAGCAGACGCAACGATGTTGAGCCAAGATGACTTCGTAGGAATTTCATTCTGGGTTATCTCTATGGGAATGTTAGCAGCTACTGCTTTCTTTTTCATGGAAGCTGGCAACGTCGCATCAGGCTGGAGAACATCAGTTATTGTTGCTGGTCTAGTAACTGGTATCGCATTCATACACTACATGTACATGAGAGAAGTATGGGTTGCTACTGGAGACTCGCCAACTGTTTACAGATACATTGACTGGTTAATAACTGTGCCGTTACAGATGGTAGAATTCTATTTAATTCTAGCAGCTATTAACAAAGCAAACTCTGGAATGTTCTGGAGATTGTTAATCGGTTCATTAGTAATGCTAATTGGTGGATACTTAGGTGAAGCAGGTTATATCAACGCTACACTTGGTTTCATCATCGGAATGGCAGGTTGGGTATACATTCTTTATGAAGTATTCTCAGGTGAAGCTGGAAAAGCTGCATCGAAGAGTGGTAACAAAGCTCTTGTAACTGCATTCGGAGCAATGAGAATGATCGTTACAGTAGGTTGGGCAATTTACCCATTAGGTTATGTATTTGGTTACCTAACAGGTGGAGTAGATGCTGACTCACTTAACGTAGTTTACAACTTAGCTGACTTCATTAACAAAATTGCATTTGGTCTAGTAATTTGGGCTGCTGCAACTAGTTCAAGCGGAAGAAGAGCAAAGTAATAAACTTTTAAAAAATTAAATTAAGGGCAGGTATTCTTAATACTTGCCCTTTTTTTTTGCCTATAAAAACTTAAGAGAGCTTATATATACTTGTTCTCTTCTACTAAGTGTTTATAAATATTTAATGCCCAAAATAATTTATAATACCCATGACAATAAAACCCATTCTATTGAGGTTCAGAATGGTCTAACTGTAATGGAAGGTGCTGTTCAAAATGACATTCCAGGCATTGATGCAGATTGTGGTGGTGGTATGGCATGTGCAACGTGTCATGTTTATGTTGATGAAGCTTGGATTGACAAACTACCTCAAAAAGATGACGGTGAGGAAGATATGCTTGATATGGCTTTTGAACCAAAAAAAAATAGTAGATTGAGTTGTCAGATAATTGTTTCTGATGAGTTAGATGGACTGGTAGTTAATATTCCATCAAAACAAAGTTAATTATGAATAAAACAGATGCATTAATAATTGGAGCTGGACCAACAGGTTTGTTTACGGCTCACCAACTTAAATTAATTGGTTTGGACTGTGAGATAGTAGACAACTTAGATAAAATCGGTGGACAGTGTATAGAACTTTATCCTGATAAACCTATTTATGATATACCAGCAGTTCCTGAATGCACAGGGGAAGAACTTACTAATAATTTAATTAATCAAATTAAACCATTTAATATAAAAACTCATTTAGGAGAAAGAGTAGATGAAGTTAAAAAAGAGGGTGAGAATTGGTTTGTAAAAACAAATTTAGGTAAAACTTTTTTAACACCCAACGTTATAATTGCAGGAGGAGTAGGCTCTTTCGAACCTAGAAAATTTTCTCCAAAAGAATGTGAAAAATTTGAAAATAAATCAATATTTTACTCTGTAAAAGATAAGACGATATTTGAAGGAAAAACGGTGTCGATATTTGGTGGAGGCGATAGTGCTTTAGATTGGGCGGTAGAGCTATCAAAATCATCTAAGGTGAATTTGGTACATAGGCGTGATGATTTTAGAGGTGCACAGGCAACTGTCGATAAAGTTCATGAGCTTGCTAAATCAGGAAAAATTAATTTATATACTAAATACCAACTCACAAATGTTATTGGTAACGATAATTTAGAAAGTATAGAAATAAAACATGACAGTAAAGAAATCAAAACAATCAAGACAGATTT
Source organism: uncultured Pelagibacteraceae bacterium (assembly GCA_902629285.1). Lineage (GTDB taxonomy): Bacteria > Pseudomonadota > Alphaproteobacteria > Pelagibacterales > Pelagibacteraceae > Pelagibacter. Next base: position 4,509 of record CACOQN010000006.1, on the reverse strand, counting down.
TGCTCTAGGGTTTTTTGGTTTAATTATGCAACTTGGTCCAATTGCAGATTGGGGACTAAATATTGATAAAAAAACAGTAGCTGTTGACACTGAAAAATTTGAGACAAACCAAAAAGGGATTTATGCTGTTGGAGATATATGTTCCTATCCAGGAAAATTAAAACTTATTCTATCAGGATTTCACGAGGGTGCTCTTGCAGCTAGAGCATGTTTTAAATTAGCAAGACCTAATGAAAAATATAGATTTGAATTCACAACATCATCTAAAACTATTAAAGACAGACTTGGTGTAAAAAGTGATTGAGTTATTCTCAGCTAACACACCCAATGGATGGAAAATAAGTATTATGCTAGAGGAAATAGGTTATGAATATAAAGTAACCAAAGTTGATATAGGTAAAGATGAGCAATTCAAGTTTGAGTTTTTAAAAATAAGCCCTTTTGGAAAAATTCCTGTGATAATAGATCATGATAACAACCAAAGCATTTTTGAGTCTGGTGCAATACTTATGTATCTGGGTGACAAAAGTAAAAAATTTTATAATGAAAAAGATAAACTTACAATTAACCAATGGCTCATGGCTCAAATGGGAACAATAGGGCCTATGATAGGTCAACATCATCAGTTCCATCATTACAATCCAGGTAAGAGTCAATTTGGTGAAGAAAGATATTTTAAAATTGCAAAAAGAATTTATGGAGAATTAGATACTAGATTAAATAACTCCAAATTTCTTGCGGGTCATAATTACACAATTGCTGATATTGCAACTTGGCCTTGGATCGCAAGACATGAGTGGCATGATATAGGGCTAAAAAATTATAAAAACCTCTATAGATGGTACTTAGAAATAGCTGAACGTGAAGCAGTGGTTAAAGGTTATAGTTTTATGGACAAGGATGCTAAAATTCCAAAACCATAGATAACTTTATCCAAATAATCTATAAAGTGTGCTTAAAATTCCGTAACCTGAGAATTCAATCGCAACAATAATTATTATAATTAATATTAATTTTTTATTCATTTAAGAAATAAGTATAACAACAATAAAATCCAAAAAAATGGATAGTAAAAGTAAATATATTTTTTTGCAAAAAGAAAAGATATTGATTTTTGTTTAGAGATTTTTTTTTTCATTTTTTTTAATCATCTGCATGAACTTTTTCATCTTTTTCATGCTTTTCTTGTGCTGCAATTGTATATTTAGCAACAGGTCTTGCCATTAATCTTTTTAACCCAATTGGTTCTGCTGTATCTAAACAATAACCATAAGTGTCTTGTCTTATTCTCATTAAAGCTTTATCAATTTCAGAAATTAATTTAATTTGTCTGTTGATTGCTTTCATCTCAACATTGCTGTCAATATAGGAGTTTGCTTGATCAACAATATCTGCAGAAATATTATTATCATCCATACTTCCGTTATAAAGAGCTTCGTTGTTAGCTTTAATTAGTTCTTTTTTCCATTCTGTAAGTCTAATTCTGAAATATACTTTATGTTTTTCACACATATATTTTTCTGTTTCTTTAGGTATATAAGTTTTTGAAATTTTTATTGGACCTTTTGAAACTACTTTAGCTGTGACTTTCTTAGGTTTGCTTACAACTTTAGATTTAGGTTTAGATGTTTTTTTTTTTGCTTTCGCAGTCTTAGGCATAGCTTAATTTTAATCGCTCGCAGTATATTCAGCAAATTAGGGGTGTCAAGCAAGCTTAATTGATATAAATATTTATAAATGACTATTAATAACAAAAATATTCATAATGCTTTTTATATTTTTACAATATCTCATTTAATTTTTTGGACTTTGATTCCATCTATTACAAATCATAATTTACCTTTGGATACAATCGAAGCGTTAGCTTGGGGAAGTAATTTAGATTGGGGTTTTAATAAACATCCACCTATGAGTGCTTTTTTTCCAGAAGTTTTTTATCAAATTTTTGGACCACAAGATTGGGTTTATTACTTGTTAAGTCAAATATTTGTAATTATTTCTTTTTATTATGTTTTTAAATTTTCAAATGAATTATTTAATAATAATATATTAGGTTTAATTTCTGTTCTGTTACTTGAGTCAATTTATTTCTATAATTTCACTAGTCCAGAATTTAATGTAAATGTATGTCAGTTACCTTTTTGGTCATTAACAGTTTATTATTCTTGGAAAATTTATAATACCAAAGATATAAAATTTTTTGACTGTTTTTTTGTAGGTTTATTTGCAGCTTTAGGTTTTTTGTCTAAATATTTATTTATCTATTTATTAGTTTCAATTGATCTTCTATTTATTTATTTAATTTTTATTAAAAAAGTAAAAAAGTTTGATTTTAAATATTTAATATCGTTTGAAGTTTTTTTTGTTATTTTAATCCCACATTTTATTTGGTTAAATGATAACGAGTTTATTACTTTTGCTTATGGATTAGCTAGAACTGGTTTAGAGCAATCTAACTTTTTCGATCATATTTATAATTCTTTAATATTTATACTTAAGCAAATTGGAATTTTAATTCCATTCATTGTCTTAATTTGGTTATTAGTAAAAAAATTTAAATTTAAGTTGAATTTAAAAGATAAGAATCTACTTTTTTTATTAACAATAAATTTTTTACCAATAATTTTAATGTTCTTAACTTCTTTGATAACTGGGTCAAAAATTAGAACAATGTGGCTGACGCCATTTTATTTATTTTCAGGAACTTTCATTGTTTATTTATTTCAAGCTCAAATTAATTTAAAAAAACTAAAACCATTTATGATTGGATTTGTTTTTTTTTTCTTTTTATCTCCAGCACTTTACTCGTACGTATCAATTTCACAAGATGATAAGAGAACAGATTATCCAGGTAAAGAAATTGCAATCAAAACCCAATATGCCTGGGATCAACAATTTAATTCAACTATTAATATTGTTTTGGGTGATGAATGGAATGCTGGAAATCTGTCATATCATTTAAAATCAAGACCTATCTGGATAGGATCTATTAAGAGAGAAAAACTCGATCAATTGAAAGACTACATGTGTCTTGATAGTATTTGTGTGGGTTCAAGATAGATGAAATACGTAATTTTAGTCCCAATTTATAATGACAGACAATCTTTAAAGTTATTAATTGAAAATCTTAATTTTGAAATAAAAGATTTAAATCACGAGATATCTATAGTTGTTATAAATGATGCATCATCACATCAGGTAATCGATACTTACCCAAATATAGATAACATCAGCTCTATAGAGATAATAAATATGAGAGAAAATAGAGGCCATGCAAGATGTATTGCATCTGGTCTGAAATATATATCTGAAAAAAAAGAATTTGACTTTGTTATTCCTATGGATGGTGATGGCGAGGATAGACCTGAAGAAATTAAGAATTTTATTCAACTTTCAGAGCAATCACTTAATAAAACAATAGTAGGTGAAAGAGTGAAGAGATCTGAGGGTTTATTTTTTAAAATTTGTTATCAACTTCACAAATTTTTAACTTTAGCATTTACTGGAAAATCAATTAAATTTGGTAATTATACTTGTTTATCTAAATCAACGGTTAAAAAGATGCTGGATGAGAAAGCTACATGGAATAGTTTTTCTGGTTCATTAAAAAAAGTTGAAAAAGATCTTCTTTCAATACCGTCAGTTAGGGGAAAAAGATATTATGGCCCATCACAAATGAGTTTACTTAATTTATTAAAGCATTCACTTTCAATAATTAGTGTTTTTAGAAAAACTGTTTTGATTAGATCAGCTTTATTTATAGTTTTTTATATTTTGCTTATTAAGAGTTATGCTTCAGTAATAACTTCAATACCATTAGTCCTCCTGTTGATAATGATATATTCAATTTCTAGTTTAGCTTTAAGAGAAAATATTGAGGAATTTAGTAATGCTTTAACAAATATTCACAATATTGATAAGATTAAATAGTAGAAATTATAAGGGTATGAAAAACTTTTTAAAGTTTTATTAAGCTCTAATCGTTGGTAAACAATAAAAATCAGCTGTATCAATTTTAGAAGAATATTGCCTTCGCATATTCCATTTTTTATGAACCCCTGCACTAGCAACACTTAAAGTAGATCTTCCATATCGGTGATTGGTGTTATCAATTGATCGCATCAAGCTATTTATTTTTTCATCTTTTTCAGAGGTAAATAAATTTGTTTTATCACTAGCATTAGACAATCCTGTAAGCATTACACCTGCTTTTTGATAACGATAACCATTTTTAAAAATATTTTCAAGAATTGAAATAGCTGTCTTAACTGTTTCAATACTATTGTTCGTTGCAATTGGAAAATCAACTGTCTTTGCATTTGAATAATACCCAAAGTTTCTTTGAAAAGGACTAGTCCTAACAAAAACTGTAATTGCTTTTGCAACTAAAGACTCAGATCTAATTTTTTCTGATGCATTTAAACAATAATTTGCAACTGCTTCTTTTAATTCCTGGAAAGTTTCTATTCTTTTACCAAATGATCTTGAAACAACACAACTTTTTCTTTT